>NZ_JAUEDK010000026.1 GCF_030385785.1 Crenobacter oryzisoli
CGCAATCAACCACATAAAACCATTTCCCGTTGGCAACTCCTTGAACTCATCGGACTCGGCCAAGAGCGGGGGCTGGAAGGGTCGCAAATCCGTCAAGTTCTGGCGAGCGAATATGGTGTGAATCCGGACTACACTTCGCGCTTGCTGGTCGACTTCGTCCAAAAAGGCTACGTGACCAGCCAAGCGGCCCCGCCGGCGCCAGGCGCGAAAGGCGGCCGCAACCGCAAGGTGTACATTCGGACCGACAAAGCCAATGATCTGGCGGATAAACCGATTCCCCGCTCGGCCGCCTTGGTGGCGAAGTTAACTCCCGCCGCGCTGGCGCCTCAGGAGGCGACCCCCATCCCGGCTAGCCAGGCGGAGATCCTGACCACCCCGCCAACCGACCAACCGGTGCAACAGGAGATCCCGGTCACGGAGGTCGTGCCCCCACTGCGCCAAGAGACGACGGTGGCGCCGGAGGCAACGCGCCGTCGCGGTCGCCGCCCCCTCGCGGAGGCCACCGCGAGCGAAACACCTCCCCAACAATCCCTGCCTTACTCCACACCGGAGGCCGACGCCGCGCGTGAGGGCAGGGCGGAACCGTCCCGATCCGCCTCATCGACACCGGTCCCCGTTCAGGACCTAGCACTCGATGCGGACGTCCCGTTCACTCCGGCCGACGCCGCACCGACCAATAGTGCACCGCTCGCTACGCCGGAGACGCTGGCGCACGAGGTGGCCCCGAGTACCCCACCGGCAGTGCACGATGCCCTCACGTCGGCAGTCGACCAGTTCTCCGACCTCTTGCTGTTACAGGTCGCGCAGAAACTGGGCACTTTCGTCGCGAATCAGATGGCCCCGCTGGAACAGGCCACCCAGGAATTGTGCGCCCAGATCGACGTCATCCGCGCCCGGCTGGACGCCATGACCCAGCAGCTCAGCACCGCGTTCACGGCGCCGGTAGCGGCGCCACACCGTGAGCGCCCGCCGGTGACGGGGCGGTCAACGCCGGGCAACGTCGCGCCTGCGGCGGAGCGTCCCACCCCGCCCGGCCAAGGGCGTGGCAAGGTCGGCAAGCAGCCCCCCGCCAGCCAGGCCGAGCGCAAAGGCAACCCGCAGACGACCATGGCCGGCCCGCGCAAATTGCGCGCCCTGTTGATCGGCGTGCCCGCCGAGCAGGAACAGGCCCTCCGCGAACGTTTCGGCGCGCGCTACGATTTGCTGTTTCTCGGCGCCGATGCGCGTTTTGGGAAAGTCCGCGCCATCAAGGACAAGCATGATATCGTCCTCGGGCTGGAAGAGACCTGCAGCCCGGCGATCAAGGACGCGCTCAAGGGGCACCCGCACAAGGCGGTCTTGCCGCATCCCGCGCAGTTGATGGATGAACTGGAGGAATATTTCCAGCTGCACCAGGAGCAGTCACAGGGCGGGTCAGCTGGCTGACGGTAGTACCCGGCGGGGATGACCCGTAGTAGGGAACGGCCATCATGAGTGACACCGTTCCAGGCGAGTAGTAGGCAGACGGGCCTCCGGGACTGTGGCCACCCGGTCTCGCTCGCCCGTTTCCGCTGCCTACTCATTGTCCCACCCAAGACTGGCACAAGACTGGCCCGTTCCGAGACCCCCCTTCGTCGTTCGGGACAGGGCGGCACGAACGCGACACATGGCGCCCGAGCGGCGATGCGGTGAAGGCAGTCTGATCCGTACTTCCGCGAGCTACAAACCTTGTTGGCAAGATGCCCGTTCAACGAGGTAGTGACGGCACTTGCAAACAAGCTGCCACAACGGGCCGTTACCTTCTGATCTTGGATCCTATTGGGCTCCGCTGAACGCTAAGGGATGGGAGCTTAGAAGTGAACATTGCCTTCTTACTCAGATCGTCTCACCGACCACAGAGTAAAGGCCATGAGCAGTACCCCTGCCACTTGTATAACGCTCAATGCATGCCCGTACACGGCCCAATCGACCAAAATCGCGGTGACCGGATATACAAACTGCAAGAGAGCAATGCGACTGGTCCGTAAGCGGCTCATGCCTGCGTACAACACGGCGTAGGCGAGGCCGGTATGGATGATGCCGAGTCCGGCGAGCCAAGCCCAAGCCGACTCTGTGCTCGGCCAGCCATAGACGAAGGGCCACCAAGCGGTGAGCATCACACCAACCGCGCATTGCCACCAGGCGAGCGCAAACGAACTGACCGAGGACATGACCTTGGCGATCATGGTGACGCCGGCGTAGGCCAGCGAACCGATAACGCACATCGCAATGCCCACCACATAGTCATGCGTAATGGGTTGCAGCCTGCCGCCATCCAACAGCCCTGTCGCAAGCACCAAACCCAGTAAGGCAATACCGCAGCAACGGCCCGTTGCACCGACACCTTTTCCCGCAACCACCACGCCCCCATCGCCATCACCCAGAACGGCTGGATATGGAAGATTACCGTGGCCACACCAATCGAGGAGCGAGGAATAGCCGCGAAGAACAACCCCCAGTTCGTCGCCATCAGCAGGCCGGCGCCGATCGCGCCGAGCAGCGCGCGACCCCTCAGCCTTAACTCGGGTAAACGCCGGTTGGCCAGGCCCCAGAGTAGCAAGGCTAGACCGCCAAACAAGCAACGGAACAGGACGGTTGTGACCGGGCTCTGGGCGGCCTCTTCGACAAAGATACCTATGGTGCCGAGGATGAGTCCGCCCATCACCATCAAGGCTGTGCCACGCTGCTCAGCCTGGGACTGATGCGTCTCGGCGTTAGTGGTTACGGAAAGGGGGATGTCAGTTTTCATGGCAGAAATTGTGCGAGGGTTGATTTCTGCTGGAAAGCGAATTTATATGTTGGATAACATTCGATTTTCGAATAAGTACTGAGCCATGCAGTCGAAAAAACCTTCAACTCGACTGGCTACGCGCCTTTGTCTCTGTGGTGGATTCCGGATCGTTGACGGCGGCGACAAAGCAAGTGCACCGGTCGCAATCGGCCGTCAGCATGCAGTTCAAGAAGCTGGAAGAGGTCGTGGGGCGGCCCCTGATTTTGCGAGGTTCACGCCACATGTTGCTGACTCCCGCCGGCTCCGAGTTGTTGTGCTGTGCGCGCCGCTTGCTCGGGGTGCACGCCGAGGCGCTGGCCGCGATCCAGGGGCCGGACATTTCCAAGCGGATCAGTCTGGGCGTCCCGGATGATTACGCCATGGCTTACCTCACGGCAGTATTGCGCACGTTTGCCAACCGTTATTCGAGCGTCGAGATCACCTTGGTGTGCGAACAGTCCACCGCGCTGATCCCGAAGGTTGAGCGAGGCGAACCCGACTTGGCGGTGGTGACGCGTGACCATCCGAACCGAGGGGAAGTGTTGTTCCGCGAAGGGGTGGTGTGGGTGGGGCAGAATAGCATGAGGCCTGACGGCGCGATCCTTTGCCGATCGCCGTGCACGAGCTGGGCAGCCGTGTCCGTAGGGAAGTGCTCGCCGCGATTTCGGCTCAGCAGCGCAAATACCGTATCGTTTATCACAGCCCCAACGTTGCGGGGCAGTTGGCGGCGACAGAAAGCGGCATGGCCGTGGCCGTGCTGATGCGCTGCAGCCTGTCTCCCAATCTCAAGGTACTGGATGCGCGGCACGGGCTGCCAGACTTACCCGACCTTGAGGTCGCCATTGTGCGCAGCAAAAACTCCGTGAGCTCACCCGCCGTTGATGCGATGTATGAGCAGATCATTCGCACACTCAAGCGGATTATTATGTAAGATTTTGTTAAAAGTCTTTTGATTGTTTTGAATGGGCGGTGCGATGGCAGGATGGAGGAGAACTTGGCTAGCTCAACTTTATTTCCTACAGCCCAACTACATTTTTCAGGAGCCATGATAATTTTCTTTTAACTATTATTTGGCTATTAAAAAATAATTTTAGATTACTTTTGATTATTAAGTGAACTGGGTATAGTCAGCTTCATTCCTCTCATTGATGCAGGAGCTGACCATGCAGACTACTCGCCGCCACCTGATTGCCATCGCCATTGCCACCGCCACCGGTTGGGTCGCGCCTGGCCTCGCCCAGGCCGCAGACAGCCCGATCGTGATCGGCTACCAGACCGGAGTAGACCCGTCGAAGGTCGCCCAGGCCGACGGCCTGTACGAAAAGGCCATCGGCAAGCCACTTCAGTGGAAGAAATTCGAGAGCGGCGCCGAGGTGATCGCCGCGCTGGCCTCGGGCAGCGTGCAGATCGCCGACCTTGGCTCCAGCCCGCTGGCCGCCGCCACTACCCGCCAGCTGCCGATCAAGACCTTCCTGATCGTCGCCGAGATCGGCAGCTCCGAGGCGCTGGTGGCGCGCAACGGCAGCGGCATCAAGACCCCGCAGGACCTGGTCGGCAAGAAGGTGGCCGTGCCGTTCGTGTCTACCACTCATTACAGCCTGCTGGCCGCACTGAAGCACTGGAAGATCGACCCGGCCAAGGTCAACATCGTCAACCTGCGCCCGAGCGAGATCACCGCCGCCTGGCAGCGCGGCGACATCGACGCCGCCTATGTGTGGGACCCCGCGCTGAGCAAGGCCAAGGAAAGCGGCAAGACCCTGGTGACTTCCACCGAAGTGGGCAAGTGGGGCGCGCCGACCTTCGAGGCCTGGGTGGTGAACAAGGACTTTGCCGCCAAGAACCCGGATGTGGTCGCCAAGTTCTCCCAGGTGACGCTGCAGACGTTCGCCGACTACCGCAAGAACCCGTCGGCCTGGAACGCTCAGTCGCCGCAGGTGGCCAAGATCGCCCGCCTGACTGGCGCCGATCCGAAAGAGATCCCGGGCTTGCTCGCCGGCAGCCGCTTCCCGGTAGGCCAGGAACAGCTGTCTAGCAGCCTGCTCGGTGGCGGCACCGCCAAGGCGCTGCAGAACACCGCCGAATTTCTGAAAGAACAGAAGAAGGTCGACAGCGTGCTGCCGAGCTACAGCGGTTTCGTCGAGGCGAGCTTCGTGCGCCAGGCGGCCGGCAAGTAAGGGGAGGCGACCATGGCCCGTCTGAGCGTCGATAACGTTTCGGTGCATTATCCGACCCCGCGTGGCGTCGTGCATGCACTGGACAAGGTGTCGCTGGAGATCGCCAGCGGTGATGTCGTCGTGGCGCTGGGCGCCTCCGGTTGCGGCAAGTCGACCCTGCTCGGGCTGATGGCCGGCTTCCAGCGCCCCGATGCCGGTCGCGTGACGCTGGACGGCGCGACCATCACCGGGCCGGGCGCCGATCGCGGCGTGGTGTTCCAGGACGACGCGCTGATGCCGTGGCTGTCCGCCGCCGACAACGTCGCCTTCGGCCTGACCTTGCAGAAGGTTGGCCGTAGCGAGCGGCGCGAGCGCGCCGAGGCGCTGATGCGCCAGGTGGGTCTGGCGGGCTTCGAGGACCATCGCATCGGTGAGCTGTCCGGCGGCATGCGCCAGCGCCTGGGCCTGGCGCGCGCGCTGGCCAACCGCCCGGACTTCCTCTTGATGGACGAGCCGCTCGGCGCGCTGGACGCGCTGACCCGCGAGCGCATCCAGAGCCTGATCCTCGACATCTGGCGCGGCACCGGCACCGGCATCTTCCTGATCACCCACAGCATCGAGGAGGCACTGTTCCTCGCCACCGAGCTGGTGATCCTGTCGCCGCGCCCGGGCCGCATCGTGCGGCGGCTGCAGCCGGGCTTCGCCCGCCGTTACGCGGCCGGCGAGAGCGCCCGCTCGATCAAGGCCGACCCGGACTTCGTCCGTGCCCGCGAGGACATCCTGAACGCGCACTTCGCGTACGACGAGGAGATCGAACATGCCGCCCATTGAGTTGAGCGTCGCCGAAGAGGTGGCGCTGCAGTCCGGCCGCCCCGAGCCGGTGCGCTACCGCGCCCCATCCGCCTGGCGGGCACGCCTGCCGAAGCTGGTGACGGTGCTGGGCCTGTTGACGCTGTGGGAGCTGGTCAGCGGCTTCGGCGTGGTGTCATCGCTGTTCCTGCCCGCACCGCAGCAGGTGCTGACGAAACTGGTCGAGATCGCCACCACCGGTTTCATGGACGCCACGCTGTGGCAGCACACCGAGGCGAGCCTGCTGCGCGTCAGTCTGGCCGTGCTGGCCGCGTTGCTGACGGCGGTGCCGCTGGGGGTGCTGATTGGACTCAACCGTACCGTAAGCAGCGCAGTCGACCCTTTGATCGAGTTCTACCGCCCGGTGCCGCCTTTGGCCTACCTGCCGCTGATCGTGATCTGGTTCGGCATCGGCGAGGTGTCGAAGGTACTGCTGATCTATCTGGCGATATTCGCTCCGCTGGTACTGGCCACCGGCAGCGGGGTGCGCCGGGTGGAGCAGAGCCGGGTGCTGGCCGCGCGCAGCCTGGGTGCCTGCCGCTGGCAGCTGGTGCGCCACGTGATCCTGCCGAGCGCCTTGCCGGATATCTTGACCGGCCTGCGCATCGCGCTGGGGGTGGGCTGGTCGACGTTGGTGGCCGCCGAGCTGATCGCGGCGCAGCGTGGCCTGGGTTTCATGGTGCAGTCGGCGTCGCAGTTCCTGGTCACTGACGTGGTGATCGCCGGCATCCTGGTGATCGCGGTCATTGCGCTGGTGCTGGAGTTGTCGATCCGTTATCTGGAGCGACGCTACGCCGGCTGGGCGCACTAACGCCACTGACAAAGCCCTTCCGGCGTTGTTGCGCTGCCTTGCCGTACCACTTGTACTGTAGCTACGCAGAAACTTCGGCTACGCCTCGTTTTCTGCGGCAGCGCGCCTAGCCGGAACCGCTACGCTGGGCTTTGTCAGCGGCTCTGATTGATGGTGGCCTTATGTGGCCGCCACGTCCGAAAAGAAAAAGGAATACCCGTGTCGCAATTGCATTTCCAACCGCTGAGCCCGGCGCTCGGCGCCCTGGTGCAGGGTGTCGACTTGACCTCCAAACTGGATAACGCCGTGTTCGGCCAACTGCAGCAGGCGCTGCTCGACTATCAGATTCTGTTCTTCGAGAACCAGCCGCTTACGCCGCGTCAGCAGCGCGACTTTGCCGCTCGTTTCGGCGACCTGCACGTGCACCCGGTCTACCCGAACGTGCCGGAGCAGCCGGAGATCATGGTGCTCGACACCCATGCCGACAACCTGCCGGACAATGACAACTGGCACACCGACGTCACCTTCATCGACACCCCGCCGCTGGGGGCGATCCTGTCGGCGCGCGAGTTGCCGCCGGTCGGTGGTGACACGCTGTGGAGTAGCAGCGCCGCCGCCTACGATGCGCTGTCGCCGGCCTTCAAGACGCTGCTGGATGGGCTGACCGCCGAGCATGAGTTCACCAAGTCCTTCCAGGAATGGCGCTTCAAGGGCACCGACCATTATGAGCGTTGGAAGAAGGCGCGCGATGACCATCCGACCGTGGTGCACCCGGTGGTGCGCACCCACCCGGTTAGCGGCCGAAAGGGTCTGTTCGTCAACGAGGGCTTCACCTCGCGTATCCGCGAGCTGAGCCAGAAAGAAAGCGACGCGCTGCTCGCTTTCCTGTTCACCCACGCGGCGCGGCCGGAGTTCACCATTCGCTGGCGCTGGAAGCAGTATGACTTGGCATTTTGGGACAACCGCATTACCCAGCACTATGCGGTGGCCGACTATCTGCCGGCGCGGCGCATCATGCACCGCGCGACGATTCTCGGCGACAAGCCGTTCTGAGAGTCCGTCACGATCTGCTGCACTCGGGTGATCCTGCGTTGAAATGAGGCTCAACATGCTCATGTACTCCCTGTACATTCCGCTGTTTTGCCTCATTTTGCATTGTCTGGCCCTTCGTTCGCGAGATCGTAAACAGGTTCTGACGCGCTAGCGGACTTCGGCGCCCCGCTGGCCACATGGCTGCGGGGCGTTGCTGCGCCCGTCGCCTGACCGGCCAGGCTCTACGCAGTTTCTATACTGGCTAATAGGGCGGCGATCGCCGCTCGACCCGCTGCTGGAGGCCGGCCGTGAGCGCTGTCCTGCATCTTCCCCCCGACATCTTCGACGCCTTGCGTACAGCGGCACGGCAGGGTTACCCATACGAGGCTTGCGGACTGCTGATCGGGCGGCGCGAGGGCTCGGTCCATCACGTCGTGGCGATGCGCCAAGCACGCAACCTGAACCGGGAACGCGCCCACGACCGCTACGAGCTGGACCCGGCCGATTACCTGACCGCCGAGCTGGCGGCGCGAGACGCGGGGCAGGAGATCGTCGGCATCTGGCACACCCATCCCAACCATCCGGCGCGACCGAGCGAGACCGACCGAGCGGCGGCGTGGCCCAACTGGTCCTACCTGATCTTGTCGGTCGAGGCTGGCGGGGTGGCGGCGGTGACGTCGTGGCGGCTGGACGGGGAGGCGTTTGTGGAAGAGGAGATGGCATCATGAGTGCGACGGTGGTGATTCGCATTCCGACCCCATTGCGTAGTTATACGAACGGTGCTGATGAGGTGACGCTCGAGGCCGACACGGTGGGGCAGGCACTGACCACTTTGGCGCTGTTGCACGAGGGCCTAGGCGAACGCATCCTCGACCTCGACGGCAAGCCGCGCCAGTTTGTGAATATCTTCGTCGGCAAGGCCGACCTGCGCACCCTGCAGGGCCTGGGCACCACGCTTCAGGCTGGCGACGTGATCGCGATCGTGCCGGCCGTCGCGGGAGGCTGCGATGAAGGCGAAGGATAGGGAGCTTGTGGCACTGCGCGCCCGCATTGCCGAGATCAGTCCGACCGAAGCGCAGCGGCTGCAGCAGCAGGGCGCAGTGCTAATCGACGTGCGCGAGGCGGACGAGATTGCCCAAGGCAGCCCGCCTGGTGCGCTGCGGCTGGGGCGTGGCTTTCTGGAGCTGCGCGTCGAGGATGCGATTCCCGATTTCGACCAGCCGGTGGTGCTGATGTGCAATGGCGGCACGCGTTCGCTGTTCGCCGCTGATAGCTTGGCGCGGATGGGGTACAGCACGCTGTTCTCGATGATGGGCGGCTTTTCGCGCTGGAAGGCCGAGGGCCTGCCGTTTGAGCAACCGTCGCAGCTGGACGGCCTGGCGCGGCAGCGCTATGCACGCCACCTGACCATACCCGAGGTGGGCGAGGAAGGGCAGGCGAAACTGATGGCGTCCAAGGTGCTGCTGATCGGCGCCGGCGGGCTGGGTAGTCCGGCGGCGTTCTATCTCGCTGCGGCCGGCGTCGGCACGCTCGGTTTCGTCGACGACGATGTGGTCGACCGCAGCAATCTGCAGCGGCAGATCCTGCACAGCGAGGCCAAACTCGGCATGCCCAAGGTACGTTCGGCCCGGCAGACCATCGAGGCACTCAACCCGGCGGTGAAGGTCGACACCTACGAGACCCGACTGTCCAGCGCCAACGTGGAGGAGATCTTCGCCGGCTATGACGTGGTGGTGGACGGCTCGGACAACTTCCCGACCCGCTATCTCGTCAACGATGCCTGCGTGAAGCTGGGCATCCCGAATGTGCATGGCTCGGTGTACCGCTTCGAGGGGCAGGCGAGCGTGTTCTGGCCCGGCTACGCCAAGCGGCGCGGGCCATGCTACCGCTGCCTGTACCCTGAGCCGCCGCCGGCCGAATTCGCACCGTCCTGCATGGAGGCGGGCGTGCTCGGCGTACTGCCGGGGGTGATCGGTCTGCTAGAGGCGGTGGAGACGCTCAAGCTGCTGCTGGGCGTGGGCGATCCGCTGGTCGGACGCCTGCTGTGTTATGACGCGCTGAAGGCCGAGTTTCGCGAACTGGAGCTGCAGCCAAACTCCGACTGCCCGTATTGCGCGCCGGGGCGAGCCTTCCCTGGTTACATCGATTATGAGCAATTCTGCCATGCAGGGTGAGCCGGCGGAACTGCCCGATGCCGCACGGGCACTGGTCGGCGCAATCGGCCAGACGCCGCTGGTGGAGATTCCATTCGCCGCCGAGGTAGCGCCGGGCGTGCGGCTGTTTGCCAAGCTTGAGAGCCTCAATCCGAGCGGCTCGATCAAGGACCGGCCGGTAGCGCGGATGCTGGTTGAAGCTTGGCGGGCTGGTGTGTTCGCCGACGGCAGGCACCTGCTCGACTCCTCGTCCGGCAATGCCGGCATCGCCTATGCGATGCTCGGCGCTGCGCTGGGCATCGGCGTCACCATCGTGGTGCCGGGCAATGCCAGCCGCGAGCGGCTGGAGCGGATGCGTGCCTACGGTGCCGAGCTGGTGGTCACCGACCCGATCGAGGGCTACGACTTCGCGCTGCGCGAGGCGCATACCCTGGCCGAACGGGAGCCGGAGCGCTACTGGCACTGCGACCAGTACGCTAATGCCGACAACTGGCGATCACACTTCGTGGGTACCGCCGAGGAAATCCTCACCCAACTGCACGAGCGTGGCCTGCCGGCGCCGGATACGCTGGTGGCCGGCATCGGCACCGGAGGCACGCTGACTGGTTGCGGCCGGCGTCTGTGCCTTGCCAATCCCAATATTCACATCGCGGTGGTGATTCCCGAAACCTTTCCTGGCATCGAGGGGCTGAAGCCGTTCGGCGCGCCGGGCGACATCGTGCCGGCGCTGCTCGACGCGACGCTGATCAACGAGCGGATCGGTGTCAGCTCGGAGCAGGCGGTGGCGATGTGTCGGCGGCTGGCGACGTTGGGCCTGTTCGTTGGTCCGTCGTCAGGGGCTTTCGTGCATGCGGCGCTGAGGGTGGCAGCGAGCGGGCATTATCGGTGCATCGTCACGTTTCTGAACGACACGGGGGAGCGGTATGTGTCGACGGGGATGTGGGGGGCGGATACATAGGGTGCTGCGCGCCTAACGGTAGGGGAAGCTGCGAAGGCTGTCGTTTTGTCAATCTCGCTCTGTTGGCAATCCACATTCTTTCCCTTGGGCCAACCTTAGAGCCTGTTTACGATCTTGCGAACGAAGGGTCAGCCAAGGCGAAATGACGCGAAAAAACGGAATGTACATGAAGTACATGAGCATGTTGAGCGTCATTTCAACGCAGGATCACCCGAGTGCAGCACATCGTAAACAGGCTCTTAGTGAGGTTTGTTGCAGTGCCGGTCCCGCACAACGGGGCGGGGTACTTTCTTTTGTCTCGTGTACAGACCAGGGACATGGTTGACACTGCTGCGAACCCTGCTTCGCAGATGAACCCTGCCTCGGGGCACCAGAGACAACATGAGCCTATGAACTGAATTCGTCTTGTTGGCCAGCCAGGAAGGCGCCAATCGGTGCGAGCTGTGCTGCCGTTTCGCCATCAACTCGTAGGATGGTGGAGCGGCGGCGCAACTCATCGTCTCGCTTTTATCGATGGGTTGTGGCTCCAGTGCCTTCACCCGTCCTACGGGGGCAATGCAAAAGCGGCCCGAAGGCCGCTTTCCTCACACTGGCATTCACCCCACCATCACCACACTCTTGGCAATCTGCCCATTCTGAATCGCCAGCCCCGTCAGGTCCGCGATGGTGATCTGTTCCGTGCTCTGCCGCTTCGTGATTCGCTGGAGGCCGGTCTCGATGGGGCTACTTGTCTATATCGATGTCGATGCATCAGTCCAGGCAGGGCAGGGAGGAGAACTCAGCCAGCCAGTGGCCAGCTGCGGTTGGCCGAAAACTCGGCTGCGACGTCGCGGATCAGTGCCCACACGGTTTCGGCCAACGGCGACAGCGAGCGGTTCTTGCGCCGCACCAGCATCAGCGAGCGCTCGACGCTGGGGGTAAGCGGGCGTACCACCAGGTCGCTGGCCTCGGGCAGCGGCAGGGCCAGGGTGGGTAGCACGCTGATACCGATGCCGGCCTCGACCATGCGGTAGACAGTGGTGGAGTGGCCGAGCTCCTGCACCACTTGTGCCTTCACGCCCCGTTCGGCCAACGCGCGGTCGATCAGCGGACGGCTGCCCGAGGCGTAGTCGAGCAGCACCAAGGGCTCGCTGGCAAGGTCGGTCCAGGCTACGCTGTCGGCGGCGGCGAAGCGGTGGTCGGCGCGGCAGACGAGACAAAACGGCTCCTGCAGGATGGTCTCGCAGACCAGGTCGTCGGCGCCGAGTGGGTCGATGATCACGCCGAAGTCCACCTCGCCGTTGCGCACGCTGGCCAGCACCAGCTGCTGCACCTGGTCGCGCAGCATCAGCGACAGCTTGGGATAGCGCTCGGCGGTGCGGGCGATGCAGGCGGGCATCAGGTTGGCCGAGATGGTCGGGCTGGCCGCCACGCGCACCCGGCCCTGACGCGTTTCGCCGAGCTGGCGGGTTTCGGTGAGGCAGGCTTCCAGCTCGTCGAGCAGCCGCTCCAGCGAGCCGGCCAGGCCGTGCCCGGCCTCGGTCAGCGCCACCTCGCGGGTGGTGCGGTCGAACAGCTTCAAGCCCAGCTCGCTCTCCAGCTCGCGCAGCGCGTGGCTGACCGCCGGTTGCGACAGGCCGATCGCGTCGCCGGCACGGCTGAAACTGTGGTGCTTGGCCACGGCGAGAAAGGTGCGGAGTTGGCGTAGCGAGATATTCATGCAGTTATTGAATGAATTGATCAGATAAATCCATTTGAATTCTATATCGGCTCGCCGCGAAAATAACGACCATGAATAGAGGGCCGCAGGCTCTCGCAACGACGATTCAGGAGCACCCCGTGGCACGACCTCGTTTCCTTCCCGACAACTTCACGCTGGCGCTGATCACCACCGTGCTGCTGGCCACCTTCCTGCCCTGTGAGGGCCAGACCGCCGTGGTATTCGGCAAGGTGACCTATGCGGCGATCGCGCTGCTGTTCTTCCTGCACGGCGCCAAGCTGTCGCGCGAGGCGGTGATCGCCGGCGCGACGCACTGGCGGCTGCACCTGTTGGTGTTCGTCAGCACCTTTGTGTTGTTCCCTGTGCTGGGCTTCGCGTTGAAACCCATCCTGTCGCCGCTGGTGACGCCAGACCTGTATCTGGGCGTGCTGTTCCTGTGCACGCTGCCGTCGACGGTGCAGTCGTCGATCGCGTTCACCTCGATGGCGCGCGGCAATGTTCCGGCAGCGGTGTGCAGCGCCTCGGCGTCCAGCCTGATCGGCATTTTCCTGACCCCGCTGTTGGTCAGCGTACTGGTGGTGTCGCACGGTGGTGGCACCACTTCGTGGCACTCGATCATCGACATCATGGTGCAGCTATTGCTGCCGTTCCTGGCCGGCCAGGTGGCGCGTCGCTGGATCGGTGGCTGGGTGGAGCGCAACAAGGCACTACTGCGCGTCGTTGACCAGGGCTCGATCCTTTTGGTGGTGTACACCGCGTTCAGCGAGGCGGTGATCCAGGGACTGTGGCACAAGACCCCACTAGCGGCACTGGCGGGCCTGTTGGTGGTCAACGGTGTGTTGCTGGCGCTGGCGCTGTTTGCCACCCGCACGGCGGCGCGCAAGCTCGGCTTCGATAAGGAAGACGAGATCACCATCGTGTTCTGCGGCTCGAAGAAGAGCCTGGCGAGCGGCGTGCCGATGGCCAATGTGCTATTCGCCGGCCATGCGGTCGGGGCGATCGTGTTGCCGCTGATGCTGTTCCACCAGGTGCAGCTGATGGTGTGCGCGGTGCTGGCGCAGCGCTACCGCCGTCGGCACGAGGAAGCGGCGGCGGTGGAGCAGACCGCTAGTTAGTCGATTTGAAACAACAAGGCCCGCCGATTAGGCGGGCCTTGTTGCTTGATTCTCTAGAAGGGGACTTTCAGTGCGGACTCGTCAGCGTCTGCGCCCAGTCGAGGAAGTCGGCGGCCATGGCCGGGCTCAGCGCATGATCGACGGGGTAGAGCCGGGTGGCGTGGGGCACGCCCAGGTCGGTGAGCCACTGGTCCGCTTTGTGCGCCCATGCGACCGGCAACTTGCTGTCGTATTGCCCGTGGGCGATGAAGGCGCTCAGCGTCGCGAGCTGCTCGCGCGGGGCCAGGCGGGGCCCTAGTTCGGGCAGGATGCGGCCGGACAGCACGCCAAATCCGGCGACCCGTTCCGGTGCGCTCAGCCCCACGCTGGCGCTGAGGATGCCGCCCTGGCTGAAGCCGGCGATGACCGTGCGCTGAGGCGCAATGTCGTAGGCGGATTGCAACTGTTCGATGAAACGAATCAAGGTCTGGCGGCTCTGTTCCGCCTCCTCGACCACAATGCTGGGCCCGTTGGGGGTGAATGCTACCCGGAACCAGCCGAACTGCCCCGGTGCGAAGGTCAGCGGGCCACGCGGCAGCACGACCAGCACTTCGGGATCGATCGCCATGGCCAGCTCGGCGAGGTTTGTTTCGTTGCCGCCGACGCCATGCAGCAGCAGGAGGCAGGCCTTCGGGGCGGCGGGCACGGGCTGGCGCAGCCGAAAGTCCAGCGCAAAGGCCGGGTCCTGCTGCAGGGGGCTGATCGGGTCTAGTGTGTGAGACATGGAGGGCTCCGGAAGGGGAACTCGGCCAAAGCCAGGTTGGATGGATATTGGACGAATCGTAGGCGTTGTCTCGATTGAGATAAACGGCTTATTCTGAGATCAACTGTTCCACTTATAGAGACAATGGACCGATTCCTCGAAATGCGTGCCTTCAACGCGGTGGTCGATAGCGGCAGCTTCATCAGGGCGGCCGAGGCACTCGACCTGTCCAAGGCGGCCGTGTCGCGTTACATCGCAGAGCTGGAGGGGCGTTTGGGCGTGCGCCTGCTGCACCGAACCACCAGACGGCTATCACTGACCGAGGAAGGTCAGGTGTTCTACGCGCGCAGCAAGGAGCTGTTGGCCGGGCTCGACGAGGCCGAGGCGGAAATCACTTCACGCAGCGTGGCGGTCAGCGGTCTCGTGCGGATCAACGCGCCGGTGACCTTCGGGATCCGCCACCTGGCCCCGCTTTGGGGTGAGTTTCGTGCCCTTTATCCCGAAGTGATGCTCGACGTGACGCTGGCCGACCGGGTGATCGACCTGGTCGAGGAGGGCTACGATCTGGCGATCCGTATCGCCGCGTTGCCAAGTTCGACGCTGATCAGCAAGCGCCTGGCGACTACGCGCATGGTGCTGTGTGCCTCGTCGCAATATCTGGAGGCTCACGGCGTACCGACACAGCCGGCCGAGCTGGCCGACCATGGAGTGATTTCGTACAGCTACTGGTCCACCAAGGACGAGTGGCACTTCGACGGACCGGCGGGGCCGGTCAGCGTGAAGACCAACCCGTGCATGCACACCAATAGCGGCGACACCTGCCGCGCGGCGGCATTGGCGCACCAAGGAGTGATCCTGCAGCCGGGCTTCTTGGTCGGCGACGATCTAGCCAGCGGGGCGCTGGTGGAGCTGATGCCCGAGTTTCGTTCGATCGGGCTGGGAATCTATGCGGTGTACCCGACCCGCAAGCATGTCTCCCCCAAGGTCAGGGTGCTGATCGAATTCCTGTCGGAGCATTTCGCGAGGGCGGCGCCACGCTGGTGAGTGCCGCCGCCGGCCTTGCCCCGTCTATTCGTCTACCAGTGAAACCTTTGGCCAGCGTCGTGGTAGGGCGGGGAGACAGACTGCAGTGGTCAGGAGGCGGCCTTATTCAGCGCCGTGCACGGGTTCGGGTGCTCGGTGGCCGGGACGGTGACCACGCGGTCGAAGGCCTTCGGTGCCGGTTTGGAATCGACGAAACCGACGCTTAGTGCACCGTTGGCGTATTTGCCGAGCCAGCGGGGCACGCCGATGTCGCGGCGCACGTGGCCGTTGCCGGCGATCAGCAGCACGCTATGCGCGCGGTTGTCGAACATCACCTTGGCCATGAACACGTCGCGTGCGATCTGCGCGTTCACCATGCCTTGCAGCGTTTCTTTGGGCAGCTTGCCGCAGTGGCCTGCGTCGAGCTCGTGGGCCTGGGCTGTCAGGATGTCGGCCGGCACCGGCTTGTTCAACCCATAGCCGTCGAGGGTGGCCTGGTCGAATATCGCGCTGAAGCCATCGCGCATGACCTTGGCGGCCTCGTCGCGCGACACGTTGGCGGCGATGATGGGCAGCTTGTAACGTTGCGCCAATTCGATCAGTGGCTTGTAGTACTCCCAGTTCCAGCCACTGTTGGCCGGCGCGGCCGCCTCAATTACGCAGTCGGTGTTGGTGCAGCGCTTGAGTGCCTCGTCCAGCTTGGCCTGGTTACCACGGTCGAACTGCTCCATCGCGATGACCGGGCGCCAGCCGTTGAACACCGCTTCCTTGATCAGCGCGTAGCGCTGCTTGTGACCTTCGGCGTTATCGTGCATCTCGCCGAGTAGCACTAGTGGCTGGCGGCTGAACTGCTGGTCGAGCGTCGGTGGTACCGGTTTGCTGGCACAGGCGGACAGGGCGAGGGTGGCGAGTAGGACGGTAAGGGAACGGGTCATCGTTGGCTTCATTGTGTTGATCTTATCGCGAGGCGACGAAGCGAGCGGCTTCGCGGCCATGTCGATTGTAGCGGTTCTGATCGAGGTCAGGCGGCCATCCAGCCTTCCAGCCAGCGCAGGCCGAAGGCACCCGGCGCTAGGATGCCGGTGGCCCAGGCGATGCCCGAGGCGACGTTTACCAGCTGGAAGGTGAATGCAGGCATTTCACAGATGCCGGCCACCAGCGGTACCGATGCGCGCAACGGGCCGAAGAATCGCCCGGCGAACACCCCGGCGGCGCCCCAGCGCTCGAAGAGGCGGTGGCCGCGCGGCAGCAGGTCGGGGTGCTTCGACAGCGGCCACATATGCGCGACACGGTGTTCCAGTTTCAACCCTATCCAATAGGACAGCCAGTCACCAAGGATGGCGCCGACCGCGGCGGCGGACCAGATCGGCCAGAATGCGATGCCGCTTTTTCCGATCAACACGCCCACGCCGAGCAGGATGGCGGTGGCGGGCAGCAGTAGCGACAGGAACGCGAGCGACTCGCCAAAGGCCAGCACCAGCACAATAGGGGCGGCCCAAGCTTCGTGCTCGCGGACGAAGTCCAGTGTTTGGGTAGTCAGTTCGTGCAGCGTCACGGCGATCCTTTGCGGGCATCAGAACCTGTCATGAGCCTGGTGCGGGGCCGCCAAGCGAACCCGGGTGAGCAAGACCGCTCGCCGTCAACGTAGCTGGGATCGGGCCATGACAGGTACTAGTGTCGCGGCAGCATTTCAGCAAGGCAAGGCCGGTGCGGCCTCAGAGCCTGTTTACGATCTGCTGTACTCGGGTGATCCTGCGTTGAAATGTCGTTCAACATGCTCATGTACTCCTTGTACATTCCGCATTTTCACGCAATTTCGCCTTGGCTGACCCTTCGTTCGCGAGATCGTAAATAGGTTCTCAGACCAGTGCCCGGGCGAGCCGTTCGGTCAATCTTTGCGCCGACAGCGGGCCACCAAAGGTCCAGGTGTCCGGCGCGAGCCGCACCAGCCGGCCCTGCGCCAGGGCCGGCACCTTGGGCCATAGGGTGCCACGGGTGAAATCGGCGCGTGGGTCGACGACGGTCGCAAGATCGGCCGGCTGGTTCAGCAGATCCTCGACACCGACGGTCAGGATGCCTTGTGCCGCGTCGTCTTCGGGCCAGGCGTTGACCATGCCGAGCGCGCGGATCACGCCGCCGGGCAGGCTGTTTGCGGCGAACGCCCAGCAGGATGGCGAGCCGGCCAGGCCTTGCAGCAACCCCAGGCGCCGCCCGGCGCGCTGTCTTAGCTGCGCCCGGCCGTTGGCGAGTGTTGCGTCGAGTCGGGCCAGCACCCGCCGCGCCTCGCCCTCCCGGCCGGTCCAGCCGGCCACCCTAGCGAAGTCGTCGCGCATGATAGCGAGGCCGTCGCCGCGCTGCTGGCTGACGAGCAGCCGGGTCGGCGCGATCTTCTCTAGCAGCGGCATGAGCGGCGCGTGGCGGAAGTCGACGCCGAGGATCAGGTCAGGCTTGAGTGCGACGATCGCCTCGAACGATGGCTGCTGGCGGGTACCGACCGAGGCGACGTGGCCGAGTTGCTCCTTGCCGAGGCCGACCCAGCGCTTGTAGCCCTTCAGATCGGCCGCGCCGACGGGCGTGACGCCGAGCGCCAGCAGCATCTCGACCAGGCTGTATTCGAGCGCAACGACGCGCAGCGGGCGGGCGGCGGCGAGGGCGGGGCCGGCGACGAAGAGGGCGGTGAGGCCGGCGATGAAGCGGCGCCGGTCAGGCCTTGGCGGCGCGCCAGCGGTCGAGCAGGGCATACAGTTCTTCCTCGGGTTTATTGGGTAGCAGCGGGCAGGTGGCGCAGCATACTTCGCCCGGCAGTTCGTAGCGCAGGCAGCACAGACGTCGCAGCCGTACCGGCGACGAAACCTGCGGCAGGAACGAGTCGACGTAGTGCACCGGTTGCCACAGCGGGTTGGCCGCACCGTCGGCGAGGCGGCGCGATCCGAGCAGCCAGTCGGCGTGGGCCTGTGCCTCCGGGTGGCCCTCGTCGGCAAAATGCCGCAGCAGGTGCTCGATCAGATTGCCGGCGCTGTTCCACAGCACGCGGCGACTGAGCTTGCCGTGCTCGGCCAGACGGTCGATCAGCGGCGCCAAGTGCTGCCACAGCAGCGGCTGGTAGCGTTCGGCCAAGGAGTCGTGCGGTGCGGGCGTACCCAGGTGGTCGAGCTCTAGCTCGCCGGGCAGACCGTGCTCGTCGAACCGCAGGCCGACACGCTCGAGCGCCAGTGGCAGCCGCAGCCCCAGCAGCGCCGCGGCGATCGCCGGGGGCAGCAGCAGGCGGAAATAGTGTTTGGCCCATTGCGACACCTGTGCGCGGCGCGGGGCGCCGGCGTAATCGCGTGCGAGGGCCAGCAGCGCGTCGGGCAGGTGCGACCCGTCGGCGAGCGTTGCTAGCGGCAGTGCGTCGGGGCGGTGGCCGGCGTACAGCTGCGCGCGGCACGGCGCCAGTTCGCCGGTGAGCAGCGTGTGCAGGCTCATGGGCGCTGCCTGCGTTGTCGCGCCAGCAGGATCAACAGATACGGCGCGCCGAGCACGGCGGTCATCAGGCCGAGCGGGATGTCGAGCGGGGCGAGCAGGCTGCGGCCGAGTAGGTCGGCGACGCCGGTCAGCACCGCGCCGACCAGCATCGCGCAGCCGAGCCTCCAGCGCGGGTTCTGGCCGACCAGCAGGCCGGCCAGGTGTGGTGCGGCGAGGCCGACGAAGCCGACCGGGCCGACCGCAGCCACCGCCAGCGCCGCGGCCAACGCCGCGAGCGACAGAGCGAAGAGGCGCAGTCGCGCCACCGGCACGCCCAGCGCATTGGCCTGTTCGTCGCCGAAGGCGAGAAAGCCCAGCGCGCGTGCCAGCCACAGGCCCGGCAGTGCCAGCAGCAGCCAGGGCAGCAGCGCCAAGGCGCTGTCGAGGCCACGGCCGTAGCTGCTGCCGGCGAGCCACACCACCGCCTGCGCCGCCTGGACCTTGGCCGACACGATCAGCAGTGCCGCCAGCGCGCCGAGCAGCGCCGACAGCGCGATGCCGGTCAGGGCGAGCCGCACCGGCTCGTAGTCGTGGCGGCGGTTCACCGCCAGCGCGACCGCCAGCACCAGCGCGGCGCCGACGAGAGCGGCCAGCCATTGGGCCGGCAGCGGCGCGGGGGGCCACGCCAGCACCAAGGCCAGCATGGCGAGTCCTGCCCCCTGCGAGACGCCCATCAGCTCCGGGCCGGCCAGCGGGTTGCGCACCACCTGTTGCAAGAGACCGCCTGATAGAGCTAGCAGTGCACCGGCCGTCAGCGCCAGCACGAGGCGCGGCAGGTGTAGCTCGACGAGTAGCGCGCCGCTGCTCGGGATCTGCGCGAGCCAGTCGGACAGCGCATAGTCAGGCAACGGCAGGCTGCCGTAGAAGAGGCCGGCCACCAGCAGCACGGGGATCAGCGTGGCGAGTGGCAGCACCGGCCAGCGGCGGGACGGCACGGCCGTGCCGAGCGTGTCGGCGCTTGGCGGCACCAGCCGGCTCAGGCGCTGGATCAGCCAGATCAGCAGCGGCGTGCCGACCAGCGCGGTCGCGACGCCGAGCGGCAGGCCGCCACTGCCGCCGATGCGCTGCACCGCCGCGTCGGCCAAGGCGAGCAGCAAGGCGCCGGCGAGTGCCGACGCCGGCACCAGGCGGCGCGGGTGCCAATGGCCGGCGAGGCGCGCCAGGTTCGGCGCGATCAGGCCGACGAAGGCGATCGGTCCGGCCAGGCTGACGGCGACGGCGGCGAGCAGCGTGGCGATCAGCAGCACGCGACGGCGCAGCGCGGCTACCCTCAGGCCCAGCGTCGCGGCCGCCTCGTCGCCGAGACCGAGCACCGCCAGCGGCTGGCGCAGCCAGAGGGCGCCAGCGGTGGCGAGCACGAACCACGGCAGCGTCTGAGCGACGCCGCCCCAGCCGTTCTGAAATAGGCTGCCGGCGCTCCACAGCGCGAGGCCGGCGATGTGCTGCTCGTTGAGGATCAATAGCAGCGACGCAAGCGCGGCCAGCAGCAGGCTGGTGGCGGTGCCGGCCAGGATCAGCCGCAGCGGCGTGGCGCGCCAGCCGCCGGCGACCGCGAAGGTGAGCAGCGCGGCGACAAGGCCGCCGGCGAACACCGCCGGTACGCCGACGAACTTCAGCGACGCGGGCAGGAGCAGGCTGACCATCAGGCCGATCTGCGCGCCGGAGGTGACGCCGAGCACGTTCGGCGCGGCGAGCGGGTTGCGGGTGGACAGCTGCAACAGGGCGCCGGCAAGGCCCAGCGCCGCGCCGGCGATCAGCGTCGCGGTCAGGCGCGGCAGCTTCAGCTCGAGCAAGACCGCGTGCGCGAGGTTCGGGTCGGCGAGGTGGCCGGGCCACATGTTGGCTGAAAGCAGCGCCACGGCCAGCAAGAGAGCCAGCGGCACAAGCCGGCGCGGCGCGGCCGGCGCGACGCTCAGGCGGACTGCAACCATGCGGCCTCCTGCAACTGGCCGTGGTAGCGGGGCAGGCACACCGGCGGTTGGCTGTCGGGCAGCCGCCACATCTCGACGTCGAACACGTCCTTCAACAGCGCCGGGGCCATGATCTCGTGCGGGGTGCCGCGCGCGCGCAGGCTGCCGGCCTTCATCAGCAGCAGTTCGTCGCTGAACGCGGCGGCCTGGTTCAGGTCGTGCAGCACCCAGATCACCGTCAGGCCGTGCTCCTCGTTGAGGCGGCGCACGGTGGCGAGCACGTCGATCTGGTGGTGGACGTCGAGGTAGGTGGTCGGCTCGTCGAGCAGCAACACCTCGCCGCCCTGCGCCAGCGCCATCGCGAGCCAGGCGCGCTGGCGCTGGCCGCCGGACAGTGTGCCGATGTCGCGCTCTGCCAATGTTTCGAGCCTGGTCAGCGCGATCGCGCGGTCGATCGCGAGCTGGTCCTTGCGGTCCAGATGGTGACTGAACCCGGTGTGGGCGAAGCGGCCGCAGGCGACCAGCTCCGCCACCGTCAGGCCCGGCGGGGTGGTGTGGCTCTGCGCCAGCATCGCCAGCCGTTTGGCGCGCTCGCGCGGCGCCATTGTCGCGAGCGGCCGGCCGGCCAGCGTCACGCTGCCGGCGGCCGGTGAAATCAGGCCGGCCAGCGAGCGCAGCAGTGTGCTCTTGCCGCAACCGTTCGGGCCGCACAGGGCGTAGACGCGGCCGGCGTCGAAGCCAACCGACAGCGAATCGAGGATGGTGCTGCCGCCGAGCACGACGCGCAGCGCATCGGCCTCGAGCAGCGGGAAGTGGTGTGTGCTCATCGAAAACAAGGGGCCACCGGTTGCCCGGCGGCCCGTCAGGCGAGGATATGTCATCATTCCAGTGAAAACGAGAATGATTATCTATTAATTTATGCCGCCTTTGCGGTCGGCGCGGTCGGCTGCTCGGGGGCGGTCCAATGGAGCGGGGCGGCCGCATCGCTGTCGTTGTAATGACGGCGGCCGAGCAGGCTGTTGGCGATCACCGCGCTGCGCCACGCGGCGAGCGACAGCTGCGGGTCGGCGATGCCGTGGCTGAGCCGGCCGGCGTTCTGGAAGAACAGCCGCTGCTCGGCCGGGCCGTCCCAGTCGGCCGAAAAGTCCTCCCGCAGCGCGAGGCGGCCGTTGCGGGCGCGACGGATGCGCTCGGACAGCGGCGCGAGGCAAGACGGCAGCACGCTGCGGTAGCCGGTGGCGAAGATCACCAGGTCGGCGCTCAGCTCTTCGTCCTCGCCGTTGAAGCCGTTGTGCATCGACAGGCGCAGCGCCTTGCCGTCGCGGCGCATCGCGCATACCTCGCGGAACGGCAGCAGGCTCGGGCGGCTCTGGCCCGGGTCGAGGAAGTCGGCGACGTACAACGCCTGCGTCAGCTCGCGCAGCGTGTCGGGCGAGATGCCGTCGCTGGCGAGCTTCTGGCGCTCGACGATCGCCGGCTTGCGCTCCTCGGGAAGGCGGTGGAAGGCGCTCACGTAGTCCGGCGTGAAGAACTCGTTGGTGAACGGGCTTTCGTCCAGCGGCTCCAGTGTCGGGCGGCGGCTGACCAGCGTCAGCGACGCGAGCTCGCCGCGCGCGCCGTTCATCAGGTCGAGTACGATCTCGGTGCCGCTCTGGCCGCCGCCGATCACGACGACGTTCTTGCCCGTCAGGTTCAGCGGCGTGGTCATGTACTGGCTGGCGTGCAGCGCCTGCTCGCCCAGGTGCGGCGCTCCCCAGTCCGGCACGTGCGGTACCGAGCCGGTTGCGACGACGAGCTGTTCGGCCTCGATCTGGCGGTCGGAGAAGCTCAGGACGAAGCAATCGCCGTTGTGGCGCACGTCACGGATCTCGCTGCCGAAGTGCAGATTGGGCAGCTGCTGGGCGACCCAGCGTAGGTAGTCGGCGAACTCGCGGCGCTCGATACGCGGGAATTCGGCGTTGATGAAGCGATAGAAGCGCTGCTTGGCGACCAGGTAGGCGAGGAAGGAGTAGGGGCTCGTCGGGTCGGCCGAGGTGACCAGGTCCTTCAGGAATGAGGTTTGCAACCGGGTGCCCGGCAGCATCATGCCCGGGTGCCAGTCGAACGCCGGGCGACGTTCGAAGAAGCCGGTCTTCAGCTCGGAGAGCGGAGCGAGCAGCGCGGCGACGCTCAGGTTGAACGGGCCGACGCCGATGCCGGCAACATCCAGACGGATAGTCATGGGGGGATCCTTTAGAAGCGGTGCGCGTCGTGCGCGGCCAGCGGGTTGGTCAGGGTCGGGCCGAGGGCGTGGATGGGCCGCTCGGCGCTGTCGCCGTAGCCGGCGACGAAACGGGCGCGGTTCAGCGACAGCCGGGGCATCTCGGCGGTGAACGGGTCGAACAGCACGAAGCGTTCGGCCAGCTCGGGGTGGGCGGTCTGGTAGGCGCGCAACCGGGCTGACAGCAGCCGGTAGAACGCAGGCTCGGCGATCACGTCCGCATCGGCCAGCGCGCTCGCCATAAAGCGGAACACGCTGCCGAACAGCGCGGTCCACAGGTTGTGGATCAGGTAGTGCGGCGGCATCGTCGGCAGCGCGGCCTTCACCATGGCGGGCAGGCCGGAAAGCTCGGGCAGCGCGGCGTCGGCGACGAACAGGTCGCCCTGGAAATCCTTCAGCGCCACGCCGACCGGCACGTTGCCGTCGAGGATCAGCGTCAGGTTCTGGCCGTGCGCGATAAAGCCCAGGCCGTAGCGGCACTGCAGGTGGTAGAGCGGTACCACGCAGCGCTCGAACAGCCGGCTCAGCCATGCCTCGGGCGCGAGGCCCGAGCGGCGTATCAGCTCGGCGGCGAGCGGGCGGCCTTGGTCGTCGCACTGCTGCAGCACTGCGAACATCAGCGCCGTCTCGCCGTCGTCGAGTAGCGACGCGGGGCTGATCCGCCACACCGCGCCCAAGAGCTCATTCAGGTGGTATGGCGCGCCATCGAGCCGGCTGTAGAACGGGTGCGGCACATGGCCGCCGGCCAGCTCCTCGAGCACCAGCACCCGGCCTTCGGTCAACGTTGGGTCGCTGGCGACCGTGTCGCTCAGCCAGCGCGACAGCGCCGGGCCGATCGCCAGGTAACGGCCGGGCAGGCCGCGATAGCTTGAGGTATTGAGCACGGTCAGCGGCAGCTTCAGGTGTAGCGCGTCTGGGCGGACGTGGTTGGACAGCGTGCGTAGCGACGGTTGCGGTACGTAGCGATCGCCGAACTCGCCTAGGTGAATCAGCTCGCCGCTGGCGAGCAAGCCGGCGAATTGGCTCGCGATATGCGTCTGCCACTGCCAGGGGTGGACCGGTAGCAGCCAGTGGCTGGTGCGGCTTGCGCCGTGCTCGGCCAACGTCGACAGCAGCCGAGTCTGTTCGGCGCCGTCGCATGAAGCGGCGAGCAGCTGCTGCTCAGAGAGTCCCTCGGCGAGGTGGAACGGCGCTAGATCGCGCGACACCGCCAGCCAGTGCAGCGCGAACGGGCGGGCGCTCTCGGTGCCGTAGGCGTGGTGCTCGGCCAGCCCCCAGCCGACTCGGCCCTTGCTCGGCACGGCTTTGGGATGGCCGTCGAGCAGGCTGTTGAGCCGGTCGGCCGGCAGTGCCAGTAGGTCGGTGGCGGTGAGGCCGCGTCGCGCGGTGAGCAGCTGCAGGTCGACGAGCAGCGTCTGCTGCATTTCGCTCGCGTACTGCGCCAGTGTCAGCGCCGGGGTCGGCAGATCGGGCGTCAGGTCGGCCAGCGCCTGCAGCGCGTCCCAGGCCGGCTCTTGTACACCGTCGGCGTCGCGGTACAGCGTGTCGGGGCGGATCACCGGCATGCCCCAGGCGTTGACGCGGCCGTACCAGCCGTAGTGTACGGCGCCCGCGCGGGCGCGGAACTGACCCGGCATGGTCTCGACCGGCTCGATCAGCCCCTCGTACGCGAACTCGGACAGCAGCTTGGTCAGCAAGCGGCGGTTGGCCAGGCGCCACAATGCAGGGTCGGCCTGCGCGGTGAGGGCGTGATGCGCGTGGTTCATCGCCGCCTCACAGTCCGAACTGGTCGAAGAACACGTCGCGCTCCATCACCACCAGCGCGGCGCGCTTGTGCGGGAAGTCGAACTCCTTGCGCTTGACGAAGCCATGGTCCTGCAGGTGCTCGATGAAGCGGCTGTTGTCGACGCGCGGCTCGCCGACGAAGCGGTGGCAGCGCGGCTCGTCGATGAACAGGTAGTGGGCGATCGCGCGCAGCCACAGCGGGAAGCGGCGCGGGCCGCGGAAGCGGCTGTCGCCTACCAGCACGTGGCAGCCGCGGTCGTAGTCGTCGGCGTCGTAGAACGGCGAGATGCGGTCTTCCTTCGCCCAGTACGTCTCGAAGTAGCCGAACGGCACATCGTCGAAGCAGCCGATCAGCGGGTGGCTGTGCTGGTCGGCCAGCCGTTTTTGCAGGTACTCGGCATGCGACTCGCGGGTGCCGGCCATCTCCCAGAAGTGGTCGACCCGCTGCTGGTTCATCCATTGGTGGAACACCTCGAGGTCGCGCTCGGGGTCGAGGGTGCGGAACGACAGCGTCTCGCCGATCTCGGGCAGGAAGCGCCGGTAGACGTCGCCCTGAGGCTTGGGCGGGCGCAGCGGGTGCTGATGGTGGTTGGTCACGGTGAAACGCGACGGGAACAGACCCGACGCCGGCGCGGTGAGCCACGGCCCCGGCAGCTGCCAGAACGCGCTGCGCCAAGCGATGGCGCGGCCGGCTTCCTGTATCTGCACTAGGCCGAGCCGGTGCGCGGCGGCGGCGAACTCCGGCACTGCGCCAAGCTTAAGCGTGACTCGGCGGGTGTCGCGGTCGCTGCGGAAGGTCTCGGCGAGCAGCGCGTACAGCGCGGCCGGCGGCAGCGCGGCGTCGACGCCGCCTTCGAGCGTCAGGGTGAGCTCGCACTCGGCATGGTTGACGGTGAAGCGGGCGGCGCTGCGCCCGTCCAGCAGCAGGGTCAGCGTGTCGGCCTCGGCGAGGCAGGCAGCGCTCTGGCCGCCGGGCAGGGTGATCGGGGGCAGGGTGGTCATGGACGGCTCTCGGAGTCGGTGCAGTGGTAAATCGGGTTGGCCAGCGGCACGTAGGAGCGGAACGAGCCGTCCGGCTCGGTGGTCTCGTTGACGTTGCGCAGGCAGATCATGAAGTTGCCCTTGGCTTCGATCTCGGGCGAGGTGAGCAGGTAGTCGACGAAGGCGGTGTCGGCCAAGCCCTCGGCCTTCAGCGCCAGCAGGAAGCGGCGCATCAGGCGGGCGAGCCGCACCTCGTCGGCAACGCCGGCGGCACCGAGCACGCTGATCACGTTGAACACGTTGTTGACGATCAGGTAGTAGCCGCACAGGCAGTTGGTCTCGGCCTGGCTGAACTGCAGCTCGAGCGCGGCCTCGATGCCCGGCACGTGCGGCTTCAGGCGTTCGATGGTCGCAGTGCTAAACGTGGTGCCCTGGCAGTCGCGGAAGTACACGCGCGACGGGTAGCCGCCGGCGAGACCCAGCACCATGTTTTGCTGGTGGGCGCTGAACAGGAAACCGAAGTCGGACATCGCGATCAGGAAGGGGCGTAGCGCCACATCGAGGAAGCTGCCGAACCAGCGCTCGGCAACGATGGCCGCCGGCTCACCGGATTGTTCGGCCAACGTCGTCACCAGTTTGCCGAGCATGCCCGGCGTACCGTCCGGGCCATCCTGGCACAGTGTCGCCATCACGTAGGTAGTGTCGCGCTCTGCGAATGGGTTGTCGCGCAGCAACACGAAACTTTCGGCCAAGGGGCTGCCGTCCAGGTTCGCCAGCGCGAACGCGGCGCGTTCGTGCATGATCGCGAGCGTTGGGCAGCGCTCGGCAAGCTCGCGGCCAAGCGGGCTCATGAACGCACCGTGCACCAGCGCGCCGCGTGCCACTTCGGCCGGCTGCAGCACGCGCTTGGAGTTGGTCAGCCGCACGCTCAGCGAATGCTTGAGCATGTAGCGCTGGCCCGGTGCGTACAGCGTGCGCAGCGACGAGGTCGGGTACCAGTCGACGCCCTGCGCGCCGAGCTCCTTCAGCCTACCGGCGCGAATCCAGTGCTCGTAGCTCGGATGGTGCTTCAGCACACGTGCCTGCCACGGGTGCACCGGCAACAGCAGCCAGTCGTCCGGCAGCTGATTCTGCGCGACGATGCGCGAAAGCGCCGGGTCGTCGGTGATCAGGCCGGCCAGCCGCGCCGACGCGGGTAGGCCGTCGCAGTCGACGCTCCACAGCGCTTCCGGGGCCAGTGCCAACCATTCCAGCGCGAAGCGCGACGCGAATTCCGGGCTGTACGCGCGCACGTCGTCGGCTGAAAACTCGTCGCGGCTCTTCGGCGTGGGATGGACCGCGTGGCCGTATACCAGGCCCTGCTCGGCGGCCAGGTAGCCAGCCTCCGGCCACGACAGCGCGGAAAGCTCAGTGAGTCGCGCCGCCTCGGCGGCGGCAAGGTTCAGCGCGCTGTCGGCCACCCTCTTGATGAACAGCCAGGCGAGTTGCGGCGTAGCGTTGCGGCCGGCGATCGCCGGTTCGGTGGCGATCAGCGCGACCAGTTCGGCGAGGCTGCCCGGCTGCCAGGCTCCGTTGTCGCGAGCGAGCCAGAGCGGCAGGGCAAAGGCATGACGCCCGGCCAGCGACCAGTGCGCCAGCGGTAGCCACACCGACAGCGCATGGCCGGGCAGCGGCAGCAGCACGCCGCCGTCGACGCCGGCCTGCGCGGTGCTGATGCCGGCCGGCAGTTGTTCGCGGCGATGGTGGGTCCAGTGCGGCCACTCGCGCAGCAGCGCGTTGACGAAGGCGTTGGTCGAGGCCAGTTCGCCGGGCGTCCGCCCGGATCCTGGGGGAGTGAGGTGCAGCGACATGATGGGGTGTCCATCGGTGGTGGTTGGTGTTTTTCATGCTAAACACAAACAAGAATCGTTTGCAATAGCGCAAATGCAAGATAAAATGGCGGCTCTGAATTTGATGTCGTAGCTTCCGATGCCCACCCCACCTGTTGCGTCCCGTTCCTTCGTCTTCACTCTGGCTGCCGGCTGCGCCGTGATGGGCCTGGGCCAAGCCGCGCTGTTCACCTTCCAGCCGCTGCTGATCGCCGCTACCGGCCTGACTCTTGCGCGCGTCAACAGCGCGTTCGCGATCGGTAGTGCACTGTTCCTGCTCGGCGCGCCGCTGTGGGCACTGGTCGGCGATCGCATAGGCCGCCGGCCGGTGCTGGTGATCGCCTTGCTCGGCTTTGCGGTCAGCCACGTTGCGCTGTTGCTGCTGACTTTGGTGGCGCAGCGCGGCTGGCTCAGTGCCGACGCGATCTGGTGGTGGCTGGCGGCGAGCCGGGTGGCTTACGGCTTGACAGTGTCGGGGCTGGTGTCGTCCAGCCAAGCCTGGGTCGGGGCGACGGTTGCCATCGGCGAGCGCCTCGGCGCGCTGTCGCGGCTGTCGGCGGGGCTGACCGTCGGCCGGCTGATCGGGCCGGTATTGGCATCGACGACGCTGGCGCTCGATCCCCTGGGGCCGCTGTGGCTGGTGGCGCTGGTCGCCTGGCCTGCGTTGGTGGCCACCGCAAAATTGGTCGAACCGTCAGCACATCCATCGCACGCGGTATCGCGGCTGTTGCCGCAGCGGGGCCTGTTCGGGCTGCTGTGGCGTTTCTGGCCGCTGGCGTTCGCCACGCAATGCGCGCTGGGACTGGTGCAGTACGTGGCGGGGGTGTGGCTGGCGGCGCGCTTCGGCTGGAGCCCGACCCGTGCCGCGGCGACGCTCGGCGGCATGCTGACCGCCGCCGGCGTGGGGGCGCTCCTAGTGCAGCTGTGGCTGGTGCCGCGCTTGTCGCCGCGCTGGGTGCCGGCAGCCGGCGTTCTGCTCGTCGCCTCGATTGCGTTGATGCCGCTGTGGCACCACCCGGCGGCGCCGTGGCTCGGCTTCGTCGGCATGTCGCTCGCGCTGGCGGTGATGGTGCCGGCGTACAGCCACCAGGCGGCGAAGGTGGTACCGCCGGCGCAGCAGGGCCGCGTCAGCGGCTCGATCGCTGCCGCGCACACCGTCGGCTACACGGTCAGCGCGGCACTGGCCGGCTGGCTGTTCGAGCTGGGGCCGGACTGGCCGTTGTGGCTGGCGGTGGCGAGTGCCGTCGTCGCCGCTTGCCAGCTGTTGCTACTCGGCCGCCGGCCGCAGGCAGCCTTCGTCACCGCAAGCTGAGCGAATCGCCCGTCGCTGCACAGCTCGGCCAACCTCGTGTTGGGGGCCGGCAAGCGAAGAGTGTGTTGCTCTTGCGGTCATAACCTGCCGCCGATCGGCTGGTTGGCAAAAACCACGGGGGGCGGGAAGCGGCGCTGGGCGCTCTGCGTTACCATGGGCGACCTGCGGCCCGGCCGAAACCCGACTTGGCCGCGATCCCGCCGGCCACCCGCCGAGCGGATCCCGCTTACCGTTATCTATGGAGAGTCGCTATGTCCCCGCTAGTACTGCGTCAACGTTGCCACACCGTTGTTCCGGGCCACCGCCCGCATAGCGCTGCCGAGGACTTCGCCGCGATGGCGGCATGGTGCGAGGTCAACGGTGTCCAGCACGACCAGTATGGCGAGGGGGCTCTCGTCAACAGCTTCGAACGCAAGATCGCCGAACTGCTCGGTTTCGAGGCCGGCGTGTTCATGGTCAGCGGCACGATGGCGCAGACCATCGCGCTGCGCCTGGCTTGCGAGGAGCGCGGCAGCCGGCTGGCGGCGATGCACCCGTCGGCGCACATCGTGCTGCACGAGCGCAGTAACTACCAGTTGCTCGACCATTTCGACACGCTGCCGCTGGGCCGGCCGCACCGTGCGTGGACGGTCGACGACCTGAAGGCCTGGCCGGAAAAGCTCGGCGCTGCGCTGTACGAGCTGCCGATGCGCGAGATCGGCGGCGTGCTGCCGGCGTGGAACGACCTGAAGGCGATCAAGGAATACTGCAGCACCGAGCGCATCCACCTGCATCTGGACGGCGCGCGGCTGTGGGAGGCCGCCACCGGCTACGGGCGTGGGCTCGACGAGGTGTGTGCCGGCTTTGATTCGGCGTATGTGTCGTTCTACAAGGGTATTGGCGGCATGGGCGGCGCGATGCTGCTCGGCAGCGCTGATTTCATTGCGCGCGCATCGAACTGGGCGAAGCGGCTGGGTGGCAACGTCTGGCAGCGCTCTCCGTACGTGGTCGCCGCGGCGCGGCAGTTCGACGAGCGCCTCGCCGCGATGCCGCGCTACGTCGAACGCGCGCGGCAGGTCGCCAGAATTGTCGGCGAGTTCCCCGAGCTGACCCTGAACCCGTCCACCCCTCAGTGCAATCTGTTCCACGTTCACCTGAAGGTCAGCGAGCAGACGGCTACTGCCGCGCGGGATAGGCTCGCGCAAGACTACGGCGTGTGGCTGTTCGGTGCCGCGCAGCCGGGCATGCTGGCCGAGTCGAGCTATTTCGAATGGTACGTCGGTGACAACCTACTTGCGCTGTCCGACGGCAAGCTGCGCGAAATCCTGATGATGTTCGTCGCCGAGTTGGCGCGCGGCTGAATCCGGCGCTGACAAAAAAGCCCGCATACCTAAGTGCGGGCTTTTTTATTGCTGACTGAAGCCAAGGGCTCAGGCAGTTTCAGGAATCCCATCCCAACGCCGTATGATCGCAACGACTGCTGCCAGCATGGAGATAATCGATGCAACCATCAGCGCCAGCGAATAGCCTCCCGTCAGAGCCGTCCTCGCGTCCGTATCCAGCATGGACAGTGATGTCGAATGGTACGACGCCAGCCCGACGAACGCTGCGATGCCGATCACTGCGCCGAACTGCTGGGCGGTATTCAGCAGACCGGAAGTCAGGCCCTCTCGACCCTGCACCGAGTGCGTGCCGGCCAGGATGCCGGTCGTGATAGACACGATGGGCAGCCCGACGCCGACGATGAGAGTCGGCCCCAGTACATCGCCAATGAAGCTGCCTTGTGCGCCCAGCGCCGACAGCCAGCCAAGCCCGATGCCCACGATGATGAAGCCCGACGTCATGGCGCAGCGCAGCCCAAGCCAGGCGATGAGGCGCGGAACCTGCGAGGCAGTCGCGATGACCACCGCACAAAGCGGGAGCAGCGCCAGACCCGATTCGAACGGCCCGAACCCCAGCACTTGTTGCAAATAAAGATTGACGATGAAAAACATCGGAAACAACACGATTTGCCCCAGGCAGGCAAGGAGGTTGGCCTTCATGAGACCGGCATTGCGCCATACGTCCGGTGGTATCAGCGGCGCGGGGCCGCGCTGTTGCCAAATGGCGAACGCGATCAGCAAGCCGACCGCCAAGGCCAAGGCGGCGAGGTTCGCCAGCTTGACAGTACTGCTCAGCGAGAGCAGGCCAAACGCCAACAGCACTTGCCCGCCCATCAACAGCAAGGCCCCCGGAAGGTCTATGGGGGAGTGAACCCTACGGTCGGGAATGCCGGCCAATACCCGGTGTGCCAGCGCCAGCAGCACGAGGGCAGCGATTACACTGACCCAGAAGGTGGAGCGCCATCCCCACGACTGGGTCAGCAAGCCGCCCAGCACCGTTCCAGCCGCTCCACCGGCACCCGCCATCGCCGCGAGCAGCCCCAGAGCGCGTTGGCGGGCCTCCCCGTCGAACACGGTCAGTACGAGCGCGAAACTGGCCGCTGCCGCCAACGCCGCGCCGACACCCTGCAGCGCCCGCCCGGCCACGAGCGATACTGGACCGGCTGCGACGGCGGCGAGGGCGGAGCCTAGCGCCAGCGTGATCAGCCCGAGGCGGAAAACCCGTCTCCTGCCGAGGATGTCGGCCACTCGGCCACTTAGCAGCAGCACCCCGCCAAACGCGATCAGATAGGCATTCGCGATCCAGGACTGGCCGGTGGAGTCAAACCCCAACTCTTGCGTGACTGACGGCACCACTACGTTGATGATGGAAGTGTCCACCAACAGCAGAAACTGCGTGCCTGCCAGTAGCCAGCGAATTCGTCCGAGATTCATTGTGTTTTCCTTCAATGATTATCCGGCCCGCCGGTCTCGTTCTTCCCGGCAAGGGCCTGAGACGCAAAGTGGCCATACTTTTCCGCCAAGCCCGTAAACGTCATTTGGGCCAAATAGACATGCGGCGCGCCTTGGTAGAACTGTTCGTAATGGGCGTGCCGGCTGGCAAAGTCAGAGCCCGTGGCATCCCAGACCAGTTTCATCAGCCGGATGCGCTCATCGGCCGACTGGGCCGACGAACGTATGAACCGCCGCAGCATCGGCCCGATGTCCGGATGGTCGAGGTCGTGAAGGGAGTCGGGCAGCTGTATCAACGCACCGCCGCAAAGCATTCGCAGCTCGTGGATGAATTTCGGGTAAATCTCACCCGCCAATATCCGCTGGGCGTAGGTGATTTCTCTGTTGAGACGAACGACCCCATCGTCCTCCGCTTTCGTCTCATGCCCCGCCTCGGCGGCGAGCACCGTCGATTTGGCGAGCTGGACATAGCCCAATAGGCGGCCGAGTTGGGCGCGGGCTTGCGGGTTGCCAGCGCTGCCATGGCTGTCGCATACGAGCGAGGCGAGGCCGGCCAGGAATTCCAGCTTGGTCCAGAAACGCACCGATGCCTGATGCGCCATATTGGTGTAGGCAGGGGTCTCCCACCACATGGCAAAGGTGCGCTGAATATCCCTATACGTCAGTACCCGTTCCCATGGGATGAATACATTGTCGAGCACGAGCAGTGCATCGTTCTCATCGAACCGCGAAGAGAGCGGATTGTCCTCGCGGCTGCGGGCGGCGTGTTCGTACGAGTCACGCGAAATGAGGATGACGCCGGGCGTTGCTGGCGTGACGGTAAAGCTCAATGCATAGTCGACATCGTCCTGCGAAAGCGGCTCGATAGTCCCGACGATGATTTCGTCGGCGAAGATGGCGGCCGTGCCGATGCTCTTCGCCCCGCTGACGACGATGCCACCGTCGGTTTCACGGACGGTGCGAACGCCAATATCGTTGCCCGGGCCCTGTTGCGCCAAGCTCTTGGCCTTGTCGATCTTCGGGTTAGTGATCGTGAAGGCTACAAACAGATTCTGTTCGGCAGTCCGCCGGTAGAGCGAGAGTACGTTCGCCGAGCCATCGAAGTCGCCGCCGGCAAATACATCGGGGCGAGCTGCGAAGCCGGCGATGCCAGACGCCATATAGTCCGGCGAGCGACCCAGGAATCCAAAGCTCTCCTCGGCCCATGTCTTATGGGCGATCCGCTTCGATACGAGCTCTTCATAACTGCGCGGAATCAGGAAGGAGAGGGCATGGCGGGTATCGCTCGCCGGGTCCAGATAGGTCAGAGCGGTACGCGATGCCGAGTCATGACTCAGCTCGTAAAGCTGGGCAAACGACTGTGCGGCGTTCCTGAACGCGGCAGCGGAGGTGACGTTTCCGACCTTTTGCTGGCCCAGCCAGACGATGCGGCCGTCGTTGAGGCTGCTCAGATAAGCGGCACCATTACGCATCATGCAGTGCTTCCTGTTGTTTGGAGGTGGTGGCTCGGGCCGTTCTGTCAGAGCCCCAGTAGGGTGAGGGTTCGTTGACCATCGTGCGTTCCATTGCCGAAATCCTCGCGTAGCGCGCTGCGATCGCTTCCAGTTCGCCCGGCCCAAACACATCCCTGGGGTCTTTGAAGCCTCCCGGTGCCTGGGCGTTGGCAATATCGATAACGACCTCCGGCCCCTTCTTGCGGTTGGCGATCTGCAACTCGGTCATCTTGACGCGCCGGTCGGCCTCGTAGGCAGACAGGGCCTTATCGAAGCGGGGATAGAGGCTCAGATAGTGGGCGAGGGCACAAGCGTCGATGATCGATTGCGTCGCACCGTTCGAGCCGATCGGGTACATCGCATGGGCCGCATCGCCGATCAGCACGATGCCGGCGCCGTGTGTCCACGTCGGCAGCGGCTCGCGGTCGACCATCGGATAGACGAAGGTGTCTGCGCTGGCGAGCATGATCGCTGCAGGCTCGACTCCGGCGAACTTCCAGCCCTCGAAATCCCTGGCAAATCGGCTGGGTTGCACCGGCAGATTCCAGTCGCCATGCGCATAGCCCTCGGCAGGGTTTTCCGGGGCGGCCGCGGCCCAGTTCAACAGGACTTCACTCGAGCCGGCCCGTTGGGCCATCGGGTAGACGACGAACTTTCGTATCCCGTCGCCGGCAATGATCATCGAGCTTCCGGTCAGAAACGGCTTCCCCCAGACGGTGCCGCGGAAAATCACCATGCCGTTGGCTGGCGGCGGTCCTTCATCCGGTGCGAGCAACCTGCGTACCGCCGACCTGATGCCGTCCGCGCCGATAACGAGGTCGGCCTTGTAGCGGACTTCCGCCCCGCTCGTGCGGTCGTGGCAGACGACCACCTGGCCGTCTTTCGCCTCTTGAACGTCGACGACTTCTTTGCCCGCGTGGACGGCGTCAGGCCCGAGTGCTTGCACCACCTGCTGGAGCAGTTGCATCTGGAGCCAGCCGCGATGAATCGAGAGCTGTGGCCAGCGGAAACCGGCGGCCTTGCCACGGTCCTCACGCCAGATGCAGTCCCCATGGTGGTTCATGTAAAACAGCTCGCTTGTTTGCACGCAGATCGGAAGGAGACCATCCAGCAGGCCGAGGGCGTCGAGCTCGCGAACTGCCTGTGGTAGGAGATTAATCCCGGAGCCCAGCGGCTTGATGTTTTCCGAGCGTTCGACAAGGCGGATCTGCGTAAACCCGTGAGCATGCAGTGCCAGCGCGGCGGTTAGACCCGCGATGCCGGCACCAGCGATGAGTATTCGTGCCGTCACGCATATTCTCCCTGACGTTGCGGCTGCTGGGCGGTGCCGGCGGATGCCGGCCGTAGTGCATTCTGGTGCTGGCGCGATCGTGGCCGAAGCTGCATCAGTGCTTCGTTCTCACGAGTTAGGTCCAGAATCCGCTTCAGTAGCTCAACCGGCGCACCGCCGCTGCCTTGGTCGTAAAGGCGGACGTCGGGGGAATAAGCTCGGCGAGCGATGCCGATGTGGCGGCCGCGGAACACTTTCAGCTGGTACAGCAGATCCGCCAGGCGGCTGGCACTCTGTACGATGCCTTCGTCCGGCTCGCCAGCTTGGGACTGGAGAAGGTCGGCGACCTTCGTCACCAGCGATGTCTTGGATGCATGGCGGGCATGAAAATCCCGCCAGGGAGGCAGGCTGTACTGCACCGACTCCAACAGAAAACGCTCATAATCGGGCTGATTGCGATCGGACGCCCATACGCAGAGGTCGATCAGCCACAATGGCGCTTGGGCTGCAGCAGGACCGAGGTAAGGTGTCCCTTCGACAGTGAATTCCTCGAAATACGGCCGCATCACTTGCGCGAAGAACACCGGTGATACGCGTGAGGTAACCGAGTCGATCGCATCGATCATTGAACGGCTTGCATCGCTCAGCATCCCGATCATGGGGGCAAAGCGCGCATCTCTGGGGTCCATCTCGCTCAGTGCTTCGCTGATCGACAGCGAAGCGCTCAGGTTCGGGAAGACGTGCACGACGGCGTCCTGCAGCCAACGCTCCTGTTCATCGCCGGTATAGGTTCGCCTGCGTTCCCCTGGCGGGTTCCATGAGGTGTAGTGGTGAACCGTATCGCGCGGGATCATATTGCTGTAGCGGCCAAGCGCAATCAGCGGCGGCTCGATTTCCGGCACGGCAGCGACCGGTTCGATGCCATGGCGCTTCAATGAGCCGGCGACGATGCCAATATCCCGCATCGCGGCGAGGGCAGCTTCGGCGCTCTCGATCCTGCAGGTCGCGATGTCTTTCGCGAGCGACCGCAGCAGTTGAGTCAGGGCGGCCGTATCGGCATTGCCATTCAACGCTGGCAGTGTGGAGAGCCGAGCATCCGCCTGCAGGGGGTCTAGGTTCTGGATGGTCTTGATGTTGAAGTAGGCGTGCTCTTCGAAGAGGTTCGAGTCGGGCAGGATCATTCAACATCTCCGACGGTGACGAGTGCTTCTGGCCGGTTGGCCGCCACCTTGCCTGCCGGCTGCCAGAGCCGCCGTTGAGCCCACTCACTCGGTGTAAGTGCCGTGATATCCAGTTTTTGACGAAGCTCGACCGCGCCGTTTTTGAAGAGCGTCGATGCGGGGTTGTGGAACGCCCAGTGGTAGATGCCGGCAATGCCGGCTGCCGCATCGGTGCCAAGAAGCCCGGCGATCGCGGTTTCGAAAACGGCCGGATCGAGCGAGCAGTAATTCAGAGGTCGACCCAGCGAATCGGCCAGCGCTGCCGCGAGCTCCTTGCCGGTCACCGGAGCAGAGCCGATCGCGATCGCTTGCTCGGGGATCACCGCGATGCGGTGCGCGATGCAAACAGCCTTGGCCAGGTCGGTGTGGCTGATCCACGAAACTTCCATGTCCGCAGGCAGGGGGTAATGCAACTCACCCCGCTGCTGCATGGCCACGATCGACGACGGCGCCAGCAGGTTCTCCAGGTACACCGCCGGCTGCAGGCAAACCATCGGAATGCCGCTGGCGCGGAGTATCCGCTCGGCGCTGAGGCGGGTGTCGAATCCCGCGACGCCGCTCATTTGTGCCGGCGTCCTGATGTTGGCATTGAACACCAATCGCTGAACGCCCGCTGCAAGCGCCGCACTTGCGATATTTTGCGCGTAGCTGTCGATGATGGTCGGGTCGTAGACCAGTGGGAGGGTGATGGTTGCGTTTGTCACCCCGGCAAATGCGGCAACCAGCGATGCCGGATCGCCCAAGTCGGCTACTGCTCGTTCGATGCCGGCGGAAAGCACGCTACGCTCGGAACGAACGAGCCCCTTGACGCGCTCGCCACGCTCCAGAAGTTCCTTGGCGATGGCGGCCCCCTGAGCGCCGGAAGCGCCGAGCACAAGATGCTGATTTTCTACCGGAAAGGGCATTTATAAACTCCTGAGCATTGTAGACGTGGCTCGGAATTTTATTTGTCATACCATTGTATTATCAATTAGGATACGGCCTGTATTCCTTAAGAATCGTCCAGAATGATCGACGAATCCGATGTCCTCACCCATGTGCTCGATCCGCTACGTCTCAATGGCATGTTCCTGAGCCAATGGGAGGTGAGCAGCCCCTGGGCGATTCAGGGTAAACCTGAGCCCTGTGCACTGATCCATTACATGGTGTCGGGAAGCGCGACGATCAGCATGCCGGATCAAGAGCCAGTGACGCTGGCCGAAGGAGACTTGGCGATGTTTCCGCGTGGCGACACGCATATCGTCGGTGATTCGCCAAGGACCCCGCCACGCCCCCTGGAGGACGTGCTGCCCACGCGTAGTACGGGCAAGTTCAGTCTCATCCATCTTGATGGGGGTGGGGAGCCGGGGCGGATGCTGTGCGCAGGGCTGCACTACGAGGCGGACGGTGTGTTGCCGCTGTATCACCTGCTGCCATCGCTGCTCGTTGTCGAGGCCGAGCAAATCAGCAAGGAACCCCTCCTGGCGCATATGCTTGACGGCTTGAAGCGAGAGATCAGAGAGCATCACGAGGGGCGCAACCTCGTCCTGTTGCGGGGGTTCGAGCTGGTGTACCTGCTTGGACTTAGGGTCGCGCTGCGTGACCCCAGCGCGCTCGGGAGGGTCGCCAGTGTCCTGCGCAACCCAGGGATAGGGCACGCACTCACTGCGATCTATGAGAACTACGACTACCCATGGACGCTCGAGTCGCTCGCCCAGAGTGCCGGGATGTCGCGGTCTGCGTTTGCCCAGACGTTCAAGCAGCTGATTGGCGAAGCGCCCGCACGGCATCTGATGTGCAGGCGGCTGGCCGAGGCGAAGCGACTGCTCAGCGTCACGACGCTGTCGCAGGAGGCGATCGCGAAGAAGATTGGCTACGAGAGCACTGTCGGGATGCATTTGGCGTTTCGGAGCCTCTACGGCACCACGCCGGGCGCCTTTCGCAAGAAACATCAGGCCAAATTGCGTCGGAACGGCTGACGGTAGCCCATGTTGGGGGGAGACTAGCGCAACTTCATGTTCTCAGAGCCTGTTCAAGGTCAAGGATGATCCGCACAGCAAATCGTCGTACGGGTGGTGCATGGTCTAGAGTTGAACCGTCGCTGCCATCGATTGGACTCCTGCGATGGCGAAGCTGTCGCATGTCAGTGCTTGACTCGGGTTACTGCTGAGTTGGGCTCCATCCTTGAGGTGCGCCTCTCGGAGCTTCATAAAAATTGCTACAAGCTTCGCAAAGGCTGATGCGACAGCCGATGCGACTGCGCTTCCTGCCGTTTCTGACGCAGACCGTCAGTGGCAATCGATCAACTAGCGTAATTCGCCGGTGGCGATGACTACCCCGACCAGCCCCTCACCAGGCTAGGGACAGCTCGAACGAGGACCCTGCTGTGCGACCGACCTACATTGACAAGACCCTGGCGGCGTTACCCGTCTCCCCGAATCTGGTCGAGAGGGAGGCGCTGTGCCGTACCTTCTCCTGGGAAGGGCCGCGGCGCGAGTTGGCGGGGTTGCCGGGAGGTGGCATCAATATCGCGCACGAAGCGGTGGACCGCCACGCTCTGGGTGTGTGGCGCGACCAGATTGCGCTACGTCTGTTGGCGGTTGACGGTACCTGTCGCGACATCAGCTACGCCCAACTAAGCCAACTGAGCAATCGCTTCGCCAATGTCTTGACCCGTCTGGGCATTGGGCGCGGCGACCGTCTGTTCGTGCTGTGCGGCCGTAGGCTGGAGCTGTACCTGGCGGTGCTCGGCGGCTTCAAGGTCGGGGCGGTGGTGTCCCCGCTATTCTCCGCCTTTGGCCCAGAGCCGATTGCTACTCGGGTGAAGCTGGGGGAAGGCGCGCTATTAGTGACGACCGAATCGCTGTATCGACGCAAGGTTGCAGGGGTACGGTCGGAGATGACGTCGCTGCGCCATGTGCTGCTGGTCGGGGAGGGAGATGCCTTGGTCAACCCGCCGCAGGGCACTTTTGATCTTGCCAGCCTGATGGCCGAGGCCTCCGATGAGTTTGCCATCGTACCGACCCAAGTCGATGATCCCGCGCTACTCCATTTCACCAGCGGCACCACTGGCACGCCGAAAGGGGCTCTGCATGTGCATGGCGCCGTGCTGACCCATTACGTGACCGGCAAGTATGCGCTCGATCTGCATCCGCAGGACATCTACTGGTGCACTGCCGACCCGGGCTGGGTCACGGGTACCTCCTATGGGATCATCGCGCCGCTATTACATGGTGTGACCAGCATCATCGATGAGGCTGAGTTTGATGCCGAACATTGGTACCGCATCCTGCAAGACGAGCGGGTGAGTGTCTGGTACACGGCGCCGACCGCGATCCGCATGCTTATGAAGGCCGGGCCGGAGCTGGCTCACCAGTTTCGCTTCCCGGATCTCCGCTTCATCGCCAGTGTTGGTGAGCCGCTCAATCCGGAGACGGTGTGGTGGGGAGTCGATGTCCTTGGACTGCCCATACACGACAACTGGTGGCAGACCGAAACCGGTGGAATCATGATCGCCAACACCGTGGCAATGCCGATCAAACCGGGCTCGATGGGGAAGCCGCTGCCAGGCGTCGAGGCCTGCATCGTACGACGGCTGGCCGACGGCTCCGTCGATGTCTTGCATGAGCCGGACACCATCGGTGAGCTTGCGCTTAAAAAAGGCTGGCCGTCGATGTTCTGCGCCTACCTGGGGCAGGACGAGCGTTACCGCAAGTGCTTTTCCGATGGGCTCTACCTAACCGGCGATCTGGCTCGGTGCGACGCAGACGGTTATTACTGGTTCGTTGGCCGGGCCGATGACGTGATTAAATCGGCAGGCCACCTGATTGGACCATTCGAGGTGGAAAACGCGCTGATGGAGCACCCCGCCGTGGCGGAAGCGGCGGTGATAGGCAAGCCTGACGAGATGGTGGGCGAAGTGGTCAAAGCCTTCGTCTTGCTCAAGCGCGGCATCGAAGCCAGCGAAGCGCTGCGCGCCGAGCTGCTTGGTCACGCCCGCAAGCGCCTGGGCGCGGCCGTGGCACCGAAGGAGATCGTCTTTCTTCCGTCATTGCCGCACACGCGTAGCGGCAAGATCATGCGCCGCCTGCTCAAGGCGCGCGAGCTGGGCCTGCCGGAAGGAGATCTGTCGACGCTGGAGGAGGGCACATGAGCTCGCAGACCCAGACCAGCGACACATTGATGCTACCGCCGGGTCCCGTCCCCACCGCTCCCGTTCCCTTCGCTCCCGAACTGGCGCTGGGCCTGCTGCGCGACATGCTGCGCATCCGGCGGCTGGAGGAAAAATGCGCCGAGTTGTATGGCGCCGGACAGATTCGCGGCTTCCTCCATCTCTATATCGGCGAGGAGGCGGTGGCGGCCGGTGCCATGCGTGCGCTGAGCACCGACGACACTGTGGTTGCTACCTACCGAGAACATGGCCAGGCGCTGCTGCGCGGGGTGTCGATGCGCGCCATCATTGCGGAGATGTTCGGCAAGCAGGAGGGTTGCTCGCGCGGGCGCGGCGGATCGATGCATCTGTTCGATGCCCAGTCACGCTTTTTTGGCGGCAACGCCATCGTCGGCGGCGGCCTGCCGCTGTCCGTGGGGCTGGCACTGGCCGACCGCATGCAGGGCATTCGCCGCGTTACGGCTTGCTTCTTTGGTGATGGCGCGGTGGCCGAAGGGGCCTTTCACGAGTCGATGAACCTCGCTGCGTTGTGGCAGCTGCCGGTGCTGTTTTGCTGTGAGAACAACCTGTACGCCATGGGCACCGCGCTGCCTCGCTCCGAGTCTCAGACTGACTTGTGCCTCAAGGCCGCCAGCTATCGCATCGCCTCCCGTGCCGTCGACGGCATGGACGTCGTCGCCACGCACCAGGCGGCGCTCGAGGCCGTCGATGCGGTGCGTAGTACGCAGCAGCCGTTCTTTCTCGAATTCCAGACCTACCGCTTCCGGGCGCACTCCATGTTCGACCCGGATCTGTACCGTGACAAGGCGGAAATCGAGCACTGGAAGGAGCACGGGCCGATCCACACTTACACTGCACGCCTGAAAGCACAGGGACTATTGGCCGAAGAGCAGTTCTTGGCGCTCGACGTCGAAGTCGGACGCGAGGTGGACGACGCCATAGCGTATGCCGAAGCCGGTCACTGGGAGCCAGTCGCAGACCTGCTGCGCGACGTGCACACCCCGGCCGGCGGGAGTTCATCATGAGCCGCATCAGCTACCGCGAGGCCTTGCGTGAGGCGCTGCAAGAAGCAATGCAGCGAGATCCGCGCGTGTTTCTGATGGGCGAGGATGTCGGCCGCTACGGTGGCACCTACGCGGTTTCCAAAGGGCTGCTGGCGGAGTTCGGCCCCGAGCGCATCCGCGACACGCCGCTGTCGGAACTCGCTTTCGTCGGTGCCGGTATAGGGGCTGCGCTGGGCGGGCTGCGGCCGATCGTTGAAGTAATGACGGTCAATTTCAGCCTTTTGGCGCTGGACCAGATCGTTAACACCGCTGCCACCCTGCGGCATATGTCCGGAGGGCAGTGCTCGGTGCCACTCGTCATCCGCATGACCACCGGAGCCGGTCGCCAGCTTGCAGCGCAGCACTCGCACAGCCTGGAAGGCTGGTATGCCCATATCCCCGGCATCCGCGTGCTGGCGCCTGCCACGCTGGAGGACGCGCGCGGCATGCTTTGGCCGGCGCTGGAAGACCCCGACCCGGTGATCCTGTTTGAGCACGGCCAGCTCTACAACGTAGAAGGCGAGCTGGCCGAAGGTGTGACGGTGGACATCCGCTCCGCCAAGGTGCGCCGCGCAGGACGCGACCTGACGCTGATCGCCTATGGTGGCCTGCTCGGCAAGGCACTGGAGGCGGCAGAACAGTTGGCCAGAGAGGGTATTGACGTCGAGGTGATCGATTTGCGAGTGCTGCGTCCGCTCGACGACGCCACGCTGCTCGCCTCGCTTGCCAAGACCCACCGCCTGGTGGTGGTGGACGAGGGCTGGAAGAGCGGGAGCCTCGCCGCCGAGGTGGTTGCCCGCCTCACCGAGCAGGCCTTCTACGAACTCGATGCCCCACCTGTCCGGGTGTGCAGCGCCGAAGTCCCTATTCCCTATGCCAAGCACCTGGAAGAAGCGGCGCTGCCGCAGGTCGCCGTCATCGTTGCGGCGGCGCACGGCGTGTGCGGCACCTGACGCTCTTGGAGAACCTCATGGATGACGCAGCCCGCCAGCGCGTGCTGGACGTGATGAACAGCCACAACCTCTGCACCATCGCCACCGTCCGCGCAGACGGCTACCCCCAGGCCACCACCGTCGCCTACGTCAACGACGACCTGACCCTGTACCTGTGCTGCGACGTGCATGCACAGAAGCTGCGTAACATCCGGCTCAACAACAAGGTCTCGCTCACCATCAACCGCTACTACACCGACTGGCGCGAGATTCGTGGCCTGTCGCTTGGCGGCCTGGCCGAAGAGGTGCAGGGCCGGGGTGAGATCGAACAGGTACTGCGCCTGATGCTGGCCAAATTCCCGCAGTTTTCCGATTTGGCGCAGGTGGAGAATCTGGCCAACGTGGTCGCGGTGATCAAGGTCACGCCCCAGGTCATCTCACTGCTCGATTACCGCCAGGGCTTTGGCCACACCGAGTACCTGGAGGTGTGATGGCTACCGCCCGCCAGCAAGCCTCCGGCCCCGGCAGAAAGTGCGCGCCATGATCGAGTTCAAGTTGCCGTCGCTTGGGGCTGACATGGACGAGGGCAAGCTGCTGGAATGGAAAATCCAGCCCGGCGCCACGGTGAAGCGTGGCGACATCGTCGCCATCGTCGACACCGCCAAGGCCGCCGTGGACATCGAAAGCTGGGTGGAGGGCACGGTGCACCAGCTGCTGATCGAGGTGGGTGACAAGGTGCCGGTGGGCACCCCCATCGCGCTGCTGCTGGCGCCGGGTGAAACGGCGGAGAGCGTCGCGCAGCCTGCTGCGGCCGTACCCCGTCGGCGCATCTCGCCCGCCGCCCGCCAGCGCGCCGCCGCACTCGGCGTCGATCTTGCCAGCGTCACCGGGACGGGGCCGGATGGTGCAGTCACGCTGCAGGACGTCGAGACCAGGGCCGCGCAAACCACCGCCCCGTCCGTCGACCGCGGCGCCGAGATGCGCCGTGCCATCGCCGCGGCGATGAGCCGCTCCAAGCGCGAGATTCCGCACTACTACCTCTCCGAAGCCATCCCGCTTCGTTTGGCGCTCAGCTGGCTGGAACGGTGCAATGCCGAGCTCCCTGTTACCGAGCGCCTGCTGCCCGCCGTGCTGTTGCTAAAGGCGGTGGCGATCGCCACAAGGCGCTACCCGGAAATGAACGGCCATTGGCTCGACGGTGCCTTTCGTGTGGCTCCCGCAGCCCATCTCGGCGTGGCGATTTCCCTGCGCCAGGGCGGACTGATTGCCCCGGCGCTACACGACGTAGCGGCCAAGCCACTCGACGTGCTGATGCACGAACTCGCCGACCTGGTACGGCGCGCCCGTGCCGGCTCGCTGCGCAGCTCCGAACTGGCTGACCCGACCCTGACCGTCACCAACCTTGGCGAGCAGGGCTGCGAGTCGGTGTTCGGCGTGATCTACCCGCCGCAGGTCGCGTTGGTCGGCTTTGGCCGGGTGATGGAGCGGCCGTGGCTGGAACAGGGGAAGTTAGTGGCAATGCCCAGCGTCATCGCCAGTCTGTCCGGCGACCACCGCGCCAGCGACGGCCATCGCGGTGCGCTGTTTCTTGCCGAGATTCGCACCTTGCTGCAACAACCTGACACCTTGTAACCCCTACGGGAGCACCGCCATGGACCGCACCGCCCTGCGCACCGTTGTCCTCGCCACGCTGCGCACCATCGCTCCGGAAGTAGAAGAGGGCGAACTGCGCGATGACCGCCCACTACGCGAGCAGATCGATCTCGATTCGATGGATTGGCTCAACTTCATCATCGGTCTACATGAGAGTCTCCAGGTTGATATCCCTGAAGCTGATTATCGTGAGTTGATCTCGCTGAATGCCGTACTCGACTACCTCGAGGCCAGACTGAGCGGTGCCGTTTCCGCACAGGCACTCAGTGGGGGTAAGCCTTGATTCCTGCCCTGGTTTACCGACCGAATATCGCTGGCGCTGCTGAGGGCAGTTGCCGGTCTATGGACCGGCATCGGCCGCGTGGTCTATGTACTGTCAGAACATGCTCTGTTGGGCCGCTGACTGGAGACCATCCGTAGACCCCAACCTTCTTGCTGTCGTGCCGCGAAATGTTCGACCGTGGCCAATAGGTTCTTACAGGAGGGGGCCTAATTCCTTCCGGTCTCCCTCCTTTTCGCCAACGAATCGAGTAGGGCGGTTGTCGGCGCCATGCCGCTCAACTTACAATCGGCCGATCATGTACCGACTGCTCCGAGTTCTCACGCTGATCGTCTCCGTGGCCATGCTGCCTATGCACGCCACGGCGCTGGCGGCCGCGAATCCGGAATGCAGCCGCATGGTGATGTTGTCGCCGCAGTCAACCGACAAACCGGCCGACGGTGCGGCGATGGTGCACAAGGCCAAGGCCGCCGTCTCCGACGTCGATTGCTGTTCGCCACATCTTGTCGCCTTGCCGGTGTCGCTGCCCACCGGAGCCGTCGCCGCCAATGTCCCGCAGCAGGCCACCTGCGACGCCCGCTTGGCCGATCGTTGTCTCTCCCCGCCTGAACGCCCTCCACGCAGCTGATTCCCGCTCTTTTGTGCCGTCCTGCGACTGCTTTGCAGTCGTTATGCCATCGTGCCGGCAGCTTTTTGCGTGCCTGTAACACGCCTGTGCCGGCCAAAACCAGGAATCAGTCTGATGAAAACCCGTCAATTTGCCATTGCCGCGCTGGCCGTCTTTTTGCCGATGACCCTGCAGCCCGTCCTCGCCGCCACCAAATTGGTGACGATGTACAAGTACAAGGGCTGCGAGTGCTGCGAGAAGTGGGCCAAGCACCTCGAGGCCCTCGGCTTCACGGTCAAGACCGAGCTGCGCGACGACCTGACACCGGTCAAGCAGCAGGCCGGGGTGCCGCAGGAGCTGGGTTCCTGCCACACCGCGCTGATCGACGGCTACGCGTTCGAGGGCCATGTGCCGGCCGACCTGATCGCCAAGGTCTTGAAGGATAAGCCGAAGATTGCCGGTCTTGCCGTGCCGGGCATGCCGCTGGGCTCTCCGGGCATGGACGTGCCGTCCGGCCAAAAGCAACCGTATCGGGTAATGGCATTCAGCCGAAATGCTGCCCCGACTATCTACGCCCAGCGTTGATTTCGGGTTGAGCAGAACGTGGCGGCAGGGTAACCTGCCCGCCACCCCATCACAGGACTATTGCGTGGAGCGTTCCCTCGTTTCCTCTCTCGTGTTGCCGTTGCTGTTGCTCAGCTGCCTGATGTTCAGCGCGCCGAGCTTCGGCGCCAAGCAGGACGATGATGCTTCCGATGCCCCGGCCGCGAGCGACGGCCAGAATTCCAAAAATGTTGCCAGCGCGCTGGCCGGCGACATCCTGATGCAGGCGATGGGGCTGGTCGGCGTCGCCTATCGCTTCGGTGGTAGTTCGCCCACCAGCGGTTTCGACTGCAGCGGCCTGATCCGTTATGTGTTCCAGCGCTCGATCGGCATGGACCTGCCGCGCACCGCCGCCGAGCAGGCGCGCACCGGCAAGGCGGTCAACCGGGACGAGCTGCAGACCGGCGACATCGTGTTCTTCAATACGCGCGGCTTCGCCAATTCGCACAGCGGCATTTATTTGGGCAAGGGCAAGTTCATCCACGCGCCTAGCTCCGGCAAGAGCATCAGCATCAGCGACATGAACGAGGCGTACTGGACCACGCACTTCAACGGTGCACGCCGGGTGCTGCGACAACAGTAACCGGTAGCAGTCTGCGCGGCTGCGGCGATGACGCATCGTAGCTATTGTCGATGCTTTGGAGAGAACCACGAACGGGTAGGGCCGGCCGTGGTTTTTTTATCGCCCAGGCTCGGGCCGGGTTGGGCCGAGCATTGCCGTGCACGATACTTCGGACCCTGAACGAGCTGCCTTGAGCCGGGTTCCATTGGAGTGACTACAACGTCGATCGACAACTGTTGCATCGCAACATGATCGGTGTAGAGTGACGGTTCCAAACCGCCCATCGGGAGAGCTGTATGTTGTCGCAAACCGCTGCTTTTTCCGTTGTACCGTCAGGTGCCTCTGACATAACCAGTTACTGGGTCGATACCTGGCAGCGCTCGATCCTGTTCCTTGACGTGCTGCGCGAACGCGGCAATGTGTTTCTCGAGCACGCGATGTCCGGCAAGCCGCCGGTGCTGGTGTTCGATTACGAGGTGATTGTCGACGGGCGAGAACTGGAGCGCCCCGCCAACTATGCGCTCGCTGCGATCAAGCCGCCGGCCGCCTGTCCGCCCACTGACCCGAAGAAGCGCCCCTTCGTGGTGATCGATCCGCGCGCTGGTCATGGGCCTGGCATCGGCGGCTTCAAGATGGACAGCGAGATCGGTATTGCGCTGCAGCAAGGCCATCCGTGCTACTTCGTGATGTTTTACCCGCAGCCTGAGCCGGAGCAGACGCTGGCGAGCGTCGGGCTGGCGGAAAAAGTGTTTCTCGAGAAGGTCAACGAGCTGCACCCGGATGCACCCGGCAAGCCGTTCGTGATCGGTAACTGCCAAGGCGGATGGGCGCTGGCGCTGGTGGCGGCGCTGTATCCGGAGCTGGTCGGGCCTATCCTGCTGGCCGGCTCGCCGCTGTCGTACTGGGCCGGCGTCGAGGGCAAGAACCCGATGCGCTATACCGGTGGCCTGATGGGCGGTACCTGGGCGGCCTCGTTTGCCGGCGACATCGGTAATGGCCAGTTCGACGGGGCGTATCTCGTTAACAATTTCGAGCAGCTCGACCCGGCCAATACCTATTGGAACAAGCTCTATCGGCTGTACGACAAGGTCGACACCGAGCGCGAGCGCTTTCTGGAGTTCGAACGCTGGTGGGGCGGCCACTTCATCCTCAACAAGGCCGAAATGGAGTGGATCACGCAAAACCTGTTCGTCGGCAACCGGCTGACTGCCGGCGACCTGTATACCGCCGACGGCAAGCGCCGTATCGATCTGCACAATATCCGCTCGCCCATCATGGTGTTCGCGTCATGGGGCGACAACATCACCCCGCCGCAGCAGGCGCTCAACTGGATTCCCGATCTGTACGACAGCGTCGAGGACATCCGCGTCAACGAGCAGACCATCGTCTATTGCTTGCACGAGAAGGTCGGCCACCTGGGCATCTTCGTGTCGGCCGGGGTGGCGACCAAGGAGCACAACGAATTTGCCACGGCGCTCGACCTGATCGATGTGCTGCCGCCCGGTCTCTACGAGGCGGTGATCCAGGACACCCATCCGGAAACGCCGGGCCTGGAATATGCAGAGGGTCGCTACGTTATCCGCTTCGAGCCGCGCGATGTCTCGGACATCCTCGCGCTCGACGACGGCCGCGAGGACGAGCGCGCTTTCGAGGTGGTGCGGCGCGTCGCCGAAATCAATCAGACGATGTACGACAATTTCGTCTCGCCGTGGGTGCGTGCGTTCTCGAACGACTACACGGCCCTTCTGCTGCGTAATCTCAACCCGGCCCGATTCGGGCGAGCGCTGTTCTCCGATCTGAACCCGACGCTCTGGGCGGTGAGACCGATCGCCGAGGCGGTACGCGCGTATCGCCAGCCCGTTGCTGATGACAACCCGCTGCGTCAGATGCAGGAGAAGGCCTCCGAGGCCATCACCGATGCGCTGGATAACTATCGCGATAGCCGCGACGCGCTTCAGGAACATGTCTTCAAAACGGTCTACGAGTCGCCGTGGCTTGCCGCCATGGTCGGGCTACAGCCACCACGCGAGCGTCGGGCGGCGGCGCGCCGGCACAGCTGGGCGCACGACGAGATGCTGCGGCTCAAGCGGCTGGCGCTTGACGGCGGATTCGAGCAGGGCTCGCTGTTGGAGGGCTATCTGCGCTTGATGATCTATGTCGCGATAGGTACGGGGGTGGTCGACGAGCGGCCGTTCAACGGCATCCGTCGCGTGATGCGCGACACCGGCCTCGACAAGACCATCACGCTCGAGCGATTGAAGGAGACGATCAAGCAGCAGACTTATCTGGTACGTGCGGACGAGGAGCGGGCGCTGGCAGGCTTGCCGCAGCTGCTCACCGACCCGCATGAACGCCGGCGAGCGTTCACGCTGATGCGTGAGTTGCTTGAGCTGTGTGGTCCGATCAGCGAGGGCAAGATCGAGAGGCTGAAGCGGGTGGCTCAGGTGTTGGAGCTGGACGCTGGGCATGTCGGTGAGAGTGTGCTCGCCCGTGCTGCGGCGGCAGAGGCCGAGCCGGCCCCGGTGGCCGGCGACACGGCGGTCGTTGCCCCGGTGGAAAGTAAGCCAGTCACCAAGCGCGTCGCGAGCAAGAGCACGGCGAAGCCGGCGGCGGCCAAGACAACTGCCAAGCCTGCCGCATCGGCCAAGCCCCCGGCGGCGTCCGCCGGAAGCAAGCCGGCAGCTTCGCGCCGCAAACCGGCCGCGGCCAAGCCTGTTCCCGATTCCGCCGTTTCGGCGGCAGCGGCTCCGGTCAGCGCCGAGCCGGAGTACCTGAAGGTTACCGACCGCCTCGAGTCCGTGATGCCGCCGGCGGCTAATGCACCGGTGGCGCCGAGCGGGAAAACCGAAACGGCGCCAGTGCAGGGCAAGCCAGCAGGTGAGAGCGAGTAAGGGGTATCTACCCAAACAAAACGGCACCTTGGGTGCCGTTTTTCGTTGCTCTGGACAGGCCGGGCCAGCGCGGCCCGCTAGGTCGGTCATGTGCAGCGCCTGCTTATGATCTGCTGCACTCGGGTGATCCTGTTCTGAACTGGTGCTCAACATGCTCATGTACTCTCTGTGCATTCCGTTTCGCGCCATTTCGCCTTGGCAGACCCTTCGTTCGCGAGATCGCAAACAGGCTCTCAGGCAAAGTGGCAGGCGACTTTGTGACTCCCATCCAGTTCGCGTAGCGCTGGTTCTTCACGCCGACAACGCTCGGCCGCCTGCGGGCAGCGCGTGTGAGAGCGGCAGCCGCTTGGTAGCGAGGGCGAGTGGTCGATTTTTCCTCCTCCGCTCGTTGTGTCACATCGGATTGAAAACTGTTTAATAGGTCAAGCGCCTGGTTTTTTAAACCGTTCGTCACCCCGTCAATGACAATGGCCATGATCTACCTATAGTGGGAACACGCTGAACTACGGAAAGCGGGGTGGCGATGGAGGCAGTCAAGCTATTCGAGTTGATGTTGCGAGAGGAGGGCGCGGTACCGACCCAACTGTCGAACCTGCATATCGTGGCGCTGCTGGCGGAAAGCCTGGCAGCGATTTCGCCAAAACTGTCACAGTCTGAATTGTCTCGCTTGATCGCGGTGGGGGTGCTGGTGAGGCACCAGATGGCCTCGAGCACTTCGCCGCAATGGTTGGAGCACGCATCTGAATCGTCGCTGCAGAGCGGCTTCCCCTCCACGGAACCTCTGCATTGACGCCCATCCCCCGTCTTGACGGGTTGATGCCGCCTTGAAGGTGGCTTGGCAGTAAAAACGCCCCGCAATGCGGTAATGCCGTTCACTTAAGCCGTTCAGTCCGGATTTTAGCTTCGAAGAACGCTTGGAAGTAACAAAAAAGCACCGTTTTTCCACCTTGGTGGGCGGTGCTTTTTCCTTAAGTGAACGGCATTACCGCAATGCGGGGCGTTTTACATTGGGCATTCGGACAAGCTTAGCGGTTATTGATATGTCAGCTCGTGCGCCTTGCCCCAGAACACTCGGTAGGCGAACACGGTGTAGCCGAGAATGGTCGGCAGCACCACGGCCGCGCCGGCTAGGATCACCTTGAGCGCCTCGGGGCTGCTGGCGGCCTGCCAGATGTCGAGCTGGTCGATCACCAGCTGTGGGAACACGCTGTACGCCAGGCCCCAGAACGCCAGTACCACGATGCCGACGGTGCAGGCGAACGGTAGCCAGCAGAAGTTGTCGTTGCCGGCCGCTTGGCGGCGTGCCAGTCGCGGCAGCGCCAAGGCCAGTGTCACGAACAGCGCCAGCGAGATCAGCGGCAGCGGCAACAGCAGCAGGAAGTCCGGCAGCACGAACCATTTCTCGGCGATGCGCTGGCTCACCAGTGGCGTGACCACCGACACGGCGATTACCGCCAGCGCTGTGCCGGCCACGCTGTGGCGGGCCCAGCCGATGGCGCGCGCTTGCAGCCGGCCTTCGGTCTTCATCACCAGCCAGCCGGCGCCAAGTAGGGCGTAGGCGGCGGTCAGGCCCACGCCGGTCAGCAGCGAGAAGCCCCAGGCGGCCAGGCCCGGCTCGAAGCCGGTCAGGTAGCGGCCCAGCATCACGCCCTGCGACAGCGAGGCGAGCAGCGAGCCGGTGGCGAAGGCGGCGTTCCACCACGGCTTGTGGTCGGCGTGCGCCTTGACACGGAAGTCGAACGCCACGCCGCGCAGGATCAGCCCCAGTAGCATCAGCGCCACCGGCAGGTAGAGCGCGCCGAGGATCACCCCGTGCGCCATCGGGAAGGCGGTCAGCAAGAGGCCCACGCCCAGCACCAGCCAGGTTTCATTGGCGTCCCAGAACGGGCAGATCGAGGCGATCATCATGTCCTTGTCGTCTTCGTCGGCGAAGGGCAGCAGCACGCCCACGCCCAGGTCGTAGCCGTCCAGGATCACGTAGATCAGCATGGCCAGGGCCATCAGACCGGCGAAGATCACCGGCAGCCAGTAAGCGGCAGTCATGCTGTCACCTCTTTCAGGTTGGCCGAAGGCCGGGCAGCGGGTTTGCCGGCCTTGCGGGCGAGATAGAACACCACGGATACGTAGGAGAGCAGCAGCACCACGTAGAGCGCCAGGTACATGATCAGGGTGGTCAGGATCATCGGTGCCGGTACTTTGGACGCGGCCTGCGCGGTGGTCAGCACGCCGTAGACCAGCCAGGGCTGGCGGCCCATCTCGGTGACGTACCAGCCGGCCACGGTGGCGATCCAGCCGGAGAAGGTCATCGCGATCAAGAGGCGCTGCAGCCAGGCGGCCGGCTCACCGCGCTTCTTCAGCTGCCAGGCGGCGAGCCAGGCGGTGGCGAGCATCAGCATGCCCATGGCGACCATCACGCGGAAGCTCCAGAACACCTTGGCGACCGGCGGGTGGGCGCCCTTGAATTCGTTCAGGCCCTTCAACTCGCCGTCGATCGAGTGGGTCAGGATCAGGCTGGCCAGCTTCGGCACGGTGATGGCGTAGTCGTTGCTGCGGGTTTCCTCGTTGGGGAGGGCGAACAGCGTCAGCGGCGCGCCTTTCTCGGTATTCCACACGCCCTCGACCGCGGCGATCTTCTCCGGCTGGTGGTGCAGGGTGTTGAGGCCGTGCATGTCACCGACGAAGATCTGTACCGGGATCAGCAGCGCGGCCAGGAACACGCCGCTCTTCATCGCCTTGGCCACGGCCGGCACGCGGTCACCGCGCAGCCAGCGGTAGGCCGACACGCCCGAGATCAGGAAGGCGATGGTCAGGCCCGAGGCGAGCAGCATGTGCGTCAAGCGGTACGGCATCGACGGGTTGAAGATCACCTCCAGCCAGTTGGTGACGTGTGCCTGGCCGTTGATCATTTCGAAGCCGGCCGGGGTCTGCATCCAGGAGTTGAGCGCGATGATCCAGAACGCCGACACCGTGGTGCCGCCGGCCACCAGCACGGTGGCGAGGGTGTGCACGCGGTTGCTGACGCGCTTCTGGCCAAACAGCATGATGCCGAGGAAGGTGGCCTCCAGGAAGAACGCAGTCAGCACTTCGTAAGCGAGCAAGGGGCCGGCGATGTTGCCGACGGTCTGCATATAGCCCGGCCAGTTGGTGCCGAACTGGAAGCTCATGGTGATGCCGGACACCACGCCCAGCGCGAAGGTGAGGGCGAACACCTTTACCCAGAAGCCGTAGGCGTCCATCCAGGCGTTGTCGCGGGTCTTGTTGTAGCGCAGCTTGAAGAACAGCAGCATCCAGCCCATCGCGATGCTGATGGTTGGGAACAGGATGTGGAAGGTGATGTTGGCGCCGAACTGGATGCGCGCCAGCGTGATTGCGTCGAGTTCCATCAGGCCTCCTCGCCGCCGTTGCGGCTGGTCATCTTGCTGAGCGACTGGGTGAACTGCAGTACCTTGGTGACCTTGGAGCCGAGCTTCATCAGCCGCTGCAGCGTTTCCACGTCCAGGTTCTGGATGTCGGAGAACCAGCTGGTGACGAGTTCGATCAGCTGGTACATCTCCTTCATGCGCGCCTGCGCATGCTTCTCGGCGTCGCTGGCCGGGCGCTCCATCATCGCGCCGCGCAGCATGGTCAGCGTCGGCTCCACCTCGCGCTTCTTGCGCTCTTCGGCCAGGGTTCTGAAGATTTCCCAGACGTCGTCCGGGGTGGAGAAGTACTCGCGGCGGTCGCCCGGGAAGTGCTGCAGCTTCACCAGTCGCCAGGATTCGAGCTCCTTCAGCCCCATGCTGACGTTGGAGCGCGAAAAGCCCAGGCTTTCGGCGATTTCATCGGCGTTGATCGGCCTTTCGGATACATAGAGCAGGGCGTAGATCTGCCCGACCGTGCGATTGATGCCCCAGCGGCTGCCCATCTCGCCGAAATGCAGCACGAAGGACTGTACGAGTGGTGGTGTGTTCATGATGTTCTCAATTTTCAGTAATTTCTGAAAGTTTGATAGAGATCATATGCTGACTGATTTGATGGGTCAATGAATGATGCTGGAAATGCGGGGAAGCTGCGACGAAACGCCGCATGAAGCAAGGCTTTGGCCGGCATGGGCCGGCCAAAGATAGGGAAGGGGATAGACGGGGAGAGACGGGGCGTTGGGCTCAGCCTGCCGCGTCGAGCAGGCTGTGGCCCTTGTCGGTCAACCACAGCAGGCGGCGCGCGCCGTCTTCGCGCAGTTCGACCAGGCCCGGCCCCGGCAGCGTGGGGCTGTCGCCCAATGCCGCCAGCAGGCGATAGAGCTCGCTCTGGCCGAGGCCCAACACCTTGCAGGCGCGCGGCAGCGACACGCCGTCCTGTTCGGCCAACAGTGCGAGCAGCGCCAGCGCCTGGTCCTGCTGGCTCATAGCGCGTGGCTCAGCCGCACCGGGATCGACTTCGACGCTGGGGTGCGCGCCTTGTCGGCCACGTTGGATAGCGGCACCAGGCTGTTGGTCTCGGGGAAGTAGCTGGCGAGGCAGCCCTCCGGGATGTCGTATTCGACCAGCAAGAAGCGCCGCGCTACGCGCTCGCCGTCGTCCCACAGCGAGGTCATGTCCACCCACTGGCCGGCTTGCATGCCGAGCCGGGCCAGGTCCTGCTTGTTGATGAAGCAGACGCGGCGATGACCGAACACGCCGCGGTAACGGTCGTCGAGGCCATAGACGGTGGTGTTGTACTGATCGTGGCTGCGCACCGTCATCAGGTTGAACAGCGGGCCGTCGCCCAGTTTGGTCTCGAAGCGTTGGCGATCTGGCAGCGGATGCGAGATCAGCCGAGCCCGCGCGCCGGCGGTGCGCCAGCGCTGCTCGCGCGCGGCGTTGCCGAGGTAAAAGCCGCCCGGCACGTGCACCCGCGCGTTGAAGTCGGCGAAGCCGTCGACCACTTCGGCGATCTTGTCACGGATGCGGTCGTAGTCTTCGACCAGCCACAGCCACGGCGTCTTGCTCTGCGGCAGCGTGGCCGCTGCCAGGCGCGCCACGATGGCGGGCTCGGACAAGAGGTTGGCCGAAGCAGGCGCGTTCATGCCGGTGGAGATGTGCACCATGCTCATCGAGTCTTCCACTGTCACGCCCTGCACGCCGCCTGCCTGGCGGTCGATCTCGGTGCGGCCGAGGCAGGGCAGGATCAGCGCCTGCTCGCCGTGCACCAGGTGCGAGCGGTTGAGCTTGGTGGTGACATGGACGGTGAGCCGACAGTTGCGCAGCGCCTGGTGGGTGCGCTCGGTGTCCGGCGTGGCGGTGGCGAAGTTGCCGCCCATCGCGAAGAAGACCTTGCCCTCGCCGGAGAGCATCGCCGCGATGGCACCGACCACGTCGTGGCCGTGCTCGCGCGGCGGGGTGAAATCGAACGCCGCGCCGAGCTTGTCGAGGAAGGTGGCGGCAGGCTTCTCGTTGATGCCCATGGTACGGTCGCCCTGGACATTGGAGTGGCCGCGCACCGGGCAGGCGCCGGCGCCGGGCTTGCCGATATTGCCCTTCAGCAACAGCAGGTTGACGATCATCTGGATCGTCGCTACCGAATGGCGGTGCTGGGTGATGCCCATGCCCCAGGTGCAGATGGTCGCGTTGCTTGCGGCGTAGACGGCGGCGGCCTCGCGGATCTGCGCCTCGGTCAGGCCCGACGATTCCTCCAGCGCTGGCCACGCTTCGGCCAACACCTCGTCGCGCAAGGTATCGAAACCGTCGGTGTGCGCAGCGATGAAGTTGCGGTCGAGTGCATCGGTTTCCAGCAGCACCTTGATGATGCCTTTTACCACGGCCAGGTCGCCGCCGATGCGCGGCTGGAAGTACAGCGAAGCCAGCTCAGTGGCGCCGCCGGTCAGCATCTCCACCGGGCTTTGCGGGTCGGTGAAGCGCTCCAGCCCCCGCTCCTTCAGCGGGTTGAACACCACGATGCGGCAACCGCGCTTGGCCGCCGCGCGCAGCTCGCCGAGCATGCGCGGATGGTTGGTGCCGGGGTTCTGGCCGAAGATGAAGATCGCCTCGGCCTGGGTGAAGTCGTCCAGCGTGATGGTGCCCTTGCCGACGCCAATCGCCTCGATCATGCCGACGCCGGACGGCTCGTGGCACATGTTCGAGCAGTCGGGCAGATTGTTGGTACCGAACTCGCGCGCGAACAGCTGGTAGAGGAAGGCCGCCTCGTTCGAGGTGCGCCCGGAGGTGTAGAACAGCGCCTGGTCGGGGTGGTCGAGCGCGTTGAGCTCGCGCGCGACCAGCGCGAAGGCGTCGTCCCAGGCGATCGGCCGGTAATGGTCGCTGGCCGCGTCGTACACCATCGGCTCGGTGAGCCGGCCCTGCGATTCCAGGAAGTAGTCGTCCTGGTCGGCCAACCAGGCGACGCTGTATTTTTCGAAGAACGCCGTGTCGACGGTGCGCTTGGTCGCTTCGGCGGCGACGGCTTTGACGCCGTTTTCGCAGAACTCGAAGGTGGAGTGGTGGTTGCGGTCGGGCCAGGCGCAACCCGGACAGTCGAAGCCGTCCGGCTGGTTGGAATGCAGCAGGGTGGCGATGCCCTTCTGCAGGATGCCCTGTTCGCTGATGTGCTTGAGCGAGCTTTTCAGGGCGCCCCAGCCGCCGGCGGGTTGCTTGTAGAGTTTGATGCGCTGAGTCACGGTGTCGACGCGGATGAGCGGTAGATGCCCAGATTATCGCAGATCGACGCCGAGGTTGGCCGAACCGTTCGGGATTCGACCAACCTTGCACACAGGACGTTGTAATTACAGCGCGGCGAGCGCTTGTTCGAGATCAGCGATCAGTGCCGCCTCGCTTTCGATGCCCACCGACAGTCGGATCAGGCTGTCGTCGATGCCGAGCGCGGCGCGGCGTTCCGGCGCGAGGCCGGCGTGGGTCATCTTGGCCGGAACGCACACCAGGCTTTCCACCCCGCCCAAGCTTTCGGCCAAGGTAAAGAGCTTGCTCCTCGCCAGCACCCGCTGAACCGCCGCCGCGTCGCCCTTCAGGCGGAACGACACGATGCCACCGTAACCGTTCTGCATCTGGCGGCGTGCCAGTTCGTGCTGCGGATGGCTCGGCAGGCCCGGGTAGAACACCCGCTCGACGCCCGGCTGCGTTTCGAGCCAGTGCGCGATCGCCAGCGCGTTGCGGCTGTGCTGCTCGACGCGCAAGGCCAGCGTGCGGATACCACGCAGCACCAGGAAGCTCGGGAAGGCATCGAGGATGGCGCCGGTAGCGTTGTGCAAAAAGGCGAGCTGCTCGGCAAGGTCGGGCCTGTCGTTCGACACTACCGCGACGCCGGCGATCACGTCCGAGTGGCCGTTCAGGTATTTGGTCGCCGAGTGCAGCGAGATGTCGAAGCCGTAGGCGAGCGGCTGCTGCAGCACCGGCGAGGCGAAGGTGTTGTCGGCGACAGCGATCAGGCCATGGCGCTTGGCGATGGCGGCGAGCGCGGCCAGGTCCGCCAGCTTGTTCAGCGGATTGGACGGGGTCTCCACCCACAAGAGCCGGGTGTTCGGGCGGATCGCCGCCTCCAGCGCAGCGAGGTCGGCCGAATCGACGTAGCTGACGTCGAGGTTGGCCGAAGGCTTGCGCACCCGGTCGAACAGCCGCACCGTGCCGCCGTACAGGTCGTCGATGGCGACGATGTGGCTGCCGGCCGGCAGCAGGTCGAGCACGGTGGCGATGGCGGCCAGGCCCGAGGCGAACGCGTAGCCCTGGCGGCCGCCTTCCAGCTCGGCGACGGCGCGCTCCAGCGCCTCGCGGGTGGGGTTCTGCGAACGCGAGTATTCGTAGCCGCTGTGCTCGCCCGGCGCGTTCTGCCGGTAGGTCGAGGTGGCGTAGATCGGCGGGATCACCGCGCCGAACGGGTCCTGGTGCTGGCCGGCGGTGACCGAGAGGGTGTGGAAGTCGCTCATGGGGATTCCTTGGTGTTGTCGGGGCCGCGTCAAGTGCTAGCCCCACATCTTGCTGCGCATCTCCGATGCGTCATTGATAGTGGGACGCTGGAAAAACCCGGTGGAACGGCCCGAACAGTGCGGTCCGGGTTGTCGTCCGTGGCTCATTGGCGAGTCAGCCGCTGGCGCCAATAGGTCAGCAAATCCGCCTGCGTGATCAGGCCGACGAAGCGGTCGCCGTCGATCACCAGCGCGGTCAGGTCCTCGTTGAACAGCTGCAGCAGGTCCTGCACCGAGGCGTCGGGCGACAGCACCCGCACCTGCTTCGTCATCGCCTTCGACACCGGTTCGAGGAAGTTTTCCGGCTCGCCGTGCACGAACACGAGCAGGTCCCATTCGTCGATGATGCCGACCACGTGCCCATCGTCGAGCACCGGCAGCTGCGACACGTCGTTCAGGCGCATGCGCTGGTAGACCTGGGTCAGCGGCTCGCCCGGCGCACACACGATCGCCTCGCCGCGCGCATGCTTGCGCGGGATCAGGTCGGTGATGTTGCCGACCTTCGGCAGGGTTAACAGGCCCTGGTCGAACAGCCAGGAGTCGTTGTAGAACTTCGACAGATACTTGTTGCCGCTGTCGCAGATGAAGGTGACGACGCGCTTGCGCTTGGTCTGCGCGCGGCAGTAGCGCAGCGCGGCGGCGAGCAGGGTGCCCGATGAGGAGCCGGCCAGGATGCCCTCGTGGTGCAGCAGGTCGCGGGCGGCCTCAAAGCTTTCCATGTCGCTGATGCTGTACGCGGTCTTGACGCGGGAGAGGTCCGCCTGCGGCGGCACGAAGTCCTCGCCGATGCCTTCGACCAGCCAGCTGCCGGGCTCGCCGTGACTGCCGGTGTTGACCACGTCGGCGAGGATCGAACCTGCCGGGTCGGCCAGCACGAACTCGGTGTTGGGCGAGTGCTTGGCGAAGAAGCGCGACAGCCCGGTGAGGGTGCCGCTCGTGCCGACGCCGACGACGATGGCGTCGACCTCATGGTCGAGCTGCTCCCACAGTTCGGGAGCAGTGCCGGTCTCGTGCGCGAGCGGGTTGGTCGGGTTGTTGAACTGGTCGATGTAGTACGCGTTTGGCGTTTCGCCCGCGATGCGCGCGGCCAGATCCTGGTAGTACTCGGGGTGGCCCTTGCCGACGTCGGAACGGGTCAACACCACGTGGGCGCCGAGTGCCTGCAGGTGCAGGATCTTCTCGCGGCTCATCTTGTCGGGCACCACCAGTGTCAGCTTGTAGCCCTTGCGCACGGCCACCAGCGCGAGGGCGAGCCCCGTGTTGCCGGCGGTTGCCTCGATGATGGTGTCGCCCGGTTTCAGCTTGCCGTCGCGTTCGGCCGCCTCGACCATCGCCAGCGCGATGCGGTCCTTGATCGAGCCGCCGGGGTTCTGGCTTTCCAGTTTCAGGTACAGCTCGCACGGCCCGGTGTCGAGCTGCGTGACCCTGACGACCGGGGTGTTGCCGATCAGGGCCAGTACGGAAGAGTAAGACATGGCGTTACCTGCGATAGTCGACCCTTGTGGGGCCGGGGTTACTGATGCCGTCATGGGGCGGGGAGAGTGGCCGGGGCGGCAGAGGGTCGCTCCGCCGCTGTGGGTGTTATCAGCTTAGAACACCGGTACCACGGCCCCCTGATAACGGCTGTCGATGAATTGACGTACGTCGCTCGACGTTAGCGCGGCGACCAGCTTTTTCAGCGTCGGGCTGTTGTGGTTGTCCGGTCGTGCGACCAGGATGTTGGCGTAGGGCGACTGGCTGTCCTCGATGAACAGCGCGTCGTGCCTCGGCTGCAGCTTGGCCTGCAGCGCGTAATTGGTGTTGATCAGTGCCAGGTCGACTTGGTCGAGCACGCGCGACAGCGTCGCGCCCTCCAGCTCGCGGATCTGCAGCTTCTTCGGGTTAACGACGATGTCGCGGGCGGTGGACAGGATGTTGTTCGGGTCGCGCAGCCGAATCAGGCCGTTCTTCTGTAACAGCAGCAACGCACGCGCCGCGTTGGACGGGTCGTTCGGCACCGCCACCACCGCGCCGTCGCGCAGCTCGCTGAGCTTCCCGATCTTGCGCGAGTAGGCGCCGAACGGTTCGACGTGGATTGCCGCCACCGACACGAGCTGCGTACCCTTGGCCTTGTTGAAGCCGTCGAGGAAGGGCTTGTGCTGGAAGTAGTTAGCGTCGAGCTCCTTCTGCGCGACCGCGAAGTTTTCCTGCTGGCCGTTGGTGAACACTTTCACCTTCAGGTCGATGCCTTCCTTGGCGAGCACCGGCTTGATGTGTTCCAGAATCTCGGCGTGCGGCACCGCCTCGGCGCCGACGGTGAGGGTGTCGGCCTGGGCGGCCAAGCTCACGCCCAAGCCCAGGAGCGTCGAGAGAAGCAACTGTCGGGTCTTCATCGGTATTCCCTCTGTGTTGGCGGATCAACGTCGGTCTAAAGGCTCAGGCGCGCGCCTTGAGCAGGTCAGCGTAATGGCGTTCGGCAACGTCCGGGTGGGAGCGCAGCCGACCCTTCAGCGTGTTCCAGCCCACCTCGTAGAACAGCGGGTTGGCCGGGTCGGTGGCCGGCCCCGGCGCTTCGGCGGCCAGGTGGGCGGGCAGCGGCAGCAGCGGCACGGTGGTGTCGAGACGCGGTCCGAGGAAGAAGGCCACGGACAGGCGGTCGCGGCCGGCCGGCGGGCTGGTCACGCGGTGCACGGTAGCGCGCAGATAGCCGTTGGACGCCAGTTCCAGCGATTCGCCGATATTGACCACGAAGCTGCCCGGCAGCGGCGGCACGCCGATCCAGCCGTGGGCAGTTTCCACCTCCAGGCCGGCCTGCTCGTCTTGCAGCAGCAGGGTCAGGAAACCGCTGTCCTTGTGGGCGCCCACGCCCTGTTCGTCGGACGTCGGCTCGTCCAGTCCCGGGTAGCGGATGATCTTCAGGTGCTGGATCGGCGCCTTGGCGAAGGCATCGTCGAAGATGTGTTCGGGTTGTTCCAATGCGGCGGCGAAGGCACGCAGCAGGCGGATGGCGACGCGGGTGACAGCGTCCTGCCAGGCGATCAGCATGGGGCGCAGTAGCGGCAGCGCCAGTGGCCACTGGTTCGGACCTTGCAGGCGGCGCCACGCAGGCGCCTCGGGCGGCGGGTTCAGCGCCGGGCGCTCGGCGCCCAGGTCGAGCTGTTCGCGCCAGTCGGGCTTGCCGCGGGTCAGCTCGCGGCCGGCGGCGGTGTAGCCGCGAAAGTGCGGCGAGTAGACCATGTCGATGGCGCGCTTGTCGGCCTTGGGCAGCGCAAAGAAATGGCGCGACTCGTCGATGACCTGGCGCACCTGGTGGCCGGGGATGCCGTGGCCGGTCAGGTAGAAAAAGCCGGTGTCGCGTGCGGCTCGGCGCAATTCATCGAGAAAGGCAGCACGCTCCGCTGGGCCAGCGTCGAAGCAGGAGAGGTCCAGCAGCGGTAACGCCAAGGGGGGCGATGTACTCATGATGACTCTTCCGGAAAAGCGGAGGCCCCGGCTGGGGCCGCTTTGAATGGGCTCACGCTCGGGGGGCGAGCGGCCAAGAAAGCCCAGTGCAACGGCTCCGACCAGCCGCCCGGCCATTGGCAGTACAAACGGTATGACAGGGCCGGGCAGCGTGGTCGGAAGGGTGCGGTCAGTCGCAGCTTAGAATGCCGGGATCACTGCGCCCTTGTACTTGGTCTCGATGAATTTCTTCGCCTCCGGGCTCGTCAGCGCGGCGGCCAGTTTGCGTACCGCATCGCTGTTCTTGTTGTCGGCGCGGGCCACCAGCAGGTTGGCGTACGGCGATTTGGTCTCGACGAACAGTGCGTCACGCTTCGGGTTGAGCTTGGCTTCGAGCGCGTAGTTGGCGTTGATCAGCGCCAGATCCACCTGGTTCAGCACGCGCGGCAGCGTGGCCGCCTCCAGCGCCTTGAACTTCAGCTGCTTCGGGTTGGCGGTAATGTCCTTCTCGGTGCTATTGATGTTGCTCGGGTCCTTCAGCTTGATCAGGCCGTTCTGTTGCAGCAGCAGCAGGGCGCGGGCGGTATTGGTCGGGTCGTTCGGAATGGCCACGGTGGCGCCGTCCTTCAGATCGGCGACCTTCTTGATCTTCACCGAATAGGCGCCGAACGGTTCGATGTGGACCGGATTGCTGGCCACCACCAGATGGGTACCGCGGTTCTTGTTGAACTGATCGAGGTAGGGGATGTGCTGATAGAAGTTGGCATCCAGGTGCTTGTCCTCTACCTGCAGGTTCGGCTGGATGTAGTCGTTGAACACTTTCACCTCCAGGTCGACGCCCTGTTTGGCGAGCTGCGGCTTGATCGCCTCGAGGATTTCGGCGTGCGGCACCGGCGAGGCGGCGACCACCAGCTTCACCGGGGCGGCGAGAGCGGTGGTGCTGAGAACGAGGGCGGCGAGCAGCGTGCTGGCTTTGGCGAGGGTGCGTTTCATGATCGTTATCCTTCTGTGTGGGCTGTGTCGATAGGCAATAGCAGTCCAACGCCGCGCTCAAACGCGGGCGGACGAAAACGAAGTGGTAGTGTGGGTTTAGCGGCTACAACACCGGCGGCCAGCGGCGGCACCGAAGCGGGCCACGCTGGCCGAGTGCGGCCGTCGTGGTGAAGAGTGGTGAGAGGCGTGAGTGCTGTTTGTGTTCATCACGGTGGCTCCCGTTGACCCGGCCGGATAGACCGGGGTGATGGGGTGAGTGTCCGAAAGCGGTATCCGAATGAAGGGCAGTATATTCCGTTCGCAATAAAACCAAAAATGATATGAAATGATTTTTAAATTCCAAAAAGATATTTTAGTGGTGAGCAGGTCAGCGCAGGCACCAGTACAGCTTGCGACCGGTTCTCCCCCTGAACAAACCGTGTCATTGCCCAATCCCCGGCGTGGCATTACGGGCATCATAGTGGTGGGCGCGTGTTCACACAGCCTCCGGCCATGGCTGCCATCGGAGATTCGAGCGGACTCCTTCCGCTATCCCCGGGGCGATCAGAAATAAACGTTCTCTGAAGCAAGCGGGAACAGAGTGCAGTCTCGTAGTGCCTTGGATTAGCGTCGTCCGTGCCACTTCATCAATAGTCCTGCCGACACACCGTGCACCAGAATGGACACTGCCACGGTCACTAATGTGAGTGTGATCAATTCTTGTGCCAATGAGGCTGTTATATCGTGATTAATAGCGAACATCAGGTAAAACACGGAGCCTATCCCGCGGATCCCGAACCAACCTATCATCGAGTGTAACCTCATGGTCAGTGGTTCTCCCAACAGACCAACCGAAACCGCCAGTGTCCGTAGTAAGACAAACAGCAGTGGAATAAACCACCACACGGCAGTCCACAGGATCACGTACGGCAGCATTGCACCGACGAGTAGTACGATCGCCAGTTCGGCCAACTTTTCCAGCTGCTCGTTGAATCCTTGTACCGCGTGTGTCATTACCGCGCTCGCATGATGGGAGTGGGTCGCTAACACACCATAGCCGTGGCCGCTCGCGTCTTGTGCCGCTCCCAGCGATGTTGCCCCTGCACGGGGCTGCTCCTTCACACGCTGCAGCGCCAGACCTGCGGCAAATACCGCCAGGAACCCGGAGGTGAGAGATAGTTGTGCCACGCCATATGTCAATAGCATCAATCCAAGAGATAGAAACTCGTCTAAACCCACTGCTAATTGATGACGAGTACGTAGATAGACGACGACTCTGCCAATTAATGTCCCGAATGCGCCCCCAATGAACAAACCTCCCGCTGTTGCCCACAATACGTCGACCAACCACCAATGCCAAATCCCGAAACCTGATCCACGAGCGCCTAATAGGTGCAGTCCCAGCATGACGAAGGGAAAGGCGGTGCCGTCATTCAATGCTCCTTCGCCGGCCAGACTAAATTGCAGCCGATCCGGTTTTGCCCCGGATTCCGGCTGCAGGCCAGAGGCTAGTACCGGATCTGTTGGGGCGAGGATGCCGCCCAGCAGCACTGCTGCGCCAAGCGACAGCCCCAGCCCCCACACTCCGACAGCTGCAATCAGCCCCACGGTGATCGTCATGGAGAGAAAGGCCAACCGTAATGGAAGCAACCAGCGCCGATCTGACAAAGGCACGGTCCCCATTTTCAGACCGACGGTAAACAGCGAGATGAGCAAGGCCACTAAGGCGACCGATTCCAAGATCTCTGCATAGAGGGCTGGGTCAGGGTTGATCACGCTCAGTCCACCAGGCCCAAGCACGTAACCTATGCCCAGATAAATCATGGCGCTACTGAGCAGCAGGCGAGTCAGAAGTGTTCCGAGCAACACCATGATGATGAGCAGCAGGCCGATGAACAACGACCAGAAGGGTAGAGTCATGGCAGGAGCCTATCTCCACTTAAGCTTCGCGCGGTACGAACGTCGCAGTGGCCGATCCGGGAGAGGGATCGAACCCAAATAACAAGGTTCGAGGGTAGTCGTAAACTGTATGGCATAGCGCAGGTTCATTCGTCCACGGAGTCATTGTGAAAAGATCGGCAGTAACACTGTCCCATGCCCTCTCGAATCCATTGCCACTATCACTAGGATAGGCGGCTAAATATCACTGATGCCATTAAATCGGCATGAGCACGGGGGCCTTCTATAATTAAATAGGTCGGTAACTGAATAGGTAGTAACTGTATCGACACATTTAGATTGCCAGCCTAGAGGGTGTGATATTCTCATCGCACCCAGATTCAGGGCTACAAGGGGGGGTGATATGCATGCCATCCGAACTCACTTTAAATACCGCGCCATTCAAAAAGAACCGCATGAATTCAGGCGAATCGTCAGCCGCTATGCGATTCCTACCTGCAATCCGCGAGTCGCCGCAAAGCGTCGCAGCAATCGTCGACGTCTTGATGAATTAATCGACATGAAATATTACGCACACCAAGATGAATTCTAGTGTCGTGATGAACCGGCTTTCGCCCTCTACTAAAGAGGGCGCTTTCATGCTGCTCGGTGGCTTTGTCGATTATCAACAGTGCCTATTCGGCCAAGATGAGCCCCACATGTCAGCGCAAAAGGGGAGCCCCGTGTGTGCGGCGGCGTACAGACGTCACCTCAAGCTTGCGTAGCATGATGAATAAGGACATGGCGTTGATACGAAACCCGTAAAGAGCGCTATGTTGCTTTGCCAGGGAGATGGCGATGCTACTTGGCCTACTTGTTTTGCCGTGGTGGGGTTATGTATTGGTTACGCTGGGTTTGACCCACGTCACCATCGCCGCCGTAACGATCTTCTTGCACCGGCACCAGGCTCATCAGGCGCTGACGCTCCACCCTACTATCAGCCATTTCTTCCGTTTCTGGCTGTGGCTGACCACCGGCATGGTCACGAAGGAATGGACTGCCATCCATCGCAAGCATCACGCCACCACCGATACCGCCGATGACCCCCACAGCCCGCAGATCTATGGTATTGGGAAAGTGCTGTTTGAAGGCACCGAACTTTACCGGGCAGAAAGCCGCACTGCCGCGACCCTCGAAAAGTATGGCCATGGCACACCGGACGACTGGATCGAGCATCACCTGTACGCGAAGCACACTGGGCTCGGCATCGGCCTATTGTTGGCAATTGAAATCGTACTGTTCGGCCCGCTCGGACTCAGCATATGGGCCGTGCAAATGCTGTGGATTCCGTTCTTCGCGGCGGGCGTTGTCAATGGTCTGGGGCACTACTGGGGCTACCGCACTTTCGCGACAAACGATAGCTCGAAGAACATAGTGCCTTGGGGCGTGTTGATCGGTGGTGAGGAACTGCACAATAACCACCATGCCTATGTCACGTCGGCCAAGCTGTCGATCGCTTGGTGGGAGTTCGATGTCGGCTGGCTCTACATCCGCGTACTGGAGCAATGCCACCTGGCAAAGGTGCGAAAGATCACGCCCCGTCTTCGCTACAACGTCGCTAAGAATCGCTGCGATGAGGGCACCTTGGCTGCCGTCATCACCCATCGCTATGCCGTATTGGCACGGTTCGATCAGGCCCTGCACCATGATGCCGAGGTGGAAATCCGTTGGCTGCATGCCAGTGCCGCCCTTGAGGCAAGGGATACTGGCTCAATCGATTCGATCAAAGTGGGGCTGCGAAGTGAGAAGTGCGCGCTGCCCGACAAGGAACGCCAGGTACTGGAACAAGCCTTGCAGCACAGCCCGATATTGAGCATTATTTATTCGATGCGCCAGGATCTTGCCGCCTTGTGTGGGCGGTCAACGGCGTCGAAGGAACTGCGGCTCACACAGCTGGAACATTGGTGCCGCAGCGCAGAGGAAAGTGGTATTGCTGCGCTTCGGGAGTTCTCCCGGCAATTGCGCGGTGTCGAACAAGGCTATTCCTAGTATTCGACCTGGCGACTGGAGCATGAAAGGGTCAGGGTAGACCCACCCTTCGGGCTTGCCAGCCAAGCACAGAAGCGGACGACTGTTAATGATCACCCTGGCCGCTGCACTGATGTAGTTTATTGGCAGCGCCATGATGACGCTCGCGAGGGCCAGGGTGTTGTTCTTGGGTTTTTGTGGCTTCTCGTCTCGATTGTCGTTGGACTATTGCCGCGAAGTTAACCTTGGGCACGCCCTGTTATGAGACGACCCGCAAATGCGGCTCGCGAGGCAGAGGGGGAATGCTACCGCGTGGCATTAATGGCGGACCTCATGACCGATGATGCCGCCGACGGCAGCGCCGCCGACTGTTCCGAGTGCACTGCCGCCGGTCAGTACGGAGCCACCGATCGCCCCGACACCCGCACCGATGGCGGTGTTCCTACCTTGTGGAGACATTCCCGCACAACCCCCTAAGCTAAGCATTATCAAGGTGATAGCGGTGCAGCTCGTTAAATTTTGATGCGTTTTCATTGCATTACCTCTTTATCGAGCATTGAGCCCCCGGCACTTCGCAGCTGGCAAGCCATGGCAGGCCGGACGGCCAAGCAGCATTCGACCAGGGCACTGTTTGACCAAGCCATGCTGGCTATTGGCTCGACGACACGGGCTGCATAGTGAGAACTCGCAAGGAGGACGTATTTCGGCCAACGTGTGCGGCCGGTGTTGAGTCATAAATACACATTGCGCCAAGCGCACGGTCTTGTCTGTGCGCTTGGCGACATACGCTATGGCTGGGGCGGCGCCATCATTCTCGGCGGCACGGCAACGTAGAGTAGTGCAACGCAGACAAATCATTCTCTGTGGAGCTTCTGCTTTTCGGCGTAACGGGTGTCGTAGGAAGGGGCGCTGCAGACTCCGAGAGGGAGGCCGTTGGCCCCCTTCCGACTAAGTCCTGAACCGACTCCCCCATCGATGCGGCAGCCACTAGCGGCCGCCAAGCCGCGAAACCATCCCTTAGGCTATGGCAGCATCGCCAGCTCTGGCGCGATGGCAAGGGATTTCACCGGTTGATCCGACTCTTGATTCACCGAACGGGTGGTACCTGCCTGCGAGGCCAAGGAGAGCGCGATGGCGCTTCCCGGGTTCATGCTGTCGACCATCGAGCTAGGGATCAGGATGGTTGTGCCGCGCTCCTTGGTCGTCTCGTAAATGATGTTCATCGCACGCAGTTGCAAGGCGCCCGGCTGGCTGACGTAGATCTTGGCCGCCTCGACAAACTTACCCGCAATCTCGGCCTCGGCGGTACCGAGGATGATACGTGCCTGCTTCTCGCGTTCGGCTTGGGCTTGGCGGGACATGGCATCCTGCAGCGCGACCGGGATTGCCACATCGCGGACTTCGACTGAGCTGACCGTTACGCCCCATTCGATCGTTTTCTGACCGATTTCTTCGCACAACTGCAGGTCCGCCGCGTGTCGGTCGGATAGCAGAGCCGCCAACATCGAAGAGCCAATCATCTCGCGCAACGATGTCTGCGCCACGCGGTCGATGGCTTGGCGATAGTTAGTGATCGCTAACGCCGCTTTCTGGGCATCATGCACATGCCAGAAAATGATGGCATCAACGTTTACCGGTACCGTATCCCGTGTCAGTGCCTGTTCGGCATTGAAAGCCGTGGTCTGAATGCGCTCATCGATCACGGCCACCACACTGTCAACGACCGGGATGATCATGAACAGGCCGGGGCCTTTGACCCCTTGTAGCTTCCCTGCACGCAGTACGACAAATTTCTGCCAGGTATTGGCCATCTTCAACGACTGTGCGATGACGGCGCCGACAACCCATAGCGCCCCACCCAGAACCAGGTAGCCCATTGCGCCCAACAAGGCACCGACGGCCAGGAAGATGAACACGATGAAAAAGGTGATGGGGTTCATAAAGGTACTCCGGGGGTTCATTAAGAGACTTCAGCTAGCACAATGCGCGCGGTGAGCACGGCATGTCTGTGCGTTTGCGCACTCAGCGAGACTCCACGGGCCATAGGGCAACGAGAGATTTTGCGCGAGCACGCGAAGACGAGTGCGTATTCCGGGGCAACCTGATCACCTGTTCCAGCTGAACCTGGACAGTCGTTCCAGCGCAAACTGGACACCCGTTCCAGGCCAACCTGGACGGCTTGCAACATTGCCGTAACAAGCTGTAGCGCGCGGGGTAACCCGTGGCACCCTCGAGCTTTTTTCCTGGGTGCCCGATGTCTAACCACAGGTTATCCATGCGCAAAATCGTCGAAATCCTTCGCCTGCATCACGCAGGTCTGTACTCGCGGCGCGCGATCGCCCGAATGATCGGCGCATCCCCCACCACGGTCAGCGACTACCTCGCCCGCGCCAAGCTCGCCGGGCTGAGCTTCCCGCTACCCGCCGGCCTGGACGAAGCCACCGTCAATGGCCTGCTATTTCCCCCGACGGCGCCGTCGAAAGTCCGCCGCACCGAACCCGACTGGCCGACGCTGCACCAGGAACTGCGCCGCAAAGGCGTGACGCTGGAGCTGCTGTGGCAGGAGTACAAGGCCGAAACACCGGACGGACTCCAGTACAGCGCGTTCTGCGACCATTACCGCCGTTGGCGCAAGACGCTGGCAGTGACGCTGCGCCAGCACCACACACCCGGTGAGAAACTGTTCGTCGACTACGCCGGGCAGACGGTCGACGTCATCGACCCGCATACCGGCGAAATTCACGCCGCGCAGATCTTCGTCGCGGTGCTCGGCGCCTCCAACTACACCTACCTCGAAGCGACCTTCACGCAGCAGCTGGAAGACTGGATCGGCAGCCATGTGCGCGCCTTCGACTATCTCGGTGGCGTCACCGCGCTGGTGGTCCCCGACAACCTGAAGAGCGGCGTGCGCCATCCGTCCCGCTACGAGCCGGACCTGAACCCGACCTACCAGGACCTGGCACAACATTACGGCTGCGCGGTGCTGCCGGCGCGGCCGTACAAGCCGCGCGACAAGGCCAAGGTCGAGGTCGGCGTCCAGGTGGTCGAGCGCTGGGTGCTGGCCCGGTTGCGTCACCAGCGCTTCTTCAGCCTGCAAGAACTCAACCTGGTTCTGCGTCAGTGCCTGGAG
>NZ_JAUEDK010000027.1 GCF_030385785.1 Crenobacter oryzisoli
CTTATATGGACGCCTCCCGGCTTGGCAAGCGATGTTCGATGCGGGCTTCGAGATCTGGCTGCAGACTTATATCCGGCCTTTATTGCAGACTCGGAGTCTGCTGGCCCTGATGGAATTCGCAGGGGAAGGCCTCATCTCCTTGGAGTCCTCGAAGGACTGGCCATCATTCAGGCTTACTTCCCCACGGTCCGACCTGTTCTGCCATCAAGCGCACATCAACCTGCGCAACCTTTCAGCGATCCACCTCCTAAAGGGTTCGTTAATCTTTTACGCGGCCTTGGCCACGTAGTCCGTTTGATACGTCCGGCCATGGGCCAACAGCGCCCAGATCGTTCGTGCCATCTTGTTGGCCAGCGCTACCACCGCCGCATTGAACGGTCGTCGCGCCAGCAACTGGTCCAGCCAGGGATCGCGCACCTTCTGATGCGTCGCCACTGCCCTGGCGCCATGAATCAGCAGCGTGCGCAGATACACATCACCGCGCTTGCTGATCCCCAGCAACTTCACTCGCCCGCCGGTGCCGCTCTGGCGTGGCACCAGGCCGAGGAAGGCGGCAAACTCGCGCCCAGACTTGAATGTCTTGGCATCCCCAATCATTGCTACCGCCGCTGTTGCGGTGAGCAAGCCGACACCCGGAATGGCCATCAGTCGTTTGGCTGCTTCATCTTCCTTCTTCCACACCGCCAGCTTGTGCTCAAGCTCGGCGATGTCTTGGCCCAATGTCTCAATTCGCTGTAGTTGGCTACGGATCGCTTCGATCACCATCACTGGCAACGTGTCTTCCAGCCGCGCAAGCTCATCAGGAATCCGCTCCAGCGCCTTGTGTCGCCCCTTTGGCAGCTCGGCTCCGAACTCGTACAACAGCCCGTGTAGCTGGTTAGTCTGCATCGTCCGCATCTTCACCAACTGCTCGCGCATCCGGTGCAACATCAGCACGCTTTGCTGGCCTTCGCTCTTGAGCGCGACGAACTTCATCCCTGGCCGCTGCGCCGCTTCCCAGATCGCCTGCGCATCGGCTGCGTCGGTCTTGTTGCTCTTCACGAACGGACGGACGAACTGCCCGGGAATCAGCCTGACCTCATGCCCAAGCTCCTGGAACAGCCGGCCCCAGTAGTGCGCACTGCCGCAGGCCTCCATCGCGATCACCGACGTTTCCCGGTTGGCGAAGAACTCGTTCAGTTGCGCCCGTTTCACTTGCCGGCGGCAGATTTCACCGGTAGCGGTATCCACCCAATGCAGTTGGAAAACCCGCTTTGCCAGGTCCAGACCGAATGTCGTAATCTTCATATCGAGCCCTCCTTACCGTTTGTGGTTGTTGCTACACCACCACTTTGGCACTTTAGATGCCGTCAGGTATTGCGAGGGCTCCTGTCGTTCTGCAGACCGCCGTCGTCACCTTCGGGCAGGAGGGAGGCGTCCATTACATCTCCATGATGGCGACTACCATTCGTAAGTAGCCGGGGGGACACGTTTTGCCAGTCAGGTCCCACACCGGCTGACTATCATGCTTAGAGTAGCTAACAAAAACGGTGGCGGTTCATTTTTCCTCAATAGCTCCCGGTGTGGCGATCCAGGCGGACTTGTGCCGACAGTGCCACGATACCGGAAAGGTTACAGTGCCACAGCCCGGCGTTTTGTTGGCAACTCCCAGCCCGCGAGTAGTCGGGCTGTGCTTTCTGTGTGGAGCAATGCACATGTCCATCAGGCTGTTTTCCCGGCCCGGTCTGGCGCTACGCTGGGGCGGTGTCGTCGCAGGCGTGATGGCCTTGTCGGTGTGGAGCCTGGCTGGGTGGGGTGAAGCCAAGCAGGCGGCCAGCACCAAGCCGCCGCCGGCTGCGGTCGTCACGGTGCGGGTCGCTCGTCAGAACGTGCCGATTTTCCTCGGTGGCGTCGGCACGGTGCTGGCGGAACGGAGCGTCACCGTCAAAGTCCGGGTCGATGGCCAGCTCGACAAGGTGCTGTTCGTCGAGGGCCAGGACGTCAAGGCAGGCCAGCTGCTCGCGCAGATCGACCCGCAGGCACTGCAGGCCCAACTGGCGCAGGCCCTGGCTCAACAGGCACGCGATGAGGCACAACTCTTGAACGCGCGCATCGATCTGCAACGCTACAGTCAGCTGCTCAGTCAGGATTCTGTGTCCCGTCAGACGTACGACACTCAGAAGGCGCTGGTCAATCAGCTTGCCGCCGCGGTCAAGAGCGACGCCGCTCAAGTCAGCTTCGCCCGGGTCCAGCTTGGTTACACCACCATCCGCTCGCCGCTATCCGGCCGCACCGGCGCACGCCTGATCGATCCCGGCAATATCGTTCATGCCACCGACAATACCGGTCTCGTGGTGATCAACCAGATCGATCCGATCATGGTGCAGTTCACCGTGCCCGAGGACTACTTCGGCGCGATCAACCGCGCAATAAGCCCCGGCTTGCCGCCGTTGCCGGTATTCGTTTACTCCCGCACCGATGCTGCCACCCCGCTGGGGCGTGGCGTGCTGACGCTGGTCAACAACCAGATCGACAGCTCGACCGGCACGCTGACGCTCAAGGCCCGCTTCGCCAATCCGGGGCACGAGTTGTGGCCGGGGCAATACGTCAATGTGCGGCTGCGGGTCGGCACCCGCACCCAGGCGCTGACCGTGCCGACCGCAGCGATCCAGCGCGGTCCCGATGGCACCTATGTGTATAAGGTCGACGCGGACGGCAGGGCCCGGTTGCAGCTGGTGCGACTCGGTCCGGTCCAGGCCGGCATGGCCATCGTCGAGCAGGGCCTGGCGGGAGGCGAGCGGGTGGTGCTCGAGGGACAGTACAAGCTCAGGCCCGGCAGCAGCGTGGTCGAAGCGCGTAGCGCCGGCGCAGGGGCAGTGCGGTGAACCTGTCGGCGATCTTCATCCGCCGGCCGATCGGCACTTCGCTGCTGGCGATGGCGATTCTGCTGGTCGGCCTGGCGGTGTGGCCGCTCTTGCCGGTGGCGCCGCTGCCGCAGGTGGACTTCCCGACCATCCAGGTGACGGCCAACCTGCCCGGCGCCAGCCCCGAAACGATGGCGTCCAACGTGGCGACGCCGCTGGAGCGCCAGTTTGCGCTGATCGCCGGACTCTCCCAGATGACCTCGACCAGTGCGCTTGGCTCGACCAGCATCACGCTGCAGTTTGACCTCGACCGCAATATCGATGCCGCTGCGGTGGACATCCAGGCGGCGATCAACGCCGCCGCCGGCCAGCTGCCGACCAATCTGCCCAGCCCTCCGACCTACCGCAAGATCAACCCTGCCGACTCGCCGATTCTGGTGATGTCGGTGTCGTCCCACTCCCATCCGCTGACCGTGGTGAACGACTACGCCGACAACATCCTGGCGCAGCAGATCTCGCAGATCGAGGGGATAGGTCTGGTCACCATCGGCGGCCAGCAAAAGCCCGCGATCCGGGTGCAGATCGACCCGGTCAAGATTGCGGCGCTGGGTCTGAGCCTGGAGGATATCCGCAACCAGATGGTCAATGTGACGGTGAATGCCCCCAAGGGCACCTTCAACGGCATCAAGCAAAGCTACACCGTCTACGATAACGACCAGCTGCTTAGTGCCGCTCCGTGGAATGAGGTGATCCTGGCCTACAGGAACGGTGCGCCGATCCGGGTGCGCGACATCGGCGTGGCGATCGACGGGGCGGAGAACACCACGTTCTCCGGCTATGCGTTCGCCGGCAAGGCAATGACGGTTGAGAACGACGTGCCTAACGGCCGCTCGATTATCCTCGCCGTGCGCAAGCAACCGGGCGCCAACGTGATCGACACGGTGGCGCGCGTGAAAGCGGCCATGCCCAAGCTGCGTGCGGCCATTCCGCCGTCGATCCACGTCAACATCCTTACCGACCGCACCCAGACCATTCGTGCCTCGGTAGAGGATGTTGAGTTCACCTTGGTGCTGACCATCATCCTGGTGGTGCTGGTGATTTTCATCTTCCTGCGTAACCTGCCGGCCACGCTGATCCCGAGCGTCACCGTGCCGCTGGCGCTGTTCGGTACTGCAGCGATCATGTACCTGCTCGGCTTCAGCCTGGACAACCTGTCGCTGATGGCACTGACCATCTCAGTCGGCTTCGTGGTCGACGATGCGATCGTGGTGTTGGAGAACATCTACCGCCACGTCGAGGACGGCATGGAGCCGATGGATGCAGCGCTGCAGGGGGCGGGCGAGATCGGCTTCACCATCGTGTCGATCTCGGTGTCGCTGGTGGCGGTGTTCATTCCCTTACTGTTGATGGGCGGCATCGTCGGCAGGCTATTCCGCGAATTCGCTATCACGGTGACGCTGACCATCGCAGTGTCGGTGTTCGTGTCCCTGACGCTGACGCCGATGATGTGCTCACGCTACCTGAAGCACGACCATACCCGCCGGCACGGCCGACTCTACAACCTGTTCGAACGCGGCTTCGACGCGATGCTCGCCGGCTACAAGCGCGTATTGGAGAAGGTGCTGAAACACCAGCTCACCACGCTGCTGGTGTTTATCGCCACGGTGACGGTCTCGGTGCTGCTCTATGTGGTGATCCCCAAAGGCTTCTTCCCGCAGCAGGACACCGGCTTCGTGTTCGGCTTTGCCGAAACCGGCCAGGACGCCTCGTTCCAGGCCATGGACAAGTACATGCTGCAGATCGCCGACGTGGTGCGGCAGGACCCGGCTGTGCTGAGCTTCGCCGCGGTGGCCGGCAGCACCACCTTCAACACCGGCAATTTCTACATCAACCTTAAGCCCAAGGCCGAGGGCCGCAAGCTCAACGCCGACCAGGTGATCGCGCGACTCAGGCCCAAGCTCGCCAAGCTGCAGGGGGTGAACCTGTTCCTGCAGGCCGGCCAGGACATCAACGTGGGAGGGCGGCTGTCGCGCACCCAGTACCAGTACACGCTAACCGACGCCGACCTTGGCGAGCTGAACGTGTGGGCGCCTCGCGTGCTCGAGCGGCTGCGCAAGCTGCCACAGCTGACCGACCTTGCCACCGACCAGCAGAACACCGCGCCCAGCGCCACGCTGACCATCGATCGCGACCGCGCCGCGAGCTTCGGTATCCAGCCGGCGCTGATCGACGCCACCATCTACGACGCGATCGGTCAGCGCCAGGTCACCCAGTACTTTACCCAGATCAACAGCTACCACGTGGTGATGGAGGTGACGCCAGCGCTGCAGGAAGACCCGGCGTTGTTCGACAAGCTCTATCTGACCTCGCCGTCGAGCGGTCAGCAGATCCCGCTGTCGACCTTCGTCAAGGTGGACACCAGCCAGACCGGCTACCTGTCGATCAACCACCAGAGCCAGTTCCCGGCGGTGACCATCTCGTTCAACCTCGCGCCCGGCGTGTCGCTGGGCGAGGCGGTGGACGCGATCAACCGCGCCCAGGAGCAGATGGGGGTGCCGGTGACGCTGCGAGGCGCCTTTCAGGGCACTGCCCAGGCCTTCCAGGACTCGCTGGCTACCCAGCCCTACCTGATTGCGGCGGCGCTGATCGCGGTGTACATCGTGCTGGGGCTTTTGTACGAGAGCTACATCCACCCGCTGACCATCCTGTCGACGCTGCCGTCGGCCGGGGTCGGCGCATTGCTGATCCTGATGGCGGGTGGCTACGACCTGTCGGTGATCGCGCTGATCGGCATCATCCTCTTGATCGGCATCGTCAAGAAGAACGGCATCATGATGATCGACTTTGCGCTCACTGCCGAGCGCGAGCAGAGCCTGACGCCGGAGCAGTCGATCTACCAGGCCTGCCTGCTGCGTTTCAGGCCGATCATGATGACGACGATGTGCGCCTTGCTCGCCGGCCTGCCGCTGATGCTCGGTACCGGTGCCGGTTCGGAACTGCGCCGGCCGCTCGGCTTCGCGATGGTCGGCGGCCTGTTGCTGTCGCAGGCGCTGACGCTGTTTTCCACGCCGGTGATCTATCTGTATCTCGACCGTCTCAATAACCGGCTGATGCGCTGGCGTCAGCGCGGGACGGTGGAGGCCAACCGCGCCGATTGAGGTGTAACGGGCCGGTTAATAATTAGTGAACCAGCTTGCCTGTTTAGAGCTGCTGACAAAACTCGACGAAGCGGCCTTGGCTAGGCGTGTAGCCGTAGACAGTACCTGTTGTACAGCAAGGCCGCATAACAACGCCAACAGGGTTTTGTTGGCGCTGCTAAATGAATGTCATACTGACAGGCAGGACCTGAGTCGAGCTCGCCATCATGAATGTAGCCGTCGCCCACCCCCGCCTGATCCTCGCCACCGTCTGTGCCATTGCGCTGATGAGCACCGCCGGGGTCGCGATGCCATACCCCATCCTCGCGCCGATCTTCGTCGAACGTGCACCGGACGGCTTCAACCACTTCCTCGCCCTGCCGGCCAAGCTGCTGCTGGGCATTGCGCTGGCTGCCAACCCACTCGGCGTACTGGTTGGCAGCAGCTTCGTCGGTGCGCTGTCCGACCGGCTTGGGCGCCGCCGCGTGCTTCTCGGCACCCTGACGCTGACCTTCATCGGCTACGGCCTGACCGCAGTGGCGCTGTCGTCCAAGTTTTACGTGCTGTTCGTGCTGACCCGCTTCCTGACCGGTCTGACCGAGGGCAATGTGCCGGTGGCACGGGCGATCCTCGCCGATCTGCACCCGGTGGTCGATCGCAGCCGCTCATTCGCGCTGCTCAACGCCATGCTTTATATGGGCTGGCTGGTCGGGCCGATGATCGGGGGCTTTACGCTGCCGCTGGGCGAGTCGGTACCGTTCTGGCTGGCATCGCTCGCGATGCTGCCCTGCCTCGCGATCCTTGCCTGGCTGCTGCCGGAGACCGGGATGGTCGCTGGCGGCGAGCATCGGCCGCTGTGGCAACTGGTGCGGGAGCAGCACTCGTTCCGGCTGCTCGGCCGCGACCCGCTGCTGGCCGCGCTGTTCTGGATGCAGCTCGCGTTCGCGCTCGGGGTCAATGCCTTCTACGACTTCTACCCGGTGTGGTTAGTCGAGTTTGCCGGTTTTAGCAGCGCCGGTATCGCTTTGGTCACCGCCGGGTTGTGCTTGGTGATGAGTAGCGCGGCTGGGCTGGTCGGGCAGGGGCGCGCCGGTGACGCGCTGCAGCGCGCACGCCGTCACGCTGCACTGTTCGCCGGCGGCCTACTGCTGCTGTCACTGACGTCGGGCTGGCCCGGCATCGTGCTGATCGTGGTGATCGGCCTGCCACTGTCGCTGTACAACACGCTGCTGCCAGTGTGGTGCTCGGAGCGCTTCGATGCGTTCGGGCAGGGCAGCGTGATGGGCTTGCTATCGACGATTTTCTGCTGCGCCGCAGTGCTGATATCGCTGTTCGGCAGCGTGCTTGCGCTGTTCGACACCCGGCTGGTGATGCTGCTGGGCGGTACAACCTGCTTGTTGGCGACGTTGCGGCTGGGCAGCCTGCTGCAGCGCGCCCGCCTGGCGGGAGACCCGACATGAGAGCCCGGCCGAACGGCTGGCCCAGTTAGCGGGGGCGCAACGAGGAAGGCGATAGGTCGAGCTGATCGAGGAAGAGGGCGGTTGGAGGCTGGCTGAGAGCCACTGCCCGATCTGTGCAGCGGCGAACCGCTGCCAGAGGCTCTACCGTAGCGAGCTGGTGCTGTTCCGCTGCCGCTTCGGCGAAGAGGCAAACGCAGGATCATCCGAGTGTAGCGGATCGTACACCGGCACTCAGGCGTCGGCGGTCATCGCTTGGCAGACATCCACCCAGCGCCCACCGGTGATCTCGGCGAGCCGAGCTGGGGTCAGCCGTACTGCACTGTGTACTGCGCCGGCCGCCGGCAGCACGTCGTCGAATCCCTGCAACGAGCTGTCCAGGCAGATCGGCAACGCGGTGGCCAGGCCGAACGGGCACACCCCGCCGACCGGGTGGCCAGTCAGTTCGACCACTTCATCGGCCGGCAGCATCTTGGCCTTGCCGCCGAAGGTGTCCTTCATCTTGCGGTTGTCGATGCGCGCATCGCCGCGCGCCACCACCAGCACCACACCCTCACCGATGCGAAACGCCAGCGTCTTGGCGATGCGCCCCGGCTCCACGCCATGCGCTTCGGCGGCAAGGCTGACGGTGGCGGTGCTGGTTTCCAGCTCGATGATGGCGATGTCGGGCGCGGCCACGGCGAGGTGGGCGCGTACGGATTCCAGGCTCATGCTAGGACTCTCTGTCTTGTGATTGTGGCGACATGATAACCCGAGTGAGCGTCTGCGCTGCAGTCTGAGCCTGTCGCCGCACCGCTCCTCCGCAACCTACAAGCGTTCGGCCCCTGGAGGCGAATGACCGGGCGGAGCAGTAGGATGTCGCGGCTCAATCGTACACAGGCAGTGTCAGCGTTTCCTTCACTTCCTCCATCACCACATAGCTGCGCGACTCGTTGGCCGAAGGCAGCTTCAGGAGGATCTCGCCCAGCAGCTTGCGGTACATCGACATGTCGGTGATACGCGCCTTGATCAGGTAGTCGTACTCGCCTGACACAAGATGGCATTCCTGCACCTCGGGCAACTTCTGAATCTCGCGGCGGAACGCGTCGAAGATGTCGCCCGACTTGGCCGACAGCTTGATCTCGACGAACACCAACAAGGTGGCACCGAGCGCTTGCGGGTTCAGTCGCGCGTAATAGCCCTCGATCACACCATCACGCTCCAGTCGGCGCACCCGCTCGGTGCACGGCGTGGTCGACAGGCCGACCTTTTCGGCCAGCTCGGTCATCGACATGCGGCCGTTGCTTTGCAGGTGGCGCAGGATCTTCAGGTCGATCTTGTCGAAGGGGCGGTCAGCGCTGGTTTTGGATTTCATGTTTTCACTGAAATAAGTGTAATTGGCGTGAGATAACAATACTTTACCAGCAAAATTTGGTGAAAAAAACTACTATTTGCTCAATATACTGTTGGAAATCACTGCAGTACATTGCGGTGGCGCAAACATCGGTCAAAACCGGGGTGCGCTAGCCGTCGGCCAAGGGGTCGACAGGCGGGGAAAACAAGGCAATTAGGAGAGCAGGCATGAAGGTAATCGTACTGGGCGGTGGTGTCGTGGGTGTGTCGACCGCATGGTATCTCGCCAAGGCGGGCTGTGAAGTCACCGTGATCGAGCGTCAGGATGGCGTCGCACTGGAAACCAGCTTTGGCAATGCCGGCCAGATCTCTCCGGGCTACGCCGCGCCGTGGGCCGCACCCGGCATCCCGATGAAGGCGGCCAAGTGGCTGTTCCAGAAGCACGCCCCGCTGGCGATACGTCCGGACGGTTCGCTGTACCAGCTGCAGTGGATCGCCAAGATGTTCGCCAACTGCAATCCGAAGGCTTACAACCTCAACAAGGGCCGCATGATGCGCCTTGCCGAGTACAGCCGCGACAAGATTAAAGAACTGCGTGCCGAGACCGGCATCCAGTATGAAGGCCGCCAGGGCGGTACGCTGCAGCTGTTCCGTACCCAGGCCCAGGTAGACAGCATGGGCAAGGACATCGAAGTGCTGCGCGAGTGCGGCGTGGACTTCAATGTGCTCGATCCCGACGGTTGCGCCCGCGTCGAGCCGGCGCTGGCCAAGACCAAGCACAAGCTCACCGGCGGCCTGCAACTGCCGAACGACGAGACCGGCGACTGCAACCTGTTCACCAAGAGCTTGGCCGAGCTGTGCCAGGCCCAGGGGGTGAAGTTCCTATTCGGCCAACGCATCGAGAAGCTGCTCGACGATGGCAAGCGCCTGACCGGCATCATCGCCAACGGTGTCACCTACACCGCCGACCACTACGTGCTGGCGCTGGGCAGCTACTCGCGCGACCTGCTCAAGACCATCGGCATCGACGTGCCGGTATACCCGGTGAAGGGCTACTCGCTGACCGTGCCTATCGTCAACGCCGCCGGCGCCCCGACCTCGACCATCCTCGACGAGACCTACAAGATCGCCATCACCCGCTTCGACGACCGCATCCGCGTCGGCGGCATGGCCGAGCTGTCCGGCTACGACCTGTCGCTGAACCCGCAGCGCCGGGCTACGCTGGAAATGGTGGTGAACGACCTGTACCCGGAAGGCGGCGACGTGAAGGCCGCCAGCTTCTGGACCGGCCTGCGTCCGATGACGCCGGACGGCACGCCGATCATCGGCGGCACCCGCTACAGCAACCTGTCGCTCAACACCGGTCACGGCACGCTGGGCTGGACCATGAGCGCCGGCTCCGGCAAGGTGCTGGCCGACCAGATCGTCGGCCGCAAACCGGAAATCAGCGTCGACGGCCTGTCGATCCAGCGTTACGCTCGTGACGGTGAGAAGCTGGTGGTGCCGTTCGGCCGCCCGGCTTCGGCCAACGCCTAAGGAGTCGTCATGCGTCCGCTCGTTGCCGAAATCCGGCTCGACAATCTGATCCACAACTACAAGCTGTCGCGCAGCCGCCATGGCGGCCGTGCGCTGGCGGTCGTGAAGGCCAATGCCTACGGCCACGGCGCGGCCAAATGCGCACAAGCGCTCGCCGACGTCGCCGACGGCTTCGCGGTGGCCTGCCTCGAAGAGGCGCTGGAATTGCGCGAGGCCGGCATCAAGCGGCCTATCGTGCTGCTCGAGGGCGTGTTTGAAGCGAGCGAACTCGACGAGGTTGCCCGCCATGGCCTGTGGCCGGTGGTGCAGAGCGAGGAACAGCTGCAGATGCTGCTGGCTGCCCGTCCTGCCGCGCCGTTCAATGTCTGGCTGAAGATGGACTCCGGCATGCATCGTGCCGGCTTCTACCCGCACGACTACGCGCGAGCCTACCAGCGCTTGGCCGACAGCGCGAACGTCGGCGACATCGTCAAGATGACCCACTTCGCCCGTGCCGACGAGCCGGAACTGTCGACCACGCAGGCGCAGATCGAGACCTTCGATGCCGCTACCGCCGGCCTGCCCGGCGCGGTCAGCATCGCCAACTCGGCCGGCATCCTGTCGCACCCGCGCGCGCGCCGCGACTGGGGCCGCCCTGGCATCGTGCTGTACGGTGCGTCGCCGCTGCCGGAAGGCAACCACGACGGCGACGGCCTGAAGCCGGTCATGCGCCTCGCGACCAAGGTCTTCTCGGTGCGCGAGCTGCCCGCTGGCGAGACGATCGGTTACGGCGGCACCTGGACTAGCGACCGCCCGACCCGCATTGGCCTGATCGCTTGCGGTTACGCCGACGGCTATCCTCGCCTGGCTTCTACTGGCAGTCCGGTCGCGATCGACGGCCAACGCAGCCGGATCATTGGCCGGGTATCGATGGACATGATCATGGTCGACCTGACCGATCTGCCGGGTGCCGGCATCGGCAGCGAGGTGGAACTGTGGGGCGATGTGGTCAGTGTCAACGAGGTGGCCGCTGCCGCCGGGACGATTTCGTACGAATTGCTGTGCAACGTGAAACGTGCGCACAAGCGGTATGTGTAAGACGTGGTGATGTGAGGAGCTTCATCCCTGTTCGGCCCGACGTGTGACGTCGGGCTTTTTTTCGTTCGGCGACAGCCGAACCAGCAAGGGGGCTCAAAGTGGCGTGGCGATCTCGCCTAGCCGCTGCTTCTCGACCAACTCCAGGAACGCGTCGCCCAGGCGCTGGCTCTCGGCGGTGCTCTGCCGCCACGCAAGGATTCGCTCGGTGTCTCGTCCAGCGAAGCGCTTGAAATCGCCGCGGTCCGGCAGCCTGCCCAGCGGCAGTTTCGCCAGGTATTCGCGCGACGGGAAGACCAGCACGGTGTGGCGCTGATTGGCGGCATCATGCCGGCGCCACGGCAGGAACTTGTCGAACCAGCCCGGCACAATGCGGTCGGTGAAGTGTGGGTATAGCGTGATGCCGTCGCGGCGCGCGAACGGGTAGTCGATGTGATAGTCGGCGAGGCCGCCATCGCGGAACCGCCCCTCGGCTACGCCGGGAAGCGTGACGCCCGCCAGCACCAACGGGATGGCCACCGTGCCCATCAGCGCGGCACGAAGGTTGCCCGAATCAAGGGCCACGCGTTCGGTCGGCAGGCCGTCGTCGGGGACGAAAGCGAGCGTACTCGCCGGATGGTGGCACAGCACCCGGCTGAACGCGAAGCGGGTCAGCCGACGGCTCGCGGCGTTCAGCGAGGCGGCAAGCACCAGACCGCCGAGTTGGGGCAGCCGGCCCTCGCTCGCGAGCAGACCACGGGCGCGCACCAACAGCAGTGTCAGCCGATAATGAGAGTGATCGAGCAGGCGTGCGAAGCCGCCGTCGCCCAATACATCCATCAGCATCGTCTCCGTCTGGCGGGTAATACTGTGCACCGTCGAGCCGGGCGGGTAGGTCTCTACCGTATAGCGCTCGGCCAACCTGGCGAGCGCCGCCGCCGGATCATCCTGCAGTGCACAGGCGAAGCGCCAGGCGCCGATCGACGCCCCAACCAATTCGCGCTCGCGCGGCGCCCCGGCCAGCCAGCCGAAAACCGCTTGGTCGAGCCCGGTGAGGCCGATCGCTTTTGGGCCGCCTGCCGCGCCGGGCAGTGTGGATACCATCGCCGGACTCAGGCCATCGCGGCGCAACGTGGCAAGGGCACCGGGGCCGGCGCGCACGCTCAACACGGGGTGGGGGAGATGGATGGCAGTCATGCTATATGCCAGCAGGGACAAGGGCTGCCGATGGGCGGCCGGAATCCGGTATCATGGCGAAAATCTATCGAGGAGCTGAAAATGATACCTGCAAGCCAATTGGCCGACTATCTTTCCGTACAAGGGTTGGATATCGAACGCGTCGAAGTACAGATTGCCGCGTTGACGCTGTCGGCGGTGCTTGAGGTGCCCAAACCGAACCCGCCGCGCGACCTGTTCCGCTACCGTGTGCCAAAACTGTCCGAGGACGGCGCCTGCTCGCTGATCGAGGAACTGGCCGACGAGCCGTACGACCTGACCCCTCTGTTCGAAGAACACGAAGAAGCGCATGCCCACCTCGTCAATCTGAATGCGCTGATCGACTCGGTCAACCAGCGCATCGGCGCGGACTGGCTGGGTATCTATCGTGCAGTCGGCCATATGGACGACGCGCGTCTGATCAAGCTCGCCTACACCGGCCGTGAGAGCCGTGCCGAGTTTCCGCTGACGCACGCCTTTGCCGAGAAGAGCAACAATAGCCGCGTCGGCCTGACCGGCTGGGGGGTGGTCATCGACGACATTGCCAAATGGCAGGAAATGGGCGGCAGCTACTACGAGTGCGACGACAAGGTGAAGAGCGAGGTCTGCCTGCCGATCTGCACCTCGACCGGCGCGGTGCTCGGCGTCATTGACGCCGAGTCGTCCGAGGTCGGCTTCTTTACGCCGGAAAGACAGGCGTGGCTGGTGGCGCTGGCACTGGTGCTGGCCGAGCCGATGCTGAATCTGCCGCTTGTTGAAGGTCTTTGAATAAGCTTATCGAAAAGTTGAGCTTTTCACTCGGGTAAAAGCCCCTTACCATTTTGTATTCGCTCACCGAACAGAATTCCCATGAACTCACCCGTAGCATCCGACCTGTCCGATTCCACCCACGCCGTCACCTTTGTCGCCAAGTGCAAGCTGCCGACCGAGTGGGGCGAGTTCACCATGCACGGCTTCGAAGAAGTCGCCACCGGCCGTGAACACGTGGCGCTGACGATGGGTGAGGTCGACGACGGCTTGCCGGTGCTCGCGCGCCTGCATTCCGAATGTCTGACCGGTGACGCGCTGTTCTCGCGTCGCTGTGACTGTGGCCCACAGCTGGCCGCGGCGCTTGAAGCAATCTCGCGCGAAGGCCGTGGCGCCTTGCTGTATCTGCGCCAGGAAGGGCGCGGCATCGGTCTGATCAACAAGATTCGCGCCTATCAGCTGCAGGACGGGGGCGCCGACACCGTCGAGGCCAACGAGCAGCTCGGTTTCCCGGCCGATATGCGCGACTTCCGCATCGCCCGCGACATGCTGGCCGAACTGGGCATCGCCCGCGTCCGCCTCTTGACCAACAACCCGCGCAAGATCGCCACCTTGCGTGAGATCGGCATCGAGGTGGTCGAGCGGGTGCGCTTGGTCGTGGGCAAGAACGTCCACAACGAGCGCTATCTCGCCACCAAGGCCGCCAAGCTCGGCCATCTGTTCGGCGACGAGTAAGCGCTATTGCAGGTTTGAGCACGGCCCGGCTGCTAGGCAGCTTGGGCCGTTTTGCTTTTTGGTCGATAACAAGGAAAAGGTCGGTTGAAACCGGCTTGGAGATGCCGACAGAATTAAATATTAATTTAATTCTGTTGTTAGTGTTTTTGGCGAAAACGTGCCCTATACCGAAAGTAAAGGAGCTTCGTCATGAACATCAGTCCTTTGGCGTGGAAGTGGGGGTTGAGCGCCGGCCGCCGGGTTCGCCCGGCGACGCGCGACAGAGCCGCGAGTGGTTACACCGACGCGATCTCGCGGGTGGAGATGACTCCGCATCTGGAGCTGCCACTCGGCTACTATCCGGAAAGCATCCGGCGCGAGATGATGGTTGCCGAGCGCCTGCAGATGCGCCAGCGTCAGCTGGCGCGCGAGCGCTTGCCGCGCCTGCTCGACGAGCTGAACGAGCTTTATGCTGGGGCGGTGGTGATCAGCGAGCGCAAGGTGGTGATCGGTGAGTGCAACCGGCTCAGCACCTATCTGGACGATCTCACGGCGCTGACCGAAGCGTTGCTGATGCACCCGCTCGACCGGCCGCTCGATACGCTCGACGAGGACGAGCCGGCGTGGCGCTACTATCCGTCCGACGACGAGTACTGGTTGCTGGGCCGGGCGATCGAGCTCGGCCGCGAAGTGCAGGGGGTGTTGATGCTGAAATTGCGTGGGCGCGCAGAGATCGAAGCGGTGCTGAAGCTGCCGCTGGCGCAGCTGGCCAATGCGGTAGAGCAGGACCGCCGGCTGCATGGCGCGGAATAAGAGCCGCTAACAAACCCTCCCGGCGTTGTTGCGCTGCCTTGCCGTACTACTTGTACTGTCTGCGGCAGCACGCCTAGCCGGGGCCGCTGCGCTAGGCTCTGTTAGCGGCTCTGAAGCCTGACCGAAAGGCCGGCCGAAAAGCAAAAAACCTCAAGTCGAAGCTTGAGGTTTTTCGTTTTTGGTGGAGGTAAACGGGATCGAACCGATGACCTCTTGCATGCCATGCAAGCGCTCTCCCAGCTGAGCTATACCCCCGAAAACTGGTGTGCGGTGCAGTGCACCGACAGGAAGCGAACTATACCGGCTCCCACGGGTGTCGTCAACAGCGGCAGCATAAATAGTCTCAGCCGGGGTTGTCAGCCTATCGCCTGCTTGTGCATCGGGACCAGCCCTCTCGGTACTGTCCGGTCGGGGGAGGGGCGGGACAGCCGGCAGTCGCAGTACAGCGTGCCGGCGACAAGGTAGACCCGGCTCAACCGGGCGCCGCTGACGAATGTGTTGCCGCATGCTGCGCACACCCACCTGTAGGGGGGCGGTGCTGGTTCTTGTTCGCGTCGTTCCAGCTCGGCGTACAGCTGCTCCAGCGTGGCTTTGCTCAGATTCATGAGCCTCTCCAGCATCGGTGATGAGGCGTCGGACCGCCCCAAAAAAACCGCCCGGCGAGCCGGGCGGAAAGGAGGAATGCTCGATATCACTGGTGAACGTGCGGCGGCGTCAGCGGGGACGTTTGGGCGACGAATTCATAACCCTGCTTGCGCCCCAGGACATTGCGGGCACGCTCCAGATCGATGTCTTTTTCCCAGCGGGCCACCACCACGGTGGCAACGCAGTTGCCGATCAGGTTGGTCAGCGCACGGGCGATGCCCATGAACCAGTCGACCGACAGCACCAGCACCAGGCCGATCACAGGGATAGCCGGGATTGCCGACAGGGTTGCCGCCAGGATCACGATTGCCGAACCAGGGATGCCGTGCGCACCCTTCGAGGTGACCAGCGACACCGCCAGAATGGTCAGCAGGTTGGCCATTGACAGCGGGGTGTTGGTGGCGTGGGCAATAAACACTGCGGCCAGTGTCAGGTAAATCGAGAAACCGTCCAGATTGAACGAGTAGCCGGTCGGGATCACCAGGCCGACGGTCGAGTCCTTGATGCCCAAGTGTTCGAGCTTGCGCATTACCTGCGGCAACACGGCGTCGGACGAGGCGGTGCCGACCACGATGGACAGCTCTTCACGCAGATAGCGCAGGAACTGCACGATGTTGAGGCCCGCCAGCTTCATGATCGAGCCGAGCACGCCCAGAATGAACAGCGCACAGGTCACGTAGAACATCACGACCAGGCCGCCGAGCTGCTGCAGCGAATTCACGCCGTACTTGGCGGTGGTGAACGCGATCGAGCCGAACACGCCGATCGGCGCCAGACGCACGATGATCCCGATCAACTTGAAGAGCACGTGACCGCTCTCGTGGATCAGGCGGATCACCCCGCCTGCCGATTCACGCATCAGGCTCAGTGCGCAGCCGAACAGGATGGCGAAGACCAGTACCTGCAGGATGTCACCGTTGGCGAATGCGCCGAACACCGTGCTCGGAATCAGGTTCATCACGAACGACACGCCGCTTGCATGCTGCAGAGTGTGAGCACGTTCGGTATACGCCGTGAGGGAGCTGGCGTCGAGCGCTTTCGGATCGACGTTCATGCCCACGCCCATGCTGCTGTGAAATGCCAGGACCAGGCCGAGTACCAGCGCCAGCGTGGTGACGATCTCGAAATAGACGACCGCCTTCACACCGACCCGCCCGACCTTCTTCAGGTCGCCGGCGCCGGTGATGCCGCTGACCACCACGCAGAACACGATGGGCGCGATCAGCATCTGGATCAGCTTGATGAAGCCGTCGCCCAGGGGTTTGAGGCTGACGGCCTGCTCGGGCATCAGTACGCCGACGGCGATACCGAGCACGAGGCCGATCATCACCTGCATGAACAACGACTTCTTGGTGAGTTGCAACATGGTTTCTCTTCTCCTGTCGTAGATAGGTATGTTGTTGTTATGAAATGCGGCTCAGGCTTGGCCGGTTGGGGCGTGTTCCCGCCCCTTGACCGGCTGCGACCTAGGCGCCGCGTATCGGAATACCCAGCCTTTCGCCGGCATTAATGATGTGCTGCTGCATCGCGGCACTGGCCGCCGCACTGTCGTGCGCCTTGATCGCACGCAGAATTGTTTCCTTTTCGGCGAGGGCGGCACGCATCTCCTGCGGCCGTGCCAGCATGATGTCGCGTGCGTGGCCGATCGCCTCGCTCGCCTGTTCCATCACTTGCTTGAATACCGGATTGCGCGAAAAGCCGACCAGCTGGCGGTGGAACAGGATGTCGGCCTCGACTGCGGCCGACGTATCGTTCGCATCGAGCGCCTCACGCATGTCGAGCACCGTCAGGCGCAGCTGCATCAGCTCCTCGGCATCGATCGACTGCGCCACCAGCCCGACGACGAAGGGCTCGAGCGCGAGACGCAGCTGGAAGACGTCTTCGGGCCGTGCCTGGGGCACTGCCGCGCTGGCAGCTTCGCCCTGAGGGGCGGCGCTGACCACGAATACCCCCTTGCCGGGGTGTGAGCGCAGAAAGCCCAGTGCTACCAGCACCGAGATTGCCTCGCGCAGCGGCGGACGGCTAATGCCGAGCTGGTCGGCTAGGTCGCGCTGCGAGGGCAGCATGTCGCCGGGCAGCCAGGTGCCCTGCTTGATCGCGTCGAGAATACTGCGGGCGGCCACGTCGCCCAGCTTCGAAGAGGTGAACATTGTTAGTGGGTCTGTGTGTTGAAGTCTGTCTGTAACTTACACCGGTCAAACTGGTATTACCAGTAAGATCGCAAGCAAAGCGATAAACGGAAAAGGGCGACCGTGGCGAAGACGGGTAGGGGCAGTAGTCGATTTGCCTTGAGATTCGCTTACTTGCCGAGGTTAGGGCAGGTACAAAATCGGACGTTACGTTTTTGCAACGGTCATGGCTCGGCACCGTGGCTAGATGATGGTGAGCCATCGTCATCTTCGACGTTAACTGGAGGGCCTCGCGGTGAAGGTGCGAGCGGAACTGGGAAGATCATTGGACGATGAACCGCAAAACGGTCCATCGCAGAGGGAGGTAAAAGTATGCCATGGGCACATGGACGCACCCGGCTTTGAGGCTAGCCCTCCGAAGGCCGGCTCCTGCCGGTGCATCGGGTTGTCGTTCGTTCCGGGCAGCGAACGACACTGGGCGGAGCGCTCTCCTGGTGCTGCACCCGGCAGGATGCCGGTCGCAGCCGCAAAAAGACTTTGAACAGGCTCTTACATGTGCTCGGGTTCCATGCTGAAGCTCACCACGCCATCGAAGCGAGACAGTTCTATGGCCAGCTGGGATAACGAGGCTCCCCGATGCTTGCGGAGGGCAATGGCGGTGAAGTGCCATTCTGGCTGTCCGTCGCGGTAACTGATGGACAGGCTGCTGCTGAGAATATCGTAGCCGCGCTCCAGCGCAACGCGCTGCAGTACCGGTTCTTCCGGCGTAAAGCCTTGCGCGAATCGCAATATCACGCCAATCGCCGGGCGCGACGGCAGCCATTCTTCCAGGCGGGAGAGCAGGAACATCGACACGGCCACGGTCAACGTCAGCATGATGGCCGCAACGTAGAAGCCGAGGCCGACCAGCACGCCGATGACCGAAGAGGTCCAGATCGATGCTGCAGTGGTCAGTCCGCTGATATTGAGGCCATCCCTCATGATGACCCCGGCTCCCAGGAAGCCGATGCCGGTGACGATGCCCTGAATCACCCGGGTGGGGTCGGCGGAGCCGCTGGCCAGATGCCCGCCGCCATACCAATAGGCGGGGTAGCCGACGATGACGGTCAGTGCCGCGGAGGCCATGCAAACCAGCCCGTAAGTTCTAATGCCGGCCGCTCGCCCCCAATAGGCACGTTCGTAGCCGACCACGATGCCGAGCAGCAGGGCACCCAATAGGTTGAGTACGATCACGGCATTGACGCCGACGAAGCTGCCGGACCAGTAATTGGTGAGTTGTGGGAAGGGTAGGGTGCTCATCACGAAGGAATAAAAACGCCAGGAAAAAGAATCGAATCGTCACTGTAACAAGCCGGGTTTGGCATCGTCACGCCTAGTCGGCATGGCAGGGGCTGTGGCGCATCCCGCCCTAAAGCCATTATCAAAACCTTTCCGGCATTGCTCGCTGCCTTGCCGTTCCCCTTGTGCTGTCTGTGGCAGCGCGCCTAGCCGGGAACGCTTCGCTGGGCTTTGTTCGCGGCTCTTGCAAATCAGTCTGTGCTTGGCCGAACTGGGCGGTCGAGAGGGGCTTCGGCAGGGGGCAGTGACTTGGCTGGCGGCTCGTCAAGAGCGGGAGGGGCGTTCGGCCTTGCCGTAGTCCTTGCGACAGGGGCTGCGCCACGCATCATAATTCTGTATACGTTAGACGATAGAAAACAGGGAGCCGTGATGGCATATCTTGACGTGGCGGGCATCACGAGCTGGCATGCCCATGTGTATTTCAATACGAACAGCCGCGATGTTGCATGGGCGTTGCGTGAAGAGGTGATTGCACGTTTCGGCAGTATCGCAGAGGTAGGCCGCTTTCATGAGCGACCGGTTGGCCCTCATCCGGTATGGAGCTACCAGATCGCGTTCAAGCGAGCGCATTTTGCCGACATCGTGGAGTGGCTGGCGCTCAACCGCGGCATCCTCGACGTTCTGGTGCATCCCAACACCGATAACGAGCTGCGCGACCATCGGGACCACGCGATCTGGCTCGGACTGCCTCATCGGCTTGACCTGCGGGTCGTCGGCGGCTGAAAGGGGGCGAGCGGCCGTCAGGCATATCGCCGACTTCCGCCGCCGTATCGGTTCCTCTTTAATGGCGACTGCTAGACCCGGAACTGCGCAATCTCTCCGTTGAGGTGTGACGCCAGCGCCGCCAAGCGTTCCGAAGCGGCGGCAATGTCGCCAATCGCGCGGGCATTCTGATGGCTCATCTGCGAGATGGACTCGACATTGCGGGCAATGTCCTGGCTCGCCTTGGATTGCTCGCCGGAGGCGGTGGCGATGTCGCTGAGGATGCCCGACACCTCGCGGGTGCGCTCGTCGATGCTCGATACCTTGGCGCTGGCCTCGCCAGTCAGTGAGACCCCTTGCAGTGCCTGCTCGCTGACGCCCTGGATGCGCTGCACTGCCTGTTCGGTATCGTGTTGGATGGCGTCGGTCATTGTGGTGATCTGCTTGGTCGCCTCGCTGGTGCGTTCGGCCAACTTGCGCACCTCGTCCGCCACCACCGCAAAGCCGCGACCCTGCTCGCCGGCGCGCGCCGCTTCGATCGCCGCGTTCAGCGCTAAGAGATTGGTCTGGTCGGCGATGTCGCGGATGGTGGAAACGATGGTGGAAATCTGCTGCGAGCGCTCGCCCAGTGTCTGCACCTCGCGGCTAGACTCGCCCACCGAGGCGGCGATGCGTCCCATCTCGTCGGTGGCGCGATCCACGGCGGAGCGGCCGTCCTGGGTCAGATTGCGCGCCTGCCCCGACAGGGCGGCCACTTCGCTCAGGTGGCTGGTGATCTGGGTGATGCTGGTGCTGATCTCTTCCACCGTGGCGGCGGTGGCCATTGCCGATTGGTTCTGGGTGGTCGAGCTGTCTTCGATCAGTTGCAGGTTATGCGACAGTTGGGCGAGTTCGTCGGACACGGTACGCGAACTCTGCGCCACCTCCCGCAGGATCGAGCGGAAGCGATCGATCAGCGAGAAGAATGCCACGGCGATCTGGCCGACCTCGCCGCCGCCTTGTGGCGGCCGGTTGCCGGTCAGGTCTCCGCTTTGGGCGATCTCGGTCATCCAGTCGCGCAGCGCCTCCAGTGGCTGGCTGATACTGTGAGCAATGCGCCATGCCAGCAAGAGCAGCAGCAATAGGCCAGCGCCGATCCAGCCACCCAGCAGCCAGGCCTTGTGCCGGAACTCGGCCTCGACGTCGTCCACATAGACGCCGGTGGCCACCACCCAATTCCAGGGAGCGTAGAGCCGGCTGGTGCTGATCTTGTCGACCGGTTCGTCGTGGCCGGGCTTGGCCCACTGGTAGTTGACGAATTCCCCCTTGTCGCGCATGGCGGCGTCTACCAGCAATACCACCGGGCGGGCGCCGTTCGGGTCTTTCAGGTTGCTTTGGTCCTTGCCGTTCATTTCTGGCTTGAGAGGGTGGCGCACCATGCGGTAGCTGGTGTCGTAGAGCGCAAAGTAGTTGCCGTTTTCGTAGCGCAGGCTGGCGATCGCATCGGCGGCGGCGCTCTTGGCCTCGGTCAGCGGCAGTTTGCCTTGCTCGGCCAAGCGGCCGTAGTGCTGCAGGATCGAATAGCTGGCGTCGACCAGGTGGCGCGTGCTGGTGCGGCGTGCATCCAGCAGCCCCTCGCGCTCATTGAACAGCACCCAGCCGGCCACGGCTGATACGAACAGGAATACCAGCAGTGTCAAAAGCCACAGTTTGTGGCGAATCGTTGTTTCCGGAACCATCCCCACGCCTCCGAAGGAAAGCAATATACTAACCTTTCAGCTTGTAGCGTCATTTTGACCAGCTTTACAACGTGTACAAAATCAGCATGTTACAAAACACTGGAAGTGACATTACTAGTGAAAACCTTAGTAAAACGGGGAGCACCCGATGGCGGCTCCCTGTATCACTGCTTTTCAGTCTATCTTGCGAAATATTCAATAAGAACGAACAAATAGTCGTCTTTATATGTAAATTAATTATCAACTTAGTGCCGAGATAGCCTAGTTAAGCCTGTTGTTTGTCTGGCTATACCGGCCTATTTCACCTCTCAGTAGACAAATTATCTACTTAGAATGAATTATTTTTTATGAATTTTGGATTTATTTGACGCTAGGTGTGCTGGATGTGCAGGGCGGAAAGCGGATCGTCGTGGCTTAGGATGAAGTGAGGGTGGGATGCTGTGCTGCTGCATAGGGGAAAAAGGGGTGTGGCATGTCAGTACTATTAGTTTGCCAACTAATAGTAACTAAGGTAACATTAATCATGGAAAACATAGATGTGTTGCGCCTGCAGTTGACCGGGTCGCTGCTGCAAGTGGGGCGGCGCTGGCGCCAAGTTACCCACGACGCGGTCACCGTCTACGGCGTCTCTGCCGCCTGCGCGACCGCGCTGGTGTTTATTGGCCGGCTCGGCGAGGGCGTGAACCAGGTGGCGTTGGCCGAACAGATCGGCATCGAGGGCGCCTCGCTGGTGCGCCAGATCGACCAGCTGAGCGAGCTGGGTCTGGTGCGGCGCGAGCGCGGCGCCACCGACCGGCGCGCCAACACGCTCTGGTTCACCGATGCGGGCAGGGAAGCGGCCGCGAAGATCGAGGCCGAGCTGGTCAAATTGCGGGCATCCGTATTTAAAGAAATCAGTCAGCAGGATCTGGAGGCGACGCTGCGCGTCTTTCATGCGCTGGAGCAGGCGGCTTCTCCCACTCATTCAATGACGTCTTGACCCTAGAGTCTCAACAACATTTTCATCATGATTTCCTTGCCCTCCTGGCGAGATTGGCTGTTTTCAGCCAAGGCCTTCACCGCTGCCATGCTGGCGCTCTATATCGCGCTGATGCTCGGCCTGCCGCGTCCGTACTGGGCGATGGCGACCGTCTATATCGTGTCGCATCCGCTGACCGGTGCCACCCGCTCCAAGGCGCTGTACCGCGCCTTGGGTACGTTGCTCGGTGCCGCCGCCTCCGTGGCGTTTGTGCCGCTGTTCGTCAATGCACCGGTGCTGCTCAGTCTGGTGGTGTCCCTCTGGATGGGGACGCTGCTCTATCTGTCACTGCTCGATCGCACCCCGCGCAACTATGTGTTCATGCTGGCCGCCTATTCGCTGTTGATCATTGGCCTGCCGTCGGTGTTCCACCCCGACATGGTGTTCGACATCGCGGTGGCGCGCAGCGAGGAGATTCTGCTCGGCATCGTCTGCGCCAGCGTGGTGGCCGGCTTGATCTTCCCGAGCAAGGTGACGCCGGTATTCAGTGCGCGCATTGCCGCCTGGATACGCGATGCGTCGACCTGGGCGGCTGAGACGCTGGCGCCGGAGAAGGCCGCCGATCTCGGCCCGGCCAGTCGCCATCGCCTCGCTGCCGACATCCTGGCGCTCGACCAGCTGATCACCCAGCTGTCCTACGATGCGGGCAGCGCCCGGCTGGTGCGCCATGCCCGCGAGCTGCGCGGCCGCATGAGTATGCTGCTGCCTATCCTGTCATCGCTGTCGGCCAACGTCGCCACGCTGCGCCGCCAGACTTTGGGCATGCCGGCCGAGCTGACCCGCCAAATGGCCGAGATCGCCGCTTGGATGTGCCGGCGTGATGCGGACGGCGCTCGCGCCGAGGCCGAGCGGCTGCTGGCCGAGCTGGCGTCGCCGGCCGAGGTGACGGGCCTTGGCTGGTCCGAGCTGGTCGTTGCCCACGCCCGGGCGCGGCTGCGCTCGCTGGTTTACCTGTGGCAGGACTGCCTGTCGCTGCAGCGGATGATCGCCGAGGGCGAGAGCGGCGAGGGCTGGCGGCCGGCTTACCGGCGCTGGGAGGTCGGCGGCAAGAACCGTCACTACGACTTCGGCATCATGCTGTTCTCGGCCGGCGTGGCTTCGCTCGGCACCTTCATCGCCAGCCTGGTCTGGATCAACCTGGGCTGGGACGACGGCGTCAGCGGCGTGATCCTCTGCGGGGTGGCGTGCTGCTTCTTCGCTTCGCTGGACGAGCCGGCGCCGTTGATCAAGACCTTCTTCGTCTGGACCTGCGCCAGCGTGGCGCTGTCGGCGGTGCTGCTGTTTCTGGTCATCCCCGCCTCGCATGAGTTCGAGACGCTGGTGGCGATGCTGGCGCTACCGTTCCTCGCCATTGGTACACTGATCGCCCAGCCGAAGTTCAACATGATGGCGATGTTGCTGACGGTGAACACCGCCAACTTCCTCGGCTTGCAGGGCGCCTATGAAGCCGACTTCCCGAACTTCTTCAACAGCAACATCGCCGGTGTGGTGGGGGTGCTGTTCGCGTTGATCTGGACGCTGGTCACCCGGCCGTTCGGGGCCGAGCTGGCGCTGCGCCGGCTGGTGCACTCCAGCTGGAAGGCGCTGGCGCGGATGGCCGCCGGTCGCCACACCGAAGACTATTCCACGCTGACCGCGCTGATGCTCGATCGCCTGTCGCTCTTGATGCCGCGTCTGGCCGCCAGCGGCCACGACAAGCTCACCGACGGTTTTGCCGAGTTGCGCGTCGGCTTCAGTACGCTTGACCTGCAGCGCGACGAGCACCGGTTGGCTGAACCGGCGCAGGGCCTGATCCAGCAGGTACTGCAAGCTGTGGCCGCCCATTACCAGCATTGCGCCGATGAGCGCCGCGCTTTCGCCGCACCGGCTCAGTTGGCGGTGGACATTGACGCGGCGATTCACGCGACGGCAGCCTGCGAGTACACCGCGGCATCCCGCGAGGCGCTCAATGCATTGGTGGAACTGCGCGTGACTTTGTTCCCGACCGACTCCGTGCCGGCTGTCGAACCGACTCCTCTCGATCCCGCCCCTAGCCTTGGAGCAAGCCAATGATCGGCGAAATCGATATTTACGGGGTATTCATCCCCAGTCTGCTGGTGCTGATGCTGATCGCTTTCGCGCTGACCGGCTGCCTGCGCTTCGTGCTGGCTCGCCTCGGGCTCTACAAGGTGATCTGGCATCGCTCCCTGTTCAACTTTGCCCTTTATGTGATCGTGCTCGGCGGCACGGTCGCGCTGACTCATCACTGGTTGCAATCATGAAAAATCTCACCCGAAAACTGGGGTCGGTGCTGCTGACCCTGATCGTTGTCGTTGCCGCGGTGCTGGTCGGCCAGCATCTGTGGGAGTACTACACTGCTGCCCCATGGACCCGCGATGGCCATATCCGCGCCGACGTGGTGCAGGTGGCGCCTGACGTCTCCGGGCTGATCACCGAGGTGAAGGTCCGCGACAACCAGCTGGTGAAGAAGGGCCAGGTCTTGTTCGTGGTCGACCGTGCACGCTTCGAGCTGGCACTGCGCCAGGCCGAGGCCGCGCTCGCCTCGCAACGTGCGACGCTGGCGCAGGCCAAGCGCGAGGCAGCGCGCAACCGTACGCTGGCCGACCTGGTCGCCAAGGAAAGCCAGGAGGAGAGCGACGCCAAGGTACAGCAGGGTGAAGCCGCCCTGGCCGCCGCGAGCGCGGCGGTGGACGTGGCGCGCCTCAACCTGGAGCGCACTGAGGTGAGGAGCCCGGTGGACGGCTACCTGAATGACCGCACCCCGCGCCAGGGCGATTACGTGGCCACCGGCCATCCGGTGCTGTCGATCGTCGACGCGCACTCCTTCCACGTCGACGGCTACTTCGAGGAAACCAAGATGAACGGCGTGCAGCTGAACCAGCCGGTCGAGATCCGCATCATGGGCGAGTCGCGCACGCTGCGCGGCCATGTGCAGAGCATCGCCGCCGGCATCGAGGACCGCGACCGCAGCAACGGCGCCTCGCTGCTGCCGAACGTCAACCCGACCTTCAACTGGGTGCGGCTGGCGCAGCGCATCCCGGTGCGCATCGCGCTCGACGAAGTGCCGGCCGACTTCCGCCTGATCGCCGGCCGCACCGCCACCGTGTCGGTGCAGCAGGACAAGGGTCAAGCCAAGTCGCAGGGGGCGCGGTCATGAAGTTGCTGCAATCGGCTATCGGCCTGACGCTGATTGGCGCGCTGGCCGCGTGTACTACGGTGGGGCCCGACTATAAGGTACCTGACCAGGCGGCGGTGAAGGCCCCGTCCGCCAACGGCCCGTTCATCGGTGCGCAGGGCGCCGCGGTGTCGCAGGCGCCGCTGCCGGAGGGCTGGTGGAAGCTCTACAAGGACCCGGTGTTGAACGACCTGGTGCAGCAGGCGCTGACCGCCAACACCAATCTGCGCATCGCTTCGGCCAACCTGCGTCGTGCGATGGCGGTGGTGACCGAGGTCGATGCCGAGCGCAATATCCACGCCGGCATGGCAGCCGGCGCCCAGCGTGCCCAGTTGTCCGGCGAGCAGTTCCTGGTCGAGGAGAAGCTGCCGGTGGTGAACCTGGGTGACGTCGGCATCAACTTCGCCTACCAGCTCGACCTGTTCGGCAAGCTGGCCCGCGGCGAGGAAGCTGCACACGCCAGTGCCGAGGCGAGCCTTGCCGCCGTCGACCTGGCCCGCGTCACTGTGGCAGCCGAGACGGTGCGCGCCTATGTGCAAAACTGTTCGGCGGGTCGAGAGCTGGAGGTGGCTCAGCACGAGCTCGACCTGCAGAACCGTAGCGTCGACGTGGCACGTCGCCTGTCCGACGCCGGCCGTGGCCGGATCACGGATGTGACTCGCGCCCAGTCGCAGGCGGACAGCCTGCGTGCCAACCTGCCACGCTTCCAGGCCGAGAAGGATGCGACGCTGTTCCGACTGGCGGTGCTGGTCGGCAAGACCCCGCAACAGCTGATGGCGGCCAAGGTTGACTGCCGCGAGGAGCCCAAGTTGACCCAGCCGATCCCGGTCGGCGATGGCGCGGCAATGCTCAAGCGTCGCCCGGACGTGCGCGAAGCCGAGCGCCAGCTCGCCGCCGCCACCGCCAAGATCGGCGTAGCCACCGCCGAGCTGTATCCGAGCATCACCCTCGGCGCCTCGGCCGGCTTCACCGGCATCTTCGACCATCTTGGTCAGGGGCGCACCGAACACTGGGGGTTCGGCCCCCTGATCACGTGGACCATCCCTGACAGCGGCGCACGTGCGCGGGTCAAGGCGGCCGAGGCCGACAGCGACGCGGCGCTCGCCCGCTTCGACGGGGTGGTGCTCAACGCGCTACGCGAAACCGAGACGGCGCTGACCTTCTACGCCAAGGACCTGGAACGCAACGCTGCCCTGCGCTCGGCGCGTGACAATGCGAAACAGGCCGCGCAGGACAACCGTCGCCTGTATACGGCGGGACGGGCGCCATACTTGTCCAGCCTGGACGCCGACCGCACCCAGGCCAGCACCGAGGCGGCGCTGGCGGCATCGGACAGCCAGCTGGCGCTCGACCAGGTCAACCTGTTCCTGGCGCTGGGTGGCGGCTGGGAGCATGCGCCGGCGATCGCCAAGTAAGGCGGAGCCCACACAAAAAAAGCCGGCGTGATGCCGGCTTTTTCATTGGGGGAGGGCGTTCGGCCCATCTTGAGCTTGGCCGAAAGGCTGTTCAGCCCTTCCAGCTGCGTTTGCCGTTCACCGGTTTGCGCGGTTTTCCGGCCGGGCCGCGGCGGCGGTCGTGGCGCTGTCGTGTGTTCTGCGCTTGTAGCAGCGCATCGATCTCCTCCGAGGTCGACTGCATCAGCCGCTGAGCCATCTCGCCATCCGGGAAGGTCTCCGGCATGCGATAGCCGAGCCAGGCGTAGGCAGCATAGAGCTTGCAGGTATCTTCCTGGTATTGCAGCTCGTTGCGGCCACCGCGGCCCTCCATGCGCAACAGCGGCGCGGTGCGCTGCTTGGCGCGGCACCCGGCCCAGTCCTGTAGCGCGCGCTCCAGCATCGGAATCTTGGTCGACACCGGGCACAGGCTGAAGGTGAAACGGTCGGCCAGCGTCAGCGGCAGGGTATCCAGCCAGCGCGCCTTCTCCATCTGGTCGGTCAGGTTGGCCGGCAAGAAGAATTCGTCGTGCACATTGATGTGCTTGGTGAACAGTTCCAGGAGTGGCTGCAGCTGGGTCTGGCCGGTGGCGGCCGAGATCTGCTGCAGGTAGTCGAGGTTGGGGGCGACGAAGAAGCCGGTGTTCGGCAGCGGCTCGAGCTTCTCGTGCAGCAGCGCTGCGATGGTGCGGTGGGTCTTGGCATCGAAGCCGGCCACGAAGCCCGTCTCGTGCGCGCCGAAGCGGCCGGCGCGGCCGGCGATCTGCTTGGCCAGTGCGGCGGCGATGGTGCCTTCGCTATAGCCGTCCCACTTGCTGGAGGTGGTGAAGATCACCCGGCGCGCCGGGGTGTTCAGCCCCATGCCGATCGCGTCGGTGCCGACCACGATCTTGGTTTCGCCCTCGATGAAGCGCTCGGCCTGCGCCTGGCGCACCTCGGGCGACAGGTTGCCGTAGATCGCCGATACCGCGAAGCCCTGTTCGATGGCCTGGTCGCGCCAGCTCAGCACCTCGCGGCGCGAGAAGGCGATCAGCACGTCGCCCGCCTGTAGGTTCTTCAGTGTGCCGAGCGGCTGTTTCTCCATCTGCAGCGGCGACTTGCGCTGCAGTTCGCGCACTTCCAGCGTGCCGCCGACCCGCTTCACCAGCGACTCGATTGCCTCGCGCGCCTCCAGCGCGCCGAGCAGATACACGGTGCTGGCTGGCACGCCGCACACCGCCGCGGTCCAGGCAGCGCCGCGGTCCGGGTCGTCGAGCAGTTGGATCTCGTCGATCACCGCCACCTCGATCGGCTTGTTGGGGTTGAGCATCTCCACTGTGCTGGCGACGTGGGTGGCATCCGGGTGCAGCTTGCGCTGCTCACCAGTGATCAGGCTCACCGCTACGCCAGCGTCTAGCAGGCGCTGGTAGTTCTCCAGCGCCAACAGGCGCAGCGGCGCGAGGTAGGCACCGGACTTGGCCTCGGCCAGGTGTTCCATCGCCGCGTGAGTCTTGCCCGAGTTGGTCGGGCCGAGCACCGCGATGAAGTGGCGCTGCATGCGCTGCGCTACGGTGAACGACTCGGGGTAGAGCGACAGATTGATCGCGTCACGGGTCTTTTCGGCCTGGCGCGTGGCGGCGTGGCTGCCCTGCAGCGCAGCGATCCGGTCGAGCGCCAGCGTGCAGCGGGTCTGGGCGCGTTCGTACTTGGCCTGGAAGGCGGCCAGTGCGCTGCCCGGGTCAAGCTCGTACTCGTGCGCGATGGCGACGATGTGCTCCGCGCATTGGAGCAGTTGCGCCTCCAGGCGCGCGCGTGCGGCGGTGTTCCAGCGCTCCGTCAGCAGCGCGTAGCGGGATGCTTCGTCGAGCTTGCGCCACTTGTTGGTCTTGCCGAGAAAGCCTTCATCGGGCACCAGGTGATACGGCACTACCCGCTTGCCGACCAAGATCTCGCCGTGCACCGACAGTGCATAGCTGCCGTCGGTGGTGACCAGAGTAGCCTGGTAGGCTTGCAGGTAGTCGGAGAGCGACAGGGCGTCGGGAGCGGGGGTGAGGGTGTCGGTCATGAAGCATTGGCCGAAAGTCGGCGAGGGTCAGAGTCGGTGGGATGATAGGGCAGGATGGCGTCACGCGGTAGCGGGCCGCCGGATGGTCAGTCGTTAAGGCCTGACTCGGCCGGCTCGGCGGTGCTGCGCCGACGCGGCTTGGCCAGGGCTGGGTCGATGCCGAAGTGCTCGAGCACGCACTGGGCAACTTGGTCTCGGTCATTGTCGACACAGACCATGTGGTAGCTGTTTTCCAGTACCACCAGCTTCTTGTCGCGGGTGCCGAGCTGGGCGTCGAGGAAGCGTGCCGAATGCAGGCTGGTCAGTTCGTCCTCGCGGGCGTGCACGACCAGCGTCGGGCAGTGCACGTCGGCCAGATTCTGTTTCACCCAGCCGCGCAGTCGGTCGACTTGCTGGATGCAATACAGCGGCACCCAGCGGTAGTGGAAATTGTCGTTGCGCTCGAACTTGGCCTTCACGATCGAACGCACCAGTTCGTTCTTGATGCCATAGGGTTCGGCTTCCTCGACCTTCATGCGCCGTGCCAATGCCGGCAGTCGGTACACCAGGTAACGCAGCGCGCGGTACCACGGCGTCGACCAGCCATCGATGAAAACGGGTGAGGCGAGCGCCACCAGGGTGCCGTCGCGGTGGCGCTCGCGTTTGGCCACCTCGATCGCCAGCAGCGAGCCCATGCACATGCCCATCACGTGCAGGGTGGGGTAGAGCGGGCGCAGCTCGCGGTACTTGCGCTGTACCGCGTCGAGCCAGTCCTCGGCAGTGACGTTGAGCAGGTCTTCCGGCGCGCTGCCATGGCCCGGCAGCGTCAGCGCATGGGTATCGACGCCGGCACGGCGCAGTACCTTGTGCATCAGCCCCAGGTCGTACTGGGTGCCGCCCAGGCCGTGGATCAGTAGCGCACCGACGGCGCTGCGCGGAGAGTCAGTCATCGAGCTCAGACCCGCTGCACCATAGTCAGTTCGGATTCAAGGTGAAGCAGGCCGTCCACCCGGTACACCTCGCCATCGAAGTCGACGATGGGCGCACCGGTGACCACTGCATCGCGATACTCGCCGTCAGCGCAGCGGAAGCGAAAGCGATAGCTCTGGGTCAGAATCTCGTCGCTTCCCTTGTCGTTGAACTGGGCATGGTCGATGAACGGCTGACGGTCGTCCGGATGGACGCGGGCCAGGAAATCGTCCAGCGTGGCAAGCGAGGCTGCCGACAGGCCAAGTAGTGCCTGTACCTCCCCCCCCCAGCTGATCTTGCCGCTGTGAGGGTCGAACTCATACATCAGGTGGCGGCTGGAGAGCAGTGCGCCCTCGAAGCGCACCTTCCAGGCAGCGGCGAGTTGCAGAGCCTGTTGGCGGCTGGCGTTGATCGCCGACATGGTCAGTCCCATCAGTGCGGCGGCGCCGACATAGCCTTGCACCTCGATCAGCGCCAGGCTGCGCTGCTGCGCCTCGAACACGAACGGGCCCTCCCCCTGCAGGGTGTTGACTCCTGCAACCAGTGCCAGCGTCACCAGCGCCAAGGTGGTGCCGCGCTCTTCCCATACCATCGCCACCAGCACCACGAACAGCAGCGGCAGGTAGGTGAGCTCGTAATTGGTGTCACCGAACACCCAGGTGGAGGTGGGGCCGTCGAAGGCGATCTCGGCGGTCACCAGCAGGGCGGTGAACCACAACAGGCCGATCAACAGGTTCTGCCGGTTGGGCCCGCCGATCAGACGCACCCGGAAGTTGCCCCAGGCCATCACTAGCGGGGCGCCGGTCAGACAGCCGATGCCGACGGAAATGGCCCAGGTGCTCCAACCGTAGTGGGCGGTGGGGTGGTGCAGCCACTCGAGCGCCTCATCGGTGACTAGGCCGCCGGCGATGCAGCCGACCAACACCAGGCCGATGAACCAGAACAGGCTGCGCGGTTGGGTGAGGGTGCATGCTTCACCGACCCGGTAGCGCCACAGTGCAGCGATCGCTGCCATGGTGGCGAGGTCGGCGGTAGTGAACAACAGCGCCATGCTCGGCGGACGGCTGTTGGTCAGGCTGGCGGTAGTGTGCAGCACTCCGGCGATCAGCATCCACATGGGCCATTGGCGAGCCGGCGACAGCATCAGTGCGCCGAGCAGAATGCCGGCCGACGGCCAGATCAGCGTCGACAGGTTGGCGCTGTCCTGCGCATCGATGCTGAAAAACGCCAACAGGCCGTAGATGATCGCGAACAGGAGCGGCTGAAGCCACGATGAAGCTTTCATGGTCGGTATGGGGCTAGCGGGTGAATGACACGAAGAATAGGGCAAGGCCGGGCAGCGGCAAAGCACACGGACGTTTTTGCCCTTGGCGGCTTGTACTGGCTGGATGCGATTTCGACAGTGGAAAGGAGGGCGAGTTGCCTAGTGCCGGATGGCGTCCCCACGGGGATTCGAACCCCGGTCGCCGCCGTGAAAGGGCAGTGTCCTAGGCCTCTAGACGATGGGGACTAAAGGACTTTGTACTACGAGATAGGGTGGTGGAGCTAAGCGGGATCGAACCGCTGACCTCTTGCATGCCATGCAAGCGCTCTCCCAGCTGAGCTATAGCCCCACAGTAAAACTGTGGCGTCCCCACGGGGATTCGAACCCCGGTTGCCGCCGTGAAAGGGCAGTGTCCTAGGCCTCTAGACGATAGGGACGTAACCGTTAAAAAATCTCAGGCGTTAGCCTGAGATTTCAGTATTCGGTGGTGGAGGTAAACGGGATCGAACCGATGACCTCTTGCATGCCATGCAAGCGCTCTCCCAGCTGAGCTATACCCCCACGAATCACGCGGCTGATTCGTTGAACCAGTCGAGTGGGCAGCAGTATAGGTGCCCCTTTTTGTCTTGTAAACCCCCTTGGAAAAAAATCCGAAAAAATCCTGAAACAGGGCGCTCCGGTATAATGCCCGCTTTGATTTACAGGCATTTGGCATGGCGGTCGACCATTACGAAAACTTCCCTGTGGGTTCCGTGCTGCTTCCGCGTCGCTTACGTGCGGCGGTGCATGTGATCTACCGCTTCGCGCGTACCGCCGACGACATTGCCGACGAGGGTGATGCGCCGGCCCAAACGCGTTTGGCCGAACTGGGAAAGCTGCGCGAGGAGTTGAACCGGATCGATGACGGCCAGCCGCCCCAGACGGCGATGATGCAACAGCTCGCGGCGGTGATCGCCAAGCACAACCTGCCGATCACGCCATTTCAAGATCTCTTGTCCGCGTTCTCTCAGGACGTGGTGAAGACCCGCTACGACACCTTTGGCGAGCTCGTCGACTATTGCCGCCGCTCGGCCAATCCAGTCGGCCGACTGATGCTGGCACTGTACGGCGAGACCGATGCGCGCAGCCTCGCCATGTCTGACGGCATCTGCACCGCGTTGCAGTTGATCAACTTCTGGCAGGACGTGGCGATAGATTGGCAGAAGGGGCGCGTCTATCTGCCGCAGGAGGATCTGCAACGCTTCCGCATCGCCGAGTCGCAGATTGCCGCCGGCGATGCGGGCGGCTTGTGGAGCGCGCTGATGCGCCACGAGATAGATCGCACCCGCAAGATGCTGCAGGCTGGTGCGCCGTTGGGCAAGGTGCTCAAGGGGCGGCTCGGGCTGGAGCTGCGACTGATCATCATGGGGGGCGAGCGTATCCTGAAGAAACTGCACGACAGCAACGGCGACATGTTCGGCCACCGCCCTGTGCTCACCTGGCGCGACTGGCTCTATATGCTGTGGCGGGCATTGCGCGCCAAGTAAGCATCGCTCACCCTTGCCGTAACACTTTAGTATTGCCGGCGACCTGATCGCCAAGCGACCCCAGTTCGTCGCAACCCGATTACCTGTTAAGGAGAGGCGCGTGACGCCCGACCAGTATTGCGAAGACAAGGCCGCGCAGAGCGGCTCCAGTTTCTACTACAGCTTCCGCTTCCTGAAAGAAGAACAGCGCCGCGCGATCACTGCGCTCTATGCGTTCTGTCGCGAGGTCGACGACGTGGTCGATGAGTGCCACGACCCGAATGTCGCTGCCGCAAAGCTTGAATGGTGGCGAGGCGAGGTAGACAAGCTCTATTTCGGCACGCCGGAGCACCCGGTGACCCGTGCGCTCAAGCCGCATGTCGCCGCCTTCGACCTGCCCCAAGCCTGGTTCGCCGAGATCATCGACGGCATGGCGATGGATCTGGAGTTCGCCCGTTACGAGCGCTATGCCGACCTGCAGCTCTACTGCCACCGCGTCGCCGGCGTGGTCGGTCAGTTGTCGGCGCAGATCTTCGGCTACACCGACCGCGCCACGCTGAAGTACGCCCACGAGCTCGGTATCGCTTTCCAGCTTACCAACATCATTCGCGACGTTGGCGAGGACGCGCGGCGCGGTCGTATCTATCTGCCGGTCGAGGACCTGCAACGCTTCAACGTGCCCGCCGCCGACATCCAGGCCTACAAGGAAACCGAGGCATTTGGCCAGATGATGGCGTTCCAGATCGAGCGTGCCGAACAGCACTACCGCCAAGCCTGGGAGCTGCTGCCGGCGGCCGATCGCAAGGCGCAGCGGGTCGGGCTGGCGATGGCGGCGATCTATCGGGCCACCCTCGCCGAGATCAAGCGTGACGGTGCGGCCAAGGTGCTCAACCAGCGGCTGTCGCTGACGCCGGTGCGCAAGCTTTGGCTGGCGTGGAAGACCTGGACCTTCGGTTACGTGCCGTGAAGCCGCGCGTCGCCATCGTCGGTGCCGGCTGGGCGGGCCTTGCGGCGGCAGTCACCCTGGCCGAACAGGCCGAGCTGACCGTGTTCGAAGCCGGGCGCGAGCCGGGGGGGCGGGCACGGCGGGTCGTACTCGATGATGCCTTGCTCGACAATGGCCAGCACATTCTGATCGGCGCCTATAACGAGTGTCTGGCGCTGATGCGCACCGTCGGGGTCGACCCGCGCAAGGCCTTCCTGCGCTTGCCGCTCACCTGGCAGATGGTCGGCGGCGTGCGCATGCGTTGCCCGCGCTTGCCGGCACCGTTGCATGTGGCAGTCGGTCTCCTGACTGCGCGGGGCCTGAGTCTGGCCGAAAAGCGCCGCCTGGCCGCGGCACTGGATGGCCTGAAACGAGCCAATTGGCGCGTGCAGCCCGACCGACCGGTGGCCACATGGTTGCGTGAGACGGGGCAGAACGGAGCGCTGACCGACAGTTTCTGGAAGCCGTTGGTCTTGTCGGCAATGAACACGCCGCTACACCTGGCTTCGACCGCAACGCTGGCCCGGGTGCTGGCCGACAGCCTCGGGGGACGCCGGGCCGCCAGCGACCTGTTGCTGCCGCGCATCGACCTGTCCGAACTGTTTCCGCTGCCGGCCTGGCGCTGGTTGGCCAAACGCGGTGCCACGCTCTACGAAGGGTGCCGGGTGCGCAGCATCGTGCCGGACGGTGTCGGCGTGCGCGTCGATGGTCGGCCGTTCGACGCGGTGATTGTCGCTACAGCACCGTATCACGCCGAACCGCTGCTCGAATTCGCCCCTGATGCGCAGCGCGCCATTCAGACCTTGCGATTCGAGCCGATATACACCGTATACCTGCGTTATGCACGTGCGCCTCGATTGCCATCGGTGATGACTGGCTTGGCTGGCGGCATGGCTCACTGGCTATTCGAACGGGGGGCGTTGACCGGTGAAGAGGGCTTGGTCGCCGCGGTGATTAGCGCTGCGTCGAATCTGGCCGATTGGCCACGCCAGTCGGTGATCGACAAGGTGGCGGCCGATATCGCCAAGCTCGATCCCAGCCTCGGCGCACCGCTGTGGAGCCGCATGGTTGTCGAGAAACGGGCGACGTTTGCCGCCAGTGTTGATCGACAACAGATAAAGCCCCGGTTAAACGGCATACAATATGGATATTTGGCCGGCGACTGGCTCGACCCCAGCTACCCCGCCACTTTGGAAGGGGCGGCCAAGAGCGGTTTGGCCGCGGCCCGAGCGTTAATGCAGGAATGGACACGACAACGATGAAACTCGACGATTTTTCTTCGGATTGCCTGGCCGAACGCGTGATTCTGATCAGCGGGGCCACCCAGGGGATCGGGCGGCAGATGGCGCTGGAGTTCTCCAGGCGTGGTGCCACCGTGGTTCTGCTGGCTCGTGGCGTGAAACGGCTGGAGTCGGTGTATGACGAAGTCGTGGCTCAGGGTGGCCCGGAGCCGGCGGCTATTCCGTTGGACCTCTTGAAGGCCGGCGACAACGAGTTCAACTCGCTGGCCTACCAGATCAAGCAGACGCTCGGCCGACTGGACGGCATCGTGCACTGCGCTTCGCATTTCTATGCGTTGTCGCCGCTGGTCAACCAGGGCATTGACGAGTGGATGGAGCAGTACCGCATCAACACGGTGGCGCCATTCGCTCTGACCCGGGCGTGTCTGCCATTGTTGACCGCGTCACCGGATGCGTCGGTGCTGTTTGTCGGCGAGACCCATGGTCTGAAAGCTGGCCCGTTCTGGGGGGCGTTCGGCGCGTCGAAGGCCGGTCTGACCTACCTGACCCAGGTGGCAGCTAACGAATGGGACAACTGGCCGAACCTACGCGTCAACCTACTGGTGCCGGGAGCGGTAAATTCGCCGCTTCGGATGCGCACCCATCCGGGCGAGGACCGCAGCGAGCGTGCCGAGATTGCAGAACTGGTACCGTATTTCCTCTACTGGATGAGCGCCGCCAGCCGGGGTAGGACCGGAGAAATCATCAAGCCCGAGATCGGGCCAGGACGAAGATAATGAATAAACGCGTTTATTTCTGCCTGCCGCTGGTGGTCGCGTTAGGCGGCTGCAACTGGATTGGCAGCATGACCGGCTTGTCGGCTGGCTCCAACAAGGCGCTCGGTGCCGCCTGCCGTCAGACGGGGCGTTCGCTGGAAGAGTGTTTTATGCGGAATGAGGACGCGGACAAGGCGCAGCTCTACGCTGGTTGGCGCGAAATGAACGAGTATATGGCGAAGAATCGCCTCGCCACCATGGCCCCGCCGCCGCAAGCGGCCGACAGCAAGACCGCCAACGGCACCAGTAACGGCGCGCTGGCCCCGGTCGGTGCCCGTGCGGTTGCCGCGCTCGAGCCGCAAGCGCTGACCAACGACGCGGCTGACAAGGCAGCGCAGAACGATCCGGAAGTGCGCGCGGTGCTGCAGGCAATCGGCAAGGGGGAGGCGCGGCCAGCGAATAAGCCGGGAGCCAGCAAGATGGATCCAGCAGCGCAGGCCCCGGCCGTGCCCCCGGCTACCGTCGGCGAGGCCGACCAGCGCCGCCTGCTCAACATCATCGATGAGATCAATAAGAAGCCGGGCGGGGCCAACGCCAAGGGTTGACGACCTTCCTGACCTGATCCACCGGCCAGTGCCGCGAAATGCGGCACTGGCCGTTCTTTATTGGGGGCTCACCGCGCAGCGCTTCGTTGCACTCAGGTTTGTCGGCTACACTTGGCCGCATGGCGAAAATCAAGACCCAATACAGTTGCAACGAGTGCGGTGGCGTAACACCGAAATGGCAGGGCCAGTGCCCGCATTGCGGAGCCTGGAACAGCTTGCAGGAAACGGCGGTGGCGCCGGCCTCGAGTAGCCCGCGTTTCCAGGCTTGGGCCGCCGACACGGTGGCGGTGCAGACCCTGTCCGACGTGCAGGCGGTGGAGGTGCCGCGCCAGCCGTCGGGCATCGACGAGCTCGACCGGGTTCTGGGCGGCGGCATCGTGCGTGGTGCGGTGATCCTGCTCGGCGGCGACCCGGGCATCGGCAAGTCGACCCTGCTGCTGCAGGCCCTGGCCGAACTGGGCCAGCGCCATAAGGTGCTGTACGTGTCGGGCGAGGAGTCGCCGCAGCAGATCGCGCTGCGCGCCAGCCGCCTGGCGGTGGACGCGGGCAAGGTACGGCTGCTAGCTGAAATCCGCCTGGAAACGGTGCTGGCCACGCTGAAGACCGAGGCGCCCGAGGTGGCGGTGATCGACTCGATCCAGACATTGTATTCCGACCAGGTGACCTCGGCGCCGGGTTCGGTGAGTCAGGTGCGCGAGTGCGCCGCCCAGCTCACCCGCATGGCCAAGCAGACCGGCACCACCATCCTGCTGGTCGGCCATGTGACCAAGGAAGGCTCGATCGCCGGCCCGCGCGTGCTCGAGCACATCGTCGACACGGTGCTGTATTTCGAGGGCGACTCGCACTCCAGCTACCGGATGATCCGCGCGATCAAGAACCGCTTCGGCGCCGCCAATGAGCTGGGCGTGTTTGCGATGACCGACCGCGGCCTGAAGGGGGTGTCCAATCCGTCGGCGATCTTCCTGTCCTCCTACCGCGACGACGTATCCGGATCCTGCGTGCTGGTGACGCAGGAAGGCAGCCGGCCACTGCTGGTCGAGGTGCAGGCGCTGGTCGACGACGCCCACGGCTTTCAGCCCAAGCGGCTGGCGGTGGGGCTGGAGCAGAACCGTCTGTCGCTGTTGATGGCGGTGCTGCACCGCCATGCTGGTGTGGCGGTGTTCGACCAGGACGTATTCCTCAATGCCGTGGGCGGAGTGAAGATCATGGAACCGGCCGCCGACCTGGCAGTGATCCTGGCCATGGTGTCCTCGCTGCGCAACCAGCCGCTGCCGGACAAGCTGGTGGTGTTCGGCGAGGTGGGCCTGTCGGGCGAGGTGCGCCCGGTGACGCGTGGCCAGGAGCGGTTGCGCGAGGCGGCCAAGCTCGGTTTCACCCGTGCCATCGTGCCGGCCGCCAATCGGCCACGCCAACCCATCGAGGGGCTGGAGGTGATCGCGGTCGAAAGGTTGTCCGAGGCAGTCGACTATTGCCGCTGAGCGTCTCTACTGCCATACTGATAACAATGGGCCGTCTGTCCTGCGGCCTGAGCATTTCTTCAGGCTTGCCAGAGCGAGCGCGCATGCTGACACCCGAACTGATCGAGGCCGAACGTCCCTATCTGATGCGCTATGCGCTGGCCCAGCTGCGCGACAAGGGTGCCGCCGACGAGGCGGTGCAGGAGACGCTTCTGGCGGCGCTGGAGTCGGCCACCTCGTTTTCCGGCAAGTCGAGCGTGCGTACCTGGCTGACCTCAATCCTGCGCTTCAAGCTGATCGACACGATCCGTCGCGAGAGGAAAGTGGTGCTGGTCGAGAGCTTCGAGGACGAGGCGAGCGATGATGAGTTCGCCGACCTGTTCTTCGCTCCGGACGGCCATTGGCGCGAGCCGGTCCGCGCCTGGGGGGGGCCGGAGGCAACGCTGATTGCCCGCGAGTTCTGGGACGTGTTCGAGCGCTGTTCGCAGGCGATGCCGCGCCGCACGGCGATGGCTTTCGTGCTGCGCGAGCTGCAGGGCATGGAAATCGCCGAGATCTGTAAGGCGCTGGAGATTACCGCGACCAACTGTTCAGTGATGTTGTACCGGGCCAGGATGAGCCTGCGCGAATGTTTCGAAATCAGCTGGCTGGGAGGGGCGAAGGCATGATGATCAAGTGCAAGGAGGCCAGCTGGCTGATTTCCGCCTCGCTCGATCGGCCACTCACCTTGGCCGAGCAGGTACGGCTGTCGATGCATCTGTTGATGTGCGGTAACTGCAAGAACTTCTCTCAGCAGATGGCGCAGTTGCGCGCCATTGCACGCCAGGTCGGCAACGGAGAGTAGCCATCGGTACGACTCGGCCGAGGCTGTTGCTACGGTGAAAAGCCAGCTGCAGCCAAGCAATTCCTGATGACGTAAAACGGGCCAGCGTTTCGGCTCGTTCTAAGGCGTCGGTATGACCAGGTGCGGCATGTCGGAAGGGCGCTGGCGGTCTATTGTGCCTTCCTTGAGTAAAGCGGGTTAAGAGCACCCATGTGTCCCTAATTCCCTCAGCAATCGCGCTATTTCATGCTTTTCGCAAGGGTGCAGCAAATGCCTTCTGACTGGACGAGGGCATCTAGGTGCGTCTTGTCCATTCGGTGCGTTGGCTTGCCCGGGCCGGTTCCGTCATCGCTGTGAAGCCCTCCTGTAACGAACGCCCCCCCACCTGTTGATCATCCAGATCTCGCGGCCTTGCTGTCGTTTGCCAGTCATAGTGACCGCTACGTCTGGTGTATTCTCAAATGTACTTTCCAAAAGAATTAAAAATGTTATTTGGTTAAAATGTTAATGGCATTCATAGTGGGAGGATGCTGCCTTTTTTTTAGATCAGGGGATTTGAATGCCTTCCACTCGCTTGACTCTGCGCCAGCTGTTCATTGGGCTGACATTGCTGTGCGCCTTGTTGATGATCACGTTGGGCTGGGCCGCACTGCGGTTGAAGAACGCGTCGACGGCGGTTCAGGCAGCTGAGGAGTCGCGTTATGAGAGCTATCTGTATGCTGAAGAATTACGCCGTAGCTCCGACGAACTGACCCGGTTGGTGCGTACTTACGTGGTCACCGGCGATCCGCGTTTCGAGCAGGCCTACCGCGACGTGATCTCGATCCGCAACGGTACCAAGCCGCGCCCGCAAGGGTATCAGCGTATCTACTGGGACTTCGTGCTGGCGAATGAGGCGTCGCTACAGCCTGACGGCGAGAAGGTGCCGCTACGCACATTGATGCAGCGCGCCGGTTTCACCGCCGCCGAATTTGCCAAGCTCGACGAGGCGCAACATCGCTCTGACCAGCTGGTCGGTAAGGAGGAAAGGGCAATAAAGCTGGTCCAGCAGCGCCTTGTCTCAGGGCAGCCTCCAGGCCACGAGGACGAGGAGGCCAGGGCGCTGATTCACGATGCTGACTATCACAAGCAGAAGGCCGAGATTATGCGTCCTATCGACGACTTCTTCGGCTTGCTGATGCAGCGTACTGGCCAGGCAGTCGATCAGGCCAAAGCGGAAGAGCGTTTCTGGATCGAGGTGGTGCTGTCGCTGGTGGTCGCGACGCTGGTGGTGATCGCCGCCAGTCTGTTGTTTTCCTACTGCTACTTGTCGCGCATTCTTGGCGGCGAACCGGTAAGGGTCGCGGCGGAGTTGGGAGAGATTGCCGATGGTAAGCTGACCAGTCGCATCGGCCATGTCAGCCCTGACAGCGTGCTCGGCATTCTCGACCATATGCGTCAACAGCTCTCGGGAATGATTCGTGGCATCCGTGACGGCAGTCAGAGCATCAAGGAAAGTGGCGGAGAGTTGAAAGACTATTCGGCTAGTGTCAGCGCCGACAGTCAGCGTCAAACTGAATCCGCCACCCAGATTGCTGCAGCCGTGGAGGAGCTGGCGGTCAGCATCTCGCAAATGGCCAGTGCCGCAGAAAACGTCGAGGCGTTGACTCAGGGGGCGGAGCAGTCGGTGCAGGAAGGGGCCGAGCAGGTAGGCAGGGTGGCGGAAAAAATTCATGCCTTGCGCGACAGCGTGACCGGCTCGGCCGAGGCGATCCGCGAGTTGGGCGTCCAATCGCAAAAGATTTCATCCATCGTCAATGTGATCCGCGATATCGCCGACCAAACCAACCTGTTGGCGCTGAATGCCGCGATTGAGGCGGCGCGCGCCGGTGAAAACGGTCGTGGCTTCGCGGTGGTGGCTGACGAGGTGCGCAAGCTGGCTGAACGTACTGCCGTGTCGACCCAGGAAATTAACTCAATGGTCCTGGCTATCCAACGGGGCGTGGAGATGTCGGAGGGTAATATGCAGTACGCGGTGACCGAGGTTGAGCAAGGCGCTCAGTTGTCCGACGAGGTTCAGCAGCGTTTGCAAGTGATCAAGCAGCGCAGTGCCGAAGTGCTGCTCGTGGTGCGGGACATCTCTGGGGCGCTGGCCGAACAGCGTGCCGCCGGCAACGAGATAGCCCTCAACGTCGAGCGCATTGTAGAGCTGTCGGCGCAAAACAACCGCGATGTGCAGTCGATTCATCACAACGCCGGCGAACTCGACGAAGTCGCCGGGCAACTGCAGGCCTCGGTGGCGCGATTCCAGCTAGCCTAGGGGGCGTGCAAGCTTCTGGTCGCAGCATGGTCTAAACAAGGCACTCTGATGGTGCAGGCAATAAACAACCGGCCTAACGGCCGGTTGTTTATTTGGGTTCGCTTAACGGTGCTTACGCCGCGAGGTGGGGGCGGCGACCACGGCCGCTTTTGGGCTCTGCTGCGGACAGTGTGCACAGTGGCCGCCTTGCGCATCAATGCCTGCGCAGGAAAGAGACTGCTTCAGCGAGCATACCGAGCGGCGGCAGGCAATGAAGCGGACGTTCTCCTCCGATGCCAGTTCGCGGAAGTGGCGCATTACATTGTGGCCTAGGAAGTCGGTGAACAGAATCAGCAGGTCGGTACCGGCCGGCAGCCGGTCGATCTTGCGCTGATGCGAGCTGTTGCGGCCGGTGATATGGCGGTGAATGGAAATCCCGAGGCTTTTCAGCACATCGGGAATGTTGCCGAGGGTGTCGGCGCCTACCAGCATGGCGTTCATCGGGGCTCCTTGGGCGAGTGTGACATTTAATGATAATGCTAATTATTATCATTTATTGAGTCAATAGTCGGCACCTCTTGGCTCAAGGGCTACCGTTGCGAAAACACCAATGCCGGTCCCGACAGGCTGCTGTGAGGCGGAGAAGAAAGTGCTGAGTCGGCCGAGCCGACGGCACGGTCAGCGCGAAGAGTCGCTGCCAAAAGCCTGAGAGGCGCTTGGAGTCAGGGAGTTGTCACGGGCTGCCATGGTTTACGATAAGGGCGGTACAAATGCCGGGTGAGGTTGGCGAACGACTCAAAACTCCTTACTGGAGCGCCAGATCGACCACATGATCCAGATGCTGTTGAAAAACGCCACCATGAAGCCGAGAAAGCCGAAGAAGGGTAGTCCAAAGAGCTTAGGCCCGGCGTTTACCGTCATCACGATCGCTGAACCGATGATCAGGCAGCCGGTGACGATGCCCATCGTCAAGCGATTGGCACTCTTGTCGAGCTGGCGGCCGAAGTTGTCCAGCCGCTTCAGATCGAGGTTGACGCGGAACTTGCCGTGGCGAATATCCTTGCCGATGCGGATCAGGTCGCGCGGCAACCCTGCCAGTATGCCGATGGCTTCGCTTAGCGTGTGCTTGCCGCGCTTGAGCAGTGAAGCGGGGTGGAAACGCTCCATCATCAGCTCGCGCACGAACGGGGTGATGTGCTCGATCAGCTGAAAGTCTGGGTCGAGCTGGCGGCCGAGCCCTTCGAGGGTAATTAGTGCCTTGAACAGCAGTGTCAGCTCCGGTGGCAGCAAGATCGAGTGTTCGCGTATCAACCCCATGATGTCGTTAATCAACTGGGTGATATTGATGTTCTTAAGCGGTACATGGTCGTATGTAAACATCAGCTCGCCGATGTCATAGGCGAACTTGTGTTCGTCGACCGGGTGGCTACCGGTCCATTCGATCAAGACGTCGAGGACCGCCCGTTCGTCACGTTCGGCCAGCGCTGCTAACAGATCAATAATCTCATCGCGGCGGGCGTGGCTGAGCCGGCCGACCATACCGAAGTCCACCAAACCGACCCGCTCTCCTTCGAGAAAGAACACATTGCCCGGATGTGGGTCGGCGTGGAAGAAGCCATTAATCAGAATCATTCGCAGCACTGCGTCAGCACCGTGTCTCGCCAGCACTCGTGGGTCCAGCCCGCTGCCGGCTAGCAAGTCGATCCGGGTGGCCGGAATGCCGTCGACGAAGCTTTGTACATTGACCTGTGGATTGGTGTACTGCCAGTAGATGCGCGGTACATGGATGATCGGGTCGTCGGCAAAGTCTCGGCCGAAGCGTTCCATATTGCGAGCCTCGACCGCCAGGTCGAGTTCACGCCTTAGCGATCGGGTGAACTGCTTGACGATCTCGATCGGTTGGTAACGTCGAGTCTCCGGAAACTCCGTTTCGATTAGATGCGCAATGTACGACAGAATGCGTAAATCGGCTTCGACCTTGTCGACGATACCTGGGCGGCGCAATTTCACTGCTACCTCGCTGCCATCGGGCAGTCGGGCTCGATGTACCTGAGCAATCGATGCGGCCCCTATTGGGGTAGGGTCGAATTCGGCAAACAGGGTGGCCGGTGGGGCTCCAAGTGCCTTGGTGACCAGCGCCTCGAGTGCTTCGGGCGGAACTGGTGGTACATGAGCCTGCAGTTTCTCGAATTCGGCAATCCAATCCGGCGAGAATACGTCGACACGGGTCGACAGGATCTGGCCGAGCTTGATGAAGGTCGGGCCGAGCTCCTCAAACGCCAGTCTGACCCGCACCGGCGTCGGCTGGCCTGCACCCGATTCGGGCAGTGAAAGGTTCAGCCATTCTCCGGCTTTTTCCACCGCACGCGGTAATTTCAGCCGCTGTGTGAACTCCCCCAGCCCATGGCGGATCAGAATGCCACTAATTTCCTTCAGACGAGGTAAGTCGCGCATGGCGACAAGTGTTTCTCTGAGCATGTTTTACCCGCTAGGAGGCCGGCTTTACACTGCCGGTCGCGTTGGTTAGAGTGCAGTCTATGAAATTGCAACTACGGTTACTAGCTCTGGTGTTGGTCGCGTTCATGTCAAGCGCGTACGCGGCGCCGGAGAAAGCGTCTGCCGAGGGACGTGCAGCGGTCGAGGCCTCGGACGACCCCATCGGAAAATTCGCTTCCAATCCAAATAAAAGCTCGGCCAGCGAGGAAGTTGCTGGCGACCTCATCCTGCAAGCCATGAGTTTGCTGGGGGTAGCTTACCGCTTTGGTGGTACTTCGCCGACCTCTGGGCTCGATTGCAGTGGCTTCATCCAGTACATCTTCAAGAAATCGCTGCGCGTCAGTCTGCCGCGTACTGCCGCCGAAATGGCGCATACCGGCAGGGGTGTCGACCGGAGTGAACTGGCGCCGGGCGATTTGGTCTTCTTCAATACCCGTGGCTTTGCCAACTCGCATGTCGGCATGTACATGGGCAACAATAAGTTCATCCATGCGCCACGGACTGGCAAGAGCGTGGAAGTGGTGAGCATGAGTAGTGCGTACTGGGCCGCACGCTATAACGGTGCGCGGCGGGTATCGAGAGGCGGGGCGAATGTTGCCGACTACACCGACAAGGGCGGCAGCGACGAGTCGAGCGTTCGTTCTAGCCGGCCGGTGGCTGCGAAGAAAGCAGATGTCGCAGAGCCTGCAACTGCCGTGAAGTGCCGCAGGGGCAAGCATTGCAAGGCTGTGCCTGAAGCCGAGCCTAAGGGGAAGGGTAAGAAGGGCAAGGCGGCTGAGGTAGAGAAGGGCAGTAAGGGCCGCGCGGGCAAGGGTAAGAAGGAGGCGACCAAGTCGAGTGCGGGCAGGTCGTCAAAAGCCGGCAAGTCGTCCGAAAAGCAGCCGATCAAGAAAAAGCACAAGAAGAAAGCCGCATCCTGAAGCAGGCGGCCCGACAATATGAACAGGATGCCCGCCACGGCGGGCATCGCTTTTTTCCTTTACTGCGCTGTGGTTGATTGAATATGCAATTAGAATTCCCTGTGTGGCACGACAGCGAAGGCAATGTGCTCGCCTGTGTCGAGAAGATCAAGGTGATGCGCGAGAACCTGGAGGAACTCCAGCAGATGGCGCAAGACGCGTTCGAGGATGCGTTGCTGATGGGCTGCGACGAGCAGCAGATCCGCGATTTTCTGGTGACGATGATGCGTCAACTGGACAACCCCTACCAGAGCTAAGCCGGATATATGAAAACCTCGTTTGAAGTCCTGATCGGCCTGCGTTACTTGCGTGCTCGCCGGCGCAATGGCTTCATCTCTTTCATTTCGCTGATTTCGATTGTCGGCATCTGTCTGGGGGTAGCCGCCCTGATCATCGTGCTGTCGGTGATGAACGGCTTCCAGAAGGAGATCCGTGGTCGCATCCTCGGTGTTGCCTCGCATGTCGAGATCAGCAGTTACGATGGCCGGCTGAGCAACTGGCCGGCTATCGCCAGCATTGCCGCCAAACAACCTCATGTGAAGGAGACCGCGCCGTTCGTGTCGGCGCAGGGGCTGATGTCGTACGGGGGGAATGTCCGCGGCGTGATGGTACGCGGTGTCGACCCTACGCAGGAAAACAGGGTCGTCGAGATTGGCCACGACATGGTGGCCGGCAAGCTGTCGGGTCTGAAACCGGGCGGCTTCGGCATTTTGCTCGGCGTTGAGCTGGCGCGTCAGCTTGGCGTCAATGTCGGCGACAAGGTCACGTTGATTACCCCGCAGGGCAATATCACCCCGGCCGGGATGATGCCGCGTCTGAAGCAGTTTACGGTGGTCGGCGTATTCAAGGTCGACATGTACGAGTACGACGCGACCCTGGCGATGATCGATCTGCATGACGCGCAAGTGTTGTTCCGGATGGGCGATAAGGTGTCGGGCGTGCGCCTCAAGCTCGACGATGCGATGCAGGCGCCGCTGGTGAAGGAGCAAGTAGCCAGCCAACTGCCGCAGGACACACTGACCACCGACTGGACCGATACCAACGCCAACTACTTCCGTGCGGTGCAGGTCGAAAAGCGCATGATGTTTATCATCCTGACCTTGATCGTGGCCGTCGCGACGTTCAACCTGGTTTCGACGCTAGTGATGGTGGTAACCGACAAGCAAGCCGACATCGCCATTCTACGCACCCTGGGAGCCAGCCCTGCCAGCATCATGAAGATCTTCGTGATCCAGGGCTCGGTAGCTGGGGTGGCCGGCACGTTGGCTGGGGTCGGTTTCGGCCTGCTGATCGCTAGCAACCTCAACGTGATCGTGCCGGTGATCGAGAAGATCGTTGGTACCAAGCTGATTCCGAGCCAGGTCTACCTGATCGACTACCTGCCATCCGACATCCAGTCGGGCGACGTGACCGCCATCACGTTGATTTCCCTGGTGCTGGCGCTGCTTGCCACGCTTTATCCGAGCTGGCGTGCCGCCCGCACTCAACCGGCTGAGGCGCTGCGTTATGAGTAATCCGGTATTGAGCTGCCGTAGCCTGTCCAAGGTCTACGATGAAGGTAATTTGAATGTGTCGGTACTTAAGGGTATCGATTTCTCGATTGCGGCAGGCGAGCGTGTCGCGGTGGTTGGCGCTTCCGGTTCGGGCAAGAGCACCTTGCTGCACCTGCTCGGGGGCCTGGATGTCGCCAGCGGCGGCGAGGTGACGGTGCTGGGCGAAACGCTGTCCGCGCTGTCGGAGCGTGCCCGCGGCGCGCTGCGCAACAGGGCTCTCGGCTTCGTCTACCAGTTCCATCACCTGCTGCCGGAGTTTTCCGCACTAGAAAACGTGATGATGCCGCTGCTGATTCGCCGTGCCGACCCCAAGTTGGCCGAGCGCCAGGCCTCCGAGATGTTGGGAAGGGTGGGACTGGGCAATCGGCTGGCGCACAAACCGGGCGAATTGTCCGGCGGCGAGCGCCAGCGCGCGGCTATTGCCCGGGCGCTGGTGACGCACCCGGCCTGCCTGCTCGCCGACGAGCCCACCGGCAACCTAGACCGCGGCAATGCCAACGCCGTGTTCGACCTGATGCTGGAATTGAACGAGAGTCTTGGCACGAGCCTCGTGATTGTCACCCATGATCCGGACATCGCCGAAAGGGTCGGCCGGGTCTATCACATGAAGGATGGTCTGCTGGTATAAGCCCTCGGCAATGATGGGGGCTGCAGACATAGGACGCGTATGCTGATTTATCACCGTGACACCCTGACGCTGAATATCCTGTTGGGAGCGCTAGAGACCAAAGCAGGCTTGGTTGAGCTGGCCATCGGCCTGTTCTGCGTGTTTGTCGGTTGGCACGTTGCGCGTTACGTCTATCGCCGCTGGTTCGCGACCCACCCAGGTCGTTTCGATCTGTTTTTGCCCTATCTGTTGTTCCGGCTGGTATTGCCGATGTCCTCGCAGGTACTGGTGATCTTGTCTACGGTCGTCTGGGTCCTGCTGTTGGGGCGGTCTGGCATTGTGTTGCCGATCATGTCGGCAATGCTGTTCTGGTTTGGTGCAATCCGGGTGCTGACCGCGGTGGTGCGTCAGGTGTTGCCTCAGGGCAAGCTGGAGCGCCATTCCGAACACGTGCTGGCAACGACGCTGTGGATCGGCTTCATCAGCTGGGCAATCGGATTCGACCATTTCGTACTGGATTGGTTGGACTCGGTGGCCTTCACCGTCGGCAAGACCCGGTTGAGCCTGCTGACAATGATCTCCACGCTGATGTGGGTGTCGGTGATCATGATCTGCTCCTTGTGGGTATCGAAGTTGGCCGAAGCCCGGGTGATGAAGCTGCAGCAGGTCGACCTCAATCTACGCATCGTCATCACCAAGCTGCTGCGCACCGTGCTGGTGGTGGTGGGGGTGTTGGTGGCATTGCCGGTGCTTGGTGTTGACCTATCCGTGCTATCGGTATTCGGTGGGGCTTTGGGCGTCGGCCTGGGTTTCGGTTTACAGAAAATCGCCAGCAACTATGTGTCGGGCTTCATTATCTTGCTCGATCGCTCGATCCGGGTCGGCGACCGACTGATGGTGGATAATCGTGTTGGCTACGTCAGTAAGCTGACTTCGCGTTATGTGGTGTTGAAGGGGTTGGATGGCTCTGAAGCGCTGGTGCCGAACGACACGCTGATTTCCAATACGGTGCTCAACCAGTCGTATTCGGACAAGGCGATGTGGGCCAGCATATCGATTCAGGTGGGGTACAGCACCGATCTGGATGTGGCTCTCGGTATTTTGGCGGAAGCGGCCAAGGCGCATCCGCGAGTGATGAAGAACCCTGGGCCTGGGGCGTATGTGACGGCTTTTGCCGAGTCCGGCATCAGTCTCGATCTTGGCTTCTGGGTTGCCGATCCCGAAAATGGTTTCATGGGTTTGAAGTCGGATCTGTATCTGGCGATTTGGCGTCGTTTCAAGCAAGAGGGGATTGAGATTCCGTTCCCTCAACGCGAGGTACGGATACTGGCTGATGGTTTGCAACCCGACCCTTCCATGGTAGCGTCGGCGATTGCTTTGCAAGCGGCGGCGGCGGCCTCCCGTGAGGTGAGAACATGAAGCCACTTAAGCAACCTGTATCGGTACTGGTGGTGATCTACACCGCTGATCTGCGGGTCTTGCTGATCGAACGCGCCGACAAGCCGGGTTATTGGCAGTCGGTGACCGGAAGCAGGGAAGGTGAAGAAAGCCTGGCGGCTACCGCCGGCCGTGAAGTGTTGGAGGAAACCGGTCTTGATGTCGCCTGCTATGCCTTGAGCGACTGGCAGCAGCAGAACCACTATGAAATCTACGAGCACTGGCGGCATCGTTACCCACCTGGAACGACACACAATACGGAGCATGTGTTCGGCCTGATGCTGCCGGCGCCTTTGCCGGTGGTGCTCGCCCCTGACGAGCACCTTGCCTCATGCTGGCTGCCGTGGGAGGAGGCGGCGGCTAAGGTGTTTTCCCCCTCTAACGCCGAGGCGATCCGGCAACTGCCGGACCGTGTAGCCGCATGCGTCCGCTGAATATCACAACGTTCAATATGCACAAGGGCATGTCGCCGTTGAATCGGCGCTTGCAATTGCCGAACATTGCCTCAGGGCTCGCGAACTTGTCGTCCGACGTGCTGTTTCTTCAGGAAGTCCAAGGGCGTCATGCGCTTCGCGAAATGAGGGTCGGTAACTGGCCGAGCGAAGCCCAGCACCACTATCTCGCCCGGTTGTTATCATACAAGGCTGCCTATGGCCTGAATGCTTCTTATGATCATGGCCACCATGGCAATGCCATTTTGTCGCGGTTCCCGCTACGAAATCATGGCAATCTCGATATCTCAGTCAACCGACTTGAACAGCGCGGCTTGCTGCATTGCGACCTACAGTTGGCTGGCTGGCCAATCCGTGTCGCCGCGTTGTGCATTCACTTGAACCTGCTGGCTCATGATCGGCGCAAGCAGCTGTCGCGCCTGCGTCATTACATCGACAATGCGATTCCAGCCGATACTGCCCTGATCATCGCCGGGGACTTCAACGACTGGCGAGGAGAAGCGAGTGCTATTCTGGCTGGCGAGCTTGGCCTGACCGAAGTGTTCGAAACCATTTACGGGCGGCATGCAAAGAGCTTCCCTGCTCGTTTACCGATGCTGTCGCTTGATCGTATCTATGTGCGCGGCCTGAAGCCGGTCAGCGCCGAGGTGCATCATGGACAGCCATGGTCGACGCTGTCTGATCATCTCCCCTTGTCGGCTCGTCTGCTGCCGCTTGAAGCAAGTTGATACGCCCCATTTTCTTGAAGATCTGGCGGAATGACAGGCCCGCTTGATTAATGGCCATAATCCATCAAAAGTAAAGCTGAAAGCATTGCTCCGTGTTGATGGGTATCTCTGTCATCCCTAGTCATTTTCCCCGAAATTTCAAGCCAGTAACGCTAGTTTGATCTCCTTGATTTTGCTGCTGGCATGAACCATGCTGCTGTTAGGTCAGGTTTGGGGCGAAACAAGCCGTGAGTAGGTTTAAGCGATACCCTCATCTGGAGCACTTAAATCCCATCTTGTTGGATTGATTCGCCCAAAACCCGGGTAACCGTTGCAGTGTCCATCACTACCATGCGGGCTTGAGCATCAGTTGCTCTTGCTGGGCACTTGGAAAAGGTTCTGAGTGTCGGATCTTCGCATTCTGTCGAAGATGGCATGAACGACGGATAAGCCAGGGGTATGAAAGTGAGCCAGCGTGAGGTCTTGCTGTTCGGCCAACAGAGTGCAGTGCTAGCTGAGGAGCTAGGGCGGTTATTGCCCGGCTGGCGAGTGGTCATGGCGCGCAATGTTGCAGAGGCTCTCACCTGTTTGGGCCACACGATCCGGCCCATGATTGGACTCGTTCATATTGGCCGCCTTGTCACTGAACTGCAGGATGCTCTGGAGGACATCTGTGCTGTTGTCGGAGTGATGGAGTGGATTGCGCTGGTCGAGCGTGACCTGCTTGGGACCGTGCCCGTCTGTAAATTCATTTCGGATCATTGTTACGATTTTCACACACTGCCCCTCGATGCACCGAGACTGGCAATGACGCTTGGTCACGCCCATGGCCGAGCCGAGCTTCGAATCAGGAACAGTTACCAGCATATCCATCCCAACCAGTTCAACATGGTCGGCTCTAGTCCGGCCATGCAGAAGCTGTTTGCCAGCATCGACAAGATTCGCGGCAGTGAGGCTCCTGTGCTGGTCCATGGCGAGAGCGGTACAGGCAAGGAATTGGTTGCAAGAGCGCTGCATCAGAACTCTCATCGCGCCGATGGTCCGTTTGTCGCGGTGAATTGCGGGGCGATTCCTGCCCATCTTGTACAGACCGAGTTGTTTGGTCATGAGAAGGGGGCATTTACAGGTGCGCATCAACGAAAAATCGGCCTTATCGAAGCGGCTGATGGCGGCACGATTTTCCTCGATGAAATCGGTGATTTACCGCACGATATGCAGGTAAACCTGCTGCGTTTTCTGCAGGAAAAAATCATTGAAAGAGTCGGCTCTGTACAGCGCATCAGAGTGGACGTGAGAGTCATCGCGGCAACGCACGTTGATCTAGAACGGGCCATCAGTGAGAAACGCTTCCGCGAGGACCTCTATTACCGGCTCAATGTATTACGTTTAAATGTTCCACCCTTGCGCGAGCGATGCGAAGATATAGAATTATTGGCGCGCTGGTGTTTTGAAGAATTTTCATTAGAGAAAAGCAGCAAAGTATACGGATTCAGTAATAAAGCATTGCAAGCAATGCGAGCTTATTCTTGGCCTGGTAATGTCCGGGAGTTGATCAATCTGGTTCGCAGTGCCATGGTGATGAGCGAGCATAGACTGATCCGTCCGGAAGACTTAGGGCTTGCTATGACCGGCATACGGGATGACCGATGGATTGAGGTTGGCACTCTCGATACGGTAGTAGGAAGAATGGAACGGGACTATATCCAGCAGGTACTGGAGATGAACAAGAAGAATGTATCTGCCACGGCAAAACAATTGGGGTTGTCCCGCTCGACTCTCTACAGAATGATGATGAAGTTAAAGATGAATTACTGATGACGTGATTTATTTTATGTGGTCGATATAGGTTCTGTATTGAAAAGCCTGCGATTCCGCTTAATCCCATTAGGGAAACAAAATAGATCACGCTCGCCGGGCGACTGGCATTGGAAAATAATTTATATCCAGAGCTTTTATGTGGCGATTTTGGTAGTCGGCGGGGCCGGCTAAGTTCAACAGAAGTCGCATCAAGAGGGGGTAATAATGAAACGCAATTTTCCATTTGCCTTGAAGCCCCGCTGGGAAGTGCTGGCTGCCAGCATGTTGTTATGCTCCTCAGCCGGTGTATACGCCGATACTATGCCTCCAGTGGATCAGACTGAGAGCGCTGCTCAAAGTTCGCCTCAGCCGTCTGCGCAATCTGCAGATTCAACCGAGCCTGCAGAGTCGAAACCGATATCGACGGATCCTAGCCCTCAGGAGGCACAATCGGCACAACCGGCCGAGTCGCAGCCTGCAGCGACGAGTTCCGAATCCCAGGCAACGGCTCCAGCTCAGTCAAGTGACCCAGCAAAGACCGCAGAATCACAGCCGACATCTACCAGTCCAGATTCCGCTTCCCAGCTTCAGCAATCGCCTTCGCAGACTGATGCCCCGGCAACGACAGTAGCGGCTCAACCTGCGCCAGCAGCTACCGATCCTGCTCCGGCTACAGCCGCTGCCGAAGCGGCTGGCAATGCTTCTCAGGCTGGTCAAACTCCGGCGACAGCGGCAGCAAATGGTGTCGACACCCCCACTCAACCGACTAATGACAAAGTCAGCGACATTGTCGGCACATTCGACCCGCAAGGGGTATTAACCCCGAAGGGGCACTTCGTTATTGATCCGTCCTTGCAATTTTCGACCTCGTCTTCGAATCGGGTTGCTCTGGTTGGTTACACCATTATCCCAGCTATTACGATTGGCCTGATTAATATTAACAAAGTAACCCGAGATAGCTATGTAGCCGCTTTGGATGGCCGATATGGATTGACAAACCGGTTAGAGTTTGCCATTCATGTCCCCTTTGTCTACCAGGAAGAAAATACACAGGAGCAACCGATAAACACGCCTTCTACTGCTTCGGATATCCAAAATTTCACGGCAAATGGTGGTGGGATCGGCGATGTTCAGTTTGGCTTCCGTTATCAGTTTAATCAGCCGGATGCTGGCATGCCATATTATGTTGGTAGTTTAAAGGTGAGTGCGCCAACAGGGAAGGGGCCGTTTGACGTTCCCTATTCATCTCAGACCGGTCTTGAAACTAAGACTCCAACAGGGGCGGGTTTCTGGGGGGTTCAACCTGGTTTGACATTTATTATGCCAACGGATCCTGCAGTGTTCTATGGTGGCATCAGCTATCAATATAATTTCAGTAAAAATGTCGATAAAACGTTGTTTATTTCATCTGGTGGACTTGCGTCTACTCAAGTTATTGGTGACGTGAAGCCAGGGGATGTTGTTGAGGTCAACTTTGGCATGGGCTTTGGTATTAATGATAAGGCTTCGTTTAGCATTGGTTACGATCATAACGTGATTGGAAGAACAAAAGTTAATGGTCAATTCGGGGAGGGGACTACGACGGTACAGGTTGGGCAACTGCTGATAGGTTATTCTTATCGAATTACTCCAAAGCAGACCATCAACTTGACTTTGGGGGTGGGGGTGACACCAGACTCGCCTAATGCACAAATTACGCTACATGCTCCTTTTGATTTGTGATGTTTATAAAAAATGGGCTGGATAACCTCCAGCCCATTTTTATATGAAACTATAGGTGGTTAATGTAGTCCGCGAATCAAAGCCTGTGTGATGGCTTGATTACTCAGTAGTTGCCTGTACATGGCTAGGTTGGTTACGTTGGCGTTGATGGCGGTTTGTACCTGTACCATTTGGCCGTTGATTGTATTGCTGATTACGATTGGGTTCAAATTTGAAAAGGCTGCGGCTTGATTGTTGCTGTTCCACTGCAACTGACTGACGGACTGCACAGCACCATTTATCATAACAGTGCGCTGTAGGCCGATATCAACGTTAAGACCATTTATTTCCATGCCGCCTCTTGCCGCCTCCATGAGTTTTTCGTCTACCTGGCGGTCCGCCAAGAGTTGCTTCAAATTCATCTCACCGGCAGTAGAAAGGCAAGAAAAGCAAGACAGTCCGCCTGCCAAGATAAAATACCAAACAGAGGTTTGGGTCTTTGTAATGGCTGTCAACATGGCTATGTCCTAGAAGTCAGCTGGTCCACGCATCATGAAAGACCAATTGGAAAAACTGGATTCGAGAATGCCATCGCGCAAAGGTGCGCGTGCCACAGAGTTCCAGTCGACTTTGCGATTGAAATACTGCGAACCCACTTCGGCCTGGTCCGTGATGAAGAAAGCAATTTTTCCCCACATGTTTTCGAATTGTTGGCGTCCATAGATCCTGGCACCAATCGCCGGATCGCTGACTAGGACGGCTTTGTCCTGTATGCCGGAAATAACAACAAAATGATTGTAGCCACCTATTTTGATTAGGACGATGGCCGGCACCCCAATTTTTTGCAGTTCGTCGAGGCTCACATTGTAGCCGTCAGATTTGATTTGCATGGAGGCCAGATATCGCTTCATGTCTAGCATGGAGAACCCTACCTGGCGTATTTTTTCCGGGTCGCCATGTTGGTACATCTCTTTGAATATTTGCCGTTCACCAACGGGCACTTCATAATGGTAATGAAGCAGCGTAGCCAAGGCGGCAGACCCACAGCTGAAATCATATTGTTGACGTATCGTATTACGGAAGGCCAGTTGTTTATAGCTATGCACACTTAGCGTGTAAGAGCTATTGGGGCCTGTTAGCACGGTTACAGCTTCACTATGGGCCAACATGGGAAGGAGCAATAGGGCCAAGCAGCAAGCCGCCGATTTCTTACGCATGGTTGGCTCCTTTCAAAAAATGGCAATGGGGCAGGTCGCGTAGCGACCTGCCGACATTTTAATGCATGGTCACGTTGAAGATGGTTTGATCTTGAATCAATACATTGTTGCCAGTGTTTTGAATGACCGTGCCAATCCCAGACATGCCATTGAAAGCCCCAGCCCCGATCAGGGCGCTGCCGGTGTTTACCATAGCGTCGCTGATAGTGGTAGAGCCAACCTGCCCCCCCATTGTTGCGCTGCTGGTATTATTGATCAGCGTGATATCTTTCTGGCCTGTCTGTGCATCTAGATTGGCTGCCTTGGGGAGGGCAGAAAAAAGTGCACTAGAGGGGCCGACTGCTGTTGCCTGACTCAATTGATCCTGAGCTTGAGCTGTGCCGATCAAAGCGACTACCCCTAATAGGCCGGCTAGCAAGGGGTTATAGAACCTGGTCATGGCTTTACTCCAAATACATCGCCGGTAAAAGGGAAGAAGCGGGGAGGCGATCTGTCACTTTCGCCTCCCGCTTGATCAAAGCGGCTTTAGGACTTGGTTACTTGCCGCCAACCTGAGCATTGACGCTCACGTTGTTTTGTTGCTGGATGAGGGAGCTGTAGCCGGTGCTTTGAGCGATAGCGCCTACACCATTGATGTTATTGCCGCTAAGGTTCGCATCACCGGAACCGACGACGGTCCAAGAATAAGCAGAGGATCCACCATTGCTAGCGCGTGCGCCAGCATCGGCGTCCGCAGCTGCCAAGGCGGCATCGCCAGCCCGGCCTTCATGAAGTTTTTCAACTTCAGCATTGGCTCGTGCACCTGCACCACTCAATGCGGCTGCGCCGGAGAACGAGGAGGCACGGGCATCTCCGCCTTCAACCTTAGTCCCGGTTGTGCTGCCGTGCATATGAGCATCAATCTTCGATTCCTGCTTGTTGATGCTGGTAAAACGGTAGCGATTGAAGCTGTCCTTGATGTTTACATCAACATCGGTTTTATTGAACGAGTTTTGTACATCTACATCGGTTTTGTTGCCTCCATGGCGGTCGCCGCCAGCCATAGCTACTGTGGAACCAAGGGCCAAGGCGACTGCAACGGCAAGTGCGAGCTTTTTCATGGTCGTTACTCCTGAGGTTCTAGTCCGAAGTCGGGTGATCCACATTGGCGCTTTGCTTTTGCGCACTCACCTAAGAGCAAGTCATGTGCCAGGTTATGGCTGGATGTATAAAAGGCTGATTTTCTTGGGAATGTATGGATTTCTCATGGGCGCATGGCATTTTTTCGCTGAGATAGCTGTGTCAGTTCTGAAACAGTTTTGGCGGGCTGTAGCTAAGGCTTCGAATAAAATCCTTGTCTGGCCAAGATGAGGCAGAGCTAGGTGTGATCTTTGAAAAGTGTTTCAACAATGAAACAGGTGAGCGAGTGTGTCACACACTACACATAAGCATGCGGCTCCCATGCCAAGGGCAACCCCGTTGGTCTAGCGATCGGCAGGGATTGGCTGACAGAGGGAGCTGCATTCGGGATGGATGGTGTCTCTGCACGGCTGGTTACCGTGGCCCAAACAGGGATGGCGGGGGAGGTTTCTATTCGGTTGGCACCATGACCAAAATGCTGAGGCCACGGAGGGGCTAGGATGTGGGCGCCATGGGTGGAGCTGACCGCGAAGATACGGGGGATGGCCTGGTTGTTACGGGTTGTCGCGCTGATTAGGTTTCCCTTTCTCAGGGACGTCACTTAGCGGGCTTCGGTTTGCTGGTGCTGCCCTGCTAATCCCTCCGCGTGCTTCTGAGCATCATGTCCAAGCTGTTGCGATGGCTCTGGTTAGCAGGGCCTAGCTGTATGCTTTCGAGCTTGGCCGAGTGGGGGCTTTGCATAACAAGGCATCACGAGATGTCAATATTGTGGGCGTGCTCACCGTGCGGTGGAGTGTGCGCATCTGCAGCCCTTGCCCTCCCTGGACCAGCCTATTCAGGAGCAGCGAAGAGCCGCTGAAACCCTCCCCGGCATTGTTGCTCCGCCCTGCCGGGGCACTGGGCTAGTTTTGTCAGCGGCTACAAGCTGAGGCGAAGGCTTTCGTACTACCACATCACCTTGACGGCCTCGTTCCCTAGCCAATCACGCAATCCCAGCAGCAGACCATCGTCCAGGCGTACCCCCCAGTCGCGTGGAAACTCTAGCTCTCCCCGAGCCTGGTGGTTCTGGTAGTCGATACGCACTACACAGCCCATGTCTTCGCTGCGGAATGGGGCCAGCAATGTCTTGAGCCGCGCCACGTCGCTATTGCCGTTCATCTGTAGCTTGAGGCCACGGGCGAATCGGCTGCGCGCTTCGCCTAGGTCGTAAATCTTGTCGGCGATGATACGCACGCCGCCTGAGAAGCTGTCCTCGCTGACCTTACCCTCGATCACCAGGACCGTGTCTTCCTTCAGCTTGGTGCGATTGGCATCGAATGCCTCGGCGAACACCGACACCTCGAGCTTGGTGCTGGCATCGTCGAGCTGGATGAACGCCATCTTGCCGCGGTTGCCGACTTTGGTTCGAATGCCGGTGACGAAACCAGCGATGAGCTGCGGCTCCTTGCGTGGCGTGACGCGGCTCAGTGGCGTCTTGATGAAGCTGCGCACCTCGCGCTCGTAGGCGGTGAAGGGGTGGCCGGACAGGTAATAGCCGATCGCCAGCTTCTCTTCGGCCAACTGCACCGCCGGCGCCCACGGCTTGGTCTCGACCATTTCCACGCCCGGCGCCGCGTCGGCCTCGAACATGTCGAACAGGCCGCCCTGGTTGGCGTTGGCCGCTTCCTGCTCGGCCGCTTCCATCGCCAGGCCGACGTTGGCGAACAGCTTGGCGCGGTTCGGATCGATCGAATCGAAGGCGCCGCCGCGAATCAGCGACTCGATGGTGCGCTTGTTGACGATGCGCTTGTCGGTACGGCGGCAGAAGTCGAATAGGTCTGTGAATGGGCCACCTTCCTTGCGCACTGCCACGATGTGGTCGACCGCCGCCTCGCCGGTGCCCTTCACCGCACCGAGTGCGTAGCGGATCTCTTGGCGGTTCACCGGTACGAAGCGATAGAAGCTCTCGTTCACGTCCGGCGGCAGGAACTTCAGCTTGTTGGCCAGCGAGTCGTCGTAGAACACCTTGAGCTGGTCGGTGTTGTCCAATTCGGACGACATGGTGGCCGCCATGAACGCCGCACAGTGGTGGGCTTTCAGCCAGGCGGTCTGGTAGGACACCACCGCATAGGCGGCGGTGTGCGACTTGTTGAAGCCGTACTCGGCGAACTTGGCCATCAGGTCGAACAACTGTTCGGCCAACTTCGGGTCATAACCCTTGTTCTTAGCGCCCTCGGCGATCTTCTCGCGGTGAGCGGCCATCTCTTCCGGCTTCTTTTTACCCATCGCGCGACGCAGCATGTCGGCGCCACCCAGCGTGTAGCCGCCGATGATCTGCGAGATCTGCATCACCTGTTCCTGATACACGATCACGCCATAGGTCGGGTCAAGGCAGGCCTGCAGGTCGGGGTGGAAGTAATCCACCTCCTGCTTACCGGCCTTACGCAGGATGAAGTCGTCCACCATGCCGGAGCCGAGCGGGCCCGGGCGATACAGAGCCAGCACAGCGATGATGTCTTCGAAACGGTCGGGTTTCAGTTTTTCCAGCAGCCGTTTCATGCCGTCCGATTCAAGCTGGAATACCGCGGTGGTGTTGGCCTTCTGCAGCACCTGATAGGCGGCCGGATCGGTAAACTCGAGCAGATTCAGGTCGGTGTCGAAGCCCGGTTCCAGATCTTTGATGTAGCGCACTGCCAGATCGATAATCGTCAGGTTGCGCAGGCCCAGAAAGTCGAACTTCACCAGGCCGATCTGTTCGACGTCGTCCTTGTCGTACATCGACACCGGCACCGCGTCGTCACCGGACGCCTGGTAGAGCGGGCAGAAGTCGGTCAGCTTGCCCGGCGCGATCAGCACACCGCCGGCGTGCATGCCGATGTTACGGGTCATGCCCTCCAGCTTCTTGGCCAGCTCCCACAGCTCGCGCAGCTCTTCCTCGTTCTCCAGGCGTTCCTTCAGCACCGGCTCCATCTCGATCGCATCGTCGAGCGAGTAGTGCTTGCCCGGCGCGGCCGGGATCAGCTTGGAGACGCCGTCGCAGAACATATAGGGCAGATCGAGCACCCGGCCGACGTCGCGCACCACCGCTTTCGCGGCCATGGTGCCGAAGGTGGCGATCTGCGATACCGCCTCGGCGCCGTAGGCCTGGCGCACATATTCGATCACCCGGTAGCGGTTGTCCTGGCAGAAGTCGACGTCGAAGTCAGGCATCGACACCCGTTCCGGGTTCAGGAAGCGCTCGAACAGCAGCGCGTAGGCCAGCGGGTCGATGTCGGTAATGCCCAGGCTGTAGGCCACTAGGCTGCCGGCACCGGAGCCCCGGCCAGGGCCGACTGGGCAGCCGTTGTTCTTTGCCCAGTTGATGAAATCGGCCACGATCATAAAGTAGCCGGGGAAGCCCATCTGGATGATGGTGTCGGTCTCGATCTTCAGGCGGGCGTCATATTCGGGACGGCGCTCGGCACGCACCGTTGGATCGGGGAACAGCTTCTCCAGCCGCTGCTCGAGTCCTTCCTTGGAGCTATGCACCAGGAAGTCATCCAGCGTCATGCCTTCCGGGGTCGGGAAGTCCGGCAGGTAGTTCTTGCCCAGCTGCACGGTGATGTTGCAACGCTTGGCAATCTCCACCGAGTTTTCCAGCGCTTCGGGGATGTCGGCGAAGCGCTCGATCATCTCCGCAGTCGATAGGAAATACTGGCAGGGATCGAAATCTTTCGGCCGACGTTTGTCCGACAGCGTATAGCCCTCGGCGATGCACACCCGTGCCTCGTGTGCCTTGAAATCGTCCGCGTCCATGAACTGGATCGGATGTGTGGCCACCACCGGCAGGCTCAGCTCGCCGGCCAGCCACAGCGAGGCCTGGACGATCTGCTCGATCTGCGGGCTGTCCAGGCGCTGCACTTCCAGATAGAAGCTGTCCGGGAACAGACCAGCCCAGTACTCGGCGCGACGGCGTGCTTCGTCCGGATTGCTGTTGGCCAGCGCGGCGCCGATGTCGCCCAGGTGAGCGCCGGATAGACACAGCAGATTGCTGTTGTCGCCCTTTTCCAGCCACGCGCGTTTCAGCTCGGTACGGCCACGGTACTGATTGTGCAAAAAGCCTTCGGTCAACAGCTCGCACAGGCGCAGGTAGCCCTCGCGGTTCTTCGCCATTAGCATCAGCCGGAACGGCTTGTCGCGGTCCTCCTCGTTCTCGAGCCAGGCGTCGACCGACACGATCGGCTTGATGCCGGCACCGCGGCAGTACTTGTAGAACTTCACCATGCCGAACATGTTCATCAGGTCGGACATGCCGAGCGCGGGCATGCCGTCGGCTTTGGCGCGTTTTACCGCCTCGTCGAGGCGGACGATGCCGTCGGTGATGGAGAACTCCGAGTGGAGGCGAAGATGGACAAAGCGCGGGGTAGTCATCCGCGCATTGTACCGTGAGGGCGGGTTGGCCGAAACGCACGGCGAGCGTTTAGAACGGCGGGAAGCAGGGCGCCTTTGCTGTAATAACTTACCCGTTGTCAGGCTTCGGCTTCATGGCGGTCATTGCGGCGCGTTGCATTTCTAGCGTCTTGATCTGCATCGACAGCAGGCCCAGGCTCATCGTCAGCCAGCCTTCTACTACACGCAGTTCGGCCAATTTGCGGTCGATTTCCTCTTCGGACAGCGGCGGCAGAAAGGCCTGCGCCTGCTGCGGGGTGGTGCTCTGCCAGAACTGGCGCAGCAGGGCGAAGGGGTCGTTCGGATTGAAGTCGGCGCTCATGCAGTCTCCCAGGGGCGATGCGGCCAGTCGGCCGCGCAAACAAAACGGGCAAGCCCGAAGGCTTGCCCGTTGAGTATAGCGTCGAGTGCTGGGCTTAGGCCTGAGCGACCTGAGCTTCCACGGCGGCCAGAGCCACCATGTTGACGATACGACGCACCGACGAGATCGGGGTAACGATGTGGGCCGGTTTGGAGATGCCCATCAGGATCGGCCCGATGGTCACGCCATCGGCGGCGGAGACGCGCAGCAGGTTGTAGCTGATGTTGGCGGCTTCCACGTTCGGCATGATCAGCAGGTTGGCCTGGCCCTTCAGGGTGCTGTCCGGCATGGTCTGATGACGCAGGCTCTCGTTCAGCGCGGCATCACCCTGCATTTCGCCGTCGATTTCCAGTTCCGGTGCACGCTCCTGCACGATCGCCAGCGCTTCGCGCATCTTCAGCGCCGAGACGCTGTTGATGGTGCCGAAGCTGGAGTTCGACAGCATGGCCACTTTCGGCTGGATACCGAAGCGCTTCACGGTCTCGGCGGCCATCAGGGTGATGTCGGCGAGCTGCTCGGCGGACGGGTCGGCGTTCACGTAGGTGTCAGCGATGAAGACGTTGCCGGTCGGCAGCATTAGCGCGTTCACCGCGGCGGCCAGTTTCTTCGGATTGTTGTGGCCCAGCACATCCTGGATGATCTCGTAGTGCTGGCGGTAGGCGCCGTAGGTGCCGCAGATCATCGCATCGGCCTCTCCGCGACGCACCATCAGCGCGCCGATCAGCGTGGTGTTGCCGATCACGCGGCGGCGAGCCTGCTCCTGCGACACGCCGCGGCGCTTCATGATCTCGTAGTACTCTTTCCAGTACTCGGCGTAGCGCGGATCGGACTCGTTGTTGACCAGTTCGAAGTCCTTGCCTGCCTCTAGCTTCAGACCCAGCTTCTGGATGCGCTTCTCGATCACGCTCGGGCGGCCGACCAGCACCGGGAAGGCGATGCCTTGCGAGGCGATTTCCTGAGTGGCGTGTAGCACGCGCTCGTCTTCACCCTCGGTCAGCACCACGCGCTTCTGGTTCTGCTTGGCGGCGGTGAACACCGGCTTCATGAACAGGTTGGTCTTGTAGACGAACTGCGAGAGCTTCTCAATGTAAGCGCCCATGTCCTCGATCGGACGGGTGGCGACGCCGGAGTCGATGGCTGCCTGGGCCACCGCCGGAGCGATCTTGACGATCAGGCGCGGATCGAACGGCACCGGGATCAGGTATTCCGGGCCGAAGGTCAGTTCCTGGCCACCGTAGGCCGACGCGACCACTTCGTTCTGCTCAGCCATCGCCAGGTCGGCGATCGCGCGCACGCAGGCGAGCTTCATCTCTTCGTTGATGGTGGTGGCGCCAACGTCCATCGCCCCGCGGAAGATGAACGGGAAGCACAGCACGTTGTTGACCTGGTTCGGGTAGTCCGAGCGGCCGGTGCCGATGATCGCGTCCGGACGGACGGCTTTGACCAGTTCCGGCAGGATCTCCGGTTCCGGGTTGGCCATCGCCAGGATCAGCGGGCTCGGGCCCATCGACTTGACCATGTCCTGGGTCACCAGCTTCGGACCGGACAGACCCATGAAGATGTCGGCGCCGACCATGGCGTCGGCCAGCTTGCGCTGCCCATTGTCCTTGATCGCGAAGCGCTTCTTCGAGTCGTCCATCTTCTCGTCGCGGCCTTCGAAGATCACGCCCTTCGAGTCGCAAACGGTGACGTTCTCGCGGGTCACGCCCAGCGCCACCAACAGTTCCAGGCAGGCGATCGCCGCGGCGCCGGCGCCGGAGGCGACCACGCGCACCTTGGCGATATCCTTGTTCACCAGGCGCAGCGCGTTCAGCACCGCGGCAGCGGCCACGATGGCGGTGCCGTGCTGGTCGTCGTGGAACACCGGAATGCCCATGCGCTCACGGCACTTCTTCTCGATGTAGAAGCACTCCGGCGCCTTGATGTCTTCGAGGTTGATGCCGCCGAAGGTCGGTTCGAGCGAGCAGATGATGTCGACCAGCTTGTCCGGGTCGGTTTCGTTCACTTCGATGTCGAACACATCGATGCCAGCGAACTTTTTGAACAGTACGCCCTTGCCTTCCATCACTGGCTTGCCGGCCAGTGCGCCGATGTTGCCAAGGCCGAGTACGGCGGTACCGTTGGAGATCACGGCCACCAGGTTGCCGCGTGCGGTGTACTTGTAGCTATTCAGCGGATCGTCAACGATGGCCATGCAGGGGGCGGCCACTCCCGGCGAGTACGCCAGGGCCAGATCGCGCTGGGTAGCCAGCGGTTTGGTCGGTGCTACTTGAATCTTGCCCGGGGTCGGGTATTGGTGAAAATCCAGCGCGTTCTGGCGCAATTGCTCATCCATCAGGAGCTCCTGAGTTTTTTACAGGTGTGGAATCAATTTCCAATATTATACGGGACAACGACCGCCAAGGGTTAGTGGTGCTGTTGGACAGTCTTATGTGTGACCTTGGCTTGCCCGAATGATGCCTGAAAACCAAGCCGAGCGGGAGGGGAGGGGCGTCAGCGTTGGTTGAGCTGCCTGGATGCAGCTCTTAATGTAGCGGGTTCATTTGCTGTTTTGTCAGGAGCTAGTCGTTGCAGATGAGGGCTGTATCCAGTCTTGCAAAACCGCCTTGTCGGACAGTATCCGAGTTGAGGGGCGGATAACAAAACGGCGTTCCATCAGTCGGAACGCCGTTCGCGTTTTCATGTGAAGTTAAGGGGTCAGGACCGATTCCTTAGCTTCGGGCAACATGTCCGGATAGTCGCGGCTGTAGTGCAGCCCACGGCTCTCCTTGCGCAGCATGGCCGAGCGCACGATCAGCTCCGCTGTCTGGACTAGGTTGCGTAGTTCGATCAGGTCATTTGAGACGTGGAAGTTACTGTAGTATTCGTCGATCTCGCCTTTCAGCAGCTCGATGCGGTGCAGTGCTCGCTCCAGTCGCTTGTTGGTCCGTACGATGCCAACGTAGTCCCACATTGCCCGGCGTAGTTCATCCCAGTTATGTGAGATCACAACCTCTTCGTCCGGGTCCGTCACTTTACTATCGTCCCAGTCAGGGATCGCTGGTAGTTCCACCTTGGGTTGCTTCAAGATGTCGTTGGCGGCAGCACGACCGATTACCATGCACTCCAATAGTGAGTTGCTGGCCAGTCGGTTGGCGCCATGCAAGCCGGTGCAGGCTACTTCGCCGACTGCATAGAGACCGTCGACATCGGTGTGGCCTTGCAGGTCGGTGACCAGGCCGCCGCAGGTGAAGTGCACTGCGGGGACTACTGGGATAGGCTGCTGGGTGATATCGATGCCAAGCTCCAGGCAGTGGGCATAGATGTTCGGGAAGTGCTCCTGGATGAAGCTGGCCGGTTTGTAGGAGATGTCCAGGTAGACGCAGTCGAGGCCATGCTTCTTCATCTCGAAGTCGATAGCGCGAGCCACCACGTCGCGTGGGGCCAGTTCGGCGCGCTTGTCATGGTTCGGCATGAAGCGTGTGCCATCTGGTAGGCGCAGAATGCCGCCTTCGCCTCGGACTGCTTCAGTGATCAAGAATGACTTGGTCTGCGGGTGATACAGACAGGTCGGGTGGAACTGGATGAACTCCATGTTCGACACGCGGCAACCGGCTCGCCACCCCATCGCAATGCCGTCGCCGGTGGCGGTATCCGGGTTGGTCGTATAGAGGTAGACCTTGCCGGCGCCACCCGAGGCCAGAATGGTGCTCTCCGCAGCGATGGTCAGCACCTCGTCGTTGCGCTTGTCGAGTGCATAGACACCGAAGCAGCGATTGCCATCAAGACCAAGTTTCTTTGAGGTGACCAGGTCGATCGCCAGAAACTCTTCCAGTACGGTGATGTTCGGATGGGCCTTGATCTTCTGACCCAGTGTCGAGGTCACTGCCGCGCCGGTAGCGTCGGCGGCGTGAATGATGCGGCGATGGCTATGGCCACCCTCACGGGTCAGGTGATAGCCAGTCTTATGGGTTTCGTCCTTGGTAAACGGTACGCCTAGCGCGATCAACCAGTCGATCGCTCGTTTGGAGTTCTCGACGATGAAGCGCGTCGTCGTCTCGTTGCAGAGTCCGGCGCCGGCCACCAGCGTGTCCCGGATGTGAGCTTCCACCGAATCGCCGGTGTCCAGGACGGCGGCGATGCCTCCCTGCGCGTAAGTCGAACTGCCTTCCAGTAGGTCGCGTTTGGTGATTAGGCCTACCTTGCGGCTTTCTGCTAGGTGTAGAGCCAGCGTCATGCCGGCCAGGCCGCTGCCGATAATCAGTACATCGAATTTGAGCATTGCTTTGCCACTTTATCTTCTTGAAGTTCCCCGGCCCGAAGGCTTAACCGGACTAGCGTAGCAGAACCATCATCAAAATAGGGCGGTGGTTTGCGACGCCTATATATAGAAGCGGTTGCCTGACGGCGTTGGGTGGTTAGTAAGTCCTTGTCTGATCGCGTGGAGAAGTGACAGAAATAGTGAGGGAAACCGCAGGAAACGTTGCTATCTGCTGCTTGGATGCAGTTGGCGCTATGTAAAATCAACGGCTTAACGAACTTGCCGGGTTTTCGCTGCAGAAAGTATTGACGTCGCCGGGGTCGGGGGGTATAGTTCGCCTCCTCTGCTGCTGACCCAGCAACGCCACGAAGCGACGCCGTCAGCAACAACCGCTCTTTAACAGCACGAACAACCGATAGGTGTGAGAGCCTGGATTGAT
>NZ_JAUEDK010000028.1 GCF_030385785.1 Crenobacter oryzisoli
CTCCAGGCACTGACGCAGAACCAGGTTGAGTTCTTGCAGGCTGAAGAAGCGCTGGTGACGCAACCGGGCCAGCACCCAGCGCTCGACCACCTGGACGCCGACCTCGACCTTGGCCTTGTCGCGCGGCTTGTACGGCCGCGCCGGCAGCACCGCGCAGCCGTAATGTTGTGCCAGGTCCTGGTAGGTCGGGTTCAGGTCCGGCTCGTAGCGGGACGGATGGCGCACGCCGCTCTTCAGGTTGTCGGGGACCACCAGCGCGGTGACGCCACCGAGATAGTCGAAGGCGCGCACATGGCTGCCGATCCAGTCTTCCAGCTGCTGCGTGAAGGTCGCTTCGAGGTAGGTGTAGTTGGAGGCGCCGAGCACCGCGACGAAGATCTGCGCGGCGTGAATTTCGCCGGTATGCGGGTCGATGACGTCGACCGTCTGCCCGGCGTAGTCGACGAACAGTTTCTCACCGGGTGTGTGGTGCTGGCGCAGCGTCACTGCCAGCGTCTTGCGCCAACGGCGGTAATGGTCGCAGAACGCGCTGTACTGGAGTCCGTCCGGTGTTTCGGCCTTGTACTCCTGCCACAGCAGCTCCAGCGTCACGCCTTTGCGGCGCAGTTCCTGGTGCAGCGTCGGCCAGTCGGGTTCGGTGCGGCGGACTTTCGACGGCGCCGTCGGGGGAAATAGCAGGCCATTGACGGTGGCTTCGTCCAGGCCGGCGGGTAGCGGGAAGCTCAGCCCGGCGAGCTTGGCGCGGGCGAGGTAGTCGCTGACCGTGGTGGGGGATGCGCCGATCATTCGGGCGATCGCGCGCCGCGAGTACAGACCTGCGTGATGCAGGCGAAGGATTTCGACGATTTTGCGCATGGATAACCTGTGGTTAGACATCGGGCACCCAGGAAAAAAGCTCGAGGGTGCCACGGGTTACCCCGCGCGCTACAGCTTGTTACGGCAATGTTGCAAGCCGTCCAGGTTGGCCTGGAACGGGTGTCCAGTTTGCGCTGGAACGACTGTCCAGGTTCAGCTGGAACAGGTGATCAGGTTGCCCCGGAATACGCACATTTGCTCGCAGAGACGGCTTTGCAGACGCTGAATATTGGGCGGCACTGCCTTCATGACCGCCATTTTCCTCAGCTCGGCCTCTGGCGGGGAAACAGTCGGGTCGTTCGCTACGGCAGTTGGTAGGAACTGACGTGCCGTACGGTTGGCGGTCGGGTAGTACACCTTGCTCGTTATCGCGGCGCTAACCTTCGGCTCCAGGATGTGACAACGCAACTGAAATAACGGACAAACCTGATTCAGCTGGCCATGGGGTTTTCATGGCCAATAGGGTTACCCTGCTACGACTTGCTCGTCATGGACCTTCGTCGATGTGGCCAACAGTCTGCCAAATTGCTCGGCGGGCAGCGGTTTGCTGAACAGGTAACCCTGCATCTCGTCACAACCGAGTGTGCGTAGCTGTTGCTGCTGTTCTACGGTTTCCACGCCTTCGGCCACCACGTTCATCCCCAGCGCATGTCCCAGCTCGATGACCATCTTGGCGATGGCGACATCGTGGAGTTCCGAACTCAGACCGTGCACGAAGGACTGGTCGATTTTCAGGGTGTCGACCGGGAGGCGCTTCAGGTAGTTGAGGCTGGAATAGCCGGTACCAAAGTCGTCCAGCGCGATGCGCACCCCCATGTCGCGCAGTTCCAGCAGAATACGCTTGGCTTTCTCCGGGTCGATCATCAGCGCGCTTTCGGTGATTTCCAACTCGATTACCCCAGGGTGCAGGCCATGCCTGCTGATTTCCTGTTGCACCAGTTCGGCGAGGCCACTTTGTTGGAATTGCCGCGCCGACAGGTTGATGGCGACCGGTACCTCCGGCAGCCCTTGCGCCTGCCAGTGCTTGAGCTGCGCGCAGGCTGCACGGATCGCCCAGGCGCCCATGGGCAGGATCAGGCCGGTTTCCTCGGCCAGCGGAATGAACTGCCCCGGCGACACCATGCCATGACCGGGACGCTGCCAGCGAATCAGTGCCTCTGCGCCGACAATACGGCCATCGGCGAGGCTGACCTTGGGCTGGTAATACAGCTCCAACTCGTTCATCTGCAGCGCTCGGCGCAGGCTGCTTTCCAGCTGCAGACGCTCCAGCATGCGCTCGTTCATTTCCGGGGCGTAGAACTGGAATTCGTCGCGGCCTAGTTCCTTGGCCCGGTACATCGCCACGTCGGCGTTCCTGATGAGCTCATGCACCGAATCGCCATCGCGCGGATAGAGGGAAATGCCGGCACTGGCGGTCACCACAATGTGGTGACCGGCGGCGAGCAAGGGCTGCTGGATGTGTTGCATCAGTGTTCTTGCCAGTTCGGCGACCTCGCCGGCCGACGCGACATCGCTCATCACCACCATGAACTCGTCGCCGCCCAGGCGCGCTACGGTATCCCCCTCGCGCACCTGTTGCTGCAGGCGTTGTGCGACCTCCTGCAGTAGCAAATCACCGGTATTGTGCGTCAGGGTGTCGTTGATGGTTTTGAAACGATCCAGGTCCAGCAGCATCAGGGCGACCGATTGGTGCTCGCGCCGTGCCAAGGCGATTGCCTGGGCGATGCGGTCATGCAGCAGGTGGCGGTTGGCGAGGCCGGTCAGCTTGTCGTGGGTGGCGGCGTATTCCAGGTCGGCCTCGAATTGCTTGCGCTCGGTGATGTCGCGACAGGCTGCGTAGACGTTACCGTCCGGCAGCGCCACGGCATGGACTTCCACCGGGATCGTCTTTCCCCCATGGCTCTTGAGGTCCATTTCCCCCCGTGCTTGGCGGCTGCTGGTCAACTCGTCCAGCATCCCGAGCACCTTTGAGGCCTCTGCCGCCGGCGTGATCTCGGCAAGCGTCATGCCCAGCAGCTCGTCCAGGGGGTAACCCAGCAGGCTGAGCGACTGATGGTTGGCGTAGATGAAACGGCCTTCGCGCGTGGCGATCACCACGGCATCGGCGGCGTTGTCCAGCACAGTGCGATAACGTTCCTCACTGACTTGTTGCAAGGCCACGGCCTGCTTGCGTGCTTCCTCGTTGCGCAAGGCGGCGATGCCATAGGCCAGATCGTTGGCGAGCTGTTCCAGCAGTGCCACTTCGTCGTGCTGGAAGGCGTCCGGCTCCCGGGCGTAGATGGTCAGCACGCCCTGCATGTTCTCCCCCGCCAGTAGCGGCAAGGAGATACTGGCCTGATAGCCGCGATTGAGGGCCGCTTCGCTCCAAGGCGACATCAGGGGGTTGGTCAGGCAGTTCTGGTTAACCTGGGTGGTCTGTAAGCGGTAAGCCATACCCGTCGGCCCCTGCCCCTCTGCGTTATCCCCCCACGAGATATGAATACTGTCGAGGTAGCCCTGCTCCGAGTCGGACTTTGCCACTGGCAAGATGGATTTGGCTTCGTCGGAATGTGCAAAGCCGATCCAGGCCATCAAGTAGCCGCCCGTTTCCACGATCTGGTTGCAGATCGATGACAACAGCGTGGCTTCATCGGCCGAATGCACCAGCTCGCTGTTGCATTCGCTGACCAGCTTGAGCGCGCGGTTAACCCGCTCCAGTGCCAATTCGGTCTGCTTGCGGCTGGTAATGTCCTGCACCAGCCCTTGCAGCTTGAACACTTTCCCCTGTGGGTCGCGTTGCGCACTGCCGGTAATGAACACCCAACGCTGCGTGCCGTCGCTGTGCACTAGCTGCGCATCGCACTGATAAGGCTCGCCGGTGGTGAGGCACTGCACGACTTCTTTCGTCAGCTGCGCCCAGCTTTCCGCTGTGAAATAGGCCTGCACTTCTGGATACACGGCCGGTGGCAGGGCGGGATCACGTCCGTAGAGGCGATAGATTTCGGCAGACCACACATGAGTATCGGCGGTGATATCCCATTCCCAGCGTCCGATACCCGCAAAACGCTCCACTTCGTGCAAGGTCAGCTCCGCCTCTCGCTGCATGTCCTGCAGACGATTGAACTGGGCGGCGAGCTGTACGAATTCGGCTGGGCCATTGGCAGGCACATCATGATCGGACTGGCGCTGGGATGCCGCATCGATGGCTTGGGAAAGGGAGCGCAACGAGGCCCGCATCTGGCCAGTGAAGCGGCGCATCAGTAGGCCGCTGGCCAGACTGATCGACAGCAGCACCAGCGCGGGGAAGAACAGTCTCTTGTACAGAGTAACAAGCAGTACCGATTCCGGTGCACCAATGGCCACCGAATAACCAGTTTGCGGTGAACGGTGGTAGGCCCCAACCACGGCCACTTTATCAAGGTTCTGGCCTTTCATCAGGCCTTCGATTGGTCCATTTAGTTTTTCCAGTAGGACCGGAATGACTTTCTGGCCAACAAATTTCTGCGGTGAGTGGATACGGACTGCAATGGTTCCCTGGCGGTCATAGATCACCAGTCCCCAGCCTGGCGGCAACGACTGTGCCTTGGCGAGCTGTGCCAGTGTGCCAGCACTCACCCCCATTATCAGTTTGTAGCGCTCCTTACCTGCACGAATCACCGGCGCGGCGATGGCCAATAAAGGCTGTTTTGAGACGGCGCCGGCAAACAGGTTGGACACATAAGGCTTACCCTGCGCAAACATCAAGGCGGTGTCGGCAAGATTGCTGGTCTTAGGCAATGGGCTGCCATAGGGCAGCTTGGTATTCATCAACTGTTGGCCGGAGGCATCCACCAGTGCGATAGCGTCGCCATAACCGCTTGCCGCCATGAATTGCAGCGCATGTTGGCGGAAGGTCTGGATGTCCATGCGGTCGAGTTCGTGCGATGTGGCAGCCAACCCTTGCAGCGCATGCTGGGCGCCAAGCAACTCGGCGTCTACCTGAGCAGAAACGGTACGTGCCAGTTGCTGGGTAGTCCGTTCGAGCTGACCGCTCTCGGACTGATAGATGGTGGCAAAGAACAGCACCAGGCCGATCAGGCACGGCATGAGAACGGCCATGAATATCCAGCGCAGTCCGACTACCTTCATTCAGTCATCCAGGTAAGGTTTTCTTATGTATCTGTACCGTTGAGGCAATCCAGACCACCGTACGCAAGTAGTGCCGAACACTGCATGAATACCGCTGACCTAATGCAATGCAGTAAGCGCTTGAAAAATCTCTATGCAGCTTAAAATAAATCCCGCCCAAGCCACAATCCGTTTATTGAGTCGGCTGATTGTTGTTTTTATAATCGCTTGATTTTATTGGTAAATAAAATCAAGCGCAAAATTTTTACCTGCAAACAAACGAATGCTTGCTGAGCGGCAAGTCCTTGGTCGACTTATTGACAAAATTGGATTTTTTTCAAGCGCAGCAAATATTTCCAATTTTCGCGTTGAGACCCATGTGCATGCAATGGCGGATCGAGGACCTGAAAAGCTTGTCCGCAAGTAAGTGGACCTGACGTATCGACCACTGCGACAAGTTGGAGATTGAATACAGAAAGAAGGTGCGAAGTGAAAAGCACCATCTTGGCAGCTGCGTGTTCTCTTCTATGGCCGCTTTCGCCCTGCGGTAGTCAGGCACCCAAGTAACGCCGGCAGCACGCAATGTGCCGGAATTCGACAAGCAGATGGCGCAGGTGCAAGAGGATATCTGGAAGATGACTGACTTAAGAGCCGTTAACAAAACTCAGCGCGGGGGCTTGGCGAGGAGCACTGCCGGATTACGGAAAGATGCCAAAACAATGGCAAAAGAGTTTTGTTAGCCGCGCTAAATCCACACACCTGAACGGTTACAAGTCAGCCAACGCCGATGGACCGAAGAAAGACATTCTTCACCCAAGCCTAAATACAAGCAATTGATTGTAAATAGGATATATGCGCAGCGAAACGTCCTGGGCAAGCTGGTCAACGAATCATGAGTGCCAATGTAACTGACAATAATTGCCAAAGCCCCCCTCTAATGCAGGGGGCTTTGGCACTAAGAGCCGCTAACACCCCCTCTTGGCGTTGTTATGCGGCCTTGTCGTACTAGCTGTACTGTCTGCGGCCCCCATCAGGGGATGGCTATTTCATCGAAAAACCTCGCTGGGCCAGGAAGCCGCGCATGTGTGGGCGAGACTCTTTACCCACTAGCGCTTTCATTTCCACGCTCCAGCAACTGTCCTTGGTTCCGCCAGTGCGGCTTCGGTAGTAAGCGCGCATCTGCTCGTCGTAAGCCGTGATCCCCTCCAGGTCGTCCTGGCTCTGGTAGCGTTCTTCCTTCAGCACTACCGACAACGGCAGACGCGGTTTGATCTCTGGGTCCTGGGCCGGGTAGCCAAGGCACAGTCCAAAGATCGGGTACACGTGCTTAGGCAAACCGAGCAGCTCTGAAATTTCTTGCGGGTGATTGCGGATGCCACCGATGTAGCAGATACCCAGTCCCAACGATTCGGCAGCAATCACACTGTTTTGTGCGGCCAATGCCGCATCCACCGTCGCGATGATGAAGTGCTCTGTCATGCCTTCGCTGAACTGCCCACCCTGAATTTCACATGCCAACTGCGGGCGATGCAGATCCGCGCAATACACCAGAAAAGCCCCGGCGCTGGCCACGTAGGCCTGCCCACCGGCGAGCGTGGCGATTTTTTCGCGTTGCTCTGGATCGCGCACCCGGATCACGGTCGTGGCCTGGATGTTGCTGGAAGTCGCCGCGGCTTGGCCGCAAGCTACGATTTCGTTGATCAACTCATCGCTGATCGGTTGGTCGGTGAACTTGCGGATGGAGCGGTGGGATTTGAGAAGCTGGATAACGGGATTCATGTTGAGGTTGTCTGTTTCGAGCCAGGAGGAAGGAGGATGGCACAAGGACTAAGTTGTGCCCTGCTCGCGATGTGCTGTCAACTTATCGAGGGGCTGCGCCTGGGTCTGCCCGTTCAAGCGGCCGATGGGCCGGGTCGGCGGGATGTAGGCCGACATGTCCGGTTCGGTCGAAAATAAATGGCAATGCTCTAAAATCGTTGTCGAGTACGGTTTGCCAATTACTCACAGTAGCATCATTGGCAGGCCGCCGAGAAAATTCGGCAGTGTCATTGCTCTCCCCCCATCAGATCGAATTTACACTCCAGGTCACGGCCTCTCCAGCGTTCGAGCACCCATACTGCGGCCCAAGCATAGAGGGCTACGCCGATGAAGAGGCTGGTGCGCATCAATGCCCCTTGCAGCACGCTTTTGCCGTTTGCACTGTCTTCAATGGCCGGGCCGAGTAAAATCAACGTCGTGAACAGAGCGTTGCTCCAGAACGATGGCCGATAGGCGGTGTGCCGCGTGCCGAACAGCCCCGAACCCGACCAAAGCGCCACCGCCATCAGCCATAGCGCCAGCATCCATAAGCTCGGCCAGAGCGAAAGCCCGGCCCAAGCAAGGGCTGCCATTCCGGCGCCAGCCAATGTCGAGCCAACGAGTTCGCGTCCAGCCGAGCGGGCATCGGTATCACCCGCCTGCTGGCCAAGTGCGACGGTCTTCATGATTGCAGCGAGATAGAACGATGGATTGGTGAGCGCCAACACGAATACCGGCATGACAATGAGTGTTGCGCGCAGGGCTATCCAGCGCGCAACTGCGGGCGGCGGACCGCTTACTTTCGCCTTGCCAGCAGCCCCCGATGGATCTGGAAACAGGATGTTAGAGATGGCGCTAACCAGTGTTCCGACTCCAACGCCAATGGCCAGCGTACCGGCCAGCGCCAGTACCAATGACTGCTCGGCGACCCCCGCGACCGGAATCAGGGCAAAGGACAATACGAGTACCATGGTCAGCGGATTGCCGCTCGTCAACCCGGTGAAAAACAGCGTGAACAGGATTGCAGCAGTTAGCAAGATGCCCGCGAGTGCGTAGTTTTCGAGCAGTGGCACCATCAGCCCGCCTATCAATACCAATACGCCGAATATGCCTGCGATGAACAGCCCTTTGGCAAGCGGTAGTGGTGGCCCCGGCTTGCACAGCATCAGCACAGCCATGACGCAGACGACGAATGGAATCGGTAGAGCCAGGCCGTAGGCGACGAATACCGCAAGCCCGACGCCGAGCGAGAGCCGAAGTGCTGCCCGATCTCGAGGGTGGATGGCTATGCGCTCCATGATCGCATCTCAGTAAAGGTATGACAGCCAGCTCATGATGCGGATGTAGAGGGCCCCCAGGAAATTCATCACGGCATTGTCGCCGGTATAGATCAGCACCTCGGCCTGACCACCGACACGCAGGCCCTTCAGGTGCGAGCGCTCGCTGGCGTCAATCTCGACAGCCACTGGTATACGCTGCGCACGGCGCAGCCAGTCGCGGTTGTTTTGCACCGTGGGCAGCATGCCGGGGGGTGACTCCTGGCCGCTACTAACGCCACCGCCGATGCTGCGCACCCGACCTTTCAGCACCTTGCCGGGCATGACATCCAGCACGATTGCGGCTTCGTTGCCCACATCGACGTTGCCCAAGTTGTTCTCGGTCATGTCGGCGCTGACCCAAAGGTCGTGCATGGAGATCAGTGTCATCACCGGTGCGCCAGGCTGGGCAAAGTGGCCAACATCTGTTTGTAGGTCGGTAACTCGGCCGCGCGCGGGGGCGAGCACACGCGTGCGCGCCAAATCCAGCTCGGCTTTTTCGACCGCCGCGCGAGCGCTCTGCAACTGGGCGTTGGCATCGCCCGCCTCGCCGGCCGATTCAATCGCCTTGCGAAGATCGGCCTCGGCACGACGAACTTTGCTACGCGCCTCTTCACGTGTGGTCTGGGCGATTTCCAGCCTACGCACGGAGATCGCGCCTGGATCCTCTTTGTACAGACTCTCCTGCCGGCTGGCATCGGTAGCCGCCATCTTGGCATCGGCTTTCGCCACGGCCAGCGACGCGCGTGCCACATCGATGTTTGCGTTGGAGGCATTGACGGACTGGCGTACCGAGGCAAAATCGGCTCGCGCTTTCTGCAGGGCGATCTTGTACTGCAGCGGATCGATTTCGAACAGTGGCTGCCTTGGTTGCACTTCGTCGTTGTCGCGCACATACACCCGCTTCACCTTGCCCGCTACTTCGGCTGCCACGGGCACGACGAAGGCCTGCACCCGCGCCTGCGAAGTGTACGGCGTGATACGGTCGCCAATGAAATAGAGCAACAGGCTACCCAAAATCAGTACAGCGATGACGATGGCGCTTCTGCGGGTGCCTTTTCCGACGTTAGCGTCCGCTGCGGGTGGGGAGTTGTTCTCGGAGTTGGGCTGACTCATGGCGTTTTCGTATTGTTTATTGGGGATTTGTCGGCGTTGATTGGCGGTAAAGGCGCTTCGAGCAGGCCCTTCCACTGGCTACGGTCGTTCATGACCTTGCGCGTGGCCTCATCCACTACCGGTTGCCCACGCGCCACCTGCCATCCACCGCCCATAGCCTTGTAGAGCGAGATCAGACTCTGTGCCACTTCGCCTTGGGTGGTGACGAAGTTGTCCTGCTGACTGAACAAGGTGCGCTGTGAATCGAGCACACGCTCGAAATCAATCAGCCCCTCACGGTACTGAATGGTCGCGATATCGAGTGAACGCCGCGCCGCCTTGACCGCGTCGCGCAGCACGTCGATCTGCGCGCGGCTCGTGGCGAAGATGATTGCGGCATCATCAACTTCCCTCGCTGCATTGAGCACGGTTCCCTGATAAAGCTCATAGAGCTGCTGGAACCGCGCGTCCTCGACTAGCACCTGGTTCGTCAAACGCCCGTAGTCGAAGACATTCCACACTAGCGCCGACCCGATGGCCCAGTTGAAAGCGTGGGACGCGCCGGGCAGCGAGGTGCCCGACAACCCCACCGCGCCGGCAAGTGAGATCGATGGATAAAGCGCTGCCTCGGATACGCCGATCAACGCCGACTGCGCGGCCAACTGTGCCTCGGCGGCTCTTACATCGGGGCGTCGACGAAGCATCTCGGCCGGTATGTCGACGACGACATCGAGTGTTGCAAGCGGAATGGTTTCCTTGCCCGCCTCCATCTGAGGCAGCGGGCCGGGTGGGCGTGCAAGCAGGACGCTCAGCGCATTCTGCGCCTGTCGCAGACTGCCTTCGAGTTGCGGAATCGTGGCGATGGTGGATAGGTAGAGCGTACGAGCCTGTTGCACGTCGAGTTCGGATTCGTTGCCACTCTTGAACAGATGCTCGGTGATTTCCAGGCTTCGCTTCTGCAGCGCCGCGTTATCGCGAGCGATACGCAACCGCTGCTCGATTATCCGAATCGAGGCGTAGAGATTCGCCGTCTGCGCCGCCACCAGCACCTGCACGTCGTCGTACTGGGCAATGCTCGCGAGGTAGGCCGCATTAGCTGATTCGATGCCGCGCCGGAATTTTCCCCAGAAATCCAGTTCCCAGGCGATATTGAGATCGGCGCCGTAGGATGTGAATACCGAGTTGGGGCCTGACGACGGATTGTGACCAATACGTGTCACTTGCCCGCTGATCTGTTGCACCTGCGGGTATAGCCCGCTGTTCGCGATGCCCAGTTGGGCGCGTGCCTCCATGATATGCAATCCGGCAGTGCGGACGTCCGGATTCTGGCGTTGTGCCTCGGCCACGAGCTGATCGAGTATCGGATCGTTGAAGTTGTGCCACCAGGCATCAGTTTCCGCCCGCGGCCTTTGCGCGCCAGACGTCGCAGACGCCACCGTCTGAAGCGACCCGCCATTCCAGTGCTTGAGCCAAGGCACATCGGGGCTGGCAAAATTGGGCCCGACGAGGGTACAGCCGCTAAGCCATAACGAGGCGACCAGCGCTTTCGCAGTGGCCGCCATACTTCGGCATGACATGACCGACTCAGGCTCAGGCTCAGGCTCAGGTCTCCGCATGATCCTCTGCCGAGGCCGCTTCAGAATGAGGATTGGCGGCCACCCAGCCCATGAAGATGCGGTAGCCGAGCACCAGCAGCACCGCACCGATGAACATGCCGAGGATGCCGGCAGTCGCCATGCCACCGAGGGCACCGAGCAGGATCACCGGCATCGGTGCCTCGACGCCGCGGCCCAGCATCAGTGGTTTGAGCACATTGTCGGCCATGCCGGCGACGAGCAGCAGAACCGTGTATCCGATTGCCTCGACATTGCTGTAATCGCCGTGGCTCGACCAAATGTAGATAATCGCCGGCAGTGTGACGATCAGCGCCGGTACTTGGGCGATGCCGAGTACCAGTACGATCACCGTGAGGACGCCGGGCCAAGGTACGCTCGCGATGATCAGGCAAAGACCGACGATGATCGCCTGGATGAACGCAATGCCAATGACGCCCTGCGCTACGGCGCGAATGGTGGAAGTGGAAAGCTTCGCGAATTCGTCGCCTCGTTCGGCGCCAACAATGCGTCGGAAGATGGCGAGACTGCTTTTCGCCCCTGCTTGCCCGAAAGCCATGATGATGCCAGCGATAATGAAGGAGGCAAGCAGTTGCAGGAGCCCACCGCCGATGCCCGCGACGACCCCAAGCAGGACCTTGGTGAGGTCAACGACCTTCGGTTGCATCGACTTCACGAAGGCGGGCAGATCATTGTAGGCGAGCACCCAGGCCGCATAGATTTTTTTGCCGATTATTGGCCACGCGGCAATGCTGGGGTTCGGAACAGGAATCTTTACCGAAAGCGTCTGCACGGCCGTCACCGTTTCTTGCACGGAATCGCCGAGCGAACTCAACAGCAACACTGTTGGACCGAATAGCAGCAGGAGGCTGAGCAGAACTAGCAACGTCGCCGCCCACCCCTGTTTGCCCCCCATCTTGCGCGCCATCTTCTGCTGCAAGGGGTAAAGCGTCACGGCGAGAATCACCGCCCACACCATCAAAGTGAGGAAGGGCGAGAATACTCGATAACAGAGCATCACCAACGCGAGAACGAGACCGGCGCGGATCAGGACATCAAGCAGGCGCGACGCGATGTGTCGTTCGAGTTCTTCGTCCGGCTCGTACTTTCTGGTCATTGCTCGCTCCCCATCCTTGCCATGTTGTGTCGCAGGAGGGCCGGCTGGGATCGAGGCATGGATCAGAGTGCAAGGCCGAAAAAGCAATGAGCGATCCGCCCCCATGCCAAATTATCCTAGTTCAATTCTAGCTTGATGCCACTGATATTGAAGTTAGGGTAGTTCAGGCTAATCTAGCCTTCCGGTTCGCGTGGATAGAGGAGCATCGAATGATGTTCCCAGTGGCGGTGATGGGTAACGGATTGAGCGTGTCGCGTTCGGGTTTCTATGATTGGCGTGGGCGTGAGCCATCAGCACGGGCGCAGGAGAATGAGCGGCTGAAAGTGGCGATTCGGGCGGCACGTGCCAAATGGGCATCCGGTGCCGCAGACGCGCAAATTGAAGGCAACGACCAACTCGGCGCCGCTGTCGGTCATTGAGAATGTGCTGGGCCAGGTGTTTGTGCCGAGCCGCCTCAACGAGGTTTGGACGGGCGGCGTCACGTACATTCCGACAAATGCGGGCTGGCGGCAGCTGGCCACGGGGACTGGCCGCTCCTGCAAGAGCACCCAGTCCCCTTCATGCCAGGCCGCGAATCACACAGTACTTGGCGTGATCGGGGCTCAGTACAGTCAGGCTGCGGCGCCGTCGGGGCCGCGCAGGTCGAACACGAGTACCTCGGCGCCCTGCCCGTCGGCAAACGTCAGCGCCTCCTCGTCGCGTACCCGGGCGCCGTCGCCTTCAGACAAGCGTGTGCCATTCACCGTGACGCTGCCGCGTGCGACGTGGATGTAGGCGTAACGGTTCGGGGCCAGTGCAAACTGCGCCGTTTCGTCGCCGTTGAACAAGCCTGCGTACACCCGTGCATCCTGCTGGATCGTCAGCGAGCCTTGCGCGCCGTCCGGGGACAGGATGAGGCGGAGCTTGCCGCGCTTTTCTGCTTCAGCGAAATGCTGCTGCTGGTAACAGGGCTTCGTACCGCGCGAGGCGGGGCCAATCCAGATTTGCAGGAAGTGGACAAGCTCTGTGTTCGAGTGGTTGTACTCGCTGTGCGCCACGCCGGTGCCTGCGCTCATCAGCTGGATGTCGCCGGGGCGGATGACCGAGCCGGTGCCCATGGTGTCCTTATGCTCCAGTGCACCGTCGAGCACGTAGGAGAAGATTTCCATATCGCGGTGCGGGTGCGTGCCGAAGCCTTGGCCTGGTGCCACGCGGTCCTCGTTGATGACGAGCAGATCGGAGAAGCCGACCTGCTCGGGGTCGTAGTAGCTCGCGAAAGAGAAAGTGTGATACGAGCGGAGCCAGCCATGGTTGGCCAGGCCACGTTGGTTGGCATGTCGGATTTCAAGCATGAGGACTCTCCTTGTTTCTGCACCACAAGCCGCGGATCTGGGCGGCTGGGTGACTGCATGTCGAAACTTTATGCCTGTCGTTCGATACAAACAATGGCTTAAAATCGATTGTTAATATCTATTTTTTCGATACCAATGTCTGATCGATCCCCTACGCTGGACCAGTTGCGGGTCTTTGTCGCCGTTGTGGAGGCAGGCAGTTTTTCACGGGCGGCCGAGGTGCTGGGGCGCGCGCAGTCGGTGGTCAGCTACACGATCGGCAACCTTGAGTCGCTGCTGGGCTGTGCACTGTTCGAGCGGGGGCGGCGGCGCCCGATGCTGACCGAGGCGGGTCGCGCGATGCTGGCAGATGCCCGCCGGATAGACCTGCTGACTCGCGAGATGGCCGCGCGCGCCGCTGGCCTGACTGGCGGGCTCGAAGGCGAGGTATCGCTGGCGGTTGACGTGATGTATCCGTCGGTGAAGCTGGTGTCTGTGTTGCAGGCGTTTGCAGCGCAGTTTCCGACGGTGGCGCTAGACCTGCAGATGGAAGCGCTCGGCGGGGTGCTGAAGCTGGTGCTCGACGGGGAAAGTGGGCTCGGCCTCTCTGGACCACGGGAGAGCTGGCCTGACCCGATCGAGGCCGTCGCTGCCGGCGCGGCTCGCTTGGAGGCGGTGGCTGCGCCAAGCCACCCGCTCGCCCAGTATCAAGGCGCGATTCCGGTGGCGGCGCTGCGAGAGCATACACAGCTGGTGTTGTCGGACCGCAGCCGGATGACCGAGGGGCACAACTTTGGCGTCTACGCCGCGCAGACGTGGCGGCTTGGCGACCTTGACGCCAAGCACCGGCTACTTCTCGCCGGGCTCGGCTGGGGCTCGATGCCCGAGCATATCGTCGAACCGGACATCGCGTCGGGGGCGCTGGTGCGCCTTACGCTGGCCGACCGTGATCAGCTGATCTACCCGTTTGCGCTGATACGCCGGGTCGACTCGCGCACGGGGCCGGCTATGCAGTGGCTGATCGAGCGGTTTGCCGTCCAGCGCGCCGATTGAAGCGTTGGCGGTCACCGCTAACACGAATGACCGCCGGTAGTCGCTACAGCATCCACGCCACCCGCATCCCCTCGAAAATCGCCTCTTCCGCCGTGCGCGGTGCCAGGCAGTCGCCGATGGCGTGGACCTCGGCATCGATGCCATCAAGGTCGGCCAGCAGGCCATCGTCTGGCTCCTGGCCCTGGCACAGCACCAGGGTGTCGATGCCGTCGAACAGCATGGCTTCCTCGCTGGCAGTGTGCTGCATGAACACGGTGTCGTCGTCGTGGCCGTACAGCCGCGCATAGGGGATGACTTCGACGCCGAGCCGGTGCAGCTGGGCGACTAGATCGTCGCGCACGTACATCTGCAATAGCTGGCCGGGGTTGGTGCCATTGACCGCCAGCTTGACGCGGCAGCCGGCGCTGGCGAGGCGAATGGCGATGCCGGGGCCGACCCAGTCGCAGCGCCAGTCGGCAATCAGCACCGAGCGGCCTGTAGGAGCGTCGTCGCGCAGGATCTGCCAAGCATCCAGCACCTGCATAGCGCCGCACGTTTCCATATCCGGGCGACGCGGCCGGGCGCCGGTGGCAACGATGACGGCGTCGGGTGCCAGGCGCTCGACCAGGGCGCGGTCGACCGGGCTGTTGAGGCTGACTTCGACGCCGTAGCGTTGCAGCTCGCTTTGCAGATTGGTGATCAGCCCGCCGAACTCGGCGCGGCCGGGCAAGAGCTGGGCGAGCGCGGCCTGGCCGCCCAGGCGCGGGCCGGATTCGTACAGCCGCACCGAGTGACCGCGCTGCGCGGCGATGGACGCGGCCTTCATGCCGGCCGGGCCGCCGCCGATCACCAGCACCTGGCGACGCTGCGCGGCCGGGGTGGGCGTGCCGTACTGCAGTTCGCGCCCGGACTGCGGGTGCTGGATACAGGAAATGGGCAGGCCGCGGTGGAAGCGGCCGATGCAGGCCTGGTTGCAGGCGATGCAGGCGCGGATGTCGTCCTGACGGCCGGCAGCGGCCTTGGCGGGCATGTCGGGGTCGCAGATCAGCGCGCGGGTCATGCCGCAGACGTCGGCCTGGCCGCTGGCGATGACCTGTTCGGCCTCGTGCGGCTGGTTGATGCGCCCGGCCACCATCACCGGGATGTTCAACCGCGCCTTGAAGCGCGCCGCCACCGGGGCGAGATAGGCGTTGGCCACCGTCATCGGCGGGACAATGTGCACCGAGCCGCCGATGCTGGCGGAGTTGCCGGCGATCACGCTGACGTAGTCGAGCTTGTCTTCCAGCGCGGCGACGGTGGCGAGCGCCTCGTCTTCGGCCAGGCCTTCGGCGTCCAGCTCGCCGGCGGAGATGCGCAGGCCGATGACGAAGTCGGGGCCGGTGGCGGCGCGGATGGCATCGAGCACTTCGGAAAGGAAACGGCGCCGCGCTTCGTCGCTGCCGCCGTAGTCGTCCTGGCGGCGGTTGACGCGCGGGTTGAGAAACTGCGACGGCAAATAGCCGTGGCTCGCCACCACCTCGACGCCGTCGATGCCGGCCTGTTGCATTCGCCGTGCCGCGGCGCCGTAGCCGGTGACGATGTCGGCGATCTGCGCCACGGTGAGCGCGCGCGGCATGACGTGGAAGCGCTCGTTGGGCGACACCGAGGCGGAATACGCCACCGCCAGCAGGCCGTCGGCGGTTTCCATGATTTCGCGGCCCGGGTGGAACAGCTGAGCGAACACCTTGCAGCCTTCGCCATGCAGCGCTTCGGCCAAGCTGCGGTAGCCGGGGATGCAGTCGTCGTCGGTGGCCATCAGCGCATGGGAGGTGTAGCGCGCCGATTCGTGCACGCCGGACACCTGCAGCACCACCAGCCCCACCCCGCCCTGCGCCCGCGCCCGGTGATAGGCGATCAGCGCATCGTTGACCCGGCTTTCGGTCGGTAGCACGGTGTCGTGGCCGGTGGACATGATGCGGTTTTTGAGCGTGACGCTGCCGATGGTAAGCGGGGAAAACAGCCGGGGAAACTGGGTGGTCATGTAACGCTCCTGCTGGGTGGTGTCGGTGGGACGCCGGCTTGGCCAAATGGGCGGTGGGCTGGCGTGCGCCCGCCGGCTGCGACGGGCCTTGTCAGAAATTTAGTAAAATTAAAAAAAATTGCAAAAAATTTTGATTGAATTCGACAGGGGGGAACGCTCAAACTCATGACAGTGGCCCGGCGCGTTTCTGCGGCGTGCCGCGATCGTCATTGCAGCGTGATTGCGAGACCCAACGATGACCATGAGACACAAGCCTTTGCCCCATGCCGAGCCGGAGCACTCCGACGCCGAGCTGCCGCCGGCCTTCGAGGATGATCCGGCCGTGCAGCTGGGCGAGCGCATCCGCCTGCTGCGCAAGCGCCAGGGGCTGACGCTGGCCAATCTGGCCGACAAGAGCGGCCTGTCGATCGGCCACATCAGCCTGATCGAGCGCAACCTGGCGCGGCCGTCGATCAACGCGCTGGTGAGCCTGGCCAAGAGCCTGAACGTGACGGTGCAGTGGTTTTTCAGCGGGCCGGACAGCCATGCGGCCGAGGAGCTGGGCTATGTGGTGCGGCAGAAGAACCGGCTGCGCATCGACTACGACGGCGGCTTTATCGATGAGCTGCTCACTCCCAAGAGCAACCGCCAGCTGGAGATGCTCCATTGCCGCATTCCGCCCGGCGCGTCGAGCGAGGAGCGCTACAGCCATCAGGGCGAGGAAGCCGGGCTGGTGCTGGCCGGCTCGCTGGAGCTGTGGGTGGGAGACAAGCAGTTTCACCTGGAACAGGGCGACAGCTTCGCCTACTCCAGCGAGGAGCCTCACCGCTACCGCAACCCGGGCAGCGTGGAGACGGTCGTGGTGTGGGTGATCACCCCGCCTACCTACTAAGGGACCGCTAACAAACCGCCCTTGGCGTTGTTATGCGACCTTGCCGTACTACTTGTACTGTCTGTCTGCGGCCGCATGCCTAGCCAAAGCCGCTTCGCTAAATTTTGTTAGCGGCTCTAAGGTATTTTTCTTCTATTAAAAAAATTTTTGCTTTATTTAAATCGCCTCCTAAGCTGGTTTGAGAGACAGACGGCGGCCGGTCGATGTCATCGCGACGATGGTGGGCCGACACGCCGCCGGCTCTGTCCGCATACCAATATGGGGAGAGCGAGACAATGGCACCGATTCGACGATACGTGCTGATGGCCTGTGCACTGGCCGGCACTGCGCAGGGGGCAATGGCGCGCGACCTAGTGGTGGTGTCCTACGGCGGGCCCAGCAAGGTGGCGCAGACCAAGGCGTATTACGAGCCCTTCCGCCGCGAGACCGGGGTGAACGTGGTGGGCGCCGAGTGGAACGGCGAAGTCGGCAAGGTGAAGGCGATGGTGGACACCCGCAGCGTGTCCTGGGATGCGGTGGAGGTGGAAGCGTCGCTGCAAGGGCGCGGCTGTGACGAGGGGATGTTCGAGAAGCTCGACTACAGCCAGATCGGCAACAAGGCCGATTTCATCCCCGGCGCGGTACAGCCCTGTGCCATCGGCACCTTCGTGTCGTCGACTGTGCTGGCCTACAACGCCGACAAACTGAAAACTGCGCCGAAGAGTTGGCAGGACTTCTGGGACGTGAAGCGCTTCCCCGGCAAGCGCGCGATGCGCAAGGGCGCTGAATACACGCTGGAGATCGCGCTGATGGCCGACGGTGTACCGCCCGCCGAGGTGTACAAGGTGCTGTCGACCGAAGCAGGCGTGACCCGCGCCTTCCGCAAGCTCGACCAGATCAAGCCGTATATCCAGTGGTGGGAATCCGGCTCGCAGCCGGCGCAGTACCTGCTGGCTGGCGACGTGGTGATGAGCACCTCGTACAACGGCCGCATTACCAACGCCCGCCGCGAGGGTAAGAACTTGCAGATGGTGTGGGACCAGAGCCTGTATGAGCTGGATTACTGGGCCATCCCCAAGGGCTCGCCGCGCAAGGCCGAGGCGATGAAGTTTATTGCGCTGGCCAGCCGCCCGGAACAGCAGAAGCTGTATTCCGAACAGATGCCTTACGGCCCGACCAACCGCAAGGCGTTGGCGCTGCTGCCCGCGTCGGTGCAGGCCGAGTTGCCGACCGCGCCGCAGAACCTGCGCAAGGCGATGCCGCTGGACGTGAATTTCTGGATCGACCATGTCGAAAACCTGGAGCAGCGCTTCAACGCCTGGGTGGCCAAGCCGGCTACCTGACAGGGTCCAAACAAGACAAACCCGCCGGGGTGGCCGGCGGGTTTTTGTTTGGACGAATCAGAAGCACAGCGCCAGGCTGGCTGGCCCAAGGTTGGTCGAACCGGCGCGAGTATCGATGGTGACGACGGGCAAACCCTCTTCTTGCAGCCGCGCCAGCGTACCGGGCGACACGGCCGGCGCGAGCAGGGTCTCGTTGAGCCACAGCGTGCCGCCGGCATCGACCTCGTCCACCACCAGTTGGCCGAAGTCACGAAACGCCGGTTGGCCGGCATCGTGTTCGGCCAACATCAGGCGGTTGCGCCCCAAATAGCTGACCGTATGGCGCAGCCGGCGCCCACCGGTGTCGACCGCGCGCACCCGGTACCCGTAGCCCTCGACCTGACGGGCTAACTCGCGGATGCCAGCCGCGTTGGTGTGCTCGCTCAGCCCGACCAGAAAGGTCTTGCCGGCGGCCAGCACGTCGCCGCCGTCGAGTCGAGTGCCTGCGGGCAGCTGCAAGGTTGGCCGAAAGCGCGCCAACAGCGGTGCGATGCCGTCCTCGCCGCTTCTTGCCGCGGGCGTGGACGGAGTGAGGATGGCCAACTCCGGCAACACCACCGCGCCGTCGGCCGGCGCCGCAAACGGGCCTGCCTGTGCAGGCAATGCGGCGACGAACAGCCCCTGCTCCAGCAGCGTGGCGACGAAATGGCGATAGTGCGAAGGGTCGGCCGAGTCGGCCGGCCGGCGGGTCACGACATGGGTGTAGCGCATGGACGGACTCCACACGGGATGAGGATTGCCGCCGCGCAGGACACGCGGCGGCGGACGGGCTAGTGGCCGCGCAGGGTGCTGCCGTCGTGATCAAGGATCTCGATCAGCGTGGGCTGGCTACGGGTGGCGGCCACGCGGACCAGCTTGGCGATCGAGTTGCCACGCTCGAAGCGCTCGGCGTGCCAGCCGTAGGCACGGGCCAACGTCACGAAGTCCGGCGTGTGCAGGTCCACTCCCACCGGCGGCACGCCGGCGTCGAGCATGGCCGCCTTGATCTCGCCATAGCCGCCGTTGTTGAGCAGCAGCACGATCAGCCGCGCGCCGGTTTCCACCGCGGTGCCGAGTTCGGCCAGGGTGAATTGGATGCCGCCGTCGCCGGCGAGGCACACCACCGGTTGGTCGGCCGCCAGGGCCGCCCCCACCGCCGCCGGCAGGCCGTAACCCAGCGAACCAAAGCCCGTCGAGGCGTTGAACCAGCTGCGCGGCGCATTGGCGACGAAGCCGAGGTCGCCGGCGTAGACCTGGCGGGTCGAGTCGCCGACGAAGCGGGCGTCGGGCAAGGCATCGCGCACCGTGTGCAGAAAGGCCAGATCGTCGCGCATCAGTGCGGACAGGTCGTCGCCGCCGGCCATGCGGGTGGCTAATGCTCGCTCTGCGCCGTGACGCACCCTGCCCGGCTCGGCCAACTGTTCGAGCAGCGCCGCGACAGTGGCGCGGGCATCGCCGAGCAGCGCCAGATCGGCGGCGCGGTTGCGGAACAGCTGTTCGGGGTCGATGTCGATGCGGATCAGCCGGCCCGGCAGCGTGAAGCCGCCGTCGACATAGGCGTCGTAATCGGTCTGGCCGATTTCGGTGCCGATGGCCAGCACCACGTCGCTGTCGGCCACGAGGCGGCGCACCGCGCTGCAGGATGGGCTGAACGACAGGCCGAGCGGATGATCGGCCGGCAAGAGGCCGCGCGCGTTGATGGTCATCACCGTCGGAGCGTCGAGCCGTTCGGCCAACGTAGCGGCCAGGTCGGACGCCGCGAGCGCCCCGCCACCGAGTAGCAACAACGGGCGTTCGGCAGACTGCAGCCACTGGGCCGCCTCGGCGATTGCACTGCTGGCCGCCGGACCTGCGGTGATACGTACCGGCCGGGCCGGGATGGCCGGCAGCTGCTCGGCGCTGGCTGACATCAGGTCGAGCGGGATTTCGATGTGCACCGGGCGTGGCCGCGCGCCGTCGAACACTGCGAAGGCGCGCGCCAGCACCTGCGGCAACTCGCTGGGCCGGGTGACGGTGTGGCTGAAAGCACTGACCTCGCGGGCGAAGCCGTGCTGGTCGGGCAGTTCGTGCAGGTGGCCGTTGCCGGAGCCGAGCTTGCCCAGCGCGTTGACGCCGGAGATCACCAGCATCGGAATGGAGTCGGCGTAGGCCTGGCCCATGGCGGTGGCGATATTGGTCAGCCCCGGCCCGGTGATGACGAAGCAGACGCCCGGCTTGCCGCTGACCCGCGCGTAGCCGTCGGCCATGAAGCCCAGACTCTGCTCGTGGCGGGCAGTGACGTGGCGGATGCGGCTGTCTGCCAGACCGCGGTAGAGCTCGACGGTGTGCACCCCGGGGATGCCGAACACCGTGTCGACGCCGTAGGCGGCCAACAGCTCAGTCAGATACATGCCTACTGTTTTCATGCGTTCCACTCCGTGAATAAGGTTCGGATCGGGCCGCGGTGGCGGCCCGCTGCCAGGCGGCGGATCAGGCCGCCAGCGGCTCGAGGCTGGCAACGTAGCCGGCGATGCGGCGGCAGGCCTCGGCGAGCCGCTCCTCGTCGACCACGAAGCCCAGGCGCAGGAAGCCGCGCGCGCTGTCGCCGAAGGCGGTGGCGTCGAGCACCGACACGCGGGCCTGTTCGAACAGCCCCCAGGCGAACTCGTTGGCGCTCAGCCCGGTGGCGCGCACGTCGATCAGCATGAACATGCCGGCCTCGGGCAGCAGGCAGCGGATGCCGGGAATGCCCTGCAGCAATTGATAGGTGACATCGCGGCGGCGCCGGTAGGTGTCGCGCATCTGGGTGACGATGTCGGCGCGTTCGGCCAGGGCCACCAGCGCGGCCTCCTGAATGAAGCCCGGCAGGCCGTACAGCATGCACAGCGCCAACTTACCCAGGTGCGCGATCAGGTCCTCGGGGCCGACCACCCAGCCCATGCGCCAGCCGGGCATGGCATGCGACTTGGACAGGCTGCCGATGGTGACGGTACGCTCGGCCATGCCGGGCAGCGAGGCAATGCTGATATGCGGGTGCTCGAAGGTCAGGCCGGCGTAGACCTCGTCAGACACCACCCACAGGTTGTGACGCTTGGCGATTTCGGCGATGCCTTCCAGCTCCGCTCGGGTCATCACCACGCCGGTGGGGTTGCCGGGGGTGGCCAGGAAAATGGCGCGGGTGCGCGGGGTGATGGCGTCGGCGACCGCGGCCGGGTCCAGGTGAAAGCCGCGCTCGGCGTCCACCGGCACCGGCACCAGGGTGGCACCGCTGGCGCGGATGCTGGCCTCGTAGGTCAGGTACATCGGCTCGGGTACCAGCACCTCATCGCCTGCCTCGCACAGGCATAGCGCGGTGGCGAACAGGCCGTTCTGCGCTCCACCGACCACGATCACATTGTCCTCGCCGACCGGCTGGCCGCTGTCCTCGCTGTGCATGCGGGCAATAGCCCGACGCAGCTCGGCGCGGCCGGGAACTTCGCTGTAGTGGGTGTCGCCACCGCGTAGCGCCTCGACGGCGCGCTCGGTAATGCAGTCCGGCGTGGCGAAGTCGGGGTCGCCGACGCTGAGCACGATGACGTCCTCGCCGCGATCGAGCGCGTCGAGCGCCGCATTATGGATGTTCCAGGCATCGGTGCGTTTGCCGCCGATGCGGCCTACCAGGCTGGAGAAACGCGGATCTTTTTTCACAGGGCACCTCGGACAGGAATGCGCAGTTCCAGGCGACGGAACACGCGCTCGATAAGCAGGGCCAGCACCAGGTAGGTGATGGCGATGACCAGCAGCGGCTCGTAGGTGCGGAAAGTCTGCGCCCGCACCAGATTGGCTGCGCCGAGCACGTCCATGACGGCCACGGTGGACGCCAGCGCGGTGGACTTGAGCAGGCCCACTGACTCGCCGGCCAGCGACGGCAGCAGGATCTGGATGGCACGCGGCAGCCAGATGCGGCGGATCATCAACAGCCGCGACATGCCGAGCGCGCGGGCGGCTTCCAGCTCGCCCTTGGGCACGCCGCGCAGGCCGCCCTTGATTACCTCGCCGACATAGCCGCCGACGCTGAGCGTCAGCGCCACCACCACGTACCAGAAGCCCTCGCGCAGATACGGCCACAGGAAGCTGTCGCGCACCGCCGGGAAGCCGACGAACAGGCTGCCGACGCCGTAGTACAGCACGTAGATCTGCACCAGCAGCGGCGTGCCGCGGATCAGGTTGGTGAACGACAGGCTGAGCCAGGCTATCACCGGTTGCTTGGAGAGCCGGCCGAAGCCGACCAGCAGCGCCAGCAAAAAGCCGAAGAAACCGGACAGCAACAATAGCTCGATGGTGATAAGCAGGCCCTGCAGCAGCACGTGTCCGTAGGTGGAAGCCCATTCGAAGTGCATGATTGTCTCCCCTTAGTTGGCCGGCATCCAGCGGCTGAAATTGCGTTCGAAGCGGCCGAACACCGCGTTGGACAGCAGCGTTACCGCCAGGTAAATGGCCGCCACCGACAGGTAGAACAGCAGGTATTCGCGGGTGGAGCCGGCCGCCTGCTTGGTGGTGAACAAGAGCTCGTTGTAACCGACCACGCTGATCAGCGCGCTGTCCTTGATTAGCACCAGCCACAGGTTGGACAGGCCGGCCAGCGCGTAGGGCATCATCTCGGGCAGGATGATGCGGCGGACGATGAAGCCGCGCCGGCAGCCAAAGGCCTTGGCCGCCTCGATGTGGCCGTGCGGGATGGCCTGCACCGCGCCGCGGATGATCTCGGCCGCGTAGGCGCCCTGCACGATGCCGAGCACCACCACTGCCGCCATGAAGCCGTTCACCTCCACCGGACCATGGCCGAACAGCCCTGCGATGGCGTTGATCAAGTCACTGCCGGCGTAGTACAGCAGCAGAATCAAGAGCAGCTCCGGTACCGCGCGGCACACCGTGGTGTAACCATTGGCGAGCGCGCGCAGCGGCCCGTTGCCGGTCATCTTGATCAGCGCCACCGTCAGGCCGATGACGAGGCCGATGGCGAACGCGCCGAACGATATCTGCATGGTCACCAGCGCGCCCTTCATCAGCGCCCCGCCCCAGTCCCCGATGACGGTTTGCACCGCCTGTTGAATCCAGTCCATCGCAGTCTCCAACTAACCGTCTTTTATCAAGCCGCCGACGAGGCCGTGCTGGCGTCGCTGGGGGCTCTCGGCTGCGTTGCCCTGCTCAACTGACAGGGCAACGCAGTCTGGCGGCGCTTACTTGGCCGAAATGTCGATCTTGAAATACTTCTTCTGGATGGCGTTGAAGGTGCCGGAGGTCTGGATGTTGTGGATCGCGTCGTCGAATTGCTTCTTCAGCGCGACGTCGCTCTTGCGCAGACCCGCGCCGATGCCCGGCCCGAAGATCGGGTCCTTCGGTGCGAAGCCCTTCGACTCCAAGTTGGCGCCGTCCTTGCTCTTGAGGAAGTCGATAGCGGCGACCGTATCCTCCAGCATCACGTCGACGCGGCCGGCGGCAACGTCGGCATTCAGCTCGTCCTGGGTGTTGTAGTACTTGATGGTCGAGGTCTTCTCGTAATACTTCTTCGCAAAGTCAGCATGGGTGGTGGACGCCTGCACGCCGATGATCTTGCCCTTCAGCCCGGCCGGCGTGGTGTTGAGCTTCACGCCCTTGGGGCCGACGAATTCGGCCGGGGTGTAGTAGTACGGCACGCTGAAGGCGATGACCTTTTCGCGCTCCGGCGTGATCGACATCGAGTTGAAGATCACGTCGATCTTCTTGCTGTTGAGGGCCGGGATGATGCCGTCCCAGGACATCTCGGTGATCTGGCACTGCGCCTTGATTTCCTTGCAAATCGAGTTGATCAGGTCGATCTCGAAGCCCGACCACTGCCCCGAGCTTTGCTTGATCGAGAACGGTGGGTAAGGCTCGGCGGCGACGCCGATCTTCAGCGTGGTGGCCGACGCATTCGCCGCCAGCAGGGTGGCCGTAGCCGCACAGGAAAGAACCAGCTTCTTGATCGTGGTTTTCATTTCGATGTCTCCTGGGTAGTAAGGGTGTGTGCTCGACTACGACTCAATTACGCGAATGCTGGGCGGTGACAAACTGCCGGCAGCGCTCGCTGTTCGGGGAAACGAAGATCTGTTCGGGCGGGCCGGCCTCCTCGATGCGGCCCTGGTGCAGGAACATCACCTGGCTCGACACATCGCGGGCAAAGGCCATTTCGTGGGTCACCAGCACCATGGTGCAGCCCTCCTGCGCCAGGTTGCGGATCACCTTCAGCACCTCGCCGACCAGTTCGGGGTCGAGCGCCGAGGTGGGCTCGTCGAACAGCATCACCGACGGCCGGGTGGCCAGTGCCCGGGCGATGGCGACGCGCTGCTGCTGGCCGCCGGACAGGAAGCTCGGGTAGCTGTGGCGTTTATTGGCGAGGCCGACCTTCTCCAGTAGCGACTCGGCATGCTCGGTGGCCTCGGCGCGGCTTTGGCGCAGCACCCGCACCGGTACCTCGATGAGGTTTTCCAGCACGGTCATGTGCGGCCACAGGTTGAAGTTCTGGAACACCATGCCAAGCCGGGTGCGGATGCGGTCGACCTGGCGGTCGTCGGCGGGGATGGGCTCGCCCTTGCGGTTGGTCTTGAGGGCGATTTCCTCTCCGGCGATGCGCACGCTGCCGCGGTTGGGCACCTCCAGCATGTTGAGGCAGCGCAGCAGCGTGCTCTTGCCCGAGCCGCTGGCGCCGATCAGGGAGATCACGTCCCCTGTTCTGGCCGACAGCGATACGCCGTCGAGGACGGTATGTTGGCCAAAGCGTTTGTGTAGATCGACGACATCGATGATAGGGACCGGATCGGTGGCAACATCTGGCTGGTCAGGCGGCACGCTCTTCCCCTTTATGGTGGTCTGCCCTGCTTGGGTCGGGTCGTTCCCGGCGCTTGGGCGTCGGGCTTGCCTGTATTAAGCAGGCTTCGTGCCAGTCATATTTATTTATTTAAGCGGCTGAATTTGTGTAATTTTTCGTAAATGGACTCTGCGGTAATTTTCGAGTAATAATCCTAAAAACAATAAGAACGCCAGATTTTCGGCAGGCCCGCTCCGCACACCGTGGCCCGCTTTGCCGTGCGGCGCGACAGCCTGTGCTGGCGCCCTATAAACAAAACCGGACCGTCGCGCTTAGACGATGGGAAACCGGTCTATCGGGAAAGCTACAAAGGACAAATGGACGAACAACTGGCATCTGCCCTGGCCATCTTTTCGGAGTTTCTGGATTCGATCCCGCAGCCGGTGGCCATCGTCGATAGCGCTGGCCACTATGTTTATTACAACGAGGAAAGCGCCCGGCTCGACGATTACAAGGTGGAAAAGGCGCTGGGCAACGCGCTGCTCGACGTCTATCCACAGATGGACAAGCACAGCAGCACGCTGCTGCAGTCGGTCTACAAGGGCAAGCGCTACCACAACAAGTACCAGCTGTACTTCAACGCGGCGGGCAAACCGGTGCACCAAGTGCACACCACCCTGCCCTTGAACGACCGCAACGGCCGGATCATCGGCGCGATCGAGATGTCGCGCGACCTGTCGGTGATCAGCAATCTGCACGACCAGTTCGTCGACCTGCAGCAGCGGCTGGAGGGTGAACACAGCTACAACGACGTGGGCATCCTCACCTGCGACCCGGCCATGCAGAAGCTGATCCACCAGGCCAACCGGCTGGCCAAGACCGACGTGCAGGTGCTGATCTACGGCGAGACCGGCACCGGCAAGGAGCTGTTCGCCCGCCTGCTGCACAGCCAGAGCGAGCGCGCCAACAAGCCCTTCATGGTGCTCAACTGCGCCGCCCTGCCCGAGCCGCTGTTCGAGAGCGCGCTGTTTGGCACGGTAAAGGGCGCGTTCACCGGCGCGGAAGACCGCCGCGGCATCCTGGAAACCGCCAACGGCGGTACGCTGTTCCTCGACGAACTCAACTCGATGCCGATGGCGATCCAGGGCAAGCTCCTGCGGGCCTTGCAGGAAAAGACCTTCAGCCGCGTGGGCTCCAGTGCGGAGTGCCGGGTTGACGTGCGCATCATCTCGGCCACCAACGAGTCGCCACAAGCGATGCTGGACGCCAAAAAGATCCGCCCCGACCTGCTCTACCGGCTCAATGTCGGCTACCTGGTGATCCCGCCGCTGCGCGAGCGGGTCAACGACATCCCGCTGTTGGCCCAGGCGCTGCTGAAGAAGAACGGTAAGATCACCGGCAACCGCGTCAAGCGCATCAGCAACGCGGTGATGGAGCGGCTGCAGCGCCACCACTGGCCGGGCAATGTGCGCATGCTGGAGAACATCATCCTGCGCAGCCTGATCCTGTGCGAGAACGGCGACGAGCTGAACTTCATCCTGCTGGAGGACGACGAGCAGCCGGTGCCGGCGCGGCATGCGGAAGCCGCGTCATTGCAGGAGGTTGACGCGCCGATGGCGGCGGCGCTGCCGGCTGTCGCACTGGCCGAAGACGGTAGCCAGTCCTTCGACGAGCAGGTGGAGGCGTTCGAGCGCGGCTTGCTGATCCAGTACCTGAGCCGCTACCCCAACCTGTCCGAGGCGGCGCGCCGCTGTGGCCTGCCGCGCGCCACGCTGCAATACAAGATGAAGAAGTACGGTATCAAGCTGGCGCACTCGGTGGTCGATGCCTGAGAGCCTGCTTACGATCTGCTGCACTTGGGTGATCCTGCGTTGGAATGACACTCAACATGCTTATCTACTCGATAAGTACATTCCGCTTTTTCGCGTCATTCCGCCTTAGCTGCCCCTTCGTTCGCGATCTCGTAAACAGGCTCTGCGCACAGGCCGGGCCCGTGAGGCCCGGCAGATGACGGGTAAAACCCAATGGCGCACGACGGCGCAAGGACCTGAATAGTCCCTGCGCCTGTCGTGCGCCATGTCATTTCAGTGCGGGTCGAGCCTTGCGCAAGCGTGCTACAAATCCAGTGTCAGCGAACGGCTCTTCGCCCGCGATACGCAGATCATGATTTTCTTCTGCGCCGCCCTGTCCGCCTCGTCCAGATACTGGTCACGGTGCAGCGCCTCGCCGTCGAGTAGCGCAGTCTCGCAGGTGCCGCAGCAGCCCTCGCGGCACAGACACTCGACGGCGATATCGGTCTGCCGCTCGATCGCGGCGAGGATGGATTCGTCGGCGCTGACGGCAATGGTTGCGCCGCTGCGCGCCAGGTGCACGGTGAAGGCGGCGCCGTCCTCCAGCGGCTGGGCGCTGAAGCGTTCCACATGCAGCCGCTCCGGTTCGATTCGGCCAACGGAAGCGGCCGCGACCGCGACCGCGTCGATCAGCGAGGCCGGGCCGCATACGTAGAGGTGATCGTCCGGTGCCAGCCCCGCCACGATGGTGTCCACATCCGGGCGCGCGCCAGTGGCGGTGTCGTACAGCAGGGCCAGGCCGTCACGCCGGCGCGCCTCGAGCATGGCGGAAAAGGCCGCGCTGCTGGCACCGCGAAACGCATAGTGCAAGGCATAGCGGTCGCCGCTTCGCTCCAGTGCCTGCATATGCGCAATGAACGGGGTGATGCCGATGCCGCCGGCGACGAACACATGGCGGCCCGTCGTGTCGGCGAGGCGGAACAGATTGGCCGGCGGACTCACCATCAGCCGGCTGCCGATGCTGACCGCCTCGTGCAGATGGCGCGAGCCGCCACGCGAGGCGGCGTCGTGCTTCACCGCGATCTTGAATACCCCTTCCGCCGCGTCGTTGATCAGCGAATAGGCATTGGCGCAGGGGCGTTCGGCCAACCCTAGCTGCACCACGATGTGGCTGCCCGAGTCGAACGGCGGCAGCATGCCGTCCAGCGGCTTCAGCGTGAACTGCTTGATGTCGGCGGTCAGCGTGTCGATGGCGATCACTTCGGTGGTGATCTGTTGCTGCATTCTCATGTCGGGCCTTTCAACAAAACGGAACGGCCGCCATGCATGACGCCATGGCGGCCGGTGCGGTCAGCGCTGGTAGCTCTGTGCGACCAGGCGGTGGAAATAGGCGATGCCGTGTTCGCTGATACCGCTGCGCCCGGCGTCGACCATGATGCGGCCCTGGCCGCGATAGCCTCGCGACTGCAGCCCGCGCTGCACGCTCTCCACCAGGCGCAGGTCTTCGGGGCGGAATACCTGGGTCGCCCAGTCGATGAACTGTTGCTGCGCCTCGGACACCTCGCTGCTGGCCAGCAGCACCTCGTAGTACTGCACGGTGACGCCGGCCGACACCGGGTATTCGTAGATCACTGTCATCGTGCCGTCGCCGGGCACCACGTTAAACATCACGCAGGGCCAGGCCCAATAGCCGTTGAAGGCCTGGTTCTGCACGTCGCCATCGAAGGCATAGCCCTTGCTCGACGACTTGGACTCGCCGCGCTGCAGCGTCCAGTTGCCATGGAAGGTGTGGGTGTAGGTGTCGGTGCTGACCGAGGCGGAAAAGCCCGGGTGGGCCGGCGCGCAGTGATAGCACTCCATGTAATTGTCTACGATCACCTTCCAGTTGGCCGGGGTCTCGGTGATGGTCCGCGAGGCCACTTTCAGCTCGGCCACGTTCGGGCACACCGATTTCAGGTGCTCTTCCAGCCCACCCAGCTGCTGCTCGATCGGCGCGGCGTTCGGGTCCATGTTGACGAACACAAAGCCGCAGTATTCGGCGATCTGCAGCGGCACCAGGCTATGGTCGGCCTTGTCGAAGTGCGCGACGTTGTCGCAGTTGCGCGCCATGGCCAGCTCGCCGTCGAGCTTGAAGGTCCAGGCGTGATAGGGACAGGTGATCACGTTCTTGGCATTGCCGCTGCCCTGCAGTAGCTCGTGGCCGCGATGCGGGCAGACGTTGTAGAAGGCGCGCAGCACGCCGTCGCGCCCGCGCACCGCCAGCAGGTTCTCGCCGACGATTTTGCGCGTCACATAGGCGTTGGATTCGGCCAGCTCGCTGGCGTGGCACAGGCACAGCCAGGCCTTGGCGAAGATCTGCTCCTTCTCGTAGGCGAACACCTCGTCCGCCGTGTAGTAGCGCGCCGGCAAGGTGTAGGCGTGCTCGTGATCGGCGCAAAAGTCGGCGGGCAGGTCGAGGTCGAAGGGCTTGTACATGGAGTGGCTCCGGGTATGAGGTGGTGCGACCGGCCCTCGCCGGGCGGCCGCCATGCGATCAGACGACCTGCATGATCGTCGACTTGATTTCCTGGTACTTGTCGAGCGCGTGCAGCGAGTTGTCCCGGCCGTTGCCGGACTGCTTGTAGCCGCCGAAGGGGAAGTTCATGTCGGCCAGCGCGTCGTAGCAGTTCACCCACACCGTGCCGGCGCGCAGCCGCGGCGCGATGGCGTGGATGCGCTTCAGGTTGCCGGACCACAGCGCCGCCGCCAGGCCGTAGTCGCTGGCATTGGCGATGGCGACCGCTTCGTCTACGTCGTCGAATGGGATGATGGCGAGCACCGGGCCGAAGATTTCCTCGCGAGCGATGCGCTCCCGGCCGTCCTTGCACTCGAACACGGTCGGTGCCAGATAGCTGCCGCCGGCTACCGGTTCGGCGCGACGACCGCCTGCGACCAGCTGCGCCTCGCCCTCGCCGTGCGCGACGTACTGCTGCACCAAGTCCAGATGGCGCTGGTCCACCAGCGGCCCCAGCCGGGTGGCCGGGTCGAGCGGATGACCGGGCACGAACTCGCGAGCGGCTTCCAGCAACGCAACCTTGAAGCGCTGCAGGATGCTGCGCTGTACCAGCAGGCGCGAGCCGGCGCTGCACACCTGGCCAGCGTTGTAGAAGATCGCCGCGGCGGCGGCCTGGGCGGCGGCGTCCAGGTCTTCGACGTCGTCGAGGATGATGTTGGCCGACTTGCCGCCCAGTTCGTTCCACACCCGCTTCAGGTTGGAGTCGGCCGAAGCACGCAGGATGCGCCGCCCGGTCGCGCCCGAGCCGGTGAAGGCGATGCAGTCGATGTCCGGGTGATGGCTGAGCAGCTCGCCAACCCGGCCATCGCCCGGCAGCACGCTCAGCACCCCGTCGGGCAGGCCGGCCAGCCGTGCCAGGCCGGCGATGCGTAACGCGGTCAGCGGTGAACGCTCCGACGGTTTGAGCAGCACGCTGTTGCCGGCGGCCAGCGCCGGCGCCAGCTTCCACATCGCCATCATCAGCGGGAAGTTCCACGGCACGATGGCACCGACCACGCCCACCGGCTCGCGGGTCACCGTGCTGTGGAAGCTGCCGTCGCCGGGGATCACCTCGCCGGCCACCTTGTCGATCGCCTCGGCGAACCACTCCAGGCAATAGATCGCACCGGCCACGTCGACGCCCTGTGACTCGGCAATCGGCTTGCCGACGTCCAGGGTTTCGAGCAGCGCCAGCTCCTCGCTATGCCCGCTCAGCAAGGCGACCCAGCGCAGAAGCACCGCCTTGCGCTGGCGCGGTGACTGGCGCGACCAGACGCCGGATTCGAAGCTCTGCCGCCCGGCGGCCACGGCGCGGTCCACGTCGTCGGCGTCGCACTGGCTGACGCGGGCCAGCAGCCGCCCGTCGATCGGGCTGCGGCAGTCGAAGGTCTGGCCGGATTGTGCGCCGGTGTATTCGCCGGCGATGAAGGCGCGCTGCTCGATGTCGAGCTGCTGCGCCTTGTCCTGCCACTTTTCAAAGGTGTAATCCATCTCGCTCCACCGCTAGTCGTATCGATTGATGGGGCGCGGCACGGCTGTGCTCGCGGTTTCTCTCATAGCAGGGAGCGTGCCACCCGGAGTGGATGCGCCAAGTAGCTGAAATGGCGGGGTTTCGCCGATATCGCCTCACGACGAAATCAGGCGCTTGCGCAACAAGCTGTCGAAGCGCCAGTTTTTCGGCATGGCGGATGGGCCGTAAAAAACGAAAGGCCCCGCATCGCGGGGCCTTGTCATAGGGAGAAAGCGTGGCGGCTTACTGGCGCTCGTACACCATTCGGCCGCTGCCGTCGTCCACCACTAGGGTGCCATCCTTGACCAGCAGCTGCATGGTTTTGAACGGCTGGGGGCGCAGGTAGGCGATGTCGTCGACCGCGAAGGCAGTCAGGTGAGCGATGGCGCGGCCGGCCGGGATCGAAAACCACTGCAGCGGCGCCTTGCTGCTCTCACGACGCAGGCCGGCACGGGCCCAGGTGTCACCGGCTGGCATCTCGACGCTGGCATCGCCGTTGCGATCAGTGACGGCGGTGGCAGTCTTGCCGGCCTTGGATTCGAAGGTGACCTCGACCCCGGGCATCGGGCCGACGCCGGGCATACCGACGATGGCGAGCCAGGTACCCGGTTCGGCCTGCTTGCGGATGCGCAGTTCCTCGTCGCGGAACACACGGAAGTCCGGCTCCTTGTCCGGGGCGGCGGTCTGCAGCATCACCTTGCCGTGCTGGCGCTGCCACTTGCCCTCGGCGTACTGGTCGACGGCACCGTAGCTCATGCCCCACTCGAAACTGCCGTCGGGCTTGAGCAGTAGCTCGGAGCCGACTTCGCGTGCGTTCTTCAGGTAGTAGTGGCCGGCCAGGGGCGTGTCGGCCTTAGTGGCGGGTGCCGCCAGGGTCGGGCTCAGCCAACCAATCAGCGTCAATGCCCCCAATAACAGAAGTTTTTTCACGGCGGAGCGCCCTCGGCAAAAAAGAGGCAATTTTAATATATGCATATAACATAAATCAAGGCGGGCAAATGTTTCCGGATCGAAGCATTTGGCTAATGCGGGCCAAATAAAAGTGGAAACGAATACGACCGGAAGTTAGTTCCCCTGTCCGCTGCTTAAGATTTGCTAACAAAACCCTGCTAGCGATATGGCCCACCGCTCCATAGTCTTCGTAGTGTCTGCTGCAGCGTCTCCAAAGCGACGTTTCGTCGATGGCCGCGTGCAGTGTCCAGTCTTCGTTTCTGGCCGCACCGCCTTGGTGACCCACTTTGTGCGAGACGCTCGCTGCGACTGGAAGGTATCTCCGGCCGATGCGGCCGTTCAATATATTGGAGAACCGCTGATGCGCCATTTACTGATTGTGCTACCGCTTCTACTGGCCCCCGTGGCGCCAAGCCAGGCACAGGTCAGCATCAATATCGGCATTCCGGGGCTCAGTATCGGTATCAATGTACCGGTGTACCCGGATCTCGTTCTGGTCCCGGGCTATCCGGTCTACTACGCCCCTGGCGCTCCTACGAACTACTTCTTCTACGACGGGCTGTACTGGGTGTTTCAAGGTGATAACTGGTACCAGAGCAGTTGGTACGATGGACCTTGGCAGGTGGTCGGGCCGGAATATGTGCCGGTCTACCTGCTACGCGTGCCGGTGCGCTACTACCGCTACCCTCCGCCTTATTTCCGCGGATGGCGTGTCGACCAGCCGCCGCGCTGGGGGGACCATTGGGGGCGCGACTGGGAAGAGCATCGACATGGATGGGAACACTGGGATCGCCACGCCGTTCCTGCAGCCGCACCATTGCCGCTTTATCAGCGTCACTACTCCGGGGGTCGTTACCCGCGCACGATCGAACAGCAGCACTCGATTCGGTCGCAGAATTACCACTATCAACCACGAGAAGCGATAACGCGGCAGAGCGCCCCGATGCCTGAGCATTCGTATCGCCCAGGACCAGAGCAACAGCGACCGTCGAATCAGCAGTATTCCTCACCGCAACGCTACTCCCAGCCAGGCCGGCCAGCTAACGAACCCTATCAGCCGGCCCCTCCCCCGCAGCACCCACAGCCGCAGCAGCACATGCCGCCGAACCAGCCCTGGCAACAGCAAGCCAACCCTGGCAGACCCTATGACGAGCGCCACCCACAAGGGCCAGGCACACCGCCAAACGAACCGTGGCAGCACAACCCCGGACGTCCTCATGGCGAACCGCATCAGCAAGCGCCAGTGCCGCAGAACCAGCCATGGCAGCAGCAAGGTGGGCCTGGTCGGTCGCCCGGCGAACAACGTCCGCCAAACCGCCCTCAGTACCAAGAAAGGAACAGGGACGGTGAGCGTGGCGAGTCTCAGCAGGGCTCGGATCACCAGCGTCCTTACCTGCAATGAGGATATCGGCTGGCTCGACAAACGAGCTGGCAGTCACAAAGGACAGCGCCATGAAATGGACTAGAAGCGTCACGCTACTGTTGATGGCCGTGGCGCTTGGTGGCTGTATCTGGTTGCCAGGCGATCATCGAGGCGGGGGTTATGGGCGCGACGGCGGCTATGACCACGGTGGTAGATACGAGCATGACGATCACCACAGGGACCGTGGCGACCAACGCCCACCGGAAGACCAAGGCCGGCAAGAGGATGATCGCCGAGGCTACTGACATCGGAGTCTTGCCTCTCTGACACTGCCCAAGCAGGCCTTTCCTTCCGCCCGCTACGCTGCGGTAGGGGCGCACGGAAACGCGCCTCCAATTCTCGTCCCGCGGCCTCTACTCCACTGACGGACACGCAAGCAACGGAGAAATACCCCATCCGAATCAACGGGCAGCCGCCTGATCGAAGCCCGGTTATGCCGCAATCCTACGCGACACCACTACAATGATTTCTAGGTAAACAACTGGCAGGGGAAAAGGATGTCTGATCCATTAGCCACGCCGGAACACGAAACGACGCCAGATGCCGAAGCGAGCGCGATTGCTGCCGTCGCCCAGGCCGCCGTCGAAGAGGCGGATCATGCCATGCGCCACTGGGCTGACCCGTCGCCGGAGCCGGTCAAGTTAGGGTCACCGCGGCATCTGAGCCTGTTTTGCAACATGCTGTTGCAGACCCACAACCCCTATAAGCCAGCCGTGATTGAATGGCCGCAACTCTCGCCAGAAGCGCTTGGGCGCGTTACCTCACTGCCGATCTGGGACATCGCGGTGCAGACCGAAGGTCGTGCGTCGATCCGCGTTGAAACCTTTGCCGCCACAGTGCAAGAGCCGTTGTTGCGCCGTGCGTTGGAAATGGACGGCACAGAAGAGGCCCGCCACAAGGTGGTGTTGTCCAAGCTGGTGCAAGCCTACGGCATCCCGCTCGCGCCGGAGCCCTCCTACCCACCGCCTGACGACCCCGAATGGGGCTGGCTAGTGACGGGCTACAGCGAGTGCATCGACAGCTTCTTCGCCTTCGGCCTGTTCGCCGCGGCCAAGCGCTCGGGCTTCTTCCCCGCCGAACTGGTAGAGACCTTCGAGCCGGTGATTCAGGAAGAAGGCCGCCACATCCTGTTCTTCGTCAACTGGGCCGCCTGGTACCGGCGCAACCTGCCGTGGTGGCGTCGACCGCTGTTTGCTCTCAAGGTGGCGCGTGTCTGGGCCTTCCTGATCTGGGAGCGCATCGGCATCGCTCGCGGCATCGACCCCGATGGGGTGGCGCAGGATGCCAACTTCACCATGAACGGCTCGGCCGCGCTGGGGGAAGCCCTGTCGCCACGTTCAATGATCGAGCTTTGCCTGGCCGAGAACGAGCGGCGCATGGCCGGCTACGACTCGCGCCTGTTGAGGCCCGAGACTGTACCGAGGCTCGCGCGTCTGGCCCGGCGTCTACTGCGCTAGGCGAGCCGAGGCGTCCGCCCCGTGGCCCATCCAGTTCTGTCTCCCCTGTTCCTTGCGCTGTCGCTGCTTACACTGATGATCTGGTGCATCTTGCTGGTCGGTCGTGCGGGATTCTGGCGAGTGCGCAAGCCTCACCCAGCCCCGCCGCCCGCTCAGTGGCCAACGGTGGTGGCCATCATCCCGGCTCGAGACGAGGCCTCGGTGATCGCTGATGCCGTCGCTAGCGTGTTGGGACAGGACTATCCGGCACCGCTCAAGCTGATCGTGGTGGACGACCACAGTAGCGACGGCACCGCCGATGCAGCCCGTGCCGCCGCAGCGGAGCTTGGCAAGGCCGATGTACTGACCGTCGTCTCCGCGCGTGAACTACCGTCTGGCTGGAGCGGCAAGGTATGGGCTCAGTCAGAAGGGCTTGCGGCAGCCAACCGGCTTGTTCCTGATGCCGGCTGGCTTTGGCTGACCGACGCCGACATCCACCATGGCAGCGGCGTTCTTGCTGCGCTCGTCGCGCGTGCCCTCCACGAACAACGGGGCCTTGTTTCGCTGATGGTGCGTTTGCGCTGTGTGTCGCTGTCGGAGAGGCTGATCGTACCCGCCTTCGTCTTCTTTTTCGCCAAGCTCTATCCATTTGGTCGCGTCAATGACCCGAACAGCCGTGTGGCGGCAGCGGCCGGCGGTTGCATGCTGGTGCGCCGCGCCGCGCTGGCACGAATCGGCGATTTCGCCGCCATCCGCAACGCACTGATCGACGACTGCAGCCTCGCCGCTCTCATCAAGCCGGGCGCATCGATCAGGCTGGATTTGGCCGACGACAGCCATTCGTTGCGCCCCTACGACGACTGGCACAGCCTGTGGAACATGATCGCGCGCAGCGCCTACACCCAATTGCGCCACTCACCGCTGCTGTTGGCCGGCGCCATGGCAGGCATGCTGCTGACTTATCTGGCACCGCCTGCTCTCGTCGTGACAGGTTTGGTTGCCGGTATGGGCATCGGGTTGACCTGGCCGGCTTGGCTCGCCTGGATTGGCATGACTGTCTCCTATTTGCCGATGCTGCGCGAGTACCGCCAGACTGGCTGGCTGGCCCTACTGTTGCCCGTTACCGCCCTGTTCTATATGGGTGCCACGGTGGCGTCGGCGTGGCGGTATAGTCTGCGCCGTGGTGGACAATGGAAAGGCCGGGTTCAGGCCTCTGCAGGGCATTGAAAGCTGCTGACAAACCCTTCTGGTGTTGACACGCGGCCTGCTCTGTCTGCTCCGCGCGCCGCCGACAATATGCTCAGCGCAAATACCCTGCTTCCCGGAACCATGCCAAGGCATCCCGCAGCCCCTCCTGATAGGCGCGCGGCTGATAGCCCAGCATGCGGTGCGCCTTCTCGGAGCTGAAGAACATCCGGTAGCGCGACATATCCAGCCCGTCCACCGTGATGAACGGCTCGCGCCGTGTCAGTCGTGCGATAGCCTCGGCGATATGGGCAAGTGGATAGAGTGGCCAACGCGGCAGCTGCACGGTGGGCGCGCGACGTCCGGTCAAGGCGGCGATGTCTTGCAACATCTGTTGAAGACTGACGTCCTGACCGCCCAGGATGTAGCGTTCGCCGATGTTGCCGCGCTCCAACGCAAGGAAATGGCCCTCGGCTACGTCGTCCACATGTGCCAGGTTGAGACCGGTGTCGACGAAGGCCGGCATCTTGCCGGACGCAGCTTCCAGGATGATGCGGCCAGTGGGGGTAGGCCGCACGTCGCGCGGCCCGATCGGAGTGGACGGGTTGACGATCACAGCGGGCAGACCGCTTTCGGTGACCATGTGCTCTACCAACCGTTCTGCCAGGACCTTACTTCGCTTGTAAGCTCCGATGGCCTCGCCGGCGTCCATGGTGGCTTCTTCGGTCACCGGTGCCGTGGCGCCCGCCACGCGCAGCGTGGCCACGCTGCTGGTATAGACGACGTGCTCCACGCCGCATCGTAGCGCGGCCTGCATCACCACCTCGGTGCCGGCAGTATTGGTGCGCACGATGTCTTCGGGATTCGGCGCCCACAACCGGTAGTCCGCCGCTACGTGAAACAGATAGCGCACGCCCGACAAGGCGCGCTCCATGGCGGCGCCATCGCGCATATCGCCTTCCACCATGTGCACGGGCAGCGTTTCAAGGTTGCGGCGCGGGCTGCTCGGGCGGACCAGAGCGCGCACGCGCAGCCCCCTGGCCAAGGCGCGCCTGACTACCGCCGAGCCAAGGAATCCCGCTGCCCCGGTCACCAGAATGTCGTCCTCTGCCGTCATCGAATCCCCCCTGCTCGATTAATAATGTGCCATCCGCTCACTGAAGGCGGTAAACAAACTGACACGGGTATATAGTAATTACTACGTCGTAAAAAAAAGTGATACCCGAAATACCTAAACATAATCGGCCGGTCATTCGTGAAATATTAAGGGGAGGCTCTGTATGCAGGTGATTCTTGCCCAGCCTCGCGGTTTTTGCGCGGGGGTAGTTCGTGCGATCGAAATCGTTGATCGCGCACTCGTCAAACATGGCGCTCCGGTGTTCGTGCGCCATGAGATCGTGCACAACAAGCATGTGGTGGAAGAACTACGGCGCAAAGGAGCGCACTTCGTAGAGAATCTGGACGAGGTACCCACGGGCGCGGTGACCATTTTCAGCGCGCATGGGGTCTCCAAGGCTGTAGAGGCAGAAGCACAAGAACATCAGCTGCATGCCATCGATGCCACCTGCCCTCTGGTCATCAAGATACACAACCAGGGGCGCCAATACGCGGCTAGCGGCCGCACCGTCATCCTGATCGGCCATGCCGGCCACCCGGAAGTGGAAGGCACCATGGGCCAGATTCCCGGCAAGGTAATCCTGGTGCAGAACGAGGCCGATGTGGCCAAACTCGAACTGCCGCCCGACACCCCCGTGGCTTATGTCACCCAGACCACGCTGAGCGTGGACGACACCCGAAACATCATTACTGCGTTGAAGCAGCGCTTCTCCAACCTGGTGGGCCCGGATACGCGGGACATCTGCTACGCCACGCAGAACCGGCAAAGCGCGGTGCGCGAGCTGTCCAAGCGGGTCGACGTCCTGCTCGTCATCGGCGCCACCAACAGCTCCAACTCCAACCGGCTGCGCGAAATTGGCACGGAAAGCGGTGTGCCCAGCTATCTCATCGCCGATGGCAGTGAGCTCAACCCCGATTGGGTGCGCGATGCTCAAGTGGTCGGCATCACCGCCGGTGCCTCTGCGCCGGAAGCCATGGTGGAAGACGTGCTGGCGGCGCTGCGGCGGCTCGGGCCGGTGGAGGTCTCGACCATGGAAGGTCGGGAGGAGCATGCCGAATTCCGCCTGCCCGCCGAGCTGGTTGACGCACAGCCAATTTCGCACTGACCTTTTTGAAGGAGGCTCGCCTTGGCCATTCCCTTCCTACAGGTTGTCCGCGTGGGCGCTTACATAGTCCGCCAGCATCTGGCAGGCCGCAAGCGCTATCCACTAGCCCTGATGCTGGAGCCGCTGTTCCGTTGCAATCTGGCCTGCTCCGGCTGCGGCAAGATCGATTACCCTGACCCCATCCTGGACCAGCGACTTTCGGTACAGGAATGCCTGGATGCAGTAGACGAATGCGGCGCGCCGGTGGTGTCTATTGCGGGTGGCGAGCCTTTGTTGCACAAGGAGATGCCGACCATCGTGGAAGGCATCATCGCACGTCGTCGCTTCGTCTACCTGTGCACCAATGCCCTACTGCTGGAAAAGAGGCTGGACCAGTACAAGCCTAGCCCCTACTTCGTCTGGTCGGTCCACCTGGATGGCGATCGCGACATGCATGACCACTCGGTGTGTCAGTTGGGCGTGTACGATCGCGCTGTGCAGGCCATTCGCGCAGCCAAGGCGCGCGGCTTTCGCGTCAATATCAACTGCACCTTGTTCAATGATGCCGAGCCAGAGCGGGTGGCACGTTTCTTCGACTCGCTAAAAGCGATCGGGGTCGACGGCATCACCGTCTCACCGGGGTATGCGTACGAGCGTGCTCCCGATCAGGAGCACTTCCTCAACCGCAGCAAGACCCGGCAATTGTTCCGCGACATCCTGGCTCGTGGTCGCGGCGGCAAGAACTGGGCGTTCAGCCAGTCGTCACTGTTCTTGGATTTCCTAGCCGGTAACCAGACCTACCACTGCACTCCCTGGGGTAACCCGGCACGTACGGTGTTCGGGTGGCAGCGCCCCTGCTACCTGTTGGGTGAAGGCTATGTGGGCAGCTTCCGTGAACTGATGGAAGAGACCGACTGGGACGCCTACGGCACCGGCAACTATGAGAAATGCGCCAACTGCATGGTGCATAGCGGCTACGAAGCCACGGCGGTCACCGACACTATGGCCCACCCGCTCAAGGCGCTGGGTGTCAGCCTGCGTGGCGTGCGCACCGTCGGGCCGATGGCTCCCGACATTCCGCTCGACAAGCAGCGCCCGGCTGAGTATGTGTTCTCGCGCCACGTTGAGATCAAGTTGACGGAGATCGGCAAGGCAAGCCCAGCAAGGCACGGACACAAGCAAACCGCGACCGGGGAGCATTGAGCGATGGTGCCGGATTGGCCAATCCTCCTAGGCATCGCGCTGAGCGGTGTGTCGGCCAGCTACGCAGCACTGGCCGCATGGCTTGGTCGGCGTCCTCAGAACGGGCCCCGTTCCACTGCCGTTCAGCAACCCGTTAGTGTGCTCAAACCGCTGTGCGGCAGCGAACCACGGCTGTATGAAAACCTGGCGATACTGTGCAGGCAGGATTATCCCCAGTATCAAATCGTGTTCGGGGTGCGCGATGCAGACGATCCTGCGATCGCAGTGATCAGGCGCTTGCGGGCCGATTTTCCCGCTTGCGATATTGCCCTGACGATCTCTCCAGACGTGCATGGCAGCAATCTCAAGGTCAGCAACCTGATCAATCTGCTGCCACAAGCGAGCCATGACTGGCTGGTAATCGCTGATAGCGATATCGCCGTGACGCCAGACTACTTGCGGCGGGTGACCGCACCGCTTGCCGAACCGGGTACCGGCGTGGTGACGTGCCTCTACCGAGGGCGCGCAGTCGGTGGTTTTTGGGCGCATTTGGGCGCACAGTTCATCGACGACTGGTTCGCACCCTCGGTACGTATTGCACACGCCGGTGGTTCCCGAAGCTTCGCTTTTGGCGCAACCATCGCGCTGCGGCGCGATACGCTCGCGGCTATTGGTGGCTTCACCTCGCTGTCCGGACGGCTGGCCGATGACTACTGGCTGGGAGAGCTGACGCGACGACAAGGGCTTACCACGGTGCTGTCGGATGTCATGGTCAGCACGGATGTCACCGAGGCCAGCCTGAGGGCGCTGTGGTTACACGAAGTGCGCTGGCTGCGCACCATCCGCTCGCTCAACCCGGTCGGTTTTGCTTTCACTTTCATTACGTTTACCTGGCCCATACTGCTGCTGAGCCTGGCATTCGCACCGTTGCCAGCGGTAGTGGCGGTAGCGTTGGCCGGCATTCTGGCGCGCTGCCTGCTGGCAGGCAGCTTCGGTGCTGCGTTGCGTGCACCGCTACGCGACGCTTTGCTGTTAGCCGAATGGGCCGTTGCGCTATGCGGTTCGCGCGTTCGCTGGCGCGAGCAAGTCCTGTCGGTCCGGGACCTGGCTCAGGCGGCCTCCGTGCCGACGCCTGAGATCGGCGTGTCCGACCCTGTTGGTCAAGATACAGTCAGCTCCCAGCCACCCTCGCATTCAGCCAGGGGCGCGATGCCCCAGAGGACGCTATGAAAACTCTGTTTCTCCAGGCCCCCTCCTTTGACGGCTTCGACGGCGGAGCCGGCTCGCGCTACCAGGCCAAGCGCGAGATCAAGTCGTTCTGGTATCCCACCTGGCTGGCCCAGCCGGCCGCACTGGTGCCGGATAGTCGCGTGCTGGACGCGCCCGCCGATGGGCTGGGCGTGAAGCAGACGCTGGATATCGCCGTCGATTACGACCTGATCATCATCCATACCAGCACTCCCTCTTTTCCCACGGATGCCAAATTCGCGGAGGAGCTAAAAGCGCGCAAGCCTGGGGTAATGATTGGCATGGTCGGCGCCAAGGCTGCGGTGGACCCGGCTGGCTCATTGGGCGCCAGCCCTGCCATCGATTTCGTCTGCCGTGAGGAGTTCGACTACACCTGCATGGAAGTCGCCGAGGGCCGGTCCCTCAAGGAGATACTCGGCCTGAGCTACAAGCAGCCCGACGGTTCGATCGTTCATAACGGGCCGCGCCCGATGATCGAGAATATGGACGAGCTGCCCTTTGTCGCCCCGGTTTACAAGCGCGACCTGAAGATAGACAACTACTTCATCGGCTACCTGAAGCACCCCTACGTCTCGATCTATACGGGCCGCGGCTGCCGCTCTCACTGCACCTTCTGCCTATGGCCGCAGACGGTGGGCGGACACCGCTATCGCACTCGCTCGGCCGAGAGCGTCATTGCCGAGGTGAAGTGGATCAAGGAGAACATGCCGGAAGTGAAGGAGATCATGTTCGACGACGATACCTTCACCGACTTCAAGCCCCGCGCGGAGGAAATCGCACGGGGCCTGGGCAAGCTGGACGTGACATGGTCATGCAACGCCAAAGCCAACGTGCCTTACAGCACGCTCAAGATCATGAAGGAGAATGGTCTGCGCCTCTTGCTGGTGGGCTACGAGTCTGGCGACGACCAGATTCTGCACAACATCAAGAAGGGGCTGCGCACCGATATTGCACGCCGCTTCACCGAAGACTGCCGCAAGCTTGGCATCACTATCCACGGCACCTTCATCCTTGGCTTGCCCGGTGAAACGCGCGAAACCATCGAAAAGACCATCGAATACGCCAAGGAAATCAACCCGCACACTATTCAGGTCTCTCTGGCGGCCCCCTATCCTGGCACCACGTTGTACCGGCAAGCTGTAGACAACGGCTGGCTGGAAGAAAATAAAGTCATCAACCTCGTCAACGACAGCGGGGTGCAACTGGCCGCCATCAGCTACCCGCATCTGTCCAAGGAGGAGATTTATCACGGCGTAGAAACCTTCTATAAGCGTTTCTATTTCCGCCCCAGCAAGATCTGGGAGATCGTGCTTGAAATGCTGGGCAGTTGGGACATGACGAAACGGCGCTTGCGCGAAGGCGTGGAGTTCTTCCGTTTCCTCCACTCGCATGAGGCCTGATTCTGACACACCTGTCTAAAAAGGCACTGCCGCGAGGCCTGATCATCACTGCCGACGATTTCGGTCTGCACCCGGCCGTCAACAAGGCAGTGGAGTTGGCGCACCGCGATGGCGTGCTCAATGCTGCAAGCCTGATGGTGGGCGCACCTGCCGTGGCTGACGCGGTGACGCGTGCCCGTCGGCTGCCTGGCCTGCGCGTAGGGCTGCACATCGTGCTCGCCGATGGCCCCGCCGTGCTGCCCCACGCCATGATCCCAGACCTGGTCGATGCTCAGGGCCATTTTGGCTCGGCCATGGCGTGGGATGGCTGTCGCTTCTTCTTTCTGCCCCATGTGCGACGGCAACTCGCCGCCGAGATTCGCGCGCAGTTCGAGGCCTATGCAGCCACCGGCCTGCCGCTTGACCATGTCAATGCACACAAGCACTTCCACCTGCATCCGACAGTGCTGTCGCTGATCCTGAGCATCGGCCGCGAGTTCGGCTTACGCGCCATGCGCTTGCCCCTGGAGACGGGTGCTCCGTTGTCGCTGCGCCCCTGGCTGGCACTGCTGCGCCGTCGCCTGGGGGCGGCCGGTATCGCCCACAATGATTACGTGGTGGGCATCGCCGACAGTGGTGACATGGACGAATCGACTCTGCTTGAGGCGTTGACCCGGCTGCCTGCCGGAGTGGTCGAGATCTATATGCACCCGGCCGTGGAATCCGGCACATACGTGTCGCCCTCCATGACGGGCTATCGTCATGCCGACGAGTTGGCAGCGCTATTGTCGCCGCGTGTGCGGGCTCTGCTCGACGAGATAGCCCCCAGGCGCGGCGGTTTTGTCGACATGCTGGCACTGGACATGACATGACGATGAAGCGCCTCGCCTATCTGACCGGCCTGATCGGCCTGCTTGGTCTCACTGCCCTGGTCGTGCATCAGGGCATAGCCGACGTAGCCCACATCCTGGCCCAGGGAGGCTGGCTCCTGCTTCTGCTGGTGCCACTGCATGTGCTGCCACTGGTATTGGACGCACAGGGCTGGCGCAACCTGCTGGCCCCGTTCGACCCAGCCGGCCGTGCGGACCTGGGTTTCCTGTTGTGGGTGGCCGCCGTGCGCGAAGCCGTCAACCGCCTGCTGCCCACCGCCAACGTCGGCGGTGAACTGGTGGGGATCCGCCTGACGCGGTTGCGCGTGCCTGATGTCACTGCGGTTACCGCCAGCATCGTAGTCGAGGTGATGGTCACGTTATTCACCCAGTATCTTTTCTCTGCACTGGGCGTGCTGATGCTGTTGGCCGCCATGCAGGCCGGTGCACACGGCTGGGTGATCCTGACTGGGCTGCTGCTGTCGCTGCCGGTGCCTGTGTTGTTTGCGTTGTCGTTACGGCATAGCGCTCTATTCGAGCGACTGGAAGGGGCGGCCCATCGATTGTTTGGTGAAGATCACCGGATCGCCGCAATGGTCGACGGGGTCCGGCTCGATGCTCAAATCCGCGCCCTTAACCAGCACCGTAAAGTGCTGCTGAAGACATTGGGCTGGCAGTTCGCCGGCATGGTCACTGGCTCGCTCGAAGTCTGGTTCGCACTGATGTTGCTGGGCCACCCCGTGCCCTTCTGGCAAGCGTTGGCGATCGAAGCACTGACTCAGGCGGTGCGCCATATGGCCTTCTTCGTACCGGCCGGGCTCGGGGTGCAAGAGGCGGTCGTCCTGCTCTTGGGCCATCTGCTCGGTATCGGTCCGGATGTCTCGCTGTCGCTAGCACTGGTCAAGCGTGCACGAGAAGTACTGTTCGGCGTGCCCGCGTTGCTGTCATGGCACTGGCTGGAACTGCGCCATTGGCAGCGCGATGGCAAGAGCCGTCAAGGTAGCAGCAACCCAACGGAACGCGCATCGTGAGTGGCCTGCGATGGGCACAGCAGAACGGGCGCCTCTTGGGCGCCGCCATGGATTCAGGTGCCGGCCGCCTGCTTGGCGTTGTGACGGCTCAGGTATTTGAGCAGCCCATCCACGCCGCCGTGCGCGAGGATGTCCGCGAACTGGTTACGGTAAACCTCGATCAGCCAGGCGCCCATCATGTTGATGTCGTAGATCTTCCAGCCGGCGGGGGTGCGCTGCAGCCGGTAGTCGATCTGGGTTTCATCGCCATTGTTCAGTACGCGCGTCTCCACCACCGCGTCGGTCGCATTCGAACCCGACTGTGCCGGCTTGTAGCGGAACTTGACGTTCTGCTCGCGCAGTTGTGCGAGCGACAACGCATAGCTGCGCACCAGCAGGGTCTGGAATTGCTCGAACAATTGCCTGCGTTGCTCTGGCGTGGCGTCTCGCCAAGCGTTGCCCACTGCCAAGCGTGTGGTGCGCTCGAAATCGGTGTAAGGCAGGAACTGGCGCTGTACCACCGCAGTAATCTTGGCGAGGTCGCCGGCGCGGGTCTCGGGATTGGCCTGGATGGTGCCGATCACCTCCTCCACCGCAGCCTGCACCAGCCGTTCGGGCGTGGCTCGGTCAGTAGGCTGGGCCGCTTGAGCTGTGGATGCCACAGCTACGGCGGCAAGAGGAAGCAGCGAAACAAAACCGTGTGTATTCATGCGATTGGGGGACAAAGTGGTGGATGAGAAGAACGTTGGCCGCCACGTGGCACGCGAGAATGGACAGCGAAGGCAGTATAGCCCAGTGCAATACGACGGCCAGCGATGGCTCGGTTGCAGGTCTTCTTGCCACCGCAACGTATTCACAACCCGAGCCGGCTAGCCACTATGCTGACACTACTGATTACCCGCCTCGTACGTTTCGCTACCCGCCGTGCATGGGCCGTTATCCTGGTCGCACTCTTGCTGAGCTTGGCCAGCGGCGTTTATGTGGCGAAGCACTTCGCCATCAATACCGACATTGACCGCCTGCTCGACGTGAATGCACCGTGGGCTCAGCGCGACGCAGCCATCGGCAAGGCCTTCCCGCAGCGGAACCAACAAATCCTGGCTGTCGTCCAGGCACCAGCCCCTGAGCTGGCGGAGGCGGCTGCTGATGCCCTGGCCGATGCCCTGCGCGGGCAGACGCAGCACTTCCTTGCTGTGAGTCAGCCAGGCGGCGGCGACTTCTTCGCACGCGCCGGCCTGCTCTTCTTGCCGACCAAGACCGTTGACGAGATGAGTACGCAATTGGTGCAGGCACGCCCGTTGATCAACACGCTGGCACATGACCCTACCCTGCGCGGTTTGGCCGACACGCTGTCCACTACCTTGGCATTGCCGTTGCAGCTCGGCCAAGTCAAGCTGGGCGATATGGCCGGCCTGTTGGACCGCAGCGCCACCACGATAGAAAAGGGGGTGGCAGGCAAACCCGCCGCGCTCTCCTGGGTTTCCCTCGCCGCGTCCCAGGCCGATTTTGACGCCCAAGAGAAGGCAAGCCACCCCGTGCTTCTCAGTGCAGACGGCAATGCCATGACCAGTAGCTTCGTCACTGTCCGGCCGGTGTTGAACTTTAGCAACCTGCAGGCTGGCGCGGCCGCATCGGGAGCCATTCGTGCTACTGCCGCGCAGCTGGGTTTGAAGGAGCGTTTTGGTGCTACGGTACGCCTGACAGGCCCGCAACCACTGGCGGACGACGAATTCGCTTCGGTGAGAGATGGGGCGGTGCTCAACAGCGTGCTGACGGCTCTGGTGGTAGTGCTGATACTGTGGCTGGCGCTGCGCTCGACCAAGTTGATCGTTGCTGTGCTGCTTAGCTTGTTTGCGGGACTGGTGATCACCGCAGCGCTTGGCCTCGCCATGGTGGGGGCGCTCAATATGATCTCGGTGGCCTTCGCTATGTTGTTTGTCGGGCTGGGGGGGGATTTCGGCATTCAGTTCGGCATACGCTACCGAGCCGAACGCCACCACCATGACTACCTCCCAAACGCACTGGCTCTGACCGCGCAGGGGGTGGGCGTACCGCTAGCGTTGGCCTCAGCAGCTACCGCCGTCGCTTTTTTCAGCTTCTTGCCCACCGACTATCGCGGTGTGGCAGAGCTGGGCCAGATTGCCGGTGTCGGCATGATCGTGGCGTTTGCCACCACGGTCACACTGCTGCCGGCACTGATCCACGTGCTGTGCCCGGCAGGCGAATCCAGGACACCTAGCTTTCCTTGGCTTGCGCCAGCTGACCGCTTCTTCGATCGGCATCGCAAGTCTGTGCTGTTGTTCACCTGTGCGGCGATCCTGGCGGGTACGCCACTACTGCCACATCTGCGCTTTGACTTCGATCCACTGAGCCTGAAGGACCCTCGCTCGGAATCCATGTCCACCCTCCTCGCGCTCAAGGACGCACCGCAGGTCGGCACCGAGGATGTCAGCGTGCTGGCGCCGTCGCTGACCGATGCGCAGCTCGTGGCGAAGCGGCTTAAATCCCTGCCTGAGGTGGCGCGCGTTGTCACTCTGCAAGACTTTATTCCGGAGCAACAGCCAGCCAAGTTGGAACGTATTGCTGCTGCCGCAGCGGTTCTTGCCCCGGTGCTAGGTCAGACTACCGCTAGCCCTGCCAGCGACACGCTGCGAGTGGCCGCGCTCAGACGACTGGCCACTCAGCTAGAACTCGCCGCCGAGGACCATCCAGGACCGGGGGCTGAGCCCAGCGAAAGGCTGGCCAAGGCATTGCGAAAGCTGGCCTCTGCCGATGCGGCCGCGCGTGACCGTGCCGAACGGGCAGTGGCGCTACCATTGCGGCTAGCGCTAGGGACACTGCAGCGCGCCTTGCAGGCGCAACCGGTCAGCCGGCAGAGCCTGCCGCCTGAGCTGGTACACGACTGGCTTACCCCTGATGGGCGGGCCTTGGTCAGCGTCAGCCCCAAACTGCCGCGTGCGGACAGCCCGGACCGCCCGGCGGCACTGGATCGCTTTATCGCTGCAGTGTTGCGGGCAGAGCCCTCAGCCGCGGGCGGCCCGATCTCCGTGCGGGGCTCTGCCGACACCATCATGTCCGCTTTCGCTCAGGCCGGCGCATGGGCAGTGCTGTCGATCACCCTGCTGCTCTGGATCACCCTGCGGCGTTTCGGTGATGTGCTTCGCACCTTGGTGCCCCTCCTGGTCTCGACCGTGGTGACATTGGAGCTATGCGTTGTGTTCGGCATCTCATTGAACTTCGCCAATGTCATCGCGCTGCCGCTGCTGCTCGGCGTCGGCGTGGCCTTCAAGATCTACTATGTGATTGCTTGGCGAACAGGGCACACAAATCTGCTGCAGTCCAGCCTCACCCACGCTGTGCTGTTTAGCGCGGCCACCACCGCCGCCGCCTTCGGCAGCCTGTGGCTATCGCAGCATCCCGGCACCTCCAGCATGGGCAAGCTGCTGACCCTGGCCCTGGCATGCACATTGATCGGCGCTGTTTTCTTCCAGCCCATCCTGATGGGTAAGCCACGCCCTTCAGCCCGCACAGCAGGCCCCAAAAATACTGGGCGGAAGCAGAGCCGCTCGGCCGGCAACGAACGGGAGGGCCGCGTCGAACGGCCTGCCAGCTCCATCCACGCCGCTGAATAATTGCCGATGATCTTCCCACCACTTCGTTACGGACCCTCCTCTACACGAACCCGAAGCGCTTGCGCTTTGCTCTTGTTGTTGTCAGCGCTGCTGGCCGGCTGCGCCACCGGGCCAACAGCCAACCCAAACGACCCTCTGGAACCACTCAACCGCACCATTTTCAAAGCAAATGACAAGCTCGACCAGTATGTGGCGACGCCGGTTGCCAAGGGATACAAGGCAGTCACTCCACAACCGGTGCGCACGGCGATCACCAACTTCTTTTCCAACCTGGGCGATATAGGCAACACCGTCAACAACCTGCTGCAGGGCAAGGGTGAGGCGGCGATGGAGAGCCTCATGAGGGTGGCGATGAACACGGTGTTTGGCCTTGGCGGGTTGATCGACATCGCCACGCCTGCCGGGCTACATAAGCACCCGCAGGATTTCGGCCTGACGCTGGGGACCTGGGGCGCCCAGTCCGGCCCCTACTTGGTGTTGCCGCTATTCGGTCCCAGCTCGATTCGCGATGGTCTGGGGCTGGCCGCCGATTTCCAACTCGATCCGACTACTTACACGGAGCCAGCGGTGCGCAATTCGCTGTTCGGCGCTAACTTCGTCAACACCCGTACCAATCTTTTGGGGGCCACCGATCTGTTAGCGGAGGCGGCACTGGACAAGTATTCCTTTGTGCGGGATGCCTATTTGCAGCAGCGACGCTATCGGCTCCAAGAAGGGAAAGGCCCGGCCAAGCTGCCTGAATACGAAGATTATGGTGACACTGAGACGGTGCCAACCACGCAAGGGACGAAACCAGCTGGGACCGGTCCGGCCAATCCGCCAGAGCATGAGAGCGACGGCCCTTCCAAGAGCTTGCCAATAGGGGCGACACCGCAAGGGGATGCTCCTGCCAAGCAGCCGGCCCGCGAAGACGATAACGCCATCGAGGCAGCGCCTGCCACGGAAGGAGTCAAAGCGGAGGGGAAAACACCGAACCCAATGCCTGATCACGAAGGCAGTGGCAATACCGAAGCAACACCTGTCAAGTAAGAAACGAGTTCAGCGTCGCCAACCTGTCCAATACGGTTCGGCTTTACCGTGCCAGCTGCGTACCGGCTTCAGCGACAAGCAGGATCACGACGCCGGGTTTAGCTTTGCAAAACCCGCTGCTTCCTTGCACTGCCAGCGGCTGCTCTTAAACCGAATGAGCTGAGGACAAGCGACGCCCCTGCTACGGCATGGCAAACCTTTCCCCCAAAGCCCGGCGTGCCGCATGCAAGGCTGATCGGGCCGTGAAAGCGTCTCGCGCCAGTTGCAATAGGCCTGCCAACTGGCGTGGCTGTTCGCCAAGATCGCGCAGCAAGGCGACAATGTCGGTGTGGCCATCACTCCCCATCCCAGCCAGCGCAGATGAAGGAACAGACCGCCAGGCAGGGTCGATCACCACCCTGCATGCGGTATATGGCACACCGGCGGCTTGAGCCACGCGCGCTGCAATGTGCGACTCCATGTCGACCGTCAGTGCACTGCTCATACGGTGCAGGATCCTCTTATCTGCCACGTCGGCTACGGCGGCATCCCTGCCCGCTACGGCCCCGTACACTGCCTGAGGAAGCGCTGCGCGCAAGGCTGCGGACCAGGCTTGGTCGGTATCGAAACCGTGTTCACCATCGACAATGCGCTTTGCCACCACCACTGTGCCTGGGACAAGGGCGGCGTCCAGTCCACCCGCCACGCCAAAGCTGATCACGCCGGCGCACGGTGAACTCAGACGCACGGCCAGTGCGCGCTCAAGCGCGCCGGCGCGCAGCCCAAAGAGAACCTCCGCTCCGGTACCTGCGGCAGTGCGGGCCTCGAAAGCCATGCCGGTCACCACTACTACGCTGGCTGCGCTCACAGGCCCCACGCTATTGCACGAGCTCCGTCCTGCCGGAAGTTGCGGTAGCGTGCCAGCGCCCACAGCGGGAAATAATGGGCATAGCCGTGATAGCGCAGATAGAACACGCGCGGGAAGCCCACAGCGGTAAAGCGCTCTTCCGGCCAGTTGCCGTCGGGTTCCTGGGTCCGGACTAGATAATCGATCCCTCGCGTCACCGACTCATGCCCTGCTGCGCCGGCGGCCATCAGGCCGAGCAAGGCCCACGCGGTCTGGGAGGCCGTGCTCGGCGCCGGCATATGGCCACGATAGTCCAGCCGATAGCTGTCGCCGTCTTCCCCCCAGCCGCCGTCTTCGTTCTGGATGCCGATTAGCCAGTCTACTGCGCGCCGCATTTCGGGTGCATCGGCAGGCAGGCCCGCGGCGTTGAGCCCGCACAGAGCGCTCCAAGTGCCATAGATGTAATTGGTCCCCCAGCGGCCGAACCAGCTACCGTCTGCCTCCTGCCCGGCCAGTACATAGCGCAGAGCTGCCTGTGCTGACAGTCCTGTCGCCCCGCCCTCCAGTTGCGCCAGCATCGACAGGCAGCGCGCCGAGACATCCACGGTTGGTGGGTCCAGCAGCGCGCCATGGTCTGCAAAGGGGATATTGTTCAGATAGAAATGGGTGTTTTCCGGCTCGAACGCGCCCCAACCGCCGTTGTGGCTCTGCATTCCGGTGACCCATTCGGCGGCACGCGCGATGCTTTCGGCGCTTGGTGGCTGCCCGTTCTGCCCCTTGTTGTCCACCGCATACGCCGCCCGGTGCAGCGCCATCGCCACCACGGCGGTGTCGTCCACATCCGGGTAATGTGCGTTGGCATACTGGAATGCCCAGCCGCCCGGGCGCAGGTGCGGTCGTCGCACCGCCCAGTCGCCTTTCACATCCAATACCTGCAGCGGGCGCAGCCAAGCAAGACCGCGTGCCGCCGCATCCGTTGCGCGCGGACTGCCGATCTCAAGTAGTGCATGGCAAGCCAGCGCGGTGTCCCAGACTGGTGAGAGGCAGGGCTGGCAATAGGCTTCGTGCTCTCGCACGACCAAGAGGCGGTCGATCGCGGCGCGAGCCTGCATCACGGAGGGGTCGGTGCGCGGTACGCCCAGCACCTCGAACATCATCACCTCATTGGCCATGGCCGGAAAGATGGCACCGAGACCGTTGTCGCCATTGAGCCGTTCGCGCACGAAGCGCTCTGCACGCTCAATGGCCCGTTGGCGCGTCCGGCGCGGAAACAGGGGCTCGCACGCGCGCAGCGCGGCGTCGAGGCAGCGGAATGCCCCGAACCATAGCCATCGCTGGTGCGGTGCTTTGCGCGGCAGGCGTACGGTCTGGCGGGGGCGACCGAACAATTCGTCGATGCCGATGCCGCGTGGGTTGCGTGCCTGCGGCCGCAGGCTGTTCAGTACCAGCAGTGGCACCAGTACGGTTCGCGACCAATAGGACACCTTGGACAGATGAAAGGGAAACCATTGCGGCAGCAGCATGATTTCCACCGGCATCATCGGCACTGCCTGCCAGGGCATCACGCCGAACAGCGCGAGCAGTGTCCGAGTGAATACATTGCTCGCTTCTGCCCCGCCCTGCGCCAGGATTGATGCTCGCGCGCGTTGCATATGCTCCGCTTCCGGCGCATCGCCGATCATCTTCAGCGCGAAGTAGGCTTTAACACTGGCGCTGATATCGGCCTGCCCTTGATGGAAAAGCGGCCAACTGCCGTCGGCATTCTGGATGCGGCGCAGATAGCTCGCGATGCGCCCTTCCAGTTGCAGGTCGGGCGTTTCGCCCAGGTAGTGCACCAGCAGCACGTATTCTGCCGGGATGGTGGCGTCGGCTTCTAGCTCGAATAGCCAATGGCCATCATCGCGCTGATGTGCCAACAACGCGTCCAGTGCCTGTTCGAGTGCCGTGTCGGCATCACGTGCTTGAGGCGGGATGACTGCTTGCCGTATTGGCGAAAAGGTCGTTTGGTCCATCGGTCGAAGCGCTCTCGTTCACTGCGCGGATTGCCAGGCATTACGCCGGACGCGCCGCTAATCGGGAGAACCAGCCTGGTCGGCCGATTGTGTAGTGCAACACTATCCACAGCAATTGCGCGCGCGGCACTCGTACCTTGGTGCGGGGGGCGCCCCAGCCGCGAGCCGCCAAGCGGGTCAAGATGCCGTGATAAACCTCGGACATGATACGGGGTGAGCGCACCAGATCGGGCTGGCAGCCGGCCATCACTGTATCGGCCTGATCGTAATGTGCCTGCGCCTTGCTCAACAGTGCCATGCAGGCTTGGCCGAGATTGGGATGAGCCACTATCCGATGCGGTTCACCCGGCGCAATGCCTGCAGCATGCAAGGCCTCGGCCGGGAGATAGACCCTGCCGATGGCCGCGTCTTCGTCGATGTCGCGAAGAATGTTGGTCAGCTGAAGAGCCCGGCCGAGATGGTGAGCGAGCATTGGGCCTGCCACCTCGTCGAGTCCGAACACGCGCACGGCCAGACGGCCCACTGCGCTGGCGACGCGGTCGCAGTACAGATCGAGGGTTGCCTCATCCGGCGCGCAGATGTCGGCAACCACGTCCATGGTCATGCCGTCGATGATGGCAATAAAGTCTTCTTGCGCCAGGCCGAAGCCGCCAATTTGCGTCGTCAGGCCAGCCTGAGCGGGTGGCGCGGCACCTGCATAGCAGGCGGCAATGTCGGTACGCCACTGCTGCAGGCCGGCCAGACGCTCGGCCCGCGAGCCGGTGCCATCGGCAATGTCGTCGACCGCGCGGCAAAAGGCGTAGATCTCGGACATGGCCAGGCGTTGCTGCTCGGGAAGAACCCGCAAGGCGATATGAAAGGAACTGCCCGACGACACAGCTGGGCCGGTAGGTGGTGTGCTTTGCGATGTGATCTTGGTTGCTGCCACGAAACACCTCGTCTCACCTTGAGCCATCCTGCCGGCACCGGGGGTGCTTGGCTGTTGCCTTTCGGCGCAGGTCGGCTATGTCAATGGGTTTGAAGGATTATAGCAAGACCGATGTTACGTGCATGGTTTGGGTGCCGGTGCATTGCTGGTTGTTACTCCCTATGCACATACAAATGATGCGCCGCAGGGGCCTATCAAATCAATTAACAGACCGTCAAAATCGTTCTACAAATCTGAGATAGAAACAATGTGACGCGCCCCTTGCAACTGCCGCCCTGTCAGTTAAGCAGCGTTCCTGTTTCGTTGGAATGCACCCCATTTTGGGGAATCTCAATGACGCGTACTCGCCTGTTCCTCGTGATTCTCATCGGCTTGGCGCTGCTTGTCAGCGTCGGCCGCTACAGCGCTTTTCTTCTCGTTGAGCGCCAAGCATTCACTACCACGCCGCGTGGCACGCTTACACCGGAGAAACTGGGGGTTCCGTCGCAACAGATCGTTTTCCACAGCGGTGATCGGGCGCTTCATGGCAGCTATGTGCAGGCACCGCGCCTGGGGGCTGCAGCCGTTCTGATCTTTCATGGCGATGAGGAGAATGTTGCGGATTGGGCTTATGTCCAGAAGCTGCTCTATGAGAACGGCGTTTCCTCGTTTGTGTTCGACTACAGCGGCTACGGCTCGAGTACCGGCGCACCGTCTGTGCGGCATCTCGATCAGGATGGACTAAGCGCCCACCAGCGATTCATGGCACTTACCCCGCAGGCTAGCCGCCACTACCTGCTGGGCTTTTCGCTCGGTGCCGCCGTGCTTTTGGATATTCTCCCCGACTTGCACCCTGCCCCAAATGGTGTGGTCATTGCCTCCGGGTTCGCCTCTGCCCGAGAAGCAACTATCGCCGTGGGCCTGATGCCGAAATGGCTTGCTTGGTTGTTGCCCGATGTTTGGGACAACGAATCTCGGATGAGACTTGTCCAGTCCCCGGTCCTGATCGTCCATAGTCGTGCCGATGAGGTGCTGGATTGGCACCAGGCCGTTCGGTTGAGTAAGGCGGTGACAAGCCCGCATCGACTGGTGATGCTGGATGCCTTGACTCATGATGCCGCGATCACACCCCAAGACCAGGATCGTTACTGGGGACCGATTCTCGGATTTTTCCATTCGGGCGATGTTGCCGATATCGGAATGGCCGGTTTGATGATGTCCAAGCAGAAGAAGCAGGACGTCAACCAACCCTGACGCAAGGAAATGCCATCTCACGAGTCATGGCCAACTCGGGAAAAATACGGTGCGCAGCGATGCCCCGGAAGTTGGCAGGAGGCATTCCGCAGATAGTCCTCAGCGATCGATACGCGTGGTCATCACAATCGCGGTGGTGGTGCGCTCCACGCCATCCAGCGCGCCGATGCGGTCCACCAGCCTGTCCAGCTCTGCCACCGAGCCTGTCTCAAGCCCGGCGATGAAGTCATAGATGCCGCTCACCGAGTGCAGTGTGCGAACCTGAGCGATGCGCCGTAGCGCAATCTCGATAGTGGGAGTCAGCTTTGGCATTGCGGTGATCATCACCAGTGCGCGCACTTGGCCGGCATTGTGGTCGGCGCTGGTGCGCACGGTATAGCCGATCACCACCCCGGTGCGCTCCAGACGCTCGATGCGGCTTTGTACCGTAGTGCGGGACAGCTCGAGCTGGCGGGCAAGCTCCGCGGTCGAGGCGCGCGCGTTTTCGCGCAGCAGCGCGAGCAGCCGCTGATCAGTCGGGTCCATGTTTGCGTTTTGCCTGATATTTCGTCGATTCGATCAATATTATCCTGCGGTTCGTCGCAATGCATAATGCATTTTGCCGAGTCGCCCCGGACAATGAGTCTTCCCAAGACAAGGAGAAGAACATGCGCGACGTAATCATCGTGGGAGGCGGCCACAACGGTCTGGTCTGTGCTCATTACCTGGCGCGAGCCGGGCTGAAGGTGACCGTGCTGGAGCGGCGTGGCGTGGTCGGTGGGGCGGCGGTCACCGAGGAGTTTCATCCGGGCTTTCGCAACTCGGTGGCGTCGTACACCGTGTCGCTGCTCAATCCCAAGGTGATTCACGACATGGAGCTGGCCAAGCACGGATTGCGCATTGTGGAGCGACCTCTGTCCAATTTTCTGCCGCTTGACGATGGGCAGTATCTGAAGGTCGGCGCCGGCAAGACCGCCAACGAGGTCGCGAAATTCTCCAAGCGTGATGCCGAGCGGCTGGACGCCTACGCGCAGCACCTGGATGTCGCGGCCGACCTGCTGCGTGAGCTGGTGTTGGAAACGCCGCCGAATCTGGTGCAAGGCAGCTGGCTGAGCGCGCTGCCCGAGCTGCTCAAGGCCGGCCGCCTAGGCAACCGCATGCGCAAGCTCGACGTGGTGACCCAGCGCGAACTGCTCGATCTGTTCACCAAATCGGCCGGTGACTATCTGGACGGCTGGTTCGAGAGCGCGGCAATCAAGGCGGCCTACGGCTTCGACAGCGTAGTTGGTAACTATGCCAGCCCGTACACGCCCGGCTCTGCCTACGTACTGTTGCACCATGTTTTCGGCGAGGTTAACGGCAAGAAAGGAGCCTGGGGGCACGCGATCGGCGGTATGGGCGCGATTACGCAGGCGATGGCTAAGTCGGCGACGGCGCGCGGGGTAGAGATCCACACCGACAGCGCGGTGCGCGAGGTGTTGCTGGAAAAGGGGCGCGCGGTCGGTGTGGTGACCGCGCGTGGCGAACGGCTCGATGCGCGTGTGGTGATTTCCAATCTGAATCCGCGCCTGTTGTATACCAAGCTGGTCGATCCGTCGGCGTTGCCGGACGACTTCCTGCGCCGCATGGAGAACTGGCGCTGCGGTTCCGGTACCTTCCGGATGAACGTGGCGCTGTCTGAACTGCCTGACTTCACCTGCCTGCCCGGCAAACAGGCTGCCGAGCATCACGGCAGCGGCATCATCATCGCTCCGAGCCTAGCCTATATGGAGCGCGCCTATCACGATGCGCGTACCGATGGCTGGTCGCGCGAACCCATCGTCGAAATGCTGATCCCGTCCACGCTCGATTCGACGTTGGCCCCGCCCGGCCAGCACGTCGCCAGCCTGTTCTGCCAGCATGTGGCACCACAACTGCCGGATGGCTCGAGTTGGGATGAGCACCGCGAAACCGTGGCCGATCTGATGATCGACACCGTCACCCGTTACGCTCCCAACTTCAAGGGATCGGTGCTGGGCCGGCAGATCATGAGTCCGCTCGATCTGGAGCGTACCTTTGGCCTGGTCGGTGGCGACATCATGCACGGCTCCTTGGGACTGGATCAGCTGTTTTCTGCGCGGCCGATGCTGGGGCATGCCGACTACCGTGGGCCGATTCCCGGCTTGTATACCTGCGGCTCGGGCACCCACCCCGGCGGCGGCGTGACCGGCGCGCCCGGGCACAATGCGGCGCGCGAGGTGCTGCGCGACTTCAAGCTCAAGGCGCACTGAGCGGCTGCCATCCGTGGTGCAGCGCCCCGCCTGTGGATGCTGCACCCTTTGCGTCCTGTCTGCCAATGTTGGGCAGAATCCCTCTTCTTCACTTCAACGCTTGTCCGCCGTCAGTCGGGGAAGCCGCTGTAGATTGGCTAGACCCGGCGGATAATGAGTGCACGTGGGGCCGTTGCGTTGGATAGAGGCTGGCGGGTTGCCCACGGGCCCAAGCCGTTTGGGAGAGCAGCCGTCACGCTGCCACTGCCATGAAGGATGCGCATTACCCTGGCCGTTATTGGCATTTCCTGGGGGATGGACGGATCGAATGCGACCTGTGTCCTCGTAACTGTCGCCTGCACGCGGGCCAGCGCGGCGCCTGTTTTGTGCGCCAGCGGGTCGGCGACCAGATGGTCCTGACTGCCTATGGCCGATCATCGGGTTTCTGCATCGATCCGATCGAGAAAAAACCACTCAATCACTTCTACCCCGGTTCCAGCGTTCTGTCTTTCGGCACGGCCGGTTGCAACCTGGCGTGCAAGTTCTGCCAGAACTGGGACATCAGCAAGTCCCGCGAGATGGAAACGCTCGCTGCCAAGGCCGCGCCCGACGCCATCGCTAAGGCGGCCGCGGCCAACGGCTGCAAAAGCGTGGCCTTTACCTACAACGACCCGGTGATCTTCGCCGAATACGCGATGGACGTGGCCGATGCCTGCCATGAGCGGGGTATCAAGACGGTGGCGGTGACCGCTGGCTATATGGGGGCAGAAGCCCGGCGCGATTTCTACGCGAAGATGGATGCGGCGAACGTCGACCTGAAGGCCTTCACTAACGACTTTTACGCGACGCTCACCGGGGCCCACTTGCAGCCGGTCCTGGAGACGCTCCAGTACCTGAAGCATGAAACCGATGTCTGGCTCGAAATCACGACGCTGCTCATTCCCGGTAAGAACGACAGCAGCGACGAAATTCGCGCCGAGACGCAGTGGATCGCGAACGAGCTTGGCCGCGACGTGCCGCTGCATTTCACGGCGTTTCACCCCGATTACAAGATGAGCGACGTGCCACCGACACCGCCTTCTACACTCGCTCGTGCGCGCGCGATCGCTATTTCAGAGGGCTTGCGATACGTGTACACGGGCAACGTTCATGATACCGATGGTGCCACGACCTATTGCCCGGTATGTCGCGCGCCGCTCATCGTGCGCGACTGGCATGACATCGAACACTACCGCCTAACTCAGGGAGGCCGATGCTCCGAATGCTCCACGCCGATTGCGGGGCGGTTTGGCCGCTTCGACCGGCAGTTCGGGCGGCGACGTATTCCGATTCGCATCGGGAGGTGACCCGCCAGTGCGCAAATGCGAAAACGGCGTTCGGCTAACATTCAACGTCGGCCGAAACGCTGGCACCGGCTAGCCGTGAATGCTGAGCGTCGACACCCCCATGCCGTTGCCCTTGCCCACCCGCAGCTGCACCGCGATGCGCTCCTTCAGCCCTTCCACATGGCTGATTACGCCGATGGTCTTGCCGCTGGCGTTGAGAGTGTCGAGCGCGTCTAGCGCGATGTCAAGCGTGTCACTGTCCAGCGTGCCGAAGCCTTCGTCGAGGAACAGCGAATCGATCGAGGCCTTATGGCTGACCAAGTCCGACAGCGCCAGCGCCAGCGCGAGGCTGACGAGGAAGCTCTCGCCGCCGGACAGGGTGCGGGTGTCACGGCAGACGTCGGCCTGCCAGGTATCGACGATTTCCAGCTCCAGCTCGCCACTTGACTTGCGCTGCAGCAGGTAGCGACCGTGCAGGCGGTCGAGGTGACGGTTAGCCAGGTGCACCAGATGGTCTAGCGTCAGGCCCTGGGCGAACTTGCGGTACTTGTCCCCCTTGGCCGAACCGATCAGGCCATCGAGGTGCTGCCAAACTTCCACTTCGGCCGACTGACGGATGATCTCATCGAGCAGTGCCTGCTGCCGGCCGCGTCGCTCGTCATCGTTGGCAAGCAAGGCGCGTTGGGCGCCGAGCTGCTGGGCGAATGCCTGGCGGCGGGCGTCGAGTTCGGCGTGCTGTTGCTCCAGTTCGGCCAAACTCGTGTCGGTAGTAGCCTGCTCGTACAGTTGCGCGAGCCGGGCACCGGCAGCCTGCAGCAAAGCCTGGGTCCGTTGCCGGTCCTCCTGCAGCTGCTTTTGTCGTTCGCCTAGACGGCGACGTTCCTCGACCGGCAGCAATGCGGCGGCGAAGGCAGCCTCGTCGGCAAAGGGGCTGCCTTCGAGCGCGGCCTGCCAGACTGTGAGGACTTCTTCATAGCTTTGGCGGCAGCCGGCCAGCGCCTGTTCAAGCTGGGCGATGCCACCCCGCTGTTGGTCGGCCTGCCGCTTGATGCCATCGAGCTTGGTGCGACAGTCGGTCAACGCCGCTGCGGCATTGGGGTTGGCCGGCAGACAGACCGGCTCGGGCTCGCCCAGCGCTTGCCAGCGCGACTGCCAGTCGGCCGAGTCGGCGGCAGCGTGGTCACGGATCGCCTGCTGACGGGTCAATGCTTCGGCCAGGTCTTGCAGGCGGGCCTGCCCTGTTTGCCAGCGCTGCCAGTCGGCGCGACGCTCGGCGAGCCAGGCCTCGGGCTCGGTCGCTGCGGCAAAGCCCAAGGCGGCGATGTTGGAGGCGAGCTGCTGTCCTTGCATTGCCAGCTCCTGGTCGAGAGTGCCCAACCGGCCCTGACCTTCCTCCAGATGGCGCTGCCCATCTTGCTGCGCCTGTTGAAGCAGGGCGAGCTGGCGATTAGCCGCCTCGACCATATCGCTCGCTTGTTGGCGCTGTCGTTGGGTCTCGACCACGATCCGCTCGGCCTGATCGGCGGCCTGAAGGGCCTGCTCCAGGCGGGCGACGGCTTCGGTGCTCTCTTGTACCAGACCCGCAAGGGTAGCATCTTGTTGCCAGTCATCCGCCTTCAGGCCGGCATGCTCGGCGCGGGGCAGCCAGTCCTGTTGTCGCTCCGTTAGTTGAATCAGGGTCTGTTGTTGCTGTTCGGACAGTTGGCTGAACAAGGTATGCTGTTCGGCCAATTTTGTGGTCGTCTGTTGGCCCTGCTCCCGCACAGCCTCGAGTTCGGCTTCCTTCTCGGTGAGTGCCGCCTGGCTTGCCGACACATCGAGCGCCTGGTAGGCGGCCACGGCCGGGTGTTCGTGCGAACCGCAGAGTGGACAGGCCTCGCCTGGCACCAGGCGGGCGCGGTGCTGCTCCAGGCTCTGGATGCGCTGTTCCTGCTCCAACAGCCGGCGTTTGTCGTCCACCTGTTCCTTTAGGCGGCGATAGCCGTCGCGCAGGTGCTGGCGGGCTTGTTCGAGCTTCGCGACCGCGGCCTCGGCGGCCGCCTTTTGCTCCTGTTGCTTCGCCCATTGGGCACTCAGCCCACGCAGTTGCGCTGCCAGGGCTTCGAGCTGCTGGCATGTTTGCTGGCGCCGGAGCTGCTGCTGCCACTGCTCGCGCAGTGCGGCCAGGCTCTGCCCTGCCAGCAGGTGCGCCAGCGTTTCCTGGGCGGCGGCTTCCTGTTGCTGGGTGCTAGCCAACTCAAGTGCGAGGCCGTCGGAGGTGTGCTGCTGCCGGGAGATCTGCTCTGCCCGTTCGGTCAAAGTGTGCTCGTCCACGGCGAGTCGGCGGCGCTGTTCGTCCCGTTCCTGCTGCAGCCGGTCCAGTTGCGCGAAGCGGCTGGTCCAGCCACCGAGCAGTTCACCCAACTGCGCATGTGCCGCATTGGCGCCCTGCTGTTCGGCCAACTGCCGGCGCTCGTCGTCCAGCTGTTGCCACTGCCTCTGAGCCAGCTCAGCCAACTGCACCGATAGGCTGCGCGCTTGCCAGTGCTGCTCAACCAGCTGGCGCTGGGTTTCGATCAACGTGGTCTGTGCCACCCGCAGGCGGGCGTCGGCCACCTGGCATTGCGCCTCAGCTTGTTGCCAGCGATGGTAATGCGGCTGGATCGCCTCAGCCGGCCCGCTGGCAGCCAGGCGCTGCAACTCGGTGCTAGCGTTACGAATCGCCGCATCGGCGTCATCGCTTTGCCGCCGGGCCTCGGCTTCTCCCTGCTCGGCTTGGGAGATATCGAGCCGCCATTGCCGTTGCAGGCGGACCCGTTCGAGCTCGCCCTGAGTCAGTTGCTCGCGCTCGGCCAAGGCGGTGATCTCGGTCTGCATCGTGGTGCGCTGAGCCTCGTCGAGCAGTTCCACCCCGTCGGCGCGAGCCTTCAGCTGCTCGAGCCGCAGGCGGGCGGCGCGGGCTTCTTCGAACACTCGCTGCGAAATCTGGCCGTAGATGTCGGTGCCGGTTAATTCCTCCAGCAGTTCGGCCCTTTCGTTGGCGCTGGCGTTGAGGAAGGCGGCGAAACCGCCTTGCGCCAGCAGCATCGACTTGGTGAAGCGGGCGAAATCGAGACCAGTGATCGCCTCGACGCGGCGCAGCTTGTCGTTGATCTGGCTGGTGAGAATGGTGCCGTCGCCTTCGGCCAATTCCACCTTGGGCGCCTGCAGCGCGCCGTCGGCCTTGTCGCGGGCGCGGCGCTGGCTCCAGAACGCGCGGTAGACCTTGCCCTTCACCTCGAACTCGACCTCGGCGAGACAGTCGGCCGTGTGGCGGGTCATGATCTCATTGGTGGTGGCCGAGATGGTCTTGAGCCGTGGAGTCTCGTGGTAGAGCGCCAGGCAGATCGCGTCGAGCAGGGTTGACTTGCCGGCGCCGGTGGGGCCGGTGATCGCGAACAGACCATTGTCTTTGAACGGCGGCTGGGTGAAGTCAACCTTCCATTCGCCCTTGAGCGAGTTGAGGTTCTTCAAACGCAGGGTAAGGATCTTCATGCTGCGCCCTCCGCGAGGCTGGCGACAATGTCGCGATAGCGGCCGGTCAGCTGTTGTTTCAGTTCGTCGGCGAGCTCTTCCTGCTCCAGCCGCTTGGCGAACACGTCGAATGGGGTCAACTCGTCCAGCGTTTCGCGAGTGTTGCTCTGAAGGTTGGACGAAGCGCTGCCGCGCTCGCGGCGCAACCGAAGCACCTCGACCGGTAGACCGTCGGTAATCGCCTCGATGCGGCCTTGTAGGTCGGTGAGGTAATCGTCGCCCCTGACCATCACTTCCAGCCATACAGGCTGTTCTGCCGTGCTCTGCGAAGCGAGCATGGGGATGGATTCGGCCAATTCGGCGAGCGTGCCCTTTACCGCGGCCAGTGGTTGAAAACGCGGGACTGGTAGTGGCGTGACAGCCTGCAGCCCCTGCTCATCGAGGTCGACCAGCAGCACTGTTTTTTCCTGTTGTGCCTCGTCGAAGCTCAGCGGGATCGGCGAGCCGGAATAACGGATGTGTTCGAGGCCGCCGACCAACTGCGGACGATGGATATGGCCGAGCGCGATGTAGTCGACCGGTGGAAAGGCACTGGTCGGAAACGCCTCCAGTGCACCGACGTAGATCTCGCGCACCGACTCGCTGGCGCTGGCACCAACGGTGGTGAGGTGACCTGTGGCGACGATGGGTAGCTTGAGGCCCAGTTCGTCGCGCTTGGCGCAGGCCAGTACGTACACCGTCTGATAATGGCGATGGATGGCTTCCTGCAGTGACTGTTGTTTTTCCTCGGCACTCTGGCCTGCTTGGCTTTGCAACAGGTCACGCGGACGGAGATACGGAACTGCGCAGAGTACGGCCCCCGGCCTGCCACTACGGGTGGGCAGTACCAGCACCTGCTCGGCCGGATCGTCGGCAACGGCCGGGACCACGTGCGTCGTCAGATAAGCGAGCAGCGGCCTGCTCTCGTTCAGCGTGGCGACCGAGTCGTGATTGCCCCCAAGCAGCACCAGTTGCGCCCCGGCACCATGCAGCTCGACCACAAACCGGTTGTACAGCTCGCGCGCGTAGCTAGGCGGGGCACCAGTGTCGAAGATGTCGCCAGCCACGATTACCGCGTCGACCTGATGCTGGTGCACCTGTTTAAGCAGCCAGTTGATGAAGGCCTGGTGCTCGACTTGGCGGGTCTTGCCGATGAAGTGCTGGCCGAGATGCCAGTCGGAGGTGTGCAGAAGGCGCATGGAAACGGAGGCAAGTAGAGTGGGTCGACATTCTACCAACCCAGGTGCGTCCAAAGCAGGCTACCTGTGCAGTTGAGTGCGCGAGAACAGCAATCGGCCGCACTGCACGACCGAAACCGCTTCGCTGAGTTTTGTTGACGGCGCCAAGTTGCCAACCAGAAAGCCATGAACAACCAACGTTTTCCATAGATTGCGTATTTAATTGGCAGCTTGGCTGTTACTAAGCTTTGCAAAAGTATTGTCACTGGCAGGCATATTGGCACTCAGGCTGGCGGAAGAACGATTTCACCAGCCCGGGTAGCTTTTGGATTCGACGCAAGGCGCCGATTGCTAGCCGCTTCATTTCCTCATGGTTTTGCACCAGACGCTTTGATACCTGGCGCTTCACGTGCGCCCAGACCTGCTCGTCCGGATTCAGTTGCGGCGAGTAAGGCGGCAAGTAGAACAGGTTGAGCTTGCCTTCCAAGCTCTCCACATAGTCCCTGACCAGCTTCGCCTTGTGGATCGGATGGCCATCGACGATCACAAAC
>NZ_JAUEDK010000029.1 GCF_030385785.1 Crenobacter oryzisoli
GTTTGTGATCGTCGATGGCCATCCGATCCACAAGGCGAAGCTGGTCAGGGACTATGTGGAGAGCTTGGAAGGCAAGCTCAACCTGTTCTACTTGCCGCCTTACTCGCCGCAACTGAATCCGGACGAGCAGGTCTGGGCGCACGTGAAGCGCCAGGTATCAAAGCGTCTGGTGCAAAACCATGAGGAAATGAAGCGGCTAGCAATCGGCGCCTTGCGTCGAATCCAAAAGCTACCCGGGCTGGTGAAATCGTTCTTCCGCCAGCCTGAGTGCCAATATGCCTGCCAGTGACAATACTTTTGCAAAGCTTAGTAACACCCCGATTCCTCGCCCACCGGGTAGCGACTCGGCCGCCTTAAACCGACTTCGATTTAATCAGGCATTCTTCTATCAATAAAATCGAAGTATTTTATTCCATTGATCATTAGCGCCAAGATTTTCAATCAAACGCTAGGTCGGCTGAAATAAATACATTGCATCAGTAGAATTGCTGGTGATGGTTGAAACGTCTTCATGCGCTCTATTTGCCTTCTTTCATAGTGCCGAAAGGCATTCAAGCAGTGACAAAAAACGCAACGACAACCCTAATCATTTGCAAGACTTTCTTGAAAATATTTGCATGTTATCTTGAAATAAACGCGAATACCCACTTGCGCATGACTCTGCCGTCTGCAATACCTGATATTGGTAGACTTGCTTATTCGTCAGGGAGGCTGTCATGCCAACTTTTCACAGAGTGATCATCGCAACCATTCTCACCCTTACATTCGGAATGGCAGTCGCAGCGGACGACAATATCATAAACAATCCGCCACAAAAATTGGGCATGAGCTCGCCCAAAGATCTGCAACGCAGCCTTCCCCCCATCACCCCCATCACCGTCGCTGTCAATCTGGGCATGATCAAGATTCAGAGTTATGAAGGCTATTATCTTCAAGCACGCCCCTATAATGGCGAGCTTCATGACAGCCGCATGCGTGCAACCCAAGAAACCTGGTTCTTGATACAAGTTGAAGCGGCCAAAAACATTTACGCCCTATACAACTGGGAAAACGGTAAATTCCTGAGCAAGACCAGCAATGGCTGCGCCACCGCAAGCAGTACGGCATTGGGGCCAACGGAGAAATGGATTCTTGAATCGGGCCGCCCCTTCGGCATGGGGCATTCCGTCATCATCCGGTCGGCCTTTGACAGCACGATCCTCAACACCAACCCGGCGAGACAGAACGACAGCATTTGCCACGGCGAAATCGTCGCCCGCGACAATTGGAGCAAAGACGGCAATGCGGCCGGCAAGCTGAAAATACCCAGCGACTACGACTGGGGCGGCTGGTGGATCATTTCGAAAGCTGGCATACCGGAAAAAGGGGAAAAGACCTGGAACAGCGTCGGCGGAGCCGTGCTAGGGATCAGTAACAACATCAACCCTGCGGATATACAGACCGTTTTTATGGCACTGGAGAGCGGTAAGAATTAATCACCGGACAGCGCTTCCGCTTGCCGACATGTCTGGCCATCCCCACAGAATGCGGTAGAGCGGAGCGTAGCCCATCGGTTTCATCGCAGAGAAGGGATTGATGGGTTACGGCACAAGTGCCTTCACCCATCCTACTCGCCTATACAAGATAGCATATAAATTTATTATACTTCACTGCCACGGATAGCTGCAGATCTGAGCCTTGCGCCAACTGTTGACTCGACAATTTTGTCGACAATGTCCTCTGATTTATCTTGCCTCGACACAGCCACATCCAAATGCCGTGCGATTAACTCAAGTTTCCTCTTATTCTTCGCAAGCTCTCGAAGATAATCGCCAGCAGCTGCTCTATCAGAAAATTCACTTAATTTCTGAGCAGCACTCACAACGTCTACCACCTCTGGCTGCACTTCGCCTTTTATTCCCATCCGATTTTTTGTTATTTTAATCTCAAGAGAATGAGTTCCCACTAGAATTTTATTAATCTCATCATCAGAGAGATTTCGGATAGAGTCAGCAAACCTAATAAGCAACTCGCTGATCGCAATCGATTTGGCATTCATTAAATATCTCCAAGCCGACCTTCAAACTCATTGACTACGGCCTCAATCTCATCAACAATATCAGAATGAGTTGCATTTGAATATGCCGTTAACACAACTGGCCGCAAATTTTGCGGAGCATCCGCAAAAATAGTTTTATTTTCACGGAAATAATTTTCAAACACCACAATACCATCCCTTTTCGTCTGGGCAATAAACTGCCTTTGCGCTGCAATAGGTTGCCCAGATGTGATCTGAATCATAGTGAATATAACGCCCAAAACTTCCGGAGAAATCCTTTCTTTATCCTGGTCCGTGAATTCATTAAATTCCCTCACTAGCTCATTAAGGCTACGCTGCAAATAGTCAATACCTAGGGTCGAAAGGTAGTCCGGCTTTGCAGGAATGAGAATTTTCTCGCTTGCAATTATAGCGTTCTTTGTGACGATATTAAAATTTGGCGGACAATCAATCAGCACATAATCATAATTCATTGAAGCCAAATCTTTTACGGCCTGTCGGAGCCTGCCATGAACTTTAATATAGTTCTTTTTCGTCTGTTGCAGGTTTGCACCGCCAAGCAAGGTGGCAAGTTCCAAGTCAACATTAATCAAGCCAAGATGAGAAGAAATCAAGTCTAGCTTGCCGCCATTTTTATCGACCTGATTATTAACAATTTCAGGCGAGATGACGAGCGAGGCCAGCGGTGGCGGCTCATCGCTTTCTGCAATTGCATCGAACCAGCTCTTAATGGTCTTATTATCTTTAAGGCTCTCATCCCAATAATCGGGCCTAACAAATGAAAAAGTAAGGCTCGCCTGAGCATCAGTATCGATGATTAGAACTTTCTTTCCTCTAAAAGCAAGTTCTGCTCCAATATTAGCCGTGACAGTAGTCTTGCCAACACCACCTTTGTAATTAATAACCGCGATTATTTCCATAACCTCTCCCAGCATTTTGTTTGTTAGGAAAAACTTGACTAATTACCTGTGGCAAGATCTGCAATTGAAGTAACGCCTAGCAAACTGTAAAGACTAGCATCACGCCAAACGCATTACACATCTTACGCAATAAAATCATACAGCATAATTCTATTACATGGACCATTTCACAAGAAAAAGGCCGCCATTCCTGGCGGCCTTTCGTTCGCTTGTTGCAGTGATCAAGCAAGCTTGGCGAGTTGCCCCTTCAGCTTCTCCAGTTTGTCGCTGAATTCAGCCAGCTGCGCACGGTCGCGCTCGACCAGATGCGTCGGTGCCTTGTCGGTGTAACCCGGCTTTTCCAGCTTTGCGGTCAGCTTGGCCAGATCCGCTTCCACCTTGCCGATTTCCTTGGTCAAGCGGGCGGTTTCGGCGGCCTTGTCGATTTCCACCTTCAGCATCAGGCGGGCTTCGCCGGCGATCGCCACCGGGGCGTCGTCTTCCGGCAGCTTGGCGACGATGGTGGCGTCGGACAGGCGGGCCAGCAGCTTCAGGTACGGCAGGAAGTCGGCGTTGGCGACATCGCCTTCGACGAACAGCGGCGCTTTCACCGCCGGGCCCAGGCCCATTTCGCCGCGCAGGTTACGCACCGCGTTGACCATGTCCTTGAAGGCATCCATGCGCGCGTTGGCGGCGGCATCGATCTTCTCCGGCGCGGCCACCGGCCAGGCGGCCAGCATGACCGAATCGGTCTTCTTGGCGTTTGCCAGCGGCGCAACGGCCTGCCACAGCTCTTCGGTGATGAACGGCATGATCGGATGGATCAGGCGTAGCACCACTTCCAGCACGCGCACCAGGGTGCGGCGGGTGGCGCGTTGCTGGGCTTCGTTGCCGTTTTGCAACTGAACCTTGGTCAGCTCCACGTACCAGTCGCAGTATTCGTTCCAGACGAATTCGTACAGCGCCTGGGCGGCGATGTCGAAGCGGTAGGTGTCGAGCGCCTCGGTGACGGCGGCTTCCACTTCCTGCAGGCGGCCGATCATCCACTTGTCGACGAAGCTGAATTCCAGCGGCAGCGATTCGTCCTGGCCGCAGTCCTTGCCTTCCACATTCATCAGCACGAAGCGGGTGGCGTTCCACAGCTTGTTGCAGAAGTTGCGGTAGCCTTCGGCACGCTTGAAGTCGAAGTTGACCGAACGGCCCAGCGTGGCGTAGCTGGCCATGGTGAAGCGCAGCGCGTCACTGCCGTAGGCCGGGATGCCTTCCGGGAACAGCTTTTCGGTAGCCTTGGCGATCTGAGGGGCCTTTTCCGGACGGCGCAGGCCGGTGGTGCGCTTGGCAACCAGGGTTTCCAGGTCGATGCCGTCGATCAGGTCCACCGGGTCGATCACGTTGCCCTCGGACTTGGACATCTTCTTGCCTTCGTGGTCGCGCACCATGCCGTGGATATACACGTCCTTGAACGGCACTTTGCCGCAGAAGTGCGAGGTCATCATGATCATCCGGGCGACCCAGAAGAAGATGATCTCGTAGCCGGTCACCAGCACGTTGGACGGCAGGAAGGCGCGCAGCTCGGCGGTGTCGTTCGGCCAACCCAGGGTGCTGAACGGCACGAGCGCGGAGCTGAACCAAGTGTCGAGCACGTCGTCGTCGCGACGCAGCGTCTTGCCCGGCGCCTTGGCCTGGGCTTCCGCCTCGGTACGGGCCACGTAGACCTTGCCGTCTTCGTCGTACCAGGCCGGGATTTGGTGACCCCACCACAGCTGGCGGCTGATACACCAGTCCTGGATGTTGTTCATCCACTGGTTGTAGGTGTTGACCCAGTTTTCCGGGATGAAGCGCACTTCGCCCGATTCGACCGCGTCGATGGCTTTCTGAGTGATGCTCTTGCCGGTGGCGTCGCCGTCGGCAACCTTGGTCATTGCCACGAACCACTGGTCGGTCAGCAGCGGTTCGATCACCGAGCCGGTACGGTCGCCGCGCGGCACCATCAGCTTGTGCGGCTTGGTTTCCAGCAGCAGGCCGACGGCTTCCAAGTCGGCCAGCATGGCCTTGCGCGCCTCGGCGGTGGTGAGGCCGGCGTAGGCGGCCGGCAGGTCGATACTGCCTTGCACCGAGCCGTCGAAGCCGAACACTTGGGCCTTGTCCAGCATGGTGGCCTGCAGGCTCATCACATTGATCAAGGCGGTGTTGTGACGCTTGCCGACCTGGTAGTCGTTGAAGTCGTGCGCCGGGGTGATCTTGACGAAGCCGGTGCCGAAAGCGGCGTCGACGTAGTCGTCGGCGATCACCGGGATCTGGCGGCCGGTCAGCGGCAGTTCCAGCATCTTGCCGAGCAGGTGCTGGTAGCGCTCATCGGTCGGGTTGATCGCGACGGCCACGTCGCCCAGCAGGGTTTCCGGGCGGGTGGTGGCCACGGTGACGAATTCGTCGCTGCCCACCACCGGGTACTTGATGTGCCACATCTTGCCGTCTTCTTCCTCGGAGATCACTTCGAGGTCGGACACGGCGGTGCCCAGTTTCGGGTCCCAGTTCACCAGGCGCTTGCCACGGTAGATCAGGCCCTGTTCGAACAGGCGCACGAACACTTCGCTGACGATACCGGCGCGGGTGTCGTCCATGGTGAAGTATTCACGGCTCCAGTCCACCGAGCAGCCGACGCGGCGCATCTGGCTGGTGATGGTGCCGCCGGAGACGTTCTTCCATTCCCACACCTTGCTGATGAAGGCGTCGCGGCCCAGGTCGTGGCGCGACACGCCCTGCTCGCCCAGCTGGCGCTCGACGACGATCTGGGTGGCGATGCCGGCATGGTCGGTGCCCGGCACCCACAGGGTGTTGTTGCCCTTCATGCGGTAGTAGCGGGTCAGGCCATCCATGATGGTCTGGTTGAAGGCGTGGCCCATGTGCAGCGTGCCGGTGACGTTGGGCGGCGGCAGCTGGATCGAGAACGAGGGCTTGTTCTCGTCCATATGCGGCTGGAAGTAGCCGGCCTGTTCCCACTGGTCGTACCAGCGACGTTCGATGTTGCCCGGTTCGAAGCTTTTGTCGAGTTCCATTGTGCGCCTTGGAAAATGCTTTTTATTTCAGATAAGGAAAATCTACTGATGGCGAGCACAGCTCGCCGATCAAGAATGACGGATCGGGTGCATTGTAGCAGCAGCCGCCCTGGCAGGCACCGTGCCATACCGCGCCGACCAGCCAAGCCGGGGCGATGCGCCTTGGCCCGCGAGGCGGCCAATGGACGGCGACTCGCTGTGGCTTATCCTATGGCACCCCTACTGTGCGGCTGGCAGCCATACCTACTGCTGAAAGAGCCGGAATGCACCCTTTTCTATGGGATGCCTCGCAGAGATCATGCCGCTCAACATATCGCTTTGTCGTTCTTCAACACGCCGAAAAATGACGGCAATGCACCGCCCTGGCACCCGTTAGCCAAAAAAAGTGGCCCTGCGCGCGTAAGTGGCAAAGCCTTGCCAGGCAAGGCTTGACGTTAGACGTTATATCCAGTTGAAGCTAGCGATTAGGAACTTGTCGGTCGCGCAGCGGGTCTAGCCTAGACGGGCCGGGTTAACCCTAGGCGTTTTCCCGGCGAGCCTCTGGATTGTCCAGCCACCTGAAAAGGAGAGGACTCAGATGACTCCCACCCATTTCAGCAGGACTTTACTCACCACCATCGTCACCAGCCTGATGCTGGCGTCCCCAGTCTTTGCCGCCGACCTTCCGTCGGTGCAGCAGTCCGGAAGGATCGAGTATCTGACTGGCGGTATTGGCAGCGATGAATCGAACGCGATGAAGGCCGAAGCGCGCCATTACCCATTGGCGATCGAAATGGCCAAGGGCCGCGAAGGTCACTATGTCGCCGACGTCGACGTCGCGATCAGCAACGTCAAGGGCAAGCAAGTGTTCGAGGCCAACAGCACCGGACCATTCATGCTGGTGAAGCTGCCCCCTGGTAACTACATCGTCAAAGCCACGCTCGACGGCGTGACCAAACAACAGAAGGTCAACGTCGGTGCGCAGGGCAGCAAACATCTTTCCATCTCTTGGCCGGCCCCCGCAGGCTCCGCGCTCTGAGCCCGGCTCGCGGGATTGACCAAACCGCCACCTTGCGTGGCGGTTTTTCGTGCGTACGATTCGGCCTGTGTCAACCCGCGTCGTCGGGCGTTTGAGCAATCAGGGTATCGAGTAGCGCTCTCATCCGCTGCCAGTGAGAGCCCTCCCAGAACACTCGTCTGCAGACATCGCAGGTGATGAAGCGCTCCTGCTGTGCCAGCACCCCCGGAGGCACCCGTTCGACCACCTCCTCCCGGGCGACCTCGCGCAGCGGCGCATTGCACTCAATGCATAGGGTGAACGGCTGCACGCTGCCTGCCAAATCGAGCCGCAAGAACAACTCTCGCAACTGCGCCTCCGGTCGCAGCGCCCTCACGTAGCAGCCGTGGCTGATGCTGCGCCGCTTCAACAGCTCACGGTCGCGGGTCAACACGATACGATGCTCCCGCACCGCGATCGCTTCGATGTCCTCATCCGGATAACCGTTGTCGTATAACGTATCGAAGCCGGCCATGCGCAGCTTGTGCGCCAAGCCGCCGAGGTGGGCGTCGGCAATGAAGCGCGGTCGACGCAGCGGCGTCTCGCGTACCCGCAGCACCGGTCTGACATCGAACGCCTCGAACACCGGGTAGACCGCCACTTGGTCGCCATCCTGCAGCAGGCGGTCGAAACCGACCGACTCGCCGTTGACCAGAATCAGCTCGACCTCGGTATGCGGCACACCGAGCGCTTCGATCGAGTGCTTCACCGATGCATCCACCGCACAGATACGGTCGACCCTGCGCTGACGCTGATCCGGCGCGAGAAAGTCATTGAGTTCGGCGTAAAAGCGGAAAGTGACGGTAATCATGAGCACAGTATTGCACCTGAGCGCTCACAAGGTTGGCCGAGCCCACCCAAATGCCATATGGAATATCAATGCGCAATGTTATGATGCATTTCTCATAATGACATTTCAATAAAGGACGGCCCAAGCATGCGGACCTCCCTTCACCTTCTGATCGGGGCGACCCTCGCACTGGCCGTCGGCGCCGCAGAGGCCGTCGCCATCACCGCCTTCAGCCCCACAGGCGAGGTTCGCACCCCAAGTCAGGTGCGTATCAGCTTCGACAGCTCGATGATCCGCTTGGGCAATACCGATGCACCACCCCCGGTGCAATGGTCGTGCGCGCTGAAAGGCCTGTCGCACTGGGTCGACGACAAGACCTGGGTGCTCGATCTGAAAGACCCACCTTCGGCCAACACCAGCTGCCGTTTCACCATCAAACCCGGCCTCAAGAACCTGCAGGGCGAGGCGCTGCCCGCCGCCAGCTACGCCTTTACCACCGGCGCGCCGGCCATCCTGAAGAGCTGGCCGGAGGACGACGAACAGATCGAAGAAGACCAGGCCTTCGTGCTGCGCACCAACGCGCGCCTGAAGGCCCTGCCCGGTCTATATTGCCAATCGGCCAGCCTGCCCGAGCGCATCCCGGTCGTGCCGCTGTCCCCCGCCGAGCGCCAAACACTGCTACAGCACCTCAAGCTCGACAAGGAAGCCGACCACATCCTGACGGTGCGCTGCGGTCAGCGCCTGCCGCCGGACAGCAAGCTGACCCTGGTCAACCTGCGCAGCGGCAGCACACCGGACAAGATCGAATACAAGGTGCGCCCGCCGTTCACCGCCACGTTGAACTGCCACCGCGAAAACGCCCGCGGCGCCTGCATCCCCTTCAAACCACTGGTGCTGAATTTCTCCAGCCCGGTACCAGCCAAGCTGGCTGCCGCCATACGCCTGAAAGTGGCGGGCGCTGAACGCCTGCCCGACCCGCAGGGTGACAACCGCGGCAAGCCGGTGGACAGCATCAGCTTCGCCGCGCCGTTCCCGCCGCGCGAATCGGCCACGCTGAGCCTGCCCAAGGACTTCAAGGACGAGATCGGCCGCAGCCTGACCAATGCCGGCAGGTTCCCGCTAACCATTCCGCTGGCCGACTTTCCACCGTTGGCCAAGTTTGCCGCCGCGCCGTTCGGCATCATCGAAGCGGGCTCGGATGCAGCACTGCCGATCACACTGCGCGGCGTCGAGGCAGCATTGCCGATCAAGGCGATCCAGCTCGGCGGCCAGAGCCTGCGCGTCACCGACGACAAGCAGATGCAGGCGTGGCTCGCCAAGGTGTCCCGCTACCACGAGAGCACCATCGAGGTCGGCAAGGGCAGGATAGTGGAGAGCCGCCGCCTGTCGCTGCTCAATGGTGACAAGAGCGCGAAGAAACTGAGCCTGCCGACCCAGCCAGATGCCAAGGGCCGCTGGCCGTTCGAGGTGGTGGGCATCCCGCTGCCGCAACCGGGCCTGTATGTGGTGGAGGTGACGTCGAAACTGCTCGGCAAGTCGCTGCTGGGCGGCAACACGCCGATGTATGTGCGCACCGCGGCGCTCGTCACCAATATGGCGGTGCACTTCAAGCGCTCGCCGGAGAACGCCGCGGTGTGGGTGACCAGCCTGGATCACGGCCGCCCGGTGCCCAATGCCGAGGTGCATGTGTACGACTGCCGCGGCAACGCGCTGTGGCAGGGCCGCACCGACGCGCAGGGCATCGCGCGCATTGCCACCCGGCTGGACGACGGCAGCTGCGACGGCGACGAGCTGTCCGGCTTCTTCGTCACCGCCCGCAGCAAGGACGCCACCGGCCGCGAGGACGTGTCCTTCGTGCGCTCCAGCTGGAACCGCGGCATCGAGACCTGGCGCTTCCCCTTCCCCACCAGCTACGGCGACCGCCCGTCCATCCTGGCCCACACGGTGATGGACCGCACCCTGCTGCGCCCGGGTGAAACGGTGTCGATGAAGCACTTCCTGCGCGTGCAGAACGCCCAGGGCCTGGCGCTGTTGAAGGCCAACCAGCTGCCCGAACAGGTGCGGCTGGTGCACAACGGCAGCAACGACGAATACACGCTGCCACTGACCTGGCGGCAGGGTCGCTACGCCGAGTCGAGCTTTGCGCTGCCGGCCGCCGCCAAGCTCGGCGAATACAGCGTCTACCTGGAGCACAAGGGCAAGCGCGACAGCGGCGACAGCGACCAGCCGTCCAGCCCCGAGCTCGACGGCTACTCGTTGCAAAGCGGTAGCTTCCGCGTCGAGCAGTTCCGCCTGCCGACCATGACCGGCCGCATCAGCGCCCTGCCCGGCGCCGGCATCGCGCCGAAGGAGCTGCCGCTGAATGTGTCGCTGGCCTGGGGCAACGGCGGCCCGGCCAAGGGCTGGCCGGTCGAGGTCAGCGCCATGTTGGAGCAAAGCTACGCCAGCCCGAAGGGCTACGAGCGTTTCAGCTTCTCGCCGCCGGAGAAACCCAACCGCGATCAGGCCGACGCGCTCGACGGCAAGGTAGTGCTCGACAAGGCTGCGCTGAAGCTGGACGACAACGGCAACGGCAAGACCACCATCAAGGACCTGCCCAAGCTCGACCGCCGCTACGACCTGGTCAGCGAGGTAGCCTACCGCGACCCGAACGGCGAGGTGCAGACGCTGTCGCGGCGCATCCCGCTGCTGCCGGCCGGCGTGCTGCTCGGCATCGACGTGGAAAGCTGGGTGTCGGTCGGCCGAACGCTGAACCTGAAGACGGTACTGCTGGACCTCTCCGGCAAGCCGCTCGCCAACAAGACGGTGACGGTGAAGATGGTCGAGCACCGTTACCTGTCCACCCGCAAGCGCCTGGTCGGCGGCTTCTACGCCTGGGAACACGACGAGGAGACCTCCAGCCGCGGCCAGCTGTGCGAAGGCAAGACCGACGCGCGCGGCCTGCTGCTGTGCGACGTGGCGCTGAAGGACGAAGGCAATATGGAACTGATTGCCGAAGCGCGCGACGACAAGGGCAACACGGTGCGGGCGGCCCAGAGCGTGTGGGTGAGCCACCACGACGAGCTGTGGTTCGACGTCGACAACAACGACCGCATCGACGTGCTGCCGGAGAAGACCAGCTACGCACCGGGCGACACCGCGCGGCTGCAGGTGCGCATGCCGTTCCGCAAGGCCACTGCCTGGGTGGCGATCGAGCGCGAGGGCATCGTCGACACCCGCGTGATCGAGATCGAGGGCAAGAATCCGGTGGTCGAGGTGAAGATAGAGCCCAACTGGGCGCCTAACGTCTACGTCTCGGTGCTGGCGGTGCGCGGCCGACTTAGAGAGGTCCCGTGGTACTCATTCTTCACCTGGGGCTGGAAGACTCCGCTCGACTGGTGGGACGCCTACTGGAACGAGGGCGGCGACTATGTCGCACCGACCGCGCTGGTCGACCTGTCTCGTCCGGCCTTCAAGTACGGCATCGCCGAGCTGAAGGTTGACAACAAGGCCAACCGTCTGCAGGTGGACGTTACCCCCGAGCGCGCCAAGTACGGCATCCGCGAGACCGCCAAGGTCCAGATCAAGGTACGCCTGCCCGACGGCAAGCCGGCACCGGCCGGCACCGAGGTGGCGTTCGCCGCGGTGGATGAGGCGCTGCTGGAGCTGCAGCCCAACCGCAGCTGGGAGTTGCTCGAAGCGATGCAGGAGCGTCACAGCTACGCGGTGGACACCGCCACCGCCCAGCTCGAGGTGGTCGGCAAGCGCCACTACGGCCGCAAGGCGCTGCCACCCGGCGGCGGCGGCGGCAAGGTGCCGACCCGCGAGCTGCTCGACACCTTGCTGACCTGGCAGCCGCGCGTGGTGCTCGGTGCCGGCGGCACCGCTACCGTGTCGGTACCGATCAACGACGCGCTCACCCGCTTCCGTCTGGTGGCGGTGGCCGACTATGGCCGTCAACAATTCGGCACCGGTAGCACCACCATCACCGTCAGCCAGGACCTGCAACTGACCTCGGCCGTGCCGCCGCTGGTGCGCGAGGGCGACCAGCTGTCCGCCGCGGTGATACTGCGCAACGGCAGCGACCGCAGCATGTCCGTCAGCGTCAGCGCCGCCGCTCCCGGTCTGCCGGTACGCGCCCCGATCACGCTGACGCTGCCGGCCGGCGAGGCGCGCGAAGCACGTTGGCCGATCACCGTGCCCACCGGGCATGCGGAGCTGGCCTGGACCTTCTCCGCGCACGAACTCAAGGGCAAGGCCGCCGACAAGCTGGCGATCAAGCAGCAGGTGGAACCGGCGGTGCCGGTGACGGTGCAGCAGGCCACCCTGGTGCAGCTTGAGCCGAGCCAGAGCATTCCGGTCGGTCTGCCCGCCGACGCACAGCCCGGCCGCGGCGGCATCCGCGTCAGCCTGCAGGCCAAGCTCGGCGACGACCTGCCGGGCGTGCGCCGCTGGTTCGAGACCTACCCCTATGTGTGCCTGGAGCAACGCACCTCGGTGGCGCTGGGCCTGCATGACGCGGTGCGTTGGAACAAGCTGATGGCCGAGCTGCCGCTCTATCTCGACAGCAATGGCCTGGCCGCCTACTTCCCGCTCGGCGAGGACGCCGGCAATCGCGGCAGCGACGTGCTGACCAGCTACTTCCTGGCCGTGAGCCAGGAAGCCGGTCAGACGCTACCCGAACCGGCACGCACCCGCCTGCTCGACGGCCTGACCGCCTTCGTCGAGGGCCGCATCAAGCGCGAGCTGCCGCTGTCACGCCAGGACCTGGACGCGCGCCGCCTGGCCGCGATGGAGACGCTGGCCCGCTATGCTCGCTTCGCGCCGCGCATGCTGGACGTGCTGAACCTGCAGCCACAGTCCTGGAGCACGGCGATGCTGATCGACTGGCTGAACCTGCTGAATCGCGTGCAGACCATCCCCAGCCGCGCCGCCAGGTTGGCCGAAGCCAGCAATCTGCTGCGCAGCCGGCTGACCTACCAGGGCACCCGACTCGCCTTCAGCACCGAACGCGACGACGGTGCCTGGTGGCTGATGGGCAACGGCGACGTCAACGCCGCGCGGTTGCTGCTGGCGGCGCACGCCCTGCCCGACTGGCGCGCCGACCTGCCGCGCCTGTTGACCGGCCTGCTGGGCCGCCAGGACAAGGGCCACTGGCAGACCACCACCGCCAACCTGTGGGGGGCGCTGGCGGTCGCGCAGTTCTCGCGCCAGTTCGAGAGCGTGCCTGTGAGCGGCAACACCAGCGTCTCGCTCGGCGAGCAGCGCAAAAGCATCGCCTGGCAAGGCGACAAGAGCGCCGCGCTGCCGCTGTTGCCGTGGCCGGCAAATGGCAACGGCACGCTGCAGCTGAATCACCAGGGCAGCGGGGCGCCGTGGGCCACGGTGCAGGCCGAGGCGGCAGTGAAGCTGCGCGCGCCGCGTTCGGCCGGCTACACGGTGAAGAAGACCCTCACCCCGGTCAGCCAGAAGACCGCCGGCCAGTACCAGCCGGGCGACGTGGTGGAGGTAACGCTGGATGTGGACGCCCAGGCCGAGATGAGCTGGGTGGTGGTCGACGACCCGATTCCGGCCGGCGCCAGCCTGCTCGGCAGCGGCCTCGGCCGCGACTCGGCCATCGCCAACTCGGGCCAAGCCCGCGACAATGACGAGGCCGACTATATCGAGCGGCGTTTCTCAGGCTATCGTGCCTACTACAGCTATGTGCCGCGCGGCCACCTGAAGCTGCAGTACCGCATGCGCCTGAACAACCCGGGCAGCTTCCAGCTGCCGCCGACCCGGGTCGAGGCGCTGTATGCCCCGGGCGTGTTCGGCCAACTGCCCAACCCGGTGTTCAAGGTGGTCGATGGCAAGTGATCGTTTGCGGCAGCGCTGCCGCCTCGCCCTCTTGCTCGTGGTCCTGCCGACGGCTAGCCACGCCCTGCCGAGCTTCGCCGAGGTGAAGGCGGCGTGGCGACCGTCCGACGTGATCGTGCTCGACCGCTTCGGTCAACCCTTGCAGCGGGTGCGCGTCGACCAGCGCACACGTCGGCTCGACTGGGTGGCACTAACGGACACCTCGCCGGCGCTGCGCCAAGCGCTGGTGCTGTCCGAGGACAAGCGCTTCTACGAGCACAGCGGCGTGGACTGGAGCGGCGTAGCAGCGGCGGCCTGGGGCAATCTGTGGAATACCCGCACCCGGGGCGCCTCGACGCTGACCATGCAGCTGACCGGCCTGCTCGACGCCGATCTGCGTGCCAGGCGCGACGGTCGCAGCGTATGGCAGAAGGTCGGCCAGAGCTGGTCGGCCAGCTGGCTGGAGACCAACTGGACCAAGGCGCAGATTCTCGAGGCCTATCTGAACCTGGTCGGCTTCCGCGGCGAGCTGGTCGGTCTGTCGGCGCTGTCGGCCACGCTGTTCGGCAAGCTGCCCAGCGGCCTCGACAAGCAGGAATCGGCGATCGCCGTCGCGCTGATCCGCGCGCCGAACGCCGCACCGGACCGGGTCGCCAAACGCGCCTGCAAGATGCTCAAGGACCTGCAGAAGGGTCAGGCCGACTGCGCGGAGCTGGCCATCCGCACCCACCAGGCGCTGGCGCGCAAAAACGCGCCCGACCCGTTCTCGCCCGAACTGGCTCCGCACTTCGCCCGCAAGCTGTTGGCCGGCCGCAAGCTGGCAGCCGGCAGCCGCGTCACCAGCACGCTCGATGCCGGCCTGCAGCGCTTCGCGGTGCGCGTGCTGCGTCGCCAGCTCGCCGTGCTGGCCCAGCGCAATGTGCAGGACGGCGCGCTGGTGGTGCTCGACAACCAGAACGGCGACATCCTGGCCTGGGTCGGCTCCAGCGGCCCGCTGTCGGCCGCTGGTGAGGTGGACGGCGTCACCGCGCTGCGCCAGGCAGGCTCCACGCTCAAGCCCTTCCTCTACCAGTTGGCGCTGGAAGGCCGCTGGCTGACCGCCGCCTCGCTGCTGGACGACAGCCCGCTCGACCTCAAGACCGCTTCGGGCCTGTATGCGCCGCAGAACTACGCCAAGGATTTCAAGGGCCTGGTGTCGGTTCGCACCGCTCTCGCGTCGTCGCTGAACGTACCGGCGGTGCGCACCATTGAGATCGTGTCGCCGAGCAAGTTGCGCGACCGGCTGGTAAGCCTAGGCATGAGCAGTCTGGTCGAGGACGGCGACTACTACGGCTACAGCCTGGCGCTGGGCGCGGCCGACATCCGCCTATTGGAGCTGGCCAACGCCTATCGCACGCTGGCCAACCAGGGGCTGTATGGCGCGCCGGTCTGGACCCTGGACCAGCATCGCACCGCGCCAGTACGCAGGCTCGACGCGGCCAGCAGCTTCATCATCGCCGACATCCTGTCCGACCGCACCGCGCGGGCGCGCACCTTCGGGCTGGAGAGTGCGCTGTCCACCCGCTACTGGAGCGCGGTGAAGACCGGCACCAGCAAGGACATGCGCGACAACTGGGCGGTGGGCTTCTCGCGCCGCTACACGGTAGCGGTGTGGGTGGGCAACGCCAGCGGCGCACCGATGTGGGACGTGTCGGGCATGCACGGTGCCGCGCCGGTGTGGCAGGAAGTGCTCGACCATCTGCAGGAAACGCAGTCGTCCGCGCCGCCCACCACCCCGCCTGGCGTGGTGAAAAGCGCGGTGCGTTACGCCGGCAATATCGAGGCGCCGCGCCAGGAGTGGTTCCTGGCCGGCACCCAGCGCACGGTGGTGGTGCCGGAGCGCGACCGCCAGGCCAACCAGCCGGCCGGCATCGTCGCGCCACTCGACGGCAGCCTGTTCGCACTCGACCCGGACATCCCGCCGGCCAACCAGCGCATGATGCTGCGTGCCCACGGCGTGGCAAAGGCGCAGTGGTGGATCGACGGCCGCCTACTCGGCCGCGGCACCACACTGGCCTGGTTCCCCTTCCCTGGCCGGCACAAACTGGAACTGCGTGACGAGACCGGCAAGCGCATCGACCTGGTGGTGTTCACCGTGCGCGGGGCCAGCGTCAACGGCGGTGGCCGTCCGCCGCCCCGCCCCTGAGGCCGTTTGGCCAACCTTGGGAGGCGGCCCCCCCTCTGCCGCGCGCCGTCGAGATCACCGGCTCGCAGCCCCGGTTACCCGACCTTCCTTGCGCCACTGAAAGGCTGCGCTAAGAAAAGCCCGACACAATCATGGGGGCGGACCAGGAGGAAGGCTCAGACCGCGCGGCGCAGTACGGCATCAAGGGTCAGGCTCGGCAGCAGCCGTTTCAGGTACCAGAACAACTTGGTTGGCGTGGTGACGCGGTAGCGCGCCGCCGGGCGGGCCGATTCCAGCGCCTTGATGCAGACGGCGAGGCAAGCCTCCGGCCCGAGCGTGAACGGGGCAGCGTCGCCCTCCTTCTTCAGCCGTTCCAGCTGTTTTTGGTAAAGCTCGTGATGCACGCTGTGTTCGATATCGACGTTGGCGAGGAATTTCTCCAGCGCGTTCGGGCGGAAGCGGCTGCGGATCGGGCCGGGCTCGATCAACGACACATGGATGCCGCTGCCGAACAGCTCTTGGCGCAGCGTGTCGCACAGGCCTTCCATCGCGTACTTGCTGGCGTTGTAGGCTCCGCGCCACTTCATCGCGGCGAAGCCGAGGATGGAGCTGTTAAAGACGATCCGGCCGTGCCCCTGAGCGCGCATCAGCGGCAGCACCTTGTTGGTCAGCTCCCAGGCACCGAACAGATTGGTCTCGAACTGGGCGCGCATCGCGGCGCGGGGAATGTCCTCGGCGGCGCCGGGTTGGCCGAAGCCGGCGTTGTTGAACAGCGCGTCGAGCCGACCGCCGGTGCGCGCGATCACTTCGCCGAGCGCAGCGTCGATGCTGGCGCTGTCGTCAACATCGAGCTGCAGTGCCTCCAGGCCGGCGGCGGCAAGGCGCGCCACGTCGGCCGGCTTGCGACAAGTGGCGAACACCCGCCAGCCACGCTTGGCGAGGCCCAGCGCCACGCACTCGCCGATGCCGCTGGAGCAGCCGGTGATCAAAATGGTTTTTTGCGTCACGCGATAAACCCTGTGAGAAAGGATGTCGTCAATCGAAATGGAGGCCCGCACCCTAACATCGTCGGGCTTGGCTTGAAAACCGTCGCCCCGATACTGCGGAGGGGGCAAATGAAACATGGGCCCGAGCCGCATCGGCAACCTAGGCCGACCCCGTCTATGACGTAAGAAGACGGTCCGGCTCGCAATGAGAGCCTGTTCACGATCTTTTTACGGACTGCGCAGGCTTGGCACCTACCGGCGCATCGCGTTGTCGTTCGTCCCTGACAGGGAATGACACGGCGGAGGACTTTCTCCTAGCACTGCATCCGGCAGAGGCCAGCCGCAGCCACAAAAAGATCGTGAACAGACTCCAACAGGCGCCATGCGCGCATCATCAACCGGAAAGAGATAATAATGCAGGAATCCTTGCCGTCCGTAGGTAGCCCTCTGTTCTACGGCGTGTTCTTCATCGCCGTGTTGGTCATGCTGGCGATTGACATCGTCGCTCTCAACAAGAAGGGCTCGTACAAGGTCAGCGCCAAAGAGGCGCTTGGCTGGTCATTCGTGTGGGTAGCCGTATCAGTCGCGTTCGCCGGCTGGCTGTACTGGAAGCTCGCTGGCGATCCGAGCTACGGCCCGGCGGTGGCCGAGGACAAGGCGCTGGAGTTCTTCACCGGCTACGTGATCGAAAAGGCGCTGGCGGTCGACAACATCTTCGTGTTCCTGATGATCTTCGCCTTCTTCAAGGTGCCAGTGGAATACCAGCGCCGCGTCCTGCTGTACGGCGTATTCGGCGCCATCGTGCTGCGCGCCATGATGGTCGGCATCGGCTCGGTGCTGGTGGCCGAGTTTGCGTGGATCCTCTACGTGTTCGGCGCCTTCCTGATCTTCACCGGTATCAAGATGATGCTGCCGGAGAAGGACAAAGAAGCCAACCTGAACGACAACGCAATCTTGCGCTTTGTGCGCCACAACCTGCGTGTCAGCGACGAACTGCACGGCGAGCGCTTCTTCATAATGAAGGACGGTCTACGCTACGCCACGCCGATGTTCCTGGTATTGGTGATGATCGAACTCTCGGACGTGATCTTCGCCGTGGACAGTATCCCGGCGATCTTCGCGGTGACCACGGACCCGTTCATCGTGCTCACCTCGAATATCTTCGCCATTCTCGGCCTGCGCGCGATGTACTTCCTGCTGGCCGACGTGGCAGACCGTTTCCACCTGCTCAAATATGGCCTCGCGATCGTTCTGACCTTCATCGGCGTAAAGATGCTGGTCATAAAGCTTGTCCATATCCCGGTGACGATTTCTCTCGGCGTGGTGTTCGCAGTAATCGTCGGTTCGGTAATTGCGTCCTTGCTGCGCCCTAAAAAGGCAGCACCACAGTCGTAAGCCTTTGTTAACAGGACACTTACGACCTAAAAAACAAAAAACTAACAAAGATAAAACATCGAAAAAAACAGCATGTTGAATGGCTAAATATACATATTGAGCGTCTTTTCAGAGCAAAATCGCCTTAACTCATAGGATCATGAATAAATTCCAAGACCCTGTCATGAGTAGGGTCGAAACCGTGTAGACCAGTTTGTTAACGCTTTTTTCGCTCTCTGGCAGGCATCACGCAAAACGCCTAGAATGGCCGCAAGCGCCTAAAATAGCCGCCATTAAATATTGCAAGACACAAGGACACCCCATGGCCAAAGCGCCGAAGGCCCCCGCCAGTTTCGAGACCGCCCTCTCCCAGCTGGAAGAACTGATCCAGGCAATGGAGAGCGGTGACATGCCGCTGGAGGCCGCGCTTGCCTCATACAAGCAAGGCATTGAGCTAATCAAGCTCTGCCAAGGCAAGCTCGCCGATGCCGAGCAGCAGTTGAAGATGCTGGAAAACGACGAACTCAAACCACTGGATCTGCCAAATGTCTGATACCGCCTTCATCGGCTGGATGACTGGCATCCAGCAACGCATGGAAACCGCGCTGGCCGCCGTGCTGCCTGCCAGCCACATCGCTCCCGAATCGCTGCACGACGCGATGCGCTATGTCACGCTCGAGGGCGGCAAGCGGGTGCGTCCGCTGTTGGCATTCGCCGCCGGCGAACTGGTTGGTGCCGATTCGACCAACGTCGAGCGCGCCGCCTGTGCGATCGAGATGATCCACGTCTATTCGCTGGTGCACGACGACATGCCGTGCATGGACGACGATGTGCTGCGCCGAGGCAAGCCCACCTGCCATGTCGCTTACGACGAAGCCACCGCACTGTTGGTCGGCGATGCTTTGCAGACGCTGGCGTTCGAACAGCTATCTTTGCCGATGGACGGTGTCGCCGCCTCCGCGCAACTGCAGATGGTGCGAAAGCTGGCAGAAGCGGCCGGCCACGGCGGCATGGCTGGTGGCCAAGCGATTGACCTGGCCAGCGTCGGCAAACAACTGACGCTAGCCGAACTCGAATACATGCACCTCTTGAAGACCGGCGCACTGATCCGCGCCTCGGTCTGGCTGGGAGCGCTAGCTGGCCGTGCGCTGTCTAATGAAGAAGCGGAACGACTCGACCAGTTCGCCAAGCGTATTGGCCTGGCGTTCCAGGTGGTCGACGATGTGCTCGACTGCGAGGCCGACACCGCTACGCTAGGCAAGACCGCCGGCAAGGATGCCGCCAACAACAAGCCCACCTACGTCAGCCTGATGGGCCTGGCCGAAGCCAAGCGCTTCGCCCGCGAGCTGCGCGACGAAGCCTTCGCCGCGCTCGAGCCGTTCGGCCCGGCCGCCGATCGTCTGAAGGCACTAGCCGACTATATCGTCGCCCGCTCGTTCTAAGGTCGAAATATTTATGCACCCACTACTCGACACCATCGTCTACCCGGCCGACCTGCGTGCGCTCGACCGCAAGCAGCTACCGCAACTGGCGAACGAACTGCGAGACTTCCTGGTCGAGTCGGTCAGCAAGACCGGCGGCCACTTCGCGTCCAACCTCGGCAGCATCGAGCTGACGATTGCGCTGCACTATGTGTTCAACACACCGGACGACCGCCTCGTGTGGGACGTCGGTCACCAGACCTACCCGCACAAGATTCTGACTGGTCGCCGCGAACGCATGGGCACGATGCGCCAGAAGGGCGGCCTGGCCGGCTTCCCCAAGCGCGAGGAGTCCGAGTATGACACTTTTGGTGTCGGTCACTCGTCCACCAGCATCGGCGCCGCGCTCGGCATGGCCTGTGCAGCCAAGGCGCAGGGACTAGACCGTCATGCGGTCGCGATCATCGGCGACGGCGCACTGACCGCCGGCCAGGCATTCGAAGCGCTGAACAACGCCGGGGCAATGGACGTCGACCTATTGGTCATCCTCAACGACAATGAGATGTCGATCTCGCCGAACGTCGGTGCGCTGACCAACTACCTGTCGCAGATCCTGTCGAGCCGCTTCTATAACGCGGTGCGCGACGGCACCAGCAAGGCGCTAGGTATCCTGCCCCCGGTGCGCGACATCGCCGGCAAGGTCGAGGAGCACATGCGCGGCATGCTGACCGGCGGCACGCTGTTCGAAGAGTTCGGCTTCAACTACATCGGCCCGATCGATGGTCACGACCTCGACGCGCTGGTCAGCACCCTGAAGAACATCAAGACGCTGAAGGGCCCGCAGTTCCTGCACGTGGTCACCAAGAAGGGCCAAGGCTACAAGCTGGCCGAAAACGACCCGGTCGCCTACCACGGCGTGTCGAAGTTCGACCCGGCCAACGGTCTGGCCGCAGGCAAAGCGGGCGGCAAACCGGCCTACACCCAGGTGTTCGGCGACTGGCTGTGCGACATGGCCAAGATCGACCCGCGCCTCGTCGGCATCACCCCTGCGATGCGCGAGGGCTCCGGCCTGGTTCGCTTCGAGAAGGAACATCCGGACCGCTACTTCGACGTCGGCATCGCCGAGCAGCACTCGGTGACCTTCGCCGCCGGCCTCGCCTGCGACGGCATGAAGCCGGTGGTGGCGATCTATTCGACCTTCCTGCAGCGCGCCTATGACCAGCTGATCCACGACGTGGCGATCCAGAACCTGCCGGTGATGTTCGCGATTGACCGGGCCGGCCTGGTCGGCGCCGACGGCCCGACCCACGCCGGGGCGTTCGACATCAGCTATCTGCGCTGCATCCCGAATATGATCGTTGCGGCCCCGTCCGACGAGAACGAGTGCCGCCAGTTGCTCTACACCGCCTATCAGCACCACGGCCCCAGCGCAGTGCGCTATCCGCGCGGCACCGGTCCGGGTGCGGTGATCGAGCCACAAATGACCGCGCTGCCGTTGGGCCGCGGGTTGATCCGCCGTGAGGGTGCGAAGAAACAGGTCGCCATCCTTGCCTTCGGCAGCATGGTGACACCGGCGCTGACCGCGGCCGAGGCGTTCGACGCCACCGTGGCCGACATGCGGTGGGTCAAGCCGCTCGACGAGGAGCTGGTAGCGCAACTGACCGATCACTACGAACTTTTGGTCACCGTGGAAGAGAACGCCATCATGGGCGGCGCTGGATCGGCGGTATTGGAATATCTGGAGCGCACCGGTCGCCAGGTGCCAGTATTGCAGCTGGGGCTGTCGGACGTCTTCGGTGAACACGGTGACCCGGCGCTCTTGCTGGCCGATGCAGGCCTGAACGCCCCAGGAATTGAAGCCTCGATCCGTGCTAGGCTGAATCGATAAGATTCCCTGCTCGGAGGCCGCAATGCACGGCGTGGACCTGGCAACGTTTTTCAACTTGCAGGGCACGCCGTTCGCGTTTCTACCGCGCTTCGCGGTGGCGTTGTCGATCGGCCTGTTGATCGGCGTCGAGCGCGAACGAAAGCGCCATGCGCTCGCCGGCATCCGCACCTTTCCGCTGGCCGCGCTGTTCGGCTGCCTGACTGGCATGCTGGCCGAACAGACCGGCGCCCCTCTTCTTCCCCCCATTGGTCTACTGACGATCGCCGCATTCGGTTTCCTGCCCCACAGTCATATCCCCAACGAAGGCGATCCCGCCGTCCCGGTCTCCGAGCCGCACACGACCACCCTGATCGCACTATTGGTCACCTATTCGCTAGGTCTGCTGATCTGGCACGGAGGCTCCTCGCTGGCAGTGGCGCTCGGCGTGGCGACCGCCGCCCTGCTCTACCTCAAGCCGGAGTTGACCGGCCTGCTCCAGAAACTCGCCCGCCACGACTTCCTGTCGCTGCTGCAGTTTGTCGCACTGTCGTTCATCGTGCTGCCCATCCTACCCAACCGCAGCTTCGGCCCTTACCACGCGTTCAACCCCTATATCGTGTGGCTGATGGTCGTGCTGATCGTCGGCGTCAGCCTGTCCGGCTACCTGCTGGTGCGGCTGCTCGGCGAGCGGGCCAGCGGACCGCTGCTCGGCATACTCGGCGGCCTTGCTTCCAGCACCGCCACCAGCCTCGTCTACTCGCGCGAGGTGCGCACCAACCCGGCCAGTGCACCGTTCGCCAAGCTGGTGATCTTGTTCGCCAACCTGATCCTGTTCGCACGGCTGATCGTCCTGGCACTGCTCGTGGTGCCGGGAGCGGCACGACCAATCGCTCTGATGATGCTTCCCGGCCTGGTCATCGGGCTTCTCGCCATGCTGCCGCGCTGGGCACATCAGCGCCACGCCAACGCCGAACAGCCAGCGATGGCGCTTTCCAACCCCACCGAGCTGAAACTGGCGTTCGGCTTTGCCACCATCTTCGCAGTGGTGATGTTCTGTGCCGCGTGGCTCAACACCGAGTTCGGCAATAAGGGAGTCTACGCAGTGGCACTGATTTCCGGCCTCTATGAGCTGGACGCGATCTCGTTGACCGTCCTCAACCTGTTCAGCGACCAGCGCATCGGCGCAGCGGCAATGCTGACCGCGCTGGCGCTGGCGGTGATGGCCAATACGGCCCTCAAGTTAGGGGTGATTCTGACCATAGGCGGGGTACCTCTGGCGCGACAGTGCCTACCAACGCTTGCCGCCTCACTGCTTGGCATGGGCATTGGGGGCTGGCTGGCACTGCAGACCCTATGACCGCAGCCATTCCCGACAGTTTTTATCAACTATTTTGCGGGCGCCAGGCTTGCTCTTACTCATTCCCCGTGGCCATGGCGCATGAAAGGCACCTCCAGCCACCCTGCGTATGGAGGATCGAGCACGGCAAGCACCGAGGCTGAGCCGGCAGCGTCGACAAAATCAAGGCGACCCACGGGTCGCCCTTGCCATGTCTGCCGAAACTGCCCTGGGCCCGTTCATGATCTTGCTGTGCGCTCCTGATCGGACCCTAGGCGCTAGGTGTGCAACGCCGTTGATTCGTTCAGCGATAAGAAATCTCGTTGGACAACACACGCCGGGATTCTGTACCGACCTGCACCCAGCAGAGCATTTCTCGACCAGATTAGGAACTGCGGTTCAGCGCGCCAACGCCGGGAGCAACTCAAGGATCTTGCGCGCGGTTTCCTGCGGATGCTCCATCGGAAACAGGTGGGTACCGCGCTGCTGCAGTACATTCATGCCGAAGTGGCGTTGCATATAGCGCAGGTCCGCCGGCTTGACCACATTACTGTGGGTACCGGCGACAAACGCCGCCGGCACCTTGAGCCGACCCCTGTAGCGCGGAAAATTGTGTGGCAGGTGACGGAAGATCGCATGCTCGACTGCCGGACGGAATTTCAAGAGCCGCTGCCCCCGCCCGTCGTCGACGGTACCGAACTCGGCGTAGTCGCTCAAGCAGTCCGGGTCCCAACTGGCGAATATCGGCTTGCGGCCGAAATAATCACGTACTTCGGCAACACTGCCCCAGCCATCACGACGGCGGGCCGCCTTGCCACCTGGCGTCATCCGGTCTATCAGACCGAACTTCTTCGACAACCAGATACCACGCGAGCGCAACGGCCCCATCAGTGGAGAATCGAGGATCACCAGGCCTCGGAACAACTCTGGCCGCCGAACCGCAGCAAAGAACAACAGAAAGCCGCCGAGCGAATGGCCGACGCCGATCACTGGCTTCGTATAGTGGCTCTCGATATAGTCGATGGTTTCGTCGACCAGATGTGGCCAGCAGTCGGTCACCGGAAAACGTGGATTGTGGCCGAGCAGATCCATGTAGCCGACCTCATGTTCGCTCGCCAACGCGGCGAGCATCTTGCGATACACACCGGCTGGAAAACTGTTGGCGTGCGCGAAATGTATCGTTTCCCGCATGATGTGTTAGTCCCCCTTCGTGATTATGAGTGCAACCACACCTTTCGGTCGGTCGTTTGTTTGATTTGTCGGACACACTACCGCCCTCCGATCGGGGCGCAATGGTCATGCTGAATGTCAGATTTGCCGCCATTGCCCGACAATGATAGCGTGAACTCGGCGAGGGAACCCGCAGGCACCTCAGCGGTCTATTTTCTTGATAGTACAGATACACTGGAACAATCTTGTCATCACAGTATCCATTCCGACTGTGGCGTGGTCTTTGCGCCGTGCTGCTGATGCTGGCCCCGCTATTTGCACACGCGGTGTCACCAGACGATTTGCTGCCGCCGGACAAGGCGTTCGCTGCCAGCGTCAAGCAGACTGGCCAGCAGTTGACCGTGCGCTTCAAGATTGCCGACGGCTACTACTTGTACCGCGACCGCATGTCGTTCGTGAGCCAGCCCGCCGACCTCGTTGGCAAGCCGGACTTCCCGAACGGTCAAGAGAAGCATGATGCTTTCTTCGGCAAGCAGACCATCTTCAAGCACGAGGCGGTGATTACGCTACCCGTCAAGGCTGGCGCGCCCTCCCATTTCGCCCTTAAAGCCGTCTACCAGGGCTGTGCCGAAGTCGGCGTGTGCTATCCGCCGCAGACCCACCTACTCGAGGTCGGAACCACCGGCAAGATCAACCCGCTCGAATGGCTGGAGGGCAGCAACCGCGCCAATGCCCCACCGGCAACCGAAGCAGCGACCACGCTGTCGCGCATGTCGATCGGCGCAACACTCGGTACATTCTTTGTTGCTGGCCTCGCGCTAGCGTTCACCGCCTGCATGTACCCGCTGCTGCCCATCCTGTCATCGCTGATCGCAGGGCATGGCCAAACGCTGACCCGCCGTCGGGGCTTCCTGCTCGCACTTGCCTATGTACAGGGCCTGGCGCTGAGCTATACCGCCGTCGGCGTCACCGCAGGGATGACCGGCGCACTGCTCACCGTCTGGCTGCAGCAGCCTGCAGTGATTCTGTCGGCGGCAGCACTGATGGTGGTATTCGCGTTGGCGATGTTCGACGTGTTCTCGATCCAGCTGCCGGCTACCTTGCAGTCACGCCTAGCCGACGTCAGCAACCGCCTGCCTGGCGGGCATTACGTGACGGTGTTCGCAATGGGTGCGCTGTCGGCACTGATCATCGGCCCCTGTGTCGCACCGCCGCTCGCCTTGGCACTCGGCTATATCGGCAGCACCGGCGACGCGCTGCTTGGCGGCTTGGCACTGTATGTAATGGCACTTGGCCTCGGCCTGCCACTACTCGTGGTCGGCATCTTCGGCGGAACCGTGCTGCCGCGTGCAGGCAGCTGGATGAAGACAATCAAGTCAGGCTTCGGCGTGGTCATGTTGGCGCTGGCGATCTATCTTGCCAGCCCCTTCCTGCCAGCCTGGCTGGCAATGCTCGGCTGGGCGGCACTGTCGATCGGTTGCGCAGTGTTCCTGAAGGTATTCGAATCGCTGAACGGCAATGCCACCGCTTGGCACAAGCTTGGCAAGGCGCTGGGTGTGCTTCTACTGTTGGCTGGCGTGGGGCAGCTCACCGGTGCACTGTCCGGCAGCACCGACCCCCGTCAACCGTTGAAGGGGTTGTTCGCTGGCTCATCGGCCGCCTCCACCGAGGCGTTGTCGTTCCAAACGGTCCGCAGTATCGCTGAGCTTGACGCTGCAATCGCCGCGAGCGCCGGCAAGCCGGTGCTGCTCGATGTCTATGCTGACTGGTGCGTATCGTGCAAGGAGCTGGAAACCGACACCTTCACCAACCCGCAAGTCGCGGCGAAGCTACGCACCATGACGCTACTGCGCACCGACGTCACCGCCAACAGCGCCGCCGACCAGATACTACTGAAGCGCTTCGGTCTGTTCGGCCCGCCTGGGCTGATTCTGTTCGGCGTCGACGGCAAGGAAGCGCACCGCGTCATCGGCTTCGTGCCGGCCAAGTCTCTCCTGGCCACGCTCAACAGGATCGCGGCGTAATAACTGCCGACAACGGATTTCACAAGGTTGGCCGAACGATGCGGCCAACCTTGCCCATCACACCGCCTTCCCCTCCTCCAGCGCCCGCACGATCAGCATCTTCTGAATGCCCTCGTAGATCTGCGCTACAACATCCTCCACTGCACGGCAAATGGACAGTGGTGCGGCAACACTGATTCTCGCGAAAGTAATGCGACCGCAGGCCAATTAGAGAGACTCCGGCGCCATTTCGACACAACAAACTGCCGAGGCGTTGGCCAACCATAACCTGGTCTGTCAGCTCGCGCCAGCCTACCTCTTAATGCCTTACTGCGATAAGTAGAAAACCAACAATTCTACAATTTGCAATATCCGCAAAATTTCACCTCACCCAACCCGCCACATCCCATCAAAAAACATTCATATCCCATTTTCAACGGGAGGTATTTGCATTAAATCCGGGAAATGATTGCCGCTTTGCCTAATAGGCATATCCCCCCTTAGTTGTTAACTGGCTAAAATTCTGCAGCAGAAGACAATAAAATTAACAAAATCCAATCGTTAATTTAATCAAAAAGCAGATTTATCGATCGAGGGCGGCCTATGATAAAGATCATCAAAGTCCCAATCGGGGCTGGAGATTATTATGAAACACCACCAGATACGCACCTATATTATTGGCGCCATGCTCACGGCGGCAAGTGGTTCGCCTGCGTGGGCACTCGACATGAATACTGCCAGTATTAAAGACCTGATGGACGCTGGCGTTAGCCGGGCCGATGCCCAAAAAATTGTTTCACTTCAGCATGAGCAAAGTGAATTTAAAAAATCAGCAGCATCGATGAACGAAAGAGTTGCTAAAGATAACGACCCTGACCAAATGCACATGGCACGACCAGACAATGAAAAAGTCGACCACCCGAAGATGGCCGATGATAACGATGCACATCATGTAATAAGTAACAAACATGACGTGGACGGCAATGATCAAAAAGCCGATGCCGACAATGCTCACCGACAGGTGCGTGATGCCGACGATTCCCGCCATGTGATGGGTGATAAACGAGACGTGGATGACCATCGAAAAGCCGATGCTGACGCTGATCATCGACAGGCACGTGATGCCGACGAGTCCCGCCATGTGATGGGCGATAAACGAGACGTGGATGACCATCAAAAAGCCGATGCCGACGCTGATCACCGACAGGCGCGTGATGCCGACGAGTCCCATCATATGATGGGCGACAAGCGCGATTCGGACAGCCATCTAAAAGCTGACGTCGATGATGCCCATAGGCAGGTGGGTGAGCTCAAGGATGACCTGAAGGGCGACCTGAAGGGCTTGTCTAAGGATGTTCATGGCCTTGTTGACCGTGACGACCAACAGAAACATGCTGTCACGGGGACTGCGCCGACAACTAGCGTAAACGGCAGCGGCACGACCAGCAATACGAATACCAGCGTAAACACTGGGGCCAGCGTCAATGCCGGCGCCAAAACCACTGGGGCAAATACGAGCGCCAGTGCCAACAGCGGTGCCAAATCTGCAGCCGCGGCTAGCGAAAACGGTGCCGGTGCCAACACCAGTGCTGCAACAAGTACTCACAGCAGTGTCAAAGCGAACGCCAAAGCCGCAGCCGTTTCTGGAGCTGCCAAGGTCGGTGCCAAGGCAAGTGCCAAGGGTAGCGCAGGCTCGCAGAAATAAATAAACTGGGTGGGATAGATATTACAAGGGCAACTGCCTATCTCGCTCTTTCAATAAAAAGCCTAGACAGAATTCATGTTGGCTGTAGATGACAAATTTTTATTTTTAAAAACAAGATGCGACCAACTTTGGAATAAATCGCCCTGAAAGGGGAGCTCTACTTTTCAATACAGTAGACGCCTGAAAGGGATAGACTTCAATAACTTAAAACCCCCACCACTTCGGTGGTGATTTTTTTGCAGTCGAAAACAGAAGATGGGGCACTGTGGACGGCGATAAAGGCACCCAACTCTGCCCCCCAGAAACACGACTGCACTTTGAGATATTGACTAGCGAAAGTTAGAGCCGCTAGCAAATCCCTGTAGAGCCATCATGGCAAAGCGCCCTGTCGCCGAAACGAGGCGAAACCGAAGTCATGCCAAGCAACAGAACAGCAGAGCAATAACGTCAGGAGGGATTTTTTTAGCGGCTCTTGATCCCTTATAAGTTGGCCGAACAATTCGGCCAACCCTAACCCTCACAGCATTTTCCCCTCCCCCAGCGCCCGCGCGATCAGCATCTTCTGGATGTCACTGGTGCCCTCGTAGATCTGCGCCACCCGCACATCGCGGTAGATCTTTTCGATGCCGTAATCAGCGAGATAGCCGTAACCGCCCAAGGTCTGCAGCGCAGCCGACACTACCGCTTCAGCCATTTCCGATGCGAACAGCTTGGCCATCGCCGCCTCGGTCAGGCACGGCAGGCCGGTGTCTCGCAGGCCGGCCGCGTGCCACAGCAACTGCCGCGCCGCTTCGAGCCGGGTCGCGGCATCGGCGAGCCGAAAACCCACCGCCTGATGATGGATGATCGCTTGGCCAAAGCTCTTGCGCTCACCGGCATAGCGGGTGGCGATCGCCAGCGCCGCGCGCGCCATGCCTATGCACTGGGCGGCGATACCGATGCGGCCCGACTCCAGGTTCGCCAGCGCGATCTTGTAGCCCTCTCCCTCGGCGCCGAGCCGGTGGCTCGCCGGCACCCGCACGCCATCGAATGCCAGCTGGCAGGTATCGGACGCATGCTGGCCCATCTTGTCCTCGGTCCGCACCACCCGGAAGCCCGGCGTGTCAGTCGGCACCAGAAAGGCCGAGATGCCCTTCTTGCCGGCGGCCGGGTCAGTGACCGCGAATACGATGGCGAGCTTGGCATGCTTGCCGTTGGTGATGAACTGCTTCACCCCGTCGATCACATAATCGCCACCATCACGCCGCGCCTTGCAACGCAGCGCCGCCGCGTCCGAACCGGCCTCAGGCTCGCTCAGGCAGAACGCCGACAGCCACTGTCCGCTCGCGATCGGCCGCAGGAAGGTGTCCTTCTGCCAGTCGTTGCCGAAACGCTCAATCGGCCCGCAGCCCACCGAGTTGATCACCGAGATGATCGTCGACAGCGCACCGTCACCGGCGGCGATCTCCTCGATCACCGCCGCCGCGGTCAGCGTGTCGAGGCCCGCACCGCCCCATTTCGGCGCCACGGTCAGACCGAAGCAGCCAAGCTCGGCCAGGCCCTGCAGCGCCTCTCGCGGGAAGACATGGTCGCGGTCCCACTGTGCCGCGTGCGGCACGACTTGATCGGTCACGAAGCGGCGCACCGCATCGCGGATCTGTTCCTGTTCTGTGCTCAGTCGCATCGCCCGGCCCTCACAGCAACTCGACCGCCAGCGCGGTCGCTTCCCCGCCGCCGATGCACAAACTGGCGACGCCGCGACGCAGGCCGTACTGCTGCAGCGCCGACAGCAGCGTCACCACGATGCGTGCGCCCGAAGCGCCGATCGGGTGGCCGAGTGCGCAGGCGCCGCCGTGCACGTTGACGCGGTCGTGCGGCAGCGAGAGCTCGCGCATCGCCGCCATCGTCACCACCGCGAACGCCTCGTTGATCTCGTACAGGTCGACGTCCTGAGCAGCCCAACCGACCTTGTCGAGCAGCTTGCCGATCGCGCTGACCGGTGCGGTGGTGAACCAGTCCGGCGCCTGCGCGTGGGTAGCGTGGCCGACGATGCGCGCCAGCGGCGTCAGCCCCTGCGCGCGCGCGTCCGACTCGCGCATCAGCACCAGCGCCGCCGCGCCGTCGGAGATCGAGCTCGAGTTAGCGGCAGTGACGGTACCGTCGCGCTGAAACGCCGGTTTCAGCGTCGGGATCTTGTCCGGCTTGGCCGATAGCGGCTGCTCGTCGGTATCGACCTGCAGGCTTTCGCCCTTGCGCCCGGCCACCGTCACGGGCGCAATCTCGGCGACGAACCTGCCGCCCTCAATCGCCGCCTGTGCACGGCTGAGCGATGTCAGCGCGAACTCGTCCTGTTGTTGGCGGGTAAAGCCATAATGGCCGGCACAACGTTCAGCGAATACGCCCATCAGTGTGCCGGTCTCATACGCGTCCTCCAGGCCGTCGAGGAACATATGGTCCTTCAGTTCGCCGTGCCCCAGACGCAGCCCTCCGCGCGCCTTCGGGATCAGGTACGGTGCATTGCTCATGCTCTCCATGCCGCCGGCCACCACCCGGTCGGCCGTGCCGGCCACCAGGCGGTCGTGACCGAGGATCAGCGCCTCCATCCCCGAGCCGCACATCTTGTTGACGGTGGTCGCCGCCGCCGACACCGGCAGGCCACCCTTCAGCGCCGCTTGGCGTGCCGGAGCCTGACCCTGGCCCGCCGGCAGCACGCAGCCCATCAGCACCGTGTCGATGCTGTCAACCGCGACCTTGCTGCGCTCTAGCGCAGCGCGGATCGCAACTGCGCCGAGCTCGTTCGCGCTGCTGCCGGCCAAAGCGCCCTGAAAGCCCCCCATCGGCGTGCGCGCCATGCCGACCACTACCACATTGTCTTGTGCTACCTGCGTCATCGTGTCGTCTCCGTTTGCTTAGAACCGCCCAAAAAACGAAGCAAAACTACCCCGGCGTCGTTGTGCGGCCATGCCGTACTGCCTGTACTGCTGCTTCGCTGGGCTTTGTTAGCGACTCTTATTGCCACACCACAACCAGTTAACGTTTACGTTAACGTAATATTAGGCTGACAGTGAATCGTTACCAACGCACAATGAGAGGAAACATCGCGCCGAGTGCGCTCGTTACCACACTGGAGACAAGATGAGCGAAGCCCCTGTCCTGTTCGAAACCCGGCGATGTGCCAACGGCGCGCTAATCGGCATCGCCACGCTCAACAATCCGGCCGCTCTGAACGCGCTGAACCTCGCCATGATTCGCCTGCTCGACGCGCAGCTGGCCGAATGGGCGGCCGCTCCCGAGATCGCGCTGGTAGTGCTGCACGGCGCCGGCGACAAGGCGTTCTGCGCCGGCGGCGACGTGAAAGGCTTGCGTGCGGCACTACTCGCCGAGCCGGCTCCCGCGCCGCACCCGGCGGCGGTGACGTTCTTTACCGAGGAGTACCGACTGGACTACCGGCTGCATACCTATCCGAAGCCGCTACTGGTCTGGGGTAGCGGTATCGTGATGGGCGGCGGCATGGGACTGCTCCAGGGAGCGAGCATGCGGATCGTCACCGACACCAGCCATCTGGCAATGCCGGAGGTAAGCATCGGCCTGTATCCTGACGTGGGCGGCAGTTGGTTCCTGTCCCGGCTGCCCGGCCGACTAGGACGATTCCTCGCGCTCACCGGTGCATCGCTGAACGTGCACGACGCTCTACTGCTCGGTCTGGCCGATCGCGCACTACCCAACGGCAGCCTGCAGGCACTGCTGGATGCGCTTGGCACAGGCCATTGGCGGGCACATTCGACAGCAGATCAGGCTGAACTCGAGCGCCTCGTCGACCGCTTCGCCGCCGACCATCCGGTCTACCTGCCGGCATCGCCGATCGCCCACCACCAGCTGGCACTGCAGACGGCGCTCCAAGCAGGCAATATCCAAGACGTCGTGGCAAGGTTGATCGCACTAGGCGAGTCGTCAGACGACCCATGGCTGGCCCGTGCAGCCCAGACACTCGCCAATGGCTCGCCCAGCACTGCAGCAGTTAGCTGGACAATCCACCAACGACTGGCAACGGTGTCGCTTGCCGACGCATTCCGCGCCGAATTGGCGCTATCGGTCAACTTCTGCGCCCGCCCGGATTTCATCGAAGGCGTGCGGGCTAGGCTGGTCGACAAGGACCAGGCACCGCACTGGCAGCCGACGCTGCTGGCCGATGTAGATCAGGACTGGATCGAGGGTCATTTCGACGAGCATTGGACGACCGAAACACATCCATTGCGCGACCTTTAAGCCCTTCCGACAACAAAAAGGCGGCCACTGGCCGCCTCTTGTTTCTCCCAGACCTCAGTGATCCGACGACTCGGCCTCCATTATCGGAAGCTCCTGCGACGCAACAAAGTGCCTGTCACCAAGCAAGGTGCGTAGCGTACGGTAAGCATGAAACGCCACGCTGGCAACCAGTACAACGCTCAACGCCAGTTATAAGCACAGCGCCACCAGCCAACGCTGCTCCACCTCTTTGGCTTGCTGCACCGCCGCGGCGGTGCGTCCTTCGAATAACACGTAAAAATTGTCGAGTGGCCGCATAATCTGCGCCTTGTAGCGGTGGTACTGTGCGTCGTTCAACAGCCGGCGTGCCATTGCCCGATTGGGCGTACTACGACGGGTAAACTCGCCGTTGCCATCCTCGAAACGTCCTTTCACAGCATTGAGCGCTACCAGCTCAATGCGCATCAGCGCTTCGGACTTGGCCTGAGCTTCGTTCAGATGGGCAAACTCCTGCGGAGTAAAACCAATGCGCTGCATCAGCTGCCGCAGCGATACCGATGAGCCATCCGAGCGCGGCTTCGCCTCGCCGTCTGCGACGAAGTCCCAGTAGATGCGATGATAGGCCAGCGGCCGAGGCAGATCGCCGTTGCGGATAGCCGCAATGTCCCAATAAAGCTTTTCGAAACGCGGGTCACCGGTTTCTGCATAGGACCTGGCGAACCGCGTCATATCGTCCGAGCTGCGGCGCAACTCGTCAGCATAAAGATAGCTCTGCAGGCGCACGTCTTCGGCAGACTCCACCGCGGTGGCCGCGCTATACAGGCGCAAGCCGGTCATCCCCAGCAACAGCAACGTCGTCGCACCAACAGCGGCCAGTCTCAGGAAGATTCGTCGCAGGGTCATGCCTCACACCTTGAATACCCACTCACGCACACGCCATTATCTTCATCGAAAGCCATTCAGACTTGCAGTACCACAATGCCATCAATAACTTCAACGATTCGTCTTTTGCTACAAAAACAAGTCTCACCATAGAGACATAACCAAAGCACGCAACGGTTCGCTGACCAATTTATGGACAACGGATGATCGCCTTAAGCCAACGGATAACCACGCATTTCGAGCGCCTTGCTCAGCTCGCTCAGCGCTAGCTCAACCAGCCCCGGCGGCCCACTGAAACCGAACTCGATATGGCCCGGCACATCATCATGTGCAAACGATGGCAAGCTAGAGAAACGGAGGGACGGGTAACGGGCGACAAAATACTGCATCAGCTCGATCAGATCCCCCTCACGGGCTCCAACCGCCCTTAGCGAACGCTCTACGTCTGGCTGCTCGTTTTTCAACTGAGAGTAATGCGTGTCGAGCACCCACCCGACCATCGGCCAAGCCATTGAAGGAAAGCCCGGCACACAGTGCAGATCGCCATAGCTGAAGCCTGGAATCTGGTTGACTGGATTGGGAATGATACGGCTGCCGACGGGAAACTCGCCCATGTGGATCCGGTGTGGATAGGCCTCATCGCCAAAGCGCTCCTCAATCAACGAGCGGGCTTCCGGATGTAACGCCAGTTCGACTCTTGCCGCCGCGGCGACGGCTTGGCGAGTATGATCATCCGGCGTAGCCCCAATGCCACCAAAGCTGAACACCAACTCGTCGGACTGCAGCGCCCTACGCATCGCATCCTCGATGCGTGCGGGCACGTCCCCCAGGTACTCGGCCCACGCCAGTTTCATCCCGCGCTCGGCCAGGATCCGGATCAATGCGGCCAAATGCTTGTCCTGCCGCTTACCGGACAACAGCTCGTCGCCGATGATCAGTGCCCCTACATGCATATGCTTGCCCCTTGATGGTCGCCAATAAGGGCCGCTACCCCCTTGGCCTTGTTATGCGACCTTGCCCCATTAACTTGTGCTGTCTACGGCCGAACACCTAGCCAAAACAGCTTCGCTGAGCGTTGTTAGCGACTCTCTAAGTGTTCAGTCCCGGCATCGCTGCTTGGCCCTACACTGCGGCAGTTCGGTAAATGCTTTGCCAGGTTTCGTCAGCGACGCTGGTTAATGGTGCCTCAGCGCATAGTAGCCGATCCCGATCAGCTCACGCAGCGCCGAATGACATTCCTGCATCGCACGCCCCTGCGGCACCCACAACCGCGCCCCGGAGATTTCATAGCGCACGTAACCGGTTGGCGCGGGGGTCACCGCCAGGCCCTGTGCGGCAAACGCCGGCACGGCACGGGCCAGATGCCAGCTTTGCGATACCAGCGCAATCCGCCGCACCCCGTCGCGTCGCAGCAGTTCGGCCGATAGCCGGGCATTGTCAGCGGTGGTGTCCGCCCCCTCTTCGATCCAGCGTGGCCTGATGCCGAAATCGGAGTGCAGACTTTCAGCCATCACCCTTCCCTCCGGCGTACCGCCATTGGGCGCGCCACCGCTGACCAGCACTGGCTTACCGCTCACGCGCGCCAAGTGTGCTGCATAACGCAACCGGATCAGCGTATCCGCCACCGGCTCGTCATCGCCGTATTCAGGCGCCACCTTCTTGCCACCGCCGAGCACGACGATCGCGTCGACGTCGGCAAGTTTTGCCACAGGCAGTGGAGGGTAACGCTCGAGCAGCCCATTCAGCCATAGCGAAACGGCAGGCGTGGTAAAGAGATAGATCAACAGCAACCCAACACACAACAAGCCCCGGCCAACCTTGGCCCAACCACGCCGTACCAACCATAACCCGAGCACAGCCAACAGCAACAGGCTCAACGGGGGCAAAAAAACAGCCCCGACGAGCTGATGTACTAGCACGTCGGGGCTTGCGTTGACGCTCATCGCGTTTATTCGCCGAGGTAGGCGTTGCGCACGCGGTCGTCGTTGAGCAGGTCCTGAGCGGGACCGCTGATGCTGATGCGACCACTTTCCATCACGTAGCCACGCTGACTCACTTCCAGCGCGAGCTTCGCGTTCTGCTCGACCAGCAGCATCGTCACGCCCTGCGCCGCCACCTGCTGAATAATCTCGAAGATCTTCTGCACGATGATCGGTGCCAAGCCCATCGACGGTTCGTCGAGCAACAGCAGTTTGGGCTTGGACAGGATCGCCCGCCCCATCGCCACCATCTGCTGTTCACCGCCCGACAAGGTGCCTGCCAGCTGCTTGTAGCGCTCCTTCAGGCGTGGGAACAGCGTGTAGACGTGGTCAATCTCGGCGAGTATCTGCGCCTTGTCGTTACGGTAGTAAGCCCCCATCAGCAGGTTCTCTTCCACCGTCAGCTTGGAAAAGATGCCGCGGCCTTCCGGCACCATCGCCAGGCCGTTGCTGACGAAGTGGTGCGACGGGACGCCGTGAGTATCCTTCCCATCGTAAGTGATGCTGCCGCCCGACTTCTTCACCATGCCGACCAGGGTCTTCAGCGTGGTGGTTTTGCCGGCGCCATTCGCACCGATCAGGGTGACCAGCTCACCCTGGTTGATGTGAAAATCGATGCCCTTCACGGCCTGGATGCCGCCGTAGGCCACCTGCAGGTTTTTGACTTCCAAGAGACTCATTCGTGGGCCACTCCGAGGTAGGCTTCGATCACTTTCGGGTCGTTGCGCACCACTTCTGGCACGCCTTCGGCGATTTTCTTGCCGTAGTCGAGCACGGCAATCCGGTCGCACAGACCCATCATCAGCTTCACGTCGTGTTCGATCAGCAGGATGGTCACCCCGTCGTTGCGAATCTTGGCCATCAGGTCCTTCAGATCCGCGGTTTCCCGTGGGTTCATGCCGGCTGCCGGCTCGTCGAGCGCGAGCAGTGTCGGCTCCGTGGCCAACGCCCGGGCGATTTCCAGGCGACGCTGGTGACCATACGACAGGTTGCGGGCGCGCTCATCGGCGACGCTGCTGATGCCGACGTATTCGAGCAACTCCCAGGCCTTCGCCTCGATCGCCTGCTCTTCCTCGCGGGTGCGCTTGGTGCGCAGCACCGCGCCCAGCGCACCGGCCTTGGAGCGGATGTGACGACCGACCATCACGTTCTCCAGCGCCGTCATCTCGGCGAACAGACGAATGTTCTGGAACGTCCGGGCGATGCCGGTGCCCACCACCACGTGCGGCTTCGCACGGAACAGGTCCTTGCCGGCAAAGGTGAAGCTGCCCTCGTTCGGCATGTAGAGGCCGGTCAGCACGTTGAACAGCGTGGTCTTGCCGGCGCCGTTCGGGCCGATCAGCCCGTAGATCTCGCCCTTATTGATGGTCAGTCCGACATTGTTCAGCGCCACCAGACCACCAAAGCGTTTCACGATGCCTTCGATTTTCAGCAGAGTCTCAGCCATGGGTCACACCTTTCTTGGCATCCTGAAATTCCATCCGACGACGCTTGGACGGCCAAGCCCCTTCCGGGCGGACCAGCATCATGACCACCATCGCGAGGCCGAACAGCAGCATCCGGGCATTTTCCGGATCGATGAGGGTCTTGCCGAACACCGCCATCTGCAACGGGCCGATCGTAGCACGCAGGATTTCCGGCGCCACCGTCAGCATCACTGCGCCCAGAATCACCCCCGGGATATTCCCCATGCCGCCGAGTACGATCATCGCGAGAATCATGATCGATTCGATCAGGCTGAACGATTCGGGAGAGATAAAGCCTTGGAACGCCGAGAACAGCCCCCCTGCCACGCCACCCGACAGGGCACCCAGTGCGAACGCCAACAGCTTGATGTTGCGGATGTTGATACCCATCGCTGCGGCGGCGATGTCATCCTCGCGCAGTGCCACCCAGGCCCGGCCAATCCGCGAATGCTGCAGACGCCACGCCATGATCACCACCCCCACGGTCAGCGCCAGGAACATGTAGTAGTACAGATACACGTTGCTGAAGCTCAGACCGAACAGCTCAAAGGTTTTGCCGAGCGAAAAGCCTCCTACCTCGATCGGGTCGATCAGGTTGATACCCTGAGGGCCGTTGGTGATGTTGACTGGAGCATTCAGGTTGTTGATGAAGATACGGATGATCTCACCGAAACCCAACGTCACGATCGCCAGATAGTCGCCTTTGAGCCGCAGCACCGGCGTGCCGAGCAGAATGCCGAAGAACGCGGCCAGAGCGGCCCCGATCGGGATCGCAATGTAGAACGGCAGATGCAGGCCGAAGTGCGGCGAACAGAGCAGCCCATAGGTGTAGGCCCCCACCGCGTAGAAGGCGATGAAGCCCAGATCCAGGAGGCCGGCGAAGCCGACCACCATGTTCAGGCCCAGCGCCAGCATCACGTACAGCAGGGAAAAGTCCAGGATGCGCACCCAGGAGTTGCCCAGCGCGCCGCCCACCAGGAACGGCATCACCGCCAGCACGACGGCCGACGCGAGAATGACACCGACTTTCTTGTTATTGGCCATGGCCATATTAGTTTCTCCCCGGGAAATCATGCGCGGTCCGCCACTTTCTCGCCCAAGAGACCAGACGGACGGAAGATCAACACAATGATCAGCACCATGAAGGCGAAGATGTCCTGATAGTTACTACCGAGGAAGCCACCGGTCAGCGTGCCGATATAGCCGGCGCCGAGGCTCTCGATAAGACCGAGCAGAATCCCACCGGCCACCGCGCCACCGAGGTTGCCGATGCCGCCGAGCACCGCCGCGGTAAACGCTTTCAGGCCGATCAGGAAGCCCATGTAGTAGTGAGCCTGGTCGTAGTTGGTCTCCACCATCACACCGGCAATGGCGCCGAGACCCGAACCGATCACGAAGGTCGCCGAGATCACCTTGTTGACACTGACCCCCATCAGACCGGCTACGGCCGGGTTCTGGCTGGTGGCACGCATCGCACGCCCCAGTTTGGTGCGTTCGACCATCACCAGCAAGCCAGCCATGATCGCCAGGCACAAGAAGATGATCACGACCTGCAGCTTGGTAATAGTGGCGCCGAGGATGTTGATCGTGTCATGCGACAGAATAGGCGGGAAAGGAATGTAGTTGCGGCCCCAGATCAGGATCGCCACTTGCTGCAGCACGATGGACAGGCCGATCGCGGTGATCAGCGGCGCCAGTCGCGGTGCGTTGCGCAGCGGCCGGTAGGCGACCCGCTCGATACAGAAGCCGAGCAGCATGCAGGACGGGATGGCGATCAACAGGCCAATCAGCACCAATAGTGGCCCGGGCAGATTAATGCCCGCACCCATCAGCGCCGAAATCACGGAAATGGTGACCATGGCTCCGACCATGACTACCTCACCATGCGCAAAGTTGATCAGGCCCATGATGCCGTACACCATGGTGTAGCCCAACGCAATCAATGCGTAGATACTACCCAGCACCAGCCCGTTCAGGATTTGTTGAACAAAAATGTCCACGATGGGAGTTCTCCTTAGGATGAGCGACCGAGCGGTTCTGCGGGGGTTGGCCCTCTTGTATTACCGCTATAGTTTTTTTCTGGTCCAGCTGCCTTGGAATTGAAGGTTGTCCGACAGGCGAGCGGATTATCCTTCTGGAGACAATCTACTGTCAATCTTAAAAAATTGTTAAATCCGCACAAAAAACGAGTGATTTTTTCATGTGCTAACATTTTGAAAAATAACTATTTCTCCCCAATCGAACCATGCATTAACTTGATCCGCCATAGCACCAAAACAGGACAAAGCACAGCATTGCCGACCTCATGACAATGCATCAAAAAAATGCCCTCGTAAACCGCTTGCACGGCATCCGAGGGCATTTTTTTTTAATACAGCAGACAATCATGCCAACGGCACGTCATCTGCACGCACCATTTTAGAGCTGGAACGGGTAGACCGCTCCCAAACCGAGAATTCCGGTCAGTTCGTCAAGCGCAGTACGGCACTCGACGAGCAGTTGCGGATCGGCCAGATCGTCAGGCGACAGACGGTCGCGATAGTGCTTGTCGACCCAAGCATTCAGTTGCCCGAACAGCGCATCGGACATCATCACTTTCGGATTCACCGCAGCAATCTCGGCGTCACTCAGAGCCACGCGTAGGCGCAAGCAAGCCGGGCCACCACCGTTCTGCATGCTCTGCTTCAAATCGAACACCTTCACTTCGGCGATCGGGCCATTGCTCGCAACCAACTTCTCCAGGTAGGCCCAGACACGCGGCATATTGCGGCACTCTTCCGGCACTACGATGATCATCTTGCCGTCGGCACGCGACAACAGCTGGCTGTTAAACAGATAGCTCTTTACCGCCTCCTCGACCGAAACCTCGGCGTCCGGCACCTCGATGCCGATGAACTTGCCTCCACGGGCCGCGAGTTTGCGATCCAGTTCGGCCAGTACTTCGACCTGCTGCAGGAACGACTTCTCATGGTGGAACAGCACGTTGCGATTGCCGACCGAAATCACATCGTTGTGGAACACGCCAGCGTCGATGGTGGCCGGATCCTGTTGGGCGTACACCACACCCGCCTCTGACAAACCGTGCAAACGGGCGATTGCCTGGCTGGCCTCCAGCGTCTGGCGTGCAGGGAATTTGACTGGTTTCGGATAACGGGTGTCGAACGCGGAGGCGCCGAACACGAAGAACTCCACGCCCGGAGCGTCGTACTCTGCGCAGAAGCGGGTGTGGTTGGCCGCGCCCTCGTCGCCGAAATGCATCTGTGCAGGCAGTGCCGGATGCACCGCAAAGCGACTCTCGTCGGCAAACATCGCCGACAGCACACGACGGGTGGTCGGATGCTCAATGGCACGATGGAACTTGTTGTTCAGGTTGGCAGGGGTAAAGTGCACGCGACCGTCAGCGGTGTCTGCACTCGGGCTGACAGTGGCAGCGTTTGCGGTCCACATGCTCGATGCCGAGGTACAAGCAGCCAGAATAGCCGGCGCTTCCTTGGCTGCACGGGCGATCACCTCTGCGTCGCTGCCGGCAAAGCCGAGCTGGCGCAAGCTGGCGACATCCGGGCGTTCCTGCGGGGCAAGTACACCCTGCTTGAAGCCGGCATCGTGCAGCGCCTTCATTTTGGCAAGGCCCTGCTTGGCGGCCAACTTCGGGTTGGACGCCGCGTTCTGGTTGCCAGTCGAGGCAACGTTGCCGTAGGACAGGCCGCTATAGTTATGGGTCGGGCCGACCAGCCCGTCGAAATTCACTTCATATGCACTCACAGCACAATCCCCGGAGACAGTTGGGCCGGCACGGCCAGGGTGTCGCACTCCAGCGAGGCGACTGGGTAGGCGCAATAATCCGCCGCGTAATAGGCGCTCGGACGGTGGTTGCCCGAGGCGCCGATGCCACCGAACGGCGCGGCGCTCGATGCGCCGGTCAGCGGTTTGTTCCAGTTGACCACACCGGCACGACTCTCCAGCAGGAAGCGCTCATACAACGCGCGGTCGTCCGACAGCACACCGGCTGCGAGGCCGTAGCGGGTGGTATTGGCAAGATCGATCGCCTCGTCGAAGCACGCGTAGCGCACCACCTGCAGCAGCGGGCCGAAGAACTCCTCGTCGATGCGGTCGGTGACGGCTGTCACGTCGATGATGCCCGGCGACAACAGCGCGCCAACATCGGACAAGCGACGCATCGCCAGCAGCTGCTTGCCGCCACGCTCCAACAGCGTTTGCTGCGCGGTCAAGAGCGCATCGGCGGCAGTATTAGAGATCACCGACCCCATGAACGGTGCCGGCTCCTCGTCGTAGCGGCCGACCTTGATATTGGCCGACACCTCCACCAGCCGCGCTAGGAAGCGGTCACCCCACTCCCCCACCGGCACTAGCAGACGGCGCGCACAGGTGCAGCGCTGACCGGCCGACACGAAGGCCGACTGGATGGTGTGATGCACGGCCGCATCAATGTCGGCAACCCCCTCGACGATCAGCGGGTTGTTACCGCCCATCTCCAGCGCCAGAATCTTTTCTGGCTGACCACCGAAGTTCTTGTGCAGGACCGCGCCGGTGGCCGAGCTACCTGTGAAAAACAGGCCGTCGATGCCGGCGTGGTTCGCAAGCGCGATACCGGTATTCTTGGCACCCTGCAGCAGGCTGATCACCCCAGCTGGCAGACCGGCTTCAATCCACAGCTTGATGGTTTCCTCGGCGGTCCACGGCGTCAGCTCGGACGGTTTGAAGATCACCGTATTACCGGCCAGGAGCGCCGGCACGATGTGACCGTTCGGCAGGTGCCCCGGGAAATTGTACGGCCCGAACACCGCCACCACGCCGTGCGGCTTGTGGCGCAATACCGCCTGGGCGTCCCCCATTGGCGCGGCGCGCTCGCCGGTGCGCTCGTTGTACGACTTGATCGAGATTTCCACCTTGTTGACCATGGTGGTCACTTCTGTGGCGGCTTCCCACAGCGGCTTGCCTGTTTCCTTAGCGATCACTTCGGCCAGGCGAGACTTGTTGGCGGTCAACAATTCGGCGAAGCGGCGTACTAGCGCGATACGCTCGTCGAAGGCGGTACGCGACCAGCCGCGGAAAGCCGCGCGCGCAGCCTTCACAGCAGCATCGACCTGCTCGGCCGTCGCTTCGCGGCCCTGCCAGATCACCTCGCCAGTGGCCGGATTAGTCTTGCTTAACGCTTCGCCGGCGCCTTCTTGCCAGTGAGCATCAAAAAATTGTGGGCTCATGCTTGTTCCTTTGGGGACAGGGCAACGGCGCGGACGAAATCGCCGTCTTGAACATTCAGCGCAGCCAGTTGCTCGCGCGACAGAGCAATCGACTCACCATCGAGCGGCGCATCGAGCAGGATGGTACGGAAGCCGTCGAGCGAGGTATTCGACACCAGTTGGGCCACGCGACCTTCCGTCGGCAGCGGATCAACCAAGCGCGCCACAACCATGCGGCTTTCCTTTACTGCGCGGATTTCCGAGGTGTACGCCTGCACAGTCGGGCCGGCGTCGAAGATGTCGACGTAGCCTTCATAGCGGAAACCCTCCGACTGCAGCATGGCCACCGCCGGCTTGGTGTTCGGGTGGGTCTGGCCGATCACAGCCTGCGCCTCGGCCGGCAGGAAATCGATGTAGACCGGATGCTTGGGCATCAACTCGGCGACAAAGGCCTTCTGACCAATGCCGGTCAGGTAGTCCGCCTCGGCAAAGTCGATCGAAAAGAAGTGACGACCCAGCGCTTCCCAGAATGGTGAATTACCCTTCTCATCCGAATAACCGCGCATCTCGGCAACCACGATCTTGCCGAATAGCGGCGCGAACTGAGCGAGGAACAGAAAGCGGCTCTTCGAGAGCAACCCGCCGTTGCGGTTGACACGGTAGTCCGGGTGCAAGAACAGCGTGCACAGCTCGGAGAAGCCAGTGTGGTCATTGGATAGAAACAGCGTGTCGTGGCGGCTGTATACCCCCAGCTCCTCGCTGGCATGCACAATGGTGCCGACTCGGTAGTTGTACCAAGGTTCGCGCATCCCCACCGCAGCCTCGATTGCACAGATGCCGGCGATCGCACCATTGTCGGCATCCTCCAGCACGAACACATAGCCGCGATCGGAGCGGTCGAGTTCACCGGCGAACGACAGCTCGGAACGACTGATCTTCTGAGTCAGACGCTCTTCGTTGACCGGCAAGGAGGTCAACCCCACCCCGGCGCTGCGCGCCAGGTTCATAAGGCCGTCGAGATCATCGCGACGGACCGGACGGATGATCATCATGCTGCCACCCCCTGGGATGATTCATGCGGATACGCCACGCGCACCCGGTCACCACTTTGAACACCCAGCGCCTTGGCGGCATCGGGGTTGATGAACAACACGCCACCCACCTCGGCAACCCTAGCGATGGTGGCGGCAAAATCGATCGAATGCTCGTTGCTGATCAGGCACTCTTTGGCCTGGAGCGGCAGACTTGCAGATACTTCGACCGGCAGCACATCGTTACGCATTAGCGTCTCTAGGCGATCAACATCCGCAGTCAGCACCGCACCGCCATCGAAGATATCGATATAGTTGTCGGCCTCGAAACCCTCTCGGGTCAGCAGCTGACAGGGGAGCTCGAACGCCGGATGGATCTGACCGATCGAGTGTTGTGCCTCGTCTGGCAGCAACGGCACGTAGATCGGGTAGTTCGGCATCAGTTCGGCGATGAAGGTTTTGCTATGCGTGGCGAACGCCTGCTCCACTTGGACGAAGTCCATATTGAAGAAACGTCGGCCGATCGCGTCCCAAAACGGGGACTGGCCCGCCTCGTCGTGGATGCCCTGCATCTCGGCGATGATGCGGCGACCAAAGCGCTCGCGTTCGGCGGCGATGTACATCAGCCGAGCCCGCGACAGCAGTTCGCCGGCCACAGCGGGCATCGCCGAATCGAGGAAGAAACCGCACAACTGGGTCTGACCGGTCAGGTCATGACACATGTTCAGCACATGCACCCGATTGTTGACCTTCAATGTGCGCGAAGCGTGCACAAAGGTCTCGCTGCGGTAACTGTAGAAAGGCTCGTCGAAGCCAGCCGACGCGCTGATCGACGCAGTGCCGACCACACTGCCATGCTGTTCGAGTACAAACATGTAGTACTCGTCGCTGGTATCGGCAACGGCCTCGTGTTCGAACGAGGACACGGATTGCTGGATACGTTCGAACAGACGCTCGCGACTATTCGGCAGACTGGTCACGCCGATGCCGCTTTCCACCGCCATTTTTTCAATGGCCGGCAGGTCAGCGGTACGTACCGGACGCACGGTTAACATAGGGAACCTCCCCTGGACTTTGCAGCTTTGTTGACTGGCGCGCACCAAATCAAGGCGCACACCAACCCGCGGGTCGCTACATAGGCGAACCGTCAGGAACGAATTCGTAATAACTGGAAGAACAGCCTGAGCTGATCCTGCGCCAGCCACCCGCGCCGCTGGTCAACGATGGCCCCTCGCCATCGCCGACCAGGTCGGCGCCATCATGGCGCCCGCGGCGGCTGAACGCTTAGCGGATCAAGCGGCGGCCAGATCGGCCACGGCTGCTTCGAAGCGCTTCAGGCCTTCGTCGATGTCTTCATCGGTGATCACCAGGCTCGGCGCCAGACGCACCACGCTCAGGCCGGCCACCAGCACCATCAGGTTGTGCTTTTCGGCCAACTTGGTGAAATCCTTGGCGCGACCTGCGTACTGTTCGGTCAGCACCGCGCCGATCAACAGGCCCATGCCGCGCACAGTCTTGAATACACCGTACTTGGCGTTGATCGCGTTCAGGCCGTCGATCAGGCGTTGCGCCTTGGTGCGCACACCGGCCAGCACTTCCGGGCGGCTGACGATATCGATCACCTTCTCGGCCACAGCAGCGCCCAGCGGGTTACCGCCATAGGTGGAACCATGGGTGCCGATACCGAAGCTCTTGGCAATCTTCTCGGTGGTCAGCATCGCGCCGATCGGGAAGCCGCCGCCCAGCGCCTTGGCGGTGGTCAGCACGTCCGGTACCACACCGTATTCCATGTAGGCGTACAGCGAGCCGGTGCGGCCGACGCCAGTCTGCACTTCGTCGAATACCAGCAGCGCGCCGTGCTGGTCGCACAGTTCGCGTGCGGCCTGCAGGAACGCTTTGTCAGCCGGCAGCACGCCGCCTTCGCCCTGCACCGGCTCGATCACCACCGCGCAGGTGTTGTCGGAAATCGCAGCTTTCAGCGACTCGATGTTGTTGTATTCGAAATGGTCGATGCCCGCCGGCACCGGAGCGAAACCTTCGGTGTATTTCGGCTGACCGCCCACCGATACGGTGAACAGGGTGCGGCCGTGGAAAGAGTTCTTGCAGGAGAGGATCTGATGCTTGTGGGCGCCAGAGTGGTCGGATGCATACTTACGCACCAGCTTGAACGCAGCCTCGTTGGCCTCGGCGCCGGAGTTGCTGAAGAACACTCGCTCGGCAAAGGTCAGCTCGGTTAGGCGCGATGCCAGTTTCAACACAGGTTCGTTGGTGAACACATTCGAGACGTGCCACAGCTTCTGGGCCTGCTCGGTCAGTGCAGCGACCAGTTCCGGGTGGCAGTGCCCCAGCGAGTTGACGGCGATGCCACCGGCCAGATCGATGAACTCATGGCCTTCCTGATCCCAGACACGGGACCCCAGGCCCTTCACCGGAATGAAGCTTGCCGGCGCGTAGTTGGGAACCATGACTTGGTCGAACGTGGCACGAGTGATCTTGCTGCTCATTGATATGTTCCTTCCTGCTCTGTGTTTGTGAATTTGTTATGGTTTGACTGCATTGCCATTGATTCTAATCGAATCATTTCCGTGACCCATATCCGGTTTGCGACATGCCTGTACAGAAAGACTTGGCCTGCATCAACCTATAAATATCTTTTCATTAAAACAAAAAACGCCTATATCTCGGGCGTTTTATTGTTCTTTCTGCCGCAACAAAACGTTCTGATGGTGAAACCGGCTGTTTCTCGCCTGGATTTCAGCAGACGACCTCCTCCAACCACGCAATCCGGCGGGTGATCACACGGTCGATGGCGGCCCCGAATGCCGCTCCCGGGCCAGCTGCTCCGTTGCCGTCCGGCCCTGTCACCCCGCTGCAAACCGGGGCTTAAGCAGCCCCTCCAACCTGAACCAACCCCGGGAAAGTTGGCCGAAAGAGCCACCAGACCGCCTATAACACCTCTCCGATGGATAACATGCGAGCACATCCAGCCGGGACACATCCCGTCGAGGTTCCCGCCAGAATCCAGGCGCAAAAAAAGCCCGTGATCTTCATCACGGGCTTCTTGCTGACAGCGACTCTACTTAGCCAGCGGTCTTCAGGCCGAAGGAGTCGGCGGTCGCCTGAGCGGCTTTCGCTTCGTCTTCCAGCAGCGCCTTGATCGACAGACGGATGCGACCGCGGTCGTCCATCTCGATGGCCTTGACCTTCACGACTTGGCCTTCCTTCAGGTAGTCGGACACGTTCTTGATACGCTCGTTGGCGATCTGCGAAATGTGTACCAGACCATCCTTACCCGGCAAGATGGAAACGATCGCGCCGACGTTGTTGTCCAGGATCTTCACCACGGTGCCTTCGTAGACCTTGCCCACTTCAACTTCGACGGTGATTTCTTCGATGCGCTTGCGAGCGGCATCAGCACCCTCCTGGGTCACCGAAGCGATGGTGATGGTGCCATCTTCCTGGATGTCGATCTCGGTGCCGGTATCCTTGGTGATCGAGCGGATGGTTTCGCCACCCTTGCCAATCACTTCGCGGATCTTGTCCGGATTGATCTTCATCGTGAACAGGCGCGGCGCGTGGCTGGATAGCTCCTGCGGACCTTCCACGGCTTCCTTCATGTGCTTCAGGATGTGCAGGCGACCCTCCTTGGCCTGCTCCAGAGCCACATGCATGATTTCCTTGGTGATACCCTGGATCTTGATGTCCATCTGCAGCGCAGTCACGCCTTCGGCGGTACCGGCCACCTTGAAGTCCATGTCGCCCAGGTGGTCCTCGTCACCGAGGATGTCGGTCAGCACGGCGAACCGGTTGCCTTCCAAGATCAAACCCATGGCGATGCCAGCCACGTGCGCCTTCAGCGGCACACCGGCGGACAGCAGCGACAGGCAGCCGCCACATACCGACGCCATCGACGAGGAGCCGTTCGATTCGGTGATTTCCGACACCACGCGCATCGCGTAGCTGAACTCGTCTGCCGGCGGCAGCACGGCCATCAGCGCGCGCTTGGCCAGACGGCCGTGACCGATTTCACGACGCTTCGGCGGGCCCATGCGGCCGGCTTCACCGGTCGAGTACGGCGGGAAGTTGTAGTGCAGCATGAAGCGGTCGGTGTACTCGCCGGCCAGCGCGTCGATGATCTGCTCGTCGCGGCTGGTGCCGAGGGTCGCAGCTACCAGCGCCTGGGTTTCGCCACGGGTGAACAGTGCCGAGCCATGAGCACGCGGCAGCACGCCGGTGCTGATCGCGATCGGACGCACGGTGCGGGTGTCGCGGCCGTCGATGCGCGGCTCGCCGGCCAGGATCTGGCCACGGACCACGTCGGATTCCAGGCTCTTGAAGATGCCCTTGATCTGGTTGGCCACCAGGGTGTCGGTGTCCTCGGTGATCAGCGCAGCCTTCACCGCATCCCAGGCTTCGTTCAGCTTGACGGTGCGGGCCTGCTTCTGGCGCAGACGGAACGCTTCCTTGACGGTCTCGCCGGCGACTTCCGTCACACGGGCGATCAGCGCTTCGTCCTTGGCGGCCGGAGCCCAGTCCCACATTACCGGGTTGACTTCGTCGGCCAGCTCGTTGATCGCCTTGATGGCGGCCTGCATCTGGTCGTGGCCGTAGACCACAGCGCCCAGCATCACGGCTTCGGACAGTTCCTTGGCCTCGGACTCGACCATCAGCACGGCGCGGTCGGTACCAGCCACCACCAGGTCCAGCTCAGACTCGGCCAGTTCGGCCTTGGTCGGGTTGAGCAGGTATTCACCGTTGGCGTAGCCAACGCGGGCGGCGCCGATCGGGCCGGCGAACGGAAGACCGGAGATTGCCAGCGCAGCGGAGGCACCGATCATCGCCGGGATATCCGAATCGATTTCCGGATCCAGCGACATCACAGTCGCGACGATCTGCACGTCATTGTAGAAACCTTCCGGGAACAGCGGACGGATCGGGCGGTCGATCAGACGGCTGGTCAGGATTTCCTTCTCGGACTGCTTGCCTTCGCGCTTGAAGAAGCCGCCTGGGATCTTGCCTGCGGCGTAGGTGCGCTCCAGATAGTCGACGGTCAGCGGGAAGAAATCCTGACCCGGCTTGACGGTCTTGCCACCGACCACGGCAACCATCACGACCGTTTCGTCCATCGACACCTTGACGGCACCGCTGGCCTGACGGGCGATTTCGCCGGTCTCCAGGGTCACGGTGTGTTTGCCGTACTGGAAGCTCTTGGTGATTTTGTTAAACACGAGGGTTCCTTTTCGTTTGATTGTTCGGCCAACGGGAACCCCTAGCGATAACGACTGCGCCCGCAGTCGGCATGGCTAGAGGCTCCTCCCGCTGTGCCGCATTCACTTATGCCACAGGAAAACGAAAAAGTCGCAGACTGGCTGCGACTTTTTCTAACCCAACTGCGATTACTTACGCAGACCCAGACGGGTGATCAGGCCGCGGTAGGTGTCAGCGTCGGTGCGCTTGAGGTAGTCAAGCAGACGACGACGACGGCTCACCATCTTCAGGAGACCACGACGGCTGTGGTGATCCTTCATGTTCGCCTTGAAGTGCGGGGTCAGATCGTTAATGCGCGCGGTCAGCAGTGCAACTTGCACTTCGGACGAACCGGTATCGCCTTCGGCGCGTTGGAAATCCTTAACGATGGCCGCTTTTTGAGCAACAGTGATTGCCATTATACAACTCCAGTTTTTATGAGGGCTTGATGCCCGACAAGTGCGGCGAGCCGAAACCCATCCCGCACTTCGTGCTATTCGGCTAGCGGACTAGCCACGAGCCTGGCCGGATGCAGCGACGATTCGTCGCGTGCCTCGGCTAGACCCAGAAATTCCCGCGTTGCCTGACGGTAAACACGGAAGCGCGACATTATCGCATGCTTTTCCGAAACACGCACGGCTTGGCCATGCATGAAGCGACCGGTTTCCTGCTCGTCCAGCGCCACTTCCGGCAGATGGCTCACCAGCACATCCACCGGCAGCAACAGGTCCAGACGCTCCTCGTACGGCACCGCCTCGATCGCTTCCAGCGTGATCGCCTGCTCGAGCGGGAAACCCGCCGTGGCGGTACGACGCAAGCCAATCAGGTGCGCACCACAACCCAGCGCCTCGCCAATGTCTTCGGCCAGGGTACGGATATAGGTGCCCTTGCTGCAGGACACATCGATCACCGCCACATCGCCAGCAAACTCCACCAGTTCGATCGAGTGAATCGTCACCTCGCGCGCTTTGCGCTCGATCTCGATCCCCTGCCGGGCGTACTCGTAGAGAGCCTTGCCCTGATGCTTCAACGCCGAGTACATCGGCGGCACCTGCGAGATCGGCCCGAGGAAGGCAGCCATCGCCGCTTCCAGCGCCGCGCGATCGAACGCGACCGGGCGCTCGCGCACCACCTCACCCTCGCTATCGCCCGTCGTGGTCAGCACGCCGAACTTCACCGTGGCGCGATAGCCCTTGTCTGCATCGAGCAAGAACGACGAGAACTTGGTCGCCTCGCCGAAACACAGTGGCAACAGGCCAGTGGCGAGCGGGTCGAGCACGCCGGTATGCCCGGCCTTGGCCGCGTTCATCAGCCAGCGCGCCTTTTGCAACGCCGAGTTGCTGCTGATGCCGCAGGGCTTGTCCAGCAGAATCACGCCGTGCACCGGCCGGCGCGGTCGACGCGGCTCATTCATTCCTTGTCGTCCTGCTCGTCGTCGCTGCGCCGCGCAGCGTCTTCCTGCGCCACCTTGTCGATCAGGTTCGACATCGACACGCCGCGCTCGACCGATTCATCGTAGACGAAGTGCAGTTGCGGGATGTTGAACAGGCTAATGCGGCGGCCTAGCTCGCTGCGCAGATAACCTGCTGCGTGCTCCAGCGCCTCCTGCGACACCTCGCGGGTCTTCTCGTCCATCACCGTGTAGAAAATCTTGGCGTGCGAGTAATCGCGCGTCACATCTACCGCGGTCAGCGTGATCCAGCCGGCGCGCGGATCCTTCAGACCCTTGCGGATCATCTCGGCCAACTCGCGCAGAATCTGTTCGCGCACCCGGTCAGCCCGGGAAAAACCTTTACGTTGTTGGGCCATCTCAGCCTCCTAGCAAAAACAAACGGGCGAGCGCCCGCGGCAACCCTTGCCGACAGAACGCTCGCCCGTTACGCGCCCACTTACAGGCTGCGCGCTACTTCCACGATTTCGAACACTTCCAGCACGTCGCCCTCATGGATGTCGTTGAAGTTCTTCAGCATCAGGCCGCATTCGTAGCCCTGCTTCACTTCCTTCACGTCGTCCTTGAAGCGCTTCAGCGAGTCGAGTTCGCCGGTGTGCACCACCACATGATCGCGGATCAGGCGAACCTGGGCCGAACGCTTGATCATGCCATCGGTCACCATACAACCGGCAATGTTGCCGACCTTGGAGACCGGGATCACCTGACGGATCTCGACGGTACCTAGGATCTGCTCCTTCTTCTCCGGTGCCAGCATGCCCGACAGCGCAGCCTTCACATCATCGATGGCGTCATAGATGATGTTGTAGTAGCGGATGTCGATGTCGTTGCCTTCGGCCAGCTTGCGGGCGGCCGCGTCGGCACGCACGTTGAAGCCGATCATCACCGCCTTCGAGGCAATCGCCAAGTTGACGTCCGACTCGCTGATGCCACCCACGCCCGAGTGCAGGATCGACACGCGCACTTCGTCGGTCGACAGCTTCAACAGGCTGCCGGCCAGCGCTTCGTACGAACCCTGCACGTCGGCCTTGATGATCAGCGGCAGAGTCTGAACCTCGCCTTCGGCCATCTGGGCGAACATGTTCTCCAGCTTGGCAGCCTGCTGCTTGGCCAGACGCACGTCGCGGAACTTGCCGGCGCGGAACAGGGCGATTTCACGCGCCTTCTTCTCATCGGTCAGCACCATGGCGTCTTCACCCGCCTGCGGCACATCGGACAGACCGAGGATCTCGACCGGAATCGCCGGACCAGCTTCGTCCACCGGCTTGCCGTTTTCGTCAACCATCGCACGGACACGGCCGAACGCGGTACCCGCCAGCACGATATCGCCCTTCTTCAGCGTACCGGACTGCACCAGCAGCGTCGCGACCGGACCGCGGCCCTTGTCGAGACGAGCCTCGACGATGATGCCCTTGGCCGGTGCGTCGACCGGAGCGACCAGCTCCAGTACTTCAGCCTGCAGCAGGATCGCTTCGAGCAGCGCATCGATGTTCAGGCCTTGCTTGGCCGACACTTCGATGAACTGGGTATCGCCACCCCAATCTTCCGGCACGACGCCATGACTAGACAGTTCCTGACGGATACGTTCCGGGTTGGCACCCTGCTTGTCGATCTTGTTCACCGCAACCACGATCGGCACACCGGCCGCCTTGGCGTGGTGAACTGCTTCGATAGTCTGCGGCATCACGCCGTCGTCGGCTGCTACCACCAGCACCACGATATCGGTCGCCTTGGCACCACGGGCACGCATCGCGGTAAACGCTTCGTGACCCGGGGTATCCAGGAAGGTGATCATCCCGCGTTCGGTTTCAACGTGGTAAGCACCGATGTGCTGGGTAATGCCACCTGCTTCGCCCGCGGCAACCTTGGCGCGACGGATGTAGTCGAGCAAGGAGGTCTTACCGTGGTCGACGTGACCCATCACGGTCACCACCGGCGCGCGCGGCAGCAATTCGACTTCCGCCTCGCCTTCCGGCTTCTCGAGGTAGGCTTCCGGATCGTCCGCCTGGGCGGCCTTGGCCTTGTGACCCATTTCCTCGACCAGAATGATCGCGGTTTCCTGATCAAGCACCTGGTTGATGGTCACCATCATGCCCATCTTCATCAGCACCTTGATCACCTCAGCAGCCTTCACGGCCATGCGGTGAGCGAGGTCTGCGACGGTGATGGTTTCCGGCACCAGCACTTCGTGCACGATCGGCTCGGTCGGCGCTTGGAAGGCATGCTGACCGGCGTTCTTGTTACGGCCACCACGCTTCGACTTCCAGTCGTTGCTGGAGTCGCCGCCACGGGTACGCAGGCCCTTGCCCTTGCCGCGACCGTCAGACCAGTCGCGACCGCCGCCACCCTTCTTGTTGCCACCGCCGCCCGGCTTCTTGTCGTCGGAGCGCGGAGCCGGAGCACCACCACTCGGGCGGTTGGCCGAAGGTGCTGCCGCACCACCACCTGCCGGTGCCGCGCCTTGCGGGCGGCCAGTCGACAGCGGCGCACGCTGCGTCGGCGAAGCCGAGCGATGCTCGGCATTCGGACGACCCGAACGCGCGGCGTCGGCAGCAGCCGGCTTGGCCGGCTGAGCCACCGGCTTCGGCTGCTGAGCTGCCTGTTCGGCAGCGAGGCGTGCAGCTGCGCGACGCTCTTCGCGCTCAAGGCGCTCGCGCACCAAGGCTTCCTGACGGGCGCGCAGCTCGGAATGGCGACGGGCTTCGGCTTCACGCGCGGCAATTTCTTCGGCCGACAGAATCTGGGCCGGGGCGACCGGGGCTGCCGGGCGAGCCGGCGCGGCAGCCTTCGGCTTCTCTTCCACCTTCGGCGCCGGCTTAGCTTCGACCTTCGGCGCCTCCTTGACCGGCTCAGCCTTCGGCGCAGCCGGCTTCACTTCCGGCTTCGGCTCGACCTTCGGCACTTCGACCTTAGCTTCTTCCACGACCGGCTTCACCGGTTCGACCACCGGAGCAACCGGTGCCGCAGCAGCGGCCGGCTCGGCCGGACGGGCCACCGGCTTCTCTTCCGGCATCACCACCACGCGCTTCTTGCGGGTCTCCACCTTCACGGTGCTGCCGCCGGCGGTGTGGATCTCGCTGGTCTGCTTGCGGGTCACGGTCGCAACGCGCGCATCATCGCGGGCGCCGTGCGAGCGCTTCAGGTGCTCCAGCAAGCGGCCTTTGTCCTGTTCGGTAAGGGTGTCGTCCAGCGAGCCCTTGCTCACCCCGGCCGAACGCAACTGCTCGAGCAGGCGCTCCGGAGAGAGTCCGAGTTCATTGGCAAACTGTTTAACATTCGTCACTACCATGCGTCTTCCCAAATCCTTCCATTTCAGCCTGCAATCACTGGTTGAACCAGTGTTCGCGCGCTTTCATGATAAGCGAGCGGGCAGACTCAGCATCAATGCCGATCATGTCGACCAAGTCGTCCACCGCCAAATCGGCCAACTCATCGCGAGTGGTCACGTCGTTTTCGGCCAACTTCCGCACCAGCTCGTCGGTCAGGCCTTCGAGGTTGCGTAGATCCTCGTTCACCGACTCCACCTTCTCTTCCGAGGCGATCGCCAAGGTCAAGATGGCATCACGGGCACGGCTGCGCAGGTCGTTGACCAGCGCCTCGTCGAAGCCCTCGATTTCCAGCAATTCGGAAACCGGCACATAAGCCACCTCTTCCAGGGTGGCGAAGCCTTCCTGCACCAGCGTGGCAGCGGTGTCCTCATCGACGCCAAGGTGCTGCACGAAGGTATCACGCAACGCCGCATCCTCAGCCTGGGTTTTTTCTTCGGCCTCTTCGACGGTCATGATGTTCAAGTTCCATCCGGTCAGCTCGGCGGCAAGGCGCACGTTCTGTCCGCTGCGGCCGATGGCCAGCGCCAACTGTTCTTCGTCGACGACCACATCCATCAGGTGGTTGTCTTCGTCGATCATGATGCGATTCACTTCGGCCGGCGACAGCGCGTTAATCACAAACTGCGCCGGGTCCGGCGACCACAGAACGATGTCGACGCGTTCGCCAGCCAATTCCTGAGTCACCGCCTGGACGCGCGAACCACGCACACCAATGCAGGTGCCCTGCGGATCGATACGCGGATCATTCGACTTCACAGCGATCTTGGCTCGCATACCCGGATCACGAGCGGCTTCCTTGATCTCCAGCATGCCCTCTTCGATCTCTGGCACTTCCAGCTCGAACAGCTTGGCCAAGAATTCGCGCGAGGTACGCGACAGCACCAACTGCGGACCGCGACCGAGGCGATCGATGCGCAGCAGGAACGCCTTCACGCGGTCGCCCACGCGCAGGTTTTCCTTCGGGATCATCTGATCGCGCGGCAGCACGGCTTCGAGCTTGCCGCATTCGATGATGGCGTTACCACGTTCGATGCGCTTGACGGTACCGGTAATCAGATGCTCGCGGCGCTGCAGGAAGTCGTTGAGGATCTGTTCACGCTCTGCGTCGCGGATCTTCTGCAGAATGACCTGCTTGGCGGTCTGCGCACCAATGCGGCCGAACTCGACAGCTTCCATCGGATCTTCGATCACGCTACCGATTTCGGCGCGCGGGTCGCGCTCGCGCGCTTCTTCCAGCGTCATTTCACGATCCGGCACCTCAAGCAGATCGTCCTCGACCACCGTCCAGCGACGGAAGCTCTGGTGGGTACCGGTGTGGCGGTCGATCTCAACGCGCACGTCCAGATCGTCTTCATTGAATTTTTTCTTGGTTGCCGAAGCGAGCGCCAGCTCAAGAGCGGAAAACACCACTTCCTTGCTAACGTTCTTCTCACTCGCCAAGGCGTCAACCAGCAACAAAATCTCGCGGCTCATGCCATCCTCCGAATTTGGGCCCTATGTTTCGTGGCCAACGTCCTGCCGATCAGAACTCCGGCTCAAGCCGGGCCTTGTCGATATTGGACAGGGGGATCGCCACGGTGCGGCCGTCGATCTCGAGCATTACTGCTCCGTCTTCGACGCCCGCAAGACGACCGACAAACCGCTTCTGCTGCTCAATAGGCAGCCGGGTACGCACGATCGCCAGTTGACCTGCGAAGCGGATAAAATCCGCTTCTTTCTTCAGCGGACGGTCGAGCCCCGGCGACGACACTTCCAGTCGCGAGTAATCGACGTTCTCCACCGTGAACAGACGGGTTAGGTGGTTACTGACCTGCACGCAGTCTTCGACGGTGATACCTTGAGGCTTGTCGATGAACACGCGAAAACCGCCACCATTCATCAGCTCAAAGTCGACCAGCTCGTAGCCCAACCCCGGCAGGGTGTTTTCAAGCAGCAAACGGACATCCATTGCGTTTTCCAGAAACAAAAAATGGGCGAAACGCCCATCTCTAAATAGCCACGATTTTAACGCATTTCCAAGGAAAAGGAAACCTACGCACCCAGGCGCGGGCCAAGCCCTGCTCGGCCATACCCTTTGCGACGGACGGGCGTTCCGGTACATTCACTTATCCCGCTTGCGTTAGCATGGCGGGCAACATAACAAAAAGATATACCCGAGGCCAAGCGTCATCGCGACGACTTGCCCGTTCACAGCACGATGGAGAAACCTTAAACATGGAAAAAATCTGGCTGAAAAATTACCAGAATGGGGTCGCACCAGAAATCGACGTGAACCAGTTCCGCTCGGTGGTTGAGGTGTTCGAGAAGAGCGTCGCTAAATTCCGCGATCGGCCGGCACTGGCCAACATGGACAAGATCATGTCCTACGGGGAACTCGACCGGCTTTCGGCCGACTTCGCCTCCTTTCTGCAGCATCGGCTCAAGCTCGGCAAAGGCGAACGGGTCGCCATCATGATGCCGAACCTGCTGCACTACCCGATCAGCGTGTTCGGCGTACTGCGCGCCGGACTGACCGTGGTCAATGTCAACCCGCTTTACACACCGCGCGAACTGGAGCACCAGCTCAACGACTCGGGCGCCACCACCATCGTCATCCTAGAAAACTTCGCCAGCGTACTGGAAGAAGTACTGCCACGCACCGGCATCAAGAACGTGATCGTCGCCTCACTCGGCGATATGCTCGGTTTTCCCAAGTCGCTTATCGTCAACTTCGTGGTCCGCAAGATCAAGAAGCTGGTTCCTGCCTGGCGTATCCCCAACCACGTCCGCTTCACCGATGCCCTCAACATTGGAGCACACCAACCGCACACCAAGGTCGAGATTGATCATGAGGACATCGCCTTCCTGCAATACACCGGCGGAACGACCGGCGTCTCCAAGGGGGCGATGCTGATTCACCGCAACATCATCGCCAATATGCTGCAAGCTGGCGAATGGGTAAAGCCAGTGGTACGCGAGGGACAAGAGGTAATCGTTACCGCCCTGCCGCTCTACCACATCTTTTCCCTCACCGCGAACCTGATGGTATTCACCGAAGTTGGAGCGATGAATGTCCTGATCACCAATCCACGCGATATTCCGAGCTTTATCAAGGAGCTGAAAAAGTACAAGGTCACCGCGATGACCGGGGTAAACACGCTGTTCAACGCCTTGCTACACAACCCGGAATTCAAGACGGTGGATTTCTCCAGCTGGCACCTGGCACTAGGCGGCGGCATGGCCGTGCAGAGGACAGTGGCCGAAAAGTGGAAAGAGATCACTGGCGTGACACTATCCGAAGCCTACGGCCTGACCGAGACTTCGCCGGCCGCCTGCATAAACCCGCTCGACCTACCGGAGTACAACGGCACCATCGGCTTACCGGTACCGTCGACCGAGATCCAGATCCGCGACATCGAGGGCAAGGAAGTGCCGCTCGGCGAACCGGGCGAACTATGGGTAAAAGGCCCCCAGGTGATGAAGGGCTACTGGAAGCGTCCGGACGAGACCGCCAAGGTGATTGATCAGGACGGCTACCTCGCCACCGGCGACATGGCCATGGTGACGATGGATGGCTTCGTCAAACTGGTCGATCGCAAGAAAGACATGATCCTGGTGTCGGGCTTCAATGTCTACCCGAACGAGATCGAAGACGTAGTCGCCTCGCTACCAGGCATACTGGAAGTCGCATGTATCGGCATCCCCGACGAGAAGTCCGGCGAGGTAGTAAAGTTGTATGTGGTGAAAAAAGACCCAGCGTTGACCGAGAAGGATGTGATCGACCATTGCCGCAAGAACCTGACTGGCTACAAGGTTCCCAAGCAGGTCGAGTTCCGCTCCGAATTACCAAAGACCAACGTCGGCAAGATCCTGCGCCGGGCTCTGCGCGACGAAGCCGCCAAACAGGCGGCCTGATTCGGCCGATCCTCACCCCCAGCCCGCCAAGTGCGGGCTTTTTTCATGCACGGACACGCCGATATCCACCAGAAGGACAAAGCCTGCGATAATCAAGCCCTTCCCGGCGCAAACGATCAGCGCCTCATTGAATTTCAGACAACACTCACCACAATGACCACGCTCTACGGCATCCCGAACTGCTCTACGGTGAAGAAGGCCCGCCTCTGGCTGACCGAACACCAGATCGACTACACCTTCCACGACTTCAAGAAACAAGGCATTGATGCCGGCACCCTCAGCGACTGGGTCGCCCGCATCGGCCTGGTCAAGCTGATCAACCGCCAAGGCACCACCTGGCGCAAGCTCAGCGACGTCGAGAAGGCGCGCGCGGATAGCGTCGAAGGCGCCATCACGCTGCTGATCGAACAACCGTCATTGATCAAGCGCCCGGTACTAATCACCGGCCAGCACGCCGGTGTTGGCTTCAGCGAAGCAAGCTATACAGAGGAGTTTGGCCAATGAACCCGACCCTCGACCTGACCTGCGAGCTGATCCGCCGCGACTCGGTAACCCCGCGCGACGAGGGCTGCCAGGAGGCGATGATCGCGCGCCTCGAAGCAATCGGCTTTACCGTCGAGCGCCTGCGTTTCGGCGACGTCGACAACTTCTGGGCCCGCCGCGGCACGACCGGCCCGCTGCTATGCTTCGCCGGCCACACCGACGTGGTACCTACCGGCCCGCTCGACAAATGGCACAGCAACCCGTTCGAGCCGGAGATCCGCGACGGCCACCTGTTCGGACGTGGCGCCGCCGACATGAAGGCCTCGCTTGCTGCCTTCATCACCTCGATCGAGCGCTTCGTCTCCAGCCACCCCGACCACCCCGGCTCGATTGCACTCCTGATCACCTCGGACGAGGAAGGCGTCGCCACCGACGGCACCGTTCGCGTAGTTGACCTGCTCGAAGCGCGCGGCGAGGCCATCGACTACTGTATCGTCGGCGAACCGACCTCGACCAGCGAACTCGGGGATACGATCAAAAACGGCCGCCGCGGATCACTGTCCGGCACCTTGATCATCAAGGGCCAACAAGGCCATATCGCCTACCCTCATCTGGCAAAGAACCCGATCCACCTGATGGCCCCTGCACTGGCCGAACTGGCCACCACCGTGTGGGACGAAGGCAACACCTACTTCCCCGCGACCAGCTGGCAGGCATCCAACTTGAACGCCGGCACCGGCGCCACCAACGTAATCCCGGGCACTGTCGAGCTGAAGTTCAACTTCCGGTTCTCGACCGAAAACACCGCTGAATCGCTGAAGGCCGGGGTACACGCCATCCTCGACAAACACGGCCTCGACTACGACCTCGTCTGGACGCTGTCCGGCAACCCATTCCTGACCGAGCCTGGCGCACTGACCGATGCGATCGGCGGCGCGATTGAGCAGGTGACTGGTCTGCGCCCCGAGCTGTCTACCAGCGGCGGCACCTCGGATGGCCGCTTCATCAAGCGCATCGCCCGCGAACTGGTCGAGTTCGGCCCAATCAACGCCACCATCCACAAGCTCAACGAGTGCGTAAAGGTCGATGACGTTGAGCTTCTATCCCAGATATATGAAAAGACGCTGATCGCCCTACTGGCCCAGCGCTAAGCGCTCGGCAGTCTGACACAACGGCAGCTTCTATAGCTGCCGTTTGTATTTGCACGACACCTACAGGCAGCGGAACCGCCCATCCCTCGCCGCACCGCCGCTCAAACAGCCTAGACACAAAAACGGCAGCGTCACGACGCTGCCGTTTTCATGGATAAACCAGGCACTTATTTCAGAAGCTGACTGATATCCTTTGCCTCCCAGTGCGGGAAGTACTTACGCACCAGCGCATTCAGTTCCAATTCGAACTCCCTGAAGCGAGTCAGTTCGTTCAGCGGCAGCGCATCACCCGTCAGCTCGGCCGCACCGACGATCATACCGGCCGCCGCCGTGGCATTGGTCATGCGGTCGATCACAATCAGACTGCCGGTGCCGCGGCATGCGGTATATGCATCGAACACCACCGGTGCGTTGAATGCGATTCGTACCAACGCGATCTCGTTCAGTTTAAGCGTGTCGGCTTGACTTTCGGCCAGGCTGTTCACATCGATGCGATGCTCAATACGCTCGATCCGGCCGAATACCGCCTTGCCGGCCAGCTTGAAGGTGTATTCCTTGCCGACCGTCAGCGGCTGCTCGTCCATCCACACCAAGTGCGCCTCGACCATCTGCGCCACCTGCGGCGCCACCTCGCCAGTACGCACCAGCATATCGCCGCGCGACACATCGATTTCGCCTTCCAGCGTCAGCGTGATCGCCTGACCAACAAAAGCTTCCGGCAGATCCCCGTCCGCCGTGACGATTGCCTTCACACGGCTTTGCTTGCCCGACGGCAGCGCGGTTACCAAATCGCCGGGATGCACCGTGCCGGCAGCAATGGTGCCAGCAAAGCCACGGAAGTCCAAGTTCGGACGGTTGACGTACTGCACCGGCAAACGGAACGCGTCGAGCTCAGCCTTGCCGGACACCTGCACCGATTCCAGCAGCTCCATCAGCGTCTCGCCCTGATACCAACGGGCCTTCTCGCTACGGCTGACCACATTGTCGCCGCGCAGCGCCGAAATCGGCACGAAGCGGATATCCGGAATTGCCAACTGTTGGGCGAACACTTGGTAGTCAGCGCGGATCTGTTCGAACACCTGCTGATCGAAGTCGACCAGGTCCATCTTGTTTACCGCAACGATCACATGCTTGATGCCAAGCAGGCTCACGATAAAGCTGTGGCGGCGGGTTTGCGTCTGCACACCGCGGCGTGCGTCGATCAGGATGATCGCCAGGTCGCAAGTCGATGCACCCGTCGCCATATTGCGAGTGTACTGCTCATGGCCCGGGCAGTCGGCGATGATGAACTTGCGCTTCTCGGTAGAGAAGTAGCGGTATGCCACATCGATGGTGATGCCCTGCTCACGCTCGGCCTGCAGGCCGTCCACCAGCAACGCGAGGTCGATGTCGTCATCGGTGGTATTGTACTTCTTCGAATCGCGCTGGATCGCGGCGAGCTGGTCTTCGAAGATCAGCTTCGAATCGTGCAACAGGCGACCGATCAGCGTCGACTTGCCATCATCGACATTGCCGCAGGTGATGAAGCGCAGCAAGTCCTTGTTCTCGTGCTGCTTCAAGTAAGCCAGGATATCGCTGGCAATCAGTTCGGACTGATGAGACATGGTGTTTCCAATCTAGCTTCGGCCAACGCGCAGACACTGCATGTTGGCGGTATCTTGGCGGCGGGCTTAGAAGTAGCCTTCCATCTTTTTCTTTTCCATCGATCCGGCCTGGTCGTGGTCGATCAGGCGCCCCTGGCGCTCACTGGTCTTGGTCAGCAGCATTTCCTGGATGATCTCCGGCAGCGTCGCCGCGCTCGACTCCACCGCGCCGGTCAGCGGATAGCAGCCCAGAGTGCGGAAGCGCACCTTGCGCATTTCCGGCACCTCACCCTGTCGCAGCGGCATCCGCTCGTCATCCACCATGATCAGCATGCCGTCGCGATTTACTACCGGACGCTCAGCCGCGAAGTACAGCGGCACAATGTCGATGTTCTCGAGATAGATGTACTGCCAGATGTCGAGTTCGGTCCAGTTCGACAGCGGGAACACCCGGATGCTCTCGCCCTTGTTGATCTTGCTGTTGTAGATATTCCAGAGCTCGGGACGCTGGTTCTTCGGATCCCAGCGGTGGTTCTGGTCGCGGAACGAGTACACTCGCTCTTTGGCTCGTGACTTCTCTTCGTCGCGGCGAGCACCGCCGAACGCAGCGTCGAACTTGTACTTGTTCAGCGCCTGCTTCAAGCCTTCGGTCTTCATCACGTCAGTATGCTTGGCGCTACCGTGGCTGAACGGACCGATACCGGCCTTCACCCCGTCTTCGTTGATGTGCACCAACAGGTCCAGACCATACTTCTTCACCACATGGTCGCGGAAGGCGATCATGTCGCGGAACTTCCAGGTTGTGTCCACATGCAACAGCGGGAACGGCGGCTTGCCCGGGTAGAACGCCTTCAACGCCAGGTGCAGCATCACCGCCGAGTCCTTGCCGATCGAGTACAGCATCACCGGGTTTTCGAACTCGGCTGCTACCTCGCGAATGATGTGGATCGACTCCGCCTCCAGCTGCTTGAGGTGGGTGAGTCTTGCTTCACTGATATTCATGTTCGCCTGCGCAATCCGCCGGCCGCGCTGCCCCGCAACGCCCGGCTGTTTCTTTTATCGACAGCGCTAATCTAACGGTTGCAGCGAGCGGGATCAAAACCGAATAGATATATCAATATGCGCTATGTGAATTCCCATTTAGTTCAACAAGGAATTAGCTGACTCAAGCAACGACACCACCGCTGCCACTACTACGCACAGTCACGGCCTCTCAACAAACGACAACTCCCAACAAAGATCCTCTACGGCTCACCAAAGGCCAACGCGGGGATTCCGTGGCAGTTGTTACAAACTACTTTTTCACACCAAGAGACACTGCACCACTCAATCCGAGCGATGCAAGCAACAAGAGGGCGCCGTCATTCCCACCACGGACCTCCATGCTGCCTACCTTCCCCGCTCAACAGCCACCGAGTCAACAGTCGGCAGGCCATTCTCGCGCCACAATGACCGCCATAGTGGCCACCATCGGCACCGAACCGACCAGCTCCTACCAGACGATGACCCGGCAGCCCCCCCTTGCGAGCAGACCGGTCACCACTGGGCCAATGATTGGTAGCCCAATCTCGCTGACGCCTTGCCACCGGCCATTACTCCCTTTGCTCACTAGCAAATACCCCTCTACTGAGACCGCATAGCAAGACGCGACCAAGACCACGGGAGCGGCATCACGGGAGCGTTGAGAGACATGTGAAGGAATGCGGCGGGGTCGAGGGCAGGCGCGTTGCGGCGCGGTAAAGCACAAAGCCCAGCTCTGAGAGCTGGGCTTGTGGTGTGGGGAGTCTGGCGGTGACCTACTTTCACATGGCGAATGCCACACTATCATCGGCGCAGAGGCGTTTCACGGTCCTGTTCGGGATGGGAAGGCGTGGGACCACCTCGCTATGGCCGCCAGACATTAACTTGTACAAACTGTCGAAGCCGAGCATCGTCACTGTTACTGACGCTGCCGTATTGAATTCAAGCGTTACTTGGTAATTGATTGCGTCTCGTCGCACATCACCTGTACTTCACACCACGAAGTACCTCAAATGATAGGATCAAGCCTCACGAGCAATTAGTATCGGTTAGCTTAACGCCTCACAGCGCTTCCACACCCGACCTA
>NZ_JAUEDK010000003.1 GCF_030385785.1 Crenobacter oryzisoli
GGAGATGTAATGGACGCCTCCCTCCTGCCCGAAGGTGACGACGGCGGTCTGCAGAACGACAGGAGCCCTCGCAATACCTGACGGCATCTAAAGTGCCAAAGTGGTGGTGTAGCAACAACCACAAACGGTAAGGAGGGCTCGATATGAAGATTACGACATTCGGTCTGGACCTGGCAAAGCGGGTTTTCCAACTGCATTGGGTGGATACCGCTACCGGTGAAATCTGCCGCCGGCAAGTGAAACGGGCGCAACTGAACGAGTTCTTCGCCAACCGGGAAACGTCGGTGATCGCGATGGAGGCCTGCGGCAGTGCGCACTACTGGGGCCGGCTGTTCCAGGAGCTTGGGCATGAGGTCAGGCTGATTCCCGGGCAGTTCGTCCGTCCGTTCGTGAAGAGCAACAAGACCGACGCAGCCGATGCGCAGGCGATCTGGGAAGCGGCGCAGCGGCCAGGGATGAAGTTCGTCGCGCTCAAGAGCGAAGGCCAGCAAAGCGTGCTGATGTTGCACCGGATGCGCGAGCAGTTGGTGAAGATGCGGACGATGCAGACTAACCAGCTACACGGGCTGTTGTACGAGTTCGGAGCCGAGCTGCCAAAGGGGCGACACAAGGCGCTGGAGCGGATTCCTGATGAGCTTGCGCGGCTGGAAGACACGTTGCCAGTGATGGTGATCGAAGCGATCCGTAGCCAACTACAGCGAATTGAGACATTGGGCCAAGACATCGCCGAGCTTGAGCACAAGCTGGCGGTGTGGAAGAAGGAAGATGAAGCAGCCAAACGACTGATGGCCATTCCGGGTGTCGGCTTGCTCACCGCAACAGCGGCGGTAGCAATGATTGGGGATGCCAAGACATTCAAGTCTGGGCGCGAGTTTGCCGCCTTCCTCGGCCTGGTGCCACGCCAGAGCGGCACCGGCGGGCGAGTGAAGTTGCTGGGGATCAGCAAGCGCGGTGATGTGTATCTGCGCACGCTGCTGATTCATGGCGCCAGGGCAGTGGCGACGCATCAGAAGGTGCGCGATCCCTGGCTGGACCAGTTGCTGGCGCGACGACCGTTCAATGCGGCGGTGGTAGCGCTGGCCAACAAGATGGCACGAACGATCTGGGCGCTGTTGGCCCATGGCCGGACGTATCAAACGGACTACGTGGCCAAGGCCGCGTAAAAGATTAACGAACCCTTTAGGAGGTGGATCGCTGAAAGGTTGCGCAGGTTGATGTGCGCTTGATGGCAGAACAGGTCGGACCGTGGGGAAGTAAGCCTGAATGATGGCCAGTCCTTCGAGGACTCCAAGGAGATGAGGCCTTCCCCTGCGAATTCCATCAGGGCCAGCAGACTCCGAGTCTGCAATAAAGGCCGGATATAAGTCTGCAGCCAGATCTCGAAGCCCGCATCGAACATCGCTTGCCAAGCCGGGAGGCGTCCATATAAGCCATCATGACCAAAACGTATCGTTTCGCCGCCTGCGTCGCGACCGGCATGCTCGGCCTCGCTGGCCAGGCCCATGCGGTCGGCTTTGGCAGCTTTGGTGGCTCGCCGATGATCGGCTATGGCCATACCGGTGGTTTTTCCAGCTACCACTACTCGCCGGAACCCAGCATTGCGCCGCTCTCGACGGGTGACACGTACAGCCAGGACCGAGTCGAAAGGCTGCGCGAACAGGTGAAGCTGCATATGCAAGGCTGTGGCTGTGCACTCTGCCAGGCGCTTAGGGCGACCACCAGCTGACGGCTCATCGCCAGATGGCAGGCATTGCCCTGACCCGACGCTGGCCAGGGCGGCGGCAAATGGCTACGCTGCTTACCCAGTGAACCGCACACGGCATGTTCTCCGTTAACCGCGGTCATCGAGAAGGAAAACCGATGAAACCCTATCATCTTGCGGCCACCAGCGCGGTGGGCCTCATCGGCTTGGCAGGCCAAGCCCAAGCGGCCGGCTACATCGCGTTGCCGCCACAGACGGCATCGGTGGTGATCGAGCAGGCCCAGACGGGTGCCAAGCCGCTGACCGCCGAGGAGAAATCCGCCCGCCTGCACGCCATCCTGCGCCAGTATGGCCTCGGCTGCGGGAACCCGAACTGCCCGCTGTGTCGCGGCCTGCCGCCAGCCGGCAACGGCTGAGAACCTGTTTATGATCTGCTGCACTCGGGTGATCCTGCGTTGAAATGCCGCTCAAAATGCTCATGTACTCCATGTACATTCCGCTTTTTCGCGTCATTTCGCCTTGGCTGACCCTTCGTTCACGAGATCGTAAACAGGTTCTGAGACAACCCGCTCACAAACCGAGCACTGCCCGGCCCCCCGTCAGGGACCGGGCGTTTTACTATCCGTCTGGATCAGGGTGCCTTGGTGAGCTGGCCCCGGATCTCGCCGCCCGGATTCTGTGCGGTGTGGACGTTGAAGTACCAATTGCCGGCCATCAGGTCGCGCGCCTGGTCGTCGGTCAGCACAGCCTGGCCCTTGATAGGGCTGGCGAGCGCACTAGCCTGAATCGGCACCTGTACCCCGGCGTTGCTACCGGCCGGGGCCGGTCCGTGGAAGTGGGCGGCGATCGCCGGCCCGGACAGTCCACCGTAATTGATCTGGTATTTCAGCAGCTTGGCATTGGTATCGAAGCTCGCCTCCAGATAGCCGGTACCATTGCCGGTTTTCGGCGGCACCTCGCTGGCGACGTTCAGCATGGCACGAAACATTACCGTTTCGGCCAGTACCAGGGAAGAAGAAAGCAGCAGACAGGCAACGGCGGCAAGGCGGAACAGTTTCATGGCACTCCTCCCGAGACAGCCCTCCGGACTCGCGCCTCGCTCGCGGTGGGGCGCGACATGTAAAACGCGGCGCTCGACGGGTCCAGGCCGCCGGGCGCCGCATCTACTACTTATAGGACAGCTTGCCGCCGAAGAAACCCGGCTCAGCCGAACTGCAACGGCACCGCCGTCTTGGCCACGATCTCCTCGCGGCTGACGCCCGGTGCCAGCTCCAGCACGGTCAGGCCATCCTGCCCCACTTTGATCACGCCCAGGTCGGTGATAATCAGGTCGACCACGCCGACGCCGGTGAGCGGCAGCGTGCACTTGGGCAGCAGCTTGAAGTCCTCGCTGCCGTCCTTCTTCTTCGCGGTGTGCTCCATCAGCACGATCACCCGCTCCACCCCGGCGACCAGGTCCATCGCGCCGCCCATGCCCTTCACCATCTTGCCGGGAATCATCCAGTTGGCCAGATCGCCCTGCTCGCTCACCTGCATCGCGCCGAGGATGGCGAGGTTGATCTTGCCGCCGCGGATCATGCCGAACGAGTCGGCCGAGCTGAAGATTGCCGAGCCTGGCAGGGTGGTGATGGTCTGCTTGCCGGCGTTGATCAGGTCCGGGTCCACCTCGTCCTCGGTCGGGAACGGCCCGATGCCGAGCAAGCCGTTTTCCGACTGCAGCCACACCTCGACGTCGTCCGGCACATGGTTGGCCACCTGGGTCGGCAGGCCAATGCCCAGATTCACGTAGAAGCCATCCTGCAGTTCCTTAGCGGCGCGCGCCGCCATTTCGTCACGAGTCCAAGCCATGGAGCACTCCTCAGTCTGCCGCGCGCATTGTGCGCTGTTCGATGCGTTTTTCGGGGGTGGCGTTCACCACCAGACGGTGCACGAAGATGCCCGGCGTGTGGATGGCGTCTGGGTCGAGCTCACCGTTCTCGACGATCTCCTCCACCTCTGCGACGGTGATCTTGCCGGCCATCGCCACGTTCGGGTTGAAGTTGCGCGCGGTGCGGCGGTAGATCAGGTTGCCGGCGCGGTCGGCCTTCCAGGCCTTGACCAGCGACACGTCGGCGGTGAGCGCCTCCTCGAGGATGTGCGGATGGCCGTTGAACTCGCGCACCTCCTTGCCCTCGGCCACCCAGGTGCCGTAGCCGGTGCGGGTGAAGAAGGCCGGGATGCCGCTGCCGCCGGCGCGCAGCTTTTCAGCCAAGGTGCCCTGCGGGGTAAACTCCAGCTCCAATTCCCCGGCCAGGTACTGGCGCTCGAATTCCTTGTTCTCGCCCACGTAGGACGAAATCATCTTCTTGATCTGGCGGGTCTCCAACAGCTGGCCGAGGCCGAAGCCGTCTACGCCGGCATTGTTGGAGATGGCGGTGAGGCCCCCCACCCCGCTGTCGCGCAGCGCGGCGATCAGCGCCTCTGGGATGCCACACAGGCCGAAGCCGCCGACTGCGACGGTCTGACCGTCGCGCACGATGTCGGCCAGCGCCGCGGCGGCGCTCGGATAAAGCTTGTTCATCGTCGGTTCCTTGCAAAGCGGGTCGCGGGTTGCGACCCGGTGTTCATGGCGGACGGTGCGACTGGCACCAGTCCTTCCTGCAAAACAGCGGCCTGAGGCGGGTGACGCTTCGAGCCAAGTGACACTGACAAAGCCTGGGAGCCAAGAGGCTCCCCCTCGACAGTATCAGCAAGGTGACGTGCACGGAAGGTGCCCAGGCCATCGGCATTACTGGGCGGTCCAGCCGCCGTCCATCGTCCAGGCCACGCCACGCACCTCGGCCGCTGCCTCGCTGGCGAGGAACAGCGTCAGCGCACCCAACTGCGCCGGGGTGACAAAGGCGCCGGACGGCTGTTTCTCGGCCAACAGCAAGGCCTGCGCCTGTGCTTGGCTGAGCCCTTGCTCGCGCGCCTTGGCTTCGATCTGCTTGGCCACCAGCGGCGTTAGCACCCAGCCCGGGCACAGCGCGTTGCAGGTGATGCCGGTGTGCGCCAGCTCCAGCGCCACCGTCTTGGTCAGGCCGACCAAGCCGTGCTTGGACGCCACATAGGCCGACTTGTTGCTCGAGGCCACTAGGCCATGCACCGAGGCGATGTTGACGATGCGGCCCCAGTGCTTCTCGCGCATCGCCGGCAGGGCGAGCCGGATGGTGTGAAAGGCTGCGGAGAGGTTGATCGCCAGCACGTCGTCCCATTTCTCAGTCGGAAAGTCGTCGACCGGGGCGACATGCTGGATGCCGGCGTTGTTGACCAGGATGTCGACCGCGCCGAATTCGCCGGCGGCGAAGGCCATCATGTCGGTGATCTCGTCGGGACGGCGCAGGTCGGCGCCGTGGTGGATGACGGCCACGCCGTGCTGGGCGATCTGCTTATGGGCGGTGTCAATCTCGCCGAAGCCGTTGAGCACGATGTTGGCGCCGGCTTCGGCCAAGGCCGTGGCGATGCCAAGGCCGATGCCGCTGGTCGAGCCGGTGATCAGGGCGGTTTTTCCATGTAGCGATGTCATGGGGCAATACTCCGCCCAGGCGGCCTATCGGCCGCCTGGAAAAGAAATACAGGGAAAGGCTTAAACGAGGCCGGTGAGGTAGAAGGTACTGATCACGAAGAACACCGCCAGCGTCTTGATCACCGTCACCGAGAAGATGTCGCGGTAGGCCTCACGGTGGGTCAGGCCGGTGACCGCCAGCAGCGTGATCACCGCGCCGTTGTGCGGCAGCGTGTCCATGCCGCCGCTGGCCATCGCCACCACCCGGTGCAGCACGTCGAGCGGGATGCCGGCCGCCTGGCTCAGCGTGATGAACTTCTCGCTCATCGCCGCCAGCGCAATGCTCATGCCGCCCGAGGCGGAGCCCGTGATGCCGGCGAGCGAGCTGACCGTCACCGCCGCGTTCACCAGCGGGTTGGGGATGCTCTCCAGTGCCTTGCCGACCAAGAGGAAGCCCGGCAGCGCGGCGATCACTGCGCCGAAGCCGTATTCGGACGCGGTGTTCATCGACGCCAGCATCGCGCCGCCGATCGCCGCCTTGGCGCCTTCGGCGAAGCGGGAGCGGATGGTCTTGAAGGCGGTGACCACCACGAACAGGATGCCCAAGAGCAGCGCTGCCTCCACCGACCAGATCGCGGTGACGGTGGAAATCTGCATCGACACTGGTTTGGCCAAGCCCGGCAGCGACAGCTCATGGTTCGCTCCGTACCAGTGCGGGATCAGCTTGGTGAAGCTGAAGTTGGCTATGCCGATCAGCACCAGCGGCGCGATGGCCAGCCACGGCGACGGCAGGTTGGCGGTGTCGACCGGTTCCGGCTCGTTGGACAGATTGGTGCCGTAGCCCTCCCCCTTCGCCATCAGGCTACGGCGGCGCCATTCGAGGTAGCTGATGCCGACTAGGATGATGAACACCGCTCCGGCGACGCCGAGTGCTGGCGCCGCCCACGCAGTGGTCTTGAAGAAGGTGGTCGGGATGATGTTCTGGATCTGCGGCGTGCCCGGCAGCGCGTCCATGGTGAACGAGAACGCGCCCAGTGCCACCGTACCCGGGATCAACCGCTTAGGGATATTGCTCTGGCGGAACAGCTCGGCGGCGAACGGATAGACCGCGAACACCACCACGAACAGCGACACGCCGCCGTAGGTCAGCAGCGCGCACACGGTGACGATCACCGCGATCGCTCGCTTGTCGCCGATCCAGCGGATCACCGCCGCGACGATGGCCTTGGAGAAGCCCGACAGTTCGATCAGCTTGCCGAACACCGAGCCGAGCAGGAATACCGGAAAGTACAGTTTGATGAAGCCGACCATCTTTTCCATGAACACGCCGGAGAAGGCCGGCGCGACCGCCGACGGCTCGGTCAGCAGCACCGCGCCGAGCGCGGCGAGCGGCGCCATCAGTACGACGCTGTAGCCGCGATAGGCGGCCAGCATCAGAAAGATCAGGGCGGCAAGCACCACGATGAACGTCATTGGACTGTCTCCTTTGTGTTGTTGTGCGGGATCGGCACGAGGATCGTCAGCAGCAATCCGTTTCTTACTAGAGGCAGAGCGGCATGACCGGTCAATGACATATCAATAACGGCACGCTAGGCCTGCCCCTTATGAGCAGGAAGCATGCCAGACTAACAGCTTATAAAAATCAATAGCTTAGCTAGAGAACACTCACGAGACATCGGCAGAAGTCTCCAATTAGAGACTGACGATATGACTATTGCATTGCAACAACTCGTGCAGAATCAGCGGCTTAAGAAGCGGTCGGGAATCGTCTCCATTCGGAGACGGCCGTCTCGATTTCGAGACTAGCCCGGAGAAAACGCCAGAATGATCTGGGTAAGGATCGGGTCGGCCGAACGACCGACCGCGCAAGGCTCAGCGCGGCGCGATGCCGAGCGCGGCCAGCTTCTTGTACAGGGTGGCACGGCCAATGCCGAGCCGGGCGGCGGCGCTGGGCACATGGCCATCGCAGGCGGCCAGCGCCTCGCGCAGCAGCTGCGTCTCGAACTGCGCCATCGCGGCCTGGTGGGAACTGGCGACCACCGGCTCGCCACGCGGCGGGCGGGCCGGGCCGAGCAGCGGCGCCACGTCGTCGGCATCGAGCAGCGTGGTGTCGGCCAGCATGATCGCCCGCTCCAGGATGTTGCGCAGCTCGCGCACATTGCCCGGCCAGTCGTAGTCGGCGAGGCGAGCCAGCGCGGCATGGCTGAGCCGGTACCGTCCCGCCGCGCTGCTGCCGGCCAGTTCGTCGAGCAGCGCCTCGCACAGCTCGGCCAAGTCCGACAACCGCTCGCGCAAGGGCGGCAGCTCGATGGCCAGCACGTTCAGCCGATAGAACAGGTCGGCACGAAATTCGCCGCGCTCGACCTTCTCGGCCAACTTTACCGAGGTGGCGGCGATGATGCGCACGTCCGACTGCAGCACCTTGTTGGAGCCGAGTGCCTCGAACTCCTTGTCCTGCAGCACGCGCAGCAGCTTGGCTTGCAGCGCCGGCGGCAGGTCGCCGATCTCGTCGAGGAACAGCGTGCCACCGTCGGCGAGCTGAAACTTGCCGACCCGGCCCTTGCGGTCGGCGCCGGTGTAGGCACCGGCCGCCACGCCGAAGAACTCGGCCTCGAGCAGCGTTTCGGGGATGGCCGCCATATTGATCGTCACCAGCGGCTTGTGAGCGCGGCGACTGGCGGCATGGATCGCGTGCGCCAGCACCTCCTTGCCGGTGCCGGTTTCGCCCAACAACAGCAGGGATGAATCCATCTGCGCGGCGCGCTCGGCCTGACGCTTGAGCGCCAGTGCCGCCTCGCTACTGCCGATGAAGCTATCGAAGGTGTACTTGGCGCGGCGCGCCTGGGCGAGCGATTCGCGGGTGGCGGCCAGCTCCTCGTTGAGCCGGGCGAACTTGGCCAGCAAAGGCGACATGGTCTGGATCTCGTCGAACAGCGCGAAGCCGATCGCGCCGACCAGCCTGCCCTGGTCGTCCTTCAGCGGAAGGCGGGTTACCACCAGCGTGCCCTGGCGGGTCTGCATGATGTCGAGCAGCATCGGCCGGCCGGTGGTCACTACCTCGCGCATCTGGCTGTTGGGGATCACCTCCTCGACCGGTCGGCCGATAACGGCATTCGGATCGGCGAAACCGAAGCGGTCGGCATAGCGGGCGTTGATCCAGACGATGCGCGCGCCGGCGTCGACGATGACCGTGCCCTCGCTGTAGTCCTCCAGCGATTCGAACAGCGACTGGATCGCCCAGTGCCGCACGCTGCCGTAGTCGCCCAACCGTTCGCTCAAGCCTTGTCCCGCCACTGCCTGCCCCTGTCGTCCGCAATCCACCCACAGGGTAGCACGATTGCCCGGAGGGACCGCTCCCGCCCTGCATAGATAAAATAGCAATAAAAAACGCACTTCTTATCACTTCAAAGACTTATGCCGGCGCCGTATAGTCGAGGCAACCCCGCTGCACTGCAGCATTGAGATTGCCCACCATCACGGAAGAAACGGAGGACGGACATGAAGGCACTCGTGATCGGCGCCGATTCGCTCGGCAACATCCCCCAGCTCCTGGCTGCCTACGACATCGACATCAGCCGGCACATCACCGGCCGCAATGCCTCGCACAAGCGCAAGCCATCGAGCCTGCCCAAGGGGACCGACCTGATGATCCTGTTCACCGACTTCCTGGGGCACAACGTGATGCACAACTTCAAGGCGCTGGCGCAAGCACGCGGCGTGCCGGTGGTGGCGTGCTGCCGCTCGGTGTGCGCGGTGGAGGCGCAGCTGACCAGCAGCGGCCTGCGCCGCTGCCCGACCGATGACTGCACCGAGCGAAGACGCCGCTTGAACTGAGCCTGACCGACAGCCCCGGGGCCGGCCGAGCCGGCCCCGTCCGCTGGGGCCCGCTGAGAAAGCCCGCCAAGGCCCCCACCCCAACCCCCCCGCGCCACTGGCGCGACGAACTGCCCACCGAACAGGAATGGCCGACCTGGCTGCTGGTTGCGGCCGTGTACGGCAGCTGGCTGGCCGTCGCCGCCTACGCCCGCGAACTCGGCCCCTGGATCACCGCCGTGCTGCTGACGCTGGTCACCTGCTGGTACGGCTCGCTGCAGCACGAGCTGCTGCACGGCCACCCGACCCGTTCGGCGCGCCTCAACCGCCTGCTGGGCCTGGCGCCGCTGGCGGTGTGGTTCCCGTATGACCTGTACCGCGACAGCCACCTGCGCCACCACCGCGACCCGCAGCTGACCCTGCCCGGCGAGGACCCGGAGAGCAATTACGTGACCGAACGCGACTGGGCCGGCCTCGCCGCGCCGCTGCGCGGGGTGTACCTGGCGCGGCGCACCCTGCTCGGCCGCGCGCTGGTCGGACCGGCCTTCACCATCGCGCTCGCCTGGCGCGACATCGTCACCAAGCCCTGGCAGGGCGACTGGCACGACACCACGAGCTGGCTCGAACACCTGGCGCTGCTGGCGGCGCTGTTGTGGGTGCTCGACCGCTATGCCGGACTCTCGCCGGCCTTCTATCTGGCCGCCATCGCCTACCCGGCGCTGTCGCTCGGCCTGGTGCGCTCCTTCTACGAGCATCGCCCGGCCGACACGCCGGCGCACCGCATCTGCCTGAACGAGGCGGGCTGGCTGTGGCGGCTCTTGTTCCTCAATAACAATTACCACCTGGTGCACCACGAACAGCCGTCGCTGCCGTGGTACCGCATCCCGGCGGTGTACCGCGCGCGGCGCGACGACTACATCGCCCAGAGCGGCGGCTTCCTGCTGCCCGGCTACGGTGCGCTGTGGCGGCGCTTTGCCTGGCGGCGGGTCGATTCGCCGGTGCTGCCGGAGGCGCGACCATGAGCCGCTGGCTGGCCGCCCTACCGATGTACAACGTCGGCGACGAGGTCGCCGGGCTGTACCGGCTGTGGCTGGAGCGCATCCTGGCGCGGCTGGTGGCACGCGGTTTTCGCGAGTCGGTCACGTTGGCTGAACCGGGCGAGTCGCTGCTCGACTGGTGGCAACGCGATGATCTCTTGCTGTCGCAGACCTGCGGCTATCCGCTGATGACGCGGCTGCGCGATCGGGTGGTGCCGCTGGCGATTCCCGCCTATCGCTACGCCGGCTGCCAGAGCGGCTTCTACCGCAGCGCCCTGCTGGTGCCGGCCGATTCGCCGATCCGCCTATTGGCCGACGCGCGCGGCCGGCGCGTGGCGGCCAACCAGCCCGACTCGCACAGCGGCATGAACGCGCTGCGCGCCGCGGTGGCACCGCTGGCCAAAGGCGGCCGCTTCTTCGCCGAGGTGCGCTGGTCGGGCAGCCATGCGGCCAGCATCGAGGCGCTGCTGGCCGGTTCGGCCGACCTCGCCGCCATCGACGCGGTCACCCACGCTTATCTGTTGCGTCAGCGCCCTGACCTGAAGACTGCGCTGCGCCGCATCGGCTGGACCGCTCCGGCCCCGGGCCTGCCCTTGATCGCCGGCAGGCGCGTGCCGCCGCAATGGCGCAGCGTGCTGACCGGCCTGATCGTTGCCTCCTCGCAGCAGGATCGGTCTATTCTTGATGCTCTTGGCATTGACCGCTTCGTCCCCTGCCACTGGCGCGACTACCGCACCATTCTGTCGCTGGAGACGAGCGCACAGCAGCATGGCTACCCGGAACTGGCCTGAGCCAGACCTGACCAAGCCTTCATGCCGGTGCGGCAACCTTGGCATAAACGCTTATAACTCAAACTGCCCCCCAGCAGAAGGAAACCATCTATGAGCCGTTCTCCCCGTCTACTGGCGCTCGCCGCCGCCCTCGCCGGCGGCCTGAGCCTCGCCGCCCTGCCCGCCGGCGCCGCCACCACTTCGTCCTGGTGCAGCGCCGGCAAGCCGCTGAAGTTTGCCGGCCTAAACTGGGAAAGCGCCTCCTTCCTGACCGAGCTGTTGCGTCTCGTCACCGAGAAGGGGTACGGCTGTCGGACCGAAGCGATCCCCGGCAGCACGGTGACAATGGAGAATGCGCTGGCCAACAACGACGTGCAGGTGCTGGCCGAAGAATGGGTGGGCCGCAGCGATGCCTGGAACGACGCGGCCAAGGCCGGCAAGGTCAAGGCGCTGGGCAAGACCATCGTCGGCGCGAGCGAGGGCTGGTATGTGCCCGACTACCTGGTAAAGGGCGATGCCAAGCGGGGCATCAGGCCAGAGGCGGCCGGCCTGGTCTCGGTGAGCGATCTGCCCAAATACAAGACGGTGTTCCGAGATGCCGAGGAGCCGAGCAAGGGGCGTTTCCTCAACTGCCCGACCGGCTGGAGCTGCGAGGGCGTCAACAGCCAGAAGCTGAAGGCCTACAAGCTGACCGATGCCTATACCAACTTCCGCCCCGGTACCGGCGCGGCACTCGATGCCGAGATCGCCTCGGCCTACCAGCGCGGCAAGCCGGTGCTGTTCTACTACTGGGCACCGACCGCGCTGTTCGGCAAGTACCGCTTCGTGCAGCTGAGGGAACCGATCTACAACGAGGCCTGCTTCAAGACGCTGTCTGACAAGGACAACCCGGCTCCATGCGGCTCGGCCTCGCCGGCCGCGCTGATCCAGGTCGGCGTGTCCAAGGCGCTGAATGACAGCGATCCGGCGCTGGTGGCGCTGTTCAGCAAGTTCAACGTGCCGATCGAGCTTCTCAACAAGGCACTGGCCGACCAGGCCGAGCACAAGACGCCGTGGCCGCAGCTGGCCCGCGACTTCGTGCGCCAGCATCCCGAGGTGGTGAAGGGATGGGTGCCCGCCGACGTGTCGGCCAAGGTGATCGCCGCGGCGAAGTAAGCAAACCGGCCGGGCGACGCGATGCCGGCGCCTGGCCCGAACAGGAATCCCCATGACCGAACAGGAACTCGAGCAACTCGCCCGCCGCCGCGCCGGCGCCAAGCTTGGCTTCTACATCCACGTGCTGATCTTCGTGCTGGTGATGGCGGGCCTTACGCTCCTGAACTACCTGACCTCGCCCAAGCCGTGGAGCCTGGCCCCCTTCCTGGGCTGGGGCTTCGGCTTGGCAATGCACTGCTTCAGCGTGTTCGGCCGAGGCCGGCTCGACACGAGCAGGGACCGGCTGGGCCGGGCCGAGCTCGAACAACTGAAGCGACGCGGCTGAGTGCTGGGTTGAACAGCCACCGCGCCGTCGCCACTGACGGCGCGGCATCGCCCTGCACCGCGTTCGGCCAATCTTGTCCTTCCTGGACCCCGTAACAGAAAGCGAGTACTGCGGATGACGTTTCCCGCACTATCGATCAAGGACAGCATCAATGCCCTGGTCAACTGGCTGGTCGCCCACTGGGGTGACCAGTTGCATGCCGTCAGCGATTTTCTGCTGCAGTGGCTGCTGGTGCCGCTGGAGAGCGTGCTGCGCGGCACCCCGCCGTGGCTGGTGCTGCTAATCGTGGCGGGGCTAGCCGCTTACGCCACCCGCGACTGGAAGCGCACCGCCCTGTGGGTAGGCCTGCTGTTCCTGATCGGCTGCTTCGGCCTGTGGGATGCGCTGATGCAGACACTGGCGATCGTGCTGCTGTCCACCCTGCTGACCGTGCTGATCGGCCTGCCGCTCGGCATCGCCATGGCTCGCAACGACCGGTTGCGGGCCGTGGTGCTGCCGGTGCTCGACGTGATGCAGACGCTACCGTCCTTCGTCTACCTGATCCCGGTGCTGATGCTGTTCGGCCTGGGCAAGGTGCCGGCGATCTTCGCCACCCTGGTCTACGCGCTGCCGCCCTTGGCGCGGATGACCGACCTCGGCATCCGCCAGGTCGACAGCGAGGTGCTGGAGGCGGCCGAAGCGTTCGGCAGCAACCGCTGGCAACTGCTGTTCTTGGTGCAGCTGCCGCTAGCGCGGCCGAGCATCCTCGCCGGCGTCAACCAGGCGACGATGCTGGCGCTGTCGATGGTGGTGCTCGCCTCGATGATCGGCGCGCGTGGCCTGGGTGAGGACGTGCTGGTCGGCATCCAGACCCTGGACGTCGGCCGCGGCCTGCAGGCGGGCCTCGCCATCGTGGTGCTGGCCATCGTGATGGACCGCATCAGCCAGGCCTTCGGCCAGGACCGCCGCCAGAAGCTGGCATTGAGCCGGGGGGACGCGCGATGAGCCGCATCGTCCTCAACGACATCACCACCCTCTTCGCCCCGCGTGGTAAGGGCGCCCGCTCCAAGCGCGTTGCCGACCGGGCGCTGGCGATGGCCGATGCGGGCGAGACCCGCGAGGCGATCTTCACCGCCACCGGCGCCACGCTGGCGCTGCGCAACGTCAGCCTCGCCATCGCCCCGGGCCAGATTACCGCGATCATGGGCCTGTCCGGCTCCGGCAAGTCCACCCTGATCCGACACCTGAACCGGCTGATCAGCCCGAGCCGGGGCCAGGTGCTGTGGGATGGCGCCGACATCCTGAGCTTTTCGGAAAAACAGCTGCAGGACTGGCGCCGCCACCATGTCAGCATGGTGTTCCAAGGCTTCGGCCTGCTGCCGCACCGCAATGTGCTCGACAACGTCGCCTTCGGCTGCCGGCTGCGCGGCGACAAGCCGGCCGACTGCCTCTCCGCGGCACGGCACTGGCTGGACCGGGTCGGCTTGGCCAGCCACGCACAAAGCTATCCGGACGAGCTGTCCGGCGGCATGCGTCAGCGGGTGGGCCTGGCGCGGGCGCTGGCGGTCGACACCGAAGTGCTGCTGATGGACGAGGCATTCTCGGCGCTCGACCCGCTGATCCGCCACGAGCTGCAGGATCAGCTACTGGAGCTGCAGGCCAGCCTCAACAAGACCATCGTGCTGGTGACGCACGACGTGGACGAGGCGCTGCGGCTGGGCCAGGAGATCGTGCTACTGCGCGACGGCGAGATCGTGCAGCACGGCGCGCCGGCGGAGCTGGTGCAGCATCCGGTCGACGATTACACGAGGCGGTTTGTGCAGCAGCGGCAGGTGGTGGTGACGGGGTGAGAGTTGGTTGGGGGCTGTTGTCCCTGTGATGAGGAAGGATGGAGCGGCCTGATGGGGCCGCTTTTTTCTTGCTGCACGGTCTGCGTGAGCTCGTTGGTGTTGCTCGGCCAAGGTTAGTACGGCTTGTGGCTTTGTCGGTCTCGCCCGACTGGCGAGGCACTTTCTTTGCTTCGTCAAAGAAAGTACCCAAAGAAAGACGACCCCACCGCGCTGGCATGCGGCTTCCCTCGCGCCTGCCAAGCGGCCAGGCGCCGCCGAACTCGCGGACGGCTAACGTCCGCCCACTCGAACATGCGGCGGCTTAAAACCTGGCCGCTTGACGATCGCTCGGCAGCACAGAAGGGGATGGGCTGGTCGCATGGCGTGTTGGTGAAAATGCATGGAGTCCCTCCGAGCGTTGGCCGAAATGGCACGGCCCCCTTGTTCGGTCACCAGAAGAACGCTGCCTCACCTCGCCCCCACTGTGCCCAGAGTTGACTACAGCAACGGCCAAGGTTGGCCGAACACACCAGTTCGAGCTCCCATCCAATTCCCTTATACCCCGTCTCTGGCATCTAACCGTTGTCCGGTCAAACGTAACTAATGCCTCCAACGGTCTGCCTCTCCCTCTTCGACGCCGCCGAGGACAGCGCGGCCAACGGGGGCAGTCGGCGAGCACTGTCCGAGTGCCGGAGTCAGCCGGCGCGAGTTGCGCAGCCGCCCGTTGGCCGTGTCGCCCGCAGGGCAGCCCGCAATAGCGGGCCGGCGTCGCGGGGTCGCCTTTCTTTGGTTCCTTTCTTTTGGCGAAGCAAAAGAAAGGAACTCGCCAGTCGGGCGAGACCGACAAAGCCACAAGCCCCACCCTTGTAAGTCGAAGCACCACCACACGCCGCACAAACAAATTCGGCCCCCCCCCCCCCAAAGATTGGCCAAACACATCCCGCGCAACAGCACCTCACTCCGACAGAGAACCTCCGCCCACCCCCTTCGGCGGCCCCACCACCAGCCCCACCGCACACCAGTACGGCGCGCTGTCCAGAATCTGCCGGTTGAGCCGCTCCACCTGGTCGAGCAGCTTCAGCGTCAGCCATAGATAGCCCCGCCCCTCGAAACCGAACTCCGCTGACGGCAGCGCCGCCAGGTCATGCTTGCGCTCGTCCTGCAACGGCTGCAGCCGGTCCGGGCGGTCGAAGCGCAATGCGTGCGCCATGCCGAGCAGCGTGTGCTTGATCAACAGCTGTTCCTTCTCGCAGGCTTCCTCCAGACACTGGTGCTCGTCGCGCTCCAGCCGCTGCGCGCCGGTCTCGCCCAACAGGTCGAGGGTAGTGAGGATGCCCCGCTGCAACAATTGGATATGCTCCAGCTCCCTGGCACTGATCGGTACCTCCTTACACACCGCGGGGAACAGGCTGCGCTGCTTGGTCAGCCGCGCGTTGAGCCGAGCAAACGCCGCCTCGATCTCGCCAGATGGGGCGAGCTCGTGGTGGCGCAGCCGCGCGTACAACATGCCGGCCTCGCGCAGATTGTCGGCGAGCAGGTATTTCCAGTGGTTGACCGCCTTCTGCGGCAGCAGGCTGGCGAAGCCGAGCGCAATCAGCGCCCCGGCCAGCACGTTGGCCGAGCGCCACAGAGCACCGTTGATGTCGTTATCGCCGTAGCCGGCCACCACCGCCATGGTGATGCCGGACAACAACGCGATGTAGTCGGCACGGCCCAAGGCAAAATAGCTGCTCAGGCCGGCGAACAGCACCATCCAGCCGTACGACAGCGGCACCGAATAGCGGTGCAGCACGATGGCGAGGATGCCCGCCACGCCGCCGATCACCGTTCCGGCGATGCGCTGGCCTGCCTTGCGGAACACACTGCCCAGATGCGGCAGCGAGCCGATCACCACTAACACGGTGATCAGCATCCAGGCACCGTGTGGGATGGCGAACTGCGTGACCAGCACCAACACGGTCAGGAAGGCCAGCGCGACGCGAAACGCATGCAACACGGCATAGTGCTGGTGAATGAAATACGGCGAGACCCAGCGGCCAAAGGAAGGAAGACGCACCATGAACGGGCCGGTCGGAAAACACCCTAGCAGTATCGCATCGGCCCACGGCGACGGCCAACCTGCTCGTCATCGGCTTGGTGCATAATAGCAGTCTGACCGATACCTCCCCGGAGTACCTGCAATGCCCATCCTGTCGCCGGATACCGACCGCCAGTTCGCCCTCGACAAGCAGCAGGCGGCCAAGCGCAGCACGCTGGTCAGCGTGGCGGTCAATCTGGCTCTGTCGGCCTGTCAGATTGTGATCGGCACCATCGCGCACTCGAGCGCACTGATCGCCGATGGCGTGCACTCGCTGTCGGACCTGGTGTCCGACTTCGTGGTGCTGTACGCCAACAAGCACAGCCACAAGGCCGCCGACAGTGACCACCAGTACGGCCACGCCCGCTTCGAAACCGCCGCCTCGCTGGCGATCGGCGTGCTGCTTCTGGTGGTCGGCGTCGGCATGCTGTGGGCGGCGGCAATGAAGTTCGAGGACCCGAGCAAGATCCCGACCGTGCACTTCATCGCGCTGTGGATGGCGCTGACGACACTCGGCGCCAAGGAAGGGCTGTTCCGCTACATGCTGGCGGTGGCCAGGCGGGTGAAGTCGAGCATGCTGATTGCCAACGCTTGGCATGCCCGCTCCGACGCCGCCTCGTCACTGGTGGTGGCGATCGGTATTGTCGGCAACCTGATGGGGCTGCCGCTGCTCGACCCGCTCGCCGCCGCCATCGTCGGCTTCATGATCAGCCGCACCGGCTGGAACTTCAGCCGCGAGGCGCTCAACGACTTGATGGACCGCGCCCTCGATGAGCAGCAAGTGAAGGCGATCCGCGCCACCCTGGCCGAAACAGAGGGCATCCGCAATGTGCATGACCTTCGCACCCGCAAGATGGGCGATCTGGCGGTGGTCGACGCGCACCTCCTGGTCGACAGCCACCTGAGCGTGTCCGAAGGCCACCAGCTGGCGCTGAAGGCTCACCAGCGCGTCAGCGAACGCTTCCCGGTGGTGACGGTGACGCTGCACATCGATGCCGACCCGGACCAGAATGCAGACGACCCGTCGCTGCCGAGCCGCCGTGCCTTGCTCGACATGCTGAACTCGCGGCTTGGCGTGCCGCTCGCGTTCGACGACCTGCGCGCGCACTATCTCGGCGGCAAGATCGAACTGGAAATCTACGTCGACGATGACGACGCGGCGCGCGAGGTCGAACTGCGTCGCGCAGCGGCCACCTTGCCGCAGCTGCGCTCGGTGCAGCTGTTCCAGCGCATGGGCTGACCCCCTCCTCCGCTCGGCCGAATGCCACAGGCCGAGCGGCGCTCCTTCGCTCCCTCTTTGAGTCCTTGGGGTCGATCTCGAACCGTGTAAATGGTTAAGAGCGCCCCCCGGCATCACCTTTGTCACGCCAATATAAAAAGTCTGTGCTAGATCATGTGTAATGACGACTCAATGATGGTCGACCATGGATCAACAGCAATTCAATCGAATGCTCGTCGGGCTTTATCGCCTGCCCATCGTACTGGGGGTGGCCGCGCTGCTGCTGCTCTGCGCCTGGCTGTTGGTTTCCGACACCATCCGGGCGATTCCTGCTCCGGACACTCTGCTCCTTGTCGTCTTCGTTACCATCGCGGTACTGAGCTTTGCAGCGTTGGGTATGGCGCTTACCCTGACCGCGGTGCTTGCCGCGTGGGCCATGGGCGGTCTGGCCAGCTGCGCCAACTGCCGCGGCCTGCTGATTCGACACCGGTACCATGGTCCGCTCGGCTCACACCGCTGCTGCCTCGCCTGCAATGCCAGGTTCTGTACCCTCACGGACAGGCCGGCCAGCCTGCAGGCGCAACCTGAAGTGCTGCCCTCCGCAACGCTCTAACCCCAGGCAACCCGGAATCGCCGGCCCCGGGAACAACAGGCAGCAACACCGGGAGGGATGAACTAGCGGCCCAGAAGCAAAAATGGCCGTTTCCTCTGTCGAGGAACGGCCTTTGCTGTTCTTCTGGTTGCGTGGACTTCACTACAAATCGCCAAGCAGCTGCATTTATCGGCTGCTTGCCGCACGGTGATGGGCCAGCCATGCACTATGCTGCGTTTCTTATACTTTTCTCGCTTGTCGACTTCGACATTAACTTAAACGATCAACCTCTTTTCGATCAGCTAAATGATATCGGGTTTATCTTCTCACCATCCCGCCACCTCCCCGATGTGGAAAGACAAATGAATTACCGTGCCCTCCGGTCTGCCCCATCATCTTCTGACTGCCCTGAGCGTGCTGAAAGTCGTGGTCGTGATGGTGGTGAAAATCATGATCGTGGTCGTGATGAAACCGATTATCGATAAATACCCCACCGTAGAACATGGGGTAACAGTCGGGACCATAGTAATAACCCGGATAATAGCTCGGCATGCATCCCATATCGCTGGGATAAACGGGTCTCTCGTCAGGCACCGCGACACAGCCACTGAGCATAACCGCCGCAACAACCCCGCCTAACAGGGGCAAAAGATTGCGCCCCATGATGACACCTCACGCGCTCAAGCAGAACGACTCTGCTCATTTACTTTGACCTGCACCCGGCGTGTATGTCCTTCATCGAGGCAGCGATAATTCGTTAAGAGATATGTCCGGATTTTGACAACGGCTTAATGCGGATTGACGGGCAGTTTTTCTTAAAAACCTGGCGGTTTATTGCAGGCCCAATGGCAGGAGTACGATGAAAAATGCCGCTCACTGCTGAGGTGAGCGGCATCGCGGTAGTAATGCCTGACTTTCAAGCCGGCAGCGGGATCATTCTGGCGGGGTCGATGCCGACGCGGACCTTGCCACCGACGCGCAGGCCTTCGCCGAGACCGGCCGCCTCGCGCGGCGACAGCGTCAGCGTCAACGGGCCCTCGTCGAACGCGACGGTCAGCCGGATGCCCGCCGCCAGGTTCTCGAGCGCCTCGATCCGGCGCAGCGGCTGTGCGTCACCAAAGCAGAACGCCTGCTCGGGAACCAGTGCGCTGCCGAGCACATTGTCGAAACCGACGAAGCGCGCGACCCAGGCATCGGCCGGGTGGGCCAGCAGCTCGGCCGGCGCCGCCTGCTGCACGATGCGTCCGTCGCGCAGCAGCGCCACCCGATCGGCCAGCGCAAACGCCTCGGCTCGGTCGTGGGTGACCAGAATCGCCGGGATGCCAGCGTCGGTGAGCAGGCGGCGGAACACCTGCTGCAGGCTCTGGCGCAGGTTGGTGTCCAGGCTGGAGAATGGCTCGTCGAGCAGCATCAGCCGCGGCCGGGTCACCAGCGCGCGGGCCAGTGCCACGCGCTGCTGCTCGCCGCCAGACAGGGTAAACACCCGGCGCGCACCGTAACCAGCCAGACCCACCTGGGCGAGCGCCGCCTCGACCCGCTCGCGTACCTCGGCGCGCTTCACCCGCCGCTCGACGAGGCCGAAGCCAACGTTGCCGCTCACATCCAGATGCGGAAACAACGCGAAATCCTGGAACATCAGCGCGAACTCGCGCGCCTCCGGCGCGGCGGCAGTGATGTCGGTGCCGGCGAAGCGCACGCGGCCGGCATCGGGCTGTTCCAGCCCGGCGATGATCTTCAGCAGCGTGCTCTTGCCGCAGCCCGAGGGGCCGAGCAGCGCTAGCGTCTCGCCGGCGGCGACGGTCAGCGACAGCCGCTCGGCCACGCAACGTTGGCCGAAGCGTTTGCAGATATCGATCAGTTCAAGCATGGGGTAACTCCGTGGCGGCGGGCGGCCGGGTGGCGAGTGCGCGGCGCGCCCGCTCCAGCGGGGTCGGCCACTCGATCAGCACAAAGGCTGCCAGCGCGAACAGCATCAACAGCGCCGACAACACCAGCGCCTCGGCCAGGTTGGCCGCGCCGGGCCGGCCCAGGCGCTGGTAGATCAGCGTGGTCAGCGTCATCCACTCCGGGCGGGACAGGAACAGCGTCACCGCAAACTCGCCGACGGTGGTCGCAGCGGCGAACGCGAGGCCGCGTCGGAACGCCGGCAACAGCCACGGCCAGCTCACCCGCCAGAACGCCCGCCACGGCGTCGCACCCAGGCTCTGCGCCGCCTGCGGCTGGCTTGCCGGCAGCGCGTCGAGCGCGGCGGCGATCGCCTTCGCGATGAACGGATACGCAAACAAGGCATATGCGGACAACAGCAGCGCGAGGCTCGCCGTCCACGATGGGTAGAGCAGCAACAGGCCAAACGCGACGCACACCGGCGACACCACGAAGGGCAGGAACACCGCGCCGCGCAGCCACAGTGAGCGGCTTGCGATCAGCGCATGCGCGACACCGACCACGCTGGCGAGCGCCAGCGCGATCAGGCTGAAACGGCCGCTGTTGGCGAGTGCCGCCAACGTGTCAGGCTCGACGAGCACCGCCCACGCCTCCGGACCGGCGGCCAGCGCGCAGCCTAGCACCGCCAGGAGCGGTGCGCCGCTAAACGCGATCAGCATCGCGAGCGCGACGGCGAGCCAGGACCATTCGGCCAAAGTGGCAGGCCGGCGCGGCGCGATCGGCTCGACCCTGCCCGGCGCAGCCAAGCGCTTCTCCACCCAGGCATAGCCGAGCGCCGCAGCGCCGGTGATCGCCATCATCGCCAGCGCCAAGGCGCCTGCGTCGCCGAGGTTCAGCTCGTACGCAACCAGCGAATAGATCTCCACGTCGACGGTGGCGTAGCGCTGCCCGCCCAAGAGCAACGCCAGCCCGAAGCCGGAAAAGCAGTACAGGAACACCAGGCACAACGCCGAGGCGAGCCACGGCCGCACCGCCGGCCACTCGACGCGCCAGAACGCCCTCCACGGCGTGGCGCCCAGGCTGCGCGCGGCGGCGAGGCGCGACGCCGGCACCGCGGCGAAACCGTCCACGCCGGCGCGCAACACCAGCGGCAGGTTGTAGAACAGGTTGCCGTAGAGCAGCAGCCACGGCGTGTCCTGGCCATTGATGGGCAAGACGCCGTGCGGGCCGGCCGGCGCCAGCACGCCGAGGCCGGCCACCAGGGTCGGCATCACGAAGGGCAGCATCAACAGCCGCAGCACCAGCGTGCGCCCGGCGAAGTCGAAGCGTGCCAGCGCCCAGGCGAGCGGCAGGCCGAGCAGCAATGTCAGCATGCAGGTAACGGCCGCCTGGATCAGCGACCAGACGATGCGCCAGCGCAGATAGGCGTCGGTGAGGATGTTGGCCGAAAGATGGTCCCAGCCTTCGGCCAGCAGCCGCGACAACGGCGCGACCACCACCACCGCCAGGAACGCCAGCGGCAACAGCGTCAGCGCCATGCGCTTGGGGTCAAACCGATTGATCACTGCCCGCCCTTGAGCACTACGCGGGTCCAACGCGCCACCCATTGCTGGCCGCGCGCGGCGATCGCTTGGCTATCGGCCGGCTTCACGCCCGCCGGCTTGTCGGCGTGCCTGAACACCGGATCGATGGCGGCGGCCGGGTTGACCGGGTACATCCACATCGTGGTCTGCAGTGCCTGCTGCACCGGGACACTGCGCAAATAATCGATGAACTGGCGGGCAGCGACGCGCTCGCCGCCGCCCTTGATCAGCGCGGCGCCTTCCACCTGTTGGAACACCCCGCCCGGCAGGTTCAGGTTGGCGGTGGGCGATTCGGTCAGTTTGGTCTTGCTGTAGAACACCTCGGCGGCCGGGCTGGTAGCGTAGCTGACCACGATCGGGCGGCTGCCGCCGTTGCGGCTGAAGTCGGTGTAGTAGGCCTCGCTCCAGCCCTTGGCCACCTTCACGCCGTTGTCGCGCAGCTTGCCCCAGAACGCGAAGGCCTTGTCCTCGCCCATAGACTGCACGTTGGCCGACAGGAAGGCCAGGCCCGGGCTGGAGGTGGCCGGGTTCGGCATCACCAGCAGGTCCTTGTAGACCGGGGTGGTCAGCGCGTCGAGCGAGGTTGGCAGCGGCTTGCCGTGCTTGGCGAACCAGGCCTTGTCGATGTTGAGCGTCACATAGCCATAGTCGACGCTGACGACGCCATTGGGAAGATTCTGCACCGCCTTGCCGGCCGGGGCGTAGGGCTCGATCACGCCGGCGGCGGCGGCCTTGCCGACCAGGCTGTTGTCGATGCCGTAGGCGACGTCGGCGATCGGGTTGGCTTTTGTCAGGATCAACTTATTGACCATCGCGCCGGCGTCGCCGGCCTTGATGATGGACAGCTTCACGCCGGACTGCTTCTCGAACTGGGCGATCAGCGGCTTGGGCAGCTCGAAGGAATCGTGGGTGAGCACGCGCAGTTCGGCGGCGTGGGCGAGCGGGGCGAGCGGGGCGAGGCCGGTGGCGACGAGCGCGAGCGGCAACAGACGCTGGGTGAACATCGATACTCCCTGTGGCAATGCGGCAAGGCGCAGGGAGTCGCGACGCGGCCGAAGCCAGGGGCGGCACCTCCCTACGCAGGTTTCCAGAGTCGTCGACAAGCCCCGCCCGGCCTTATTGCCGCGTTGCTGGCTTTTGTCGACGACTCGACATCCTGATCAGGTTCGAGGGGACTCTCTCAGCACGATGCGCCACGCATCGGCACCCCCGGTGACGAATCCATTAAGTATACCTTGGGGCCAAGACACCCCGACACATTTGCTAACAACTGGTAACAGCCTGGATTCAGGTGCCGGACTAGCATCAGGGAAACCACTCGAGGAAGAAAAATGACACGTTTGAGGCTGGTTCTGGCGCTGTGCGCGCTGCTGCCGGCGCTGGCGCAGGCGGCCGGCATCGGCGAGGACGGCGCGCGGCTCTTGCTCACCCGCACCGGCTTCGGCGCCAACCCGGCGAAGATCGCCGAACTCGCGCCGCTGTCCCGCGCCCAGGCGGTCGACCGGGTGCTGGCGAACCCGCGCACCGAGCCCTTGACCCCGCCGCCGGGCTGGGTGATGCAGCCGATCGAGCTGCCGCGCTATGCACAGCTGCCCGAGGACCAGAAGAAGGCGCTGCGCCAGCAGGAAAACCAGCGCTCGCTGGAGCTGAAGGGCTGGTGGCTGGGCGAGATGCGCGCCACCGACTCGCCGATCAGCGAGAAGATGACCCTGTTCTGGCACAACCACTTCGTGTCGGGCCTGGACAAGGTGAACTCGCCCGAACTGATGGCGCGGCAGAACCTGCTGCTGCGCCGCGAGGCGCTGGGCAACTTCGGCACGCTGCTGCACGAGATCGCCCACGACCCGGCGATGATGCGCTACCTCGACACCGCCAATAACCGCAAGGGCCAGCCCAACGAGAACTTCGCCCGCGAGGTGATGGAGCTATTCACCCTGGGCGAGGGCCACTACAGCGAGCAGGACATCCGCGAGGCGGCGCGCGCCTTCACCGGCTGGGGCATGCAGCCCGGCAGCGGCGACTTCGTCAACCGGCCACGCCTGCACGACGATGGCATCAAGACCGTGTTCGGCCAGAGCGGCAACTACGACGGCGACCAGGTGCTCGGCCTGCTCTTGCAGCGCCCCGACACCGCCCGCTTCGTCACCACCAAGCTGTGGCGCTACCTCGTCTCCCCCACCCCCGATCCGCGCAGCGTCGACCGGTTGGCCGCAGGCTTCTACGACTCCGGCTACCAGATCAAGCCGCTGGTGCGCGCGCTGTTGATGACCGACGCGTTCTGGAAGAGCGGCGGCCAGTTGGTGAAATCACCGGTGGAGCTGACCGTCGGCACGCTGGTCACCTTCGACCTGACCCCGGCCGACTACCGGCCGCTGGCGCTGTTCAACCGCAACCTGGGCCAGGACCTGTTCAGCCCGCCCAACGTGAAGGGCTGGCCGGGCGGCGATGACTGGATCAACAGCGCCACCCTGCTCGCCCGCAAGCAGTTCCTGGCGCGGCTGTCCGGCGGCGGCATCAACCTGCCCTCGGGCGGGCCGGCGATGCTGCCGGTGGCCACCGGCCTCGACGACCCGTCGCAGAAGGCCACCGAACGTCGGCTGACCCGGCTCAACCTCGACACCGCCGACTGGGCCGAGCGCTACCACGTCGACAGCGTACACCGCGCCAGCCACCTACTGCTGCCGGTGAAGCCGGCGAGCCCGCCGCAGGCCGGCGATGCGGGCGAAGTGGTAAGAGAGCTGCTGCTGGACGCCGCCTATCAGGTGGACTGAGGCTCCGCCCAACAAGGATTGATGACATGCAACGACGCGAATTCCTGCAAGTGCTCGGCGCCGGGCTGACCCTGGCGGTACTGCCCGAACTGACCCTGGCCTATTCAGCCGACCCGGCGCACTACGGCCGCCTCTTGGTGCTGGTCGAGCTCAAGGGTGGCAACGACGGCCTCAACACGGTGATTCCCTATGCCTCGCCCGACTACGCGCGGCTGCGCCCCAGCCTGGCGATTGCGCGCGACCAGGTGCTGACGCTGTCCGAACGCGCCGGCTTCCACCCCTCGCTTTCGGCGCTGATGCCAATGTGGCAGGACGGCGAACTGGCGCTGGTCGAGGGCGTCGGCTACCCCGAGCCGAACCTGTCGCACTTCCGCTCGATCGAGATCTGGGACACCGCGTCGGCGAGCGACCAGGTGCTGCAGACCGGCTGGCTGAGCCGGCAATTCCGCCGCGCGCCGCTGTCGGGCCAGTTCGCCGCCGACGGCGTGGTGCTGGCGAGCCAGACGCTCGGCCCCTTCGAGGGCGGCGCACGGGTGGTGGTGCTGAACGACCCGGCCGCGTTCGCGCGCGAGGCCAAGCTCGCGTCGGACATGGGCAGCGGCAACGCGCCGGGCGCGCTGGCGCACATCCTCAAGGTGGAGGGCGACATCCGCCATGCCGCCGAGGGGCTGGCCGGCAACGGCATGGCGGCAATGACGGCCAAGCACGACCCAAACAGCGCCGAGGCGCAGGGCAAGATCCCGCCGCCGCCGGGCGCCTTCGGCAAGGCGATAAAGACGCTGACCGACACGCTGGCGCGCGGCTCGCAGGTGGCGGTGGCGCGGCTGACGCAGACCGGCTTCGACACCCACGGCGGCCAGCTGGCGACGCAGGGCCGGTTGCTCAAGGAACTGGCCGAAGGGCTCGCGAGCCTGCGCTCGTCCCTGCAGGCTCAGGGGCGCTGGCAGGACACGCTGGTGATGAGCTATGCCGAGTTCGGCCGCCGGCCGCGCCAGAACGGCAACAACGGCACCGACCACGGCACCGCCAATGTGCACTTCGTCGCCGGCGGCCAAGTGAAGGGCGGCTTCTACGGCAAGGCGCCGGAGCTTGCCGGCATCAGCGATGGCAACCTCGACTACGGGGTGGATTTCCGCCAGCTCTACGCCACCGCGCTCGGCCCGTGGTGGGGGCAGGATGCCGCGGCGGTGCTGGGTGGACACTTCGCGCCGGTGCCGTTGCTGCGCGCCTGACAGAGCTCCCGGCCGACCTGCTCCAAAAACGCTTCGGCCAACCAGATAGGGTTGGCCGCAACGTCATCATCCCCTCTGTTGCCCCCCTACAGCGTCAGCTTTCTGCTCCACAGCCCCCACAGCGACACCGCCGCGCCCCCAGCGACCGCACCGACACCGCCATCAGCAGGCGTGATCAAAAAACCCAGCCCACGTCGGCGCGATGCATCGCGCGCGAGGAATACACCCTGGCGCCCTCGATGCCGAAACATGCCCACCGCGCTGATCGACCAGCCGATCAGCGTGGCGCCGGCGCCGGCCGAATGGGCGATGTTCTGCAGCAGTGAAAAGATGCCCCCACCGATCATCGAGCCGACCACCAGCGCGGCGAGCGCCGGCAGTTTGAGGGACCCAGCCGAATTTGTAGTCATGTTTTCCCCTCTTGCACCCGATAAAGAAGATATTTGCCGTTTTTCCCCTGACCGCAAGGGCTTGACGTGTCGGTGATGAAGCTGAGCCCGGCCGCACCGACGCGATGCGTGAACAGCTTCATTACAGACCCCAGGCTGATATGATAGGCACATGGAAACCTTAAGTCCCTCCCCCTCGACCAGCGCCGCCAACCTGAAGCTGCCGCCGCCGGAAAGCGACAAGTCGCTCGCAGCTCGCGCGATGCCGGTCAGCGAAACGGTGCTCATGCTGCAAGACGGCGCCGGCCCGCTATACGGTCTGGTGCGCAAGAGCCATGTGCGCACCGAGCAGAACGAATACCTGTGCGTGCAGTTTCGCGGCGTCGCCCGGCTAGTCGACAGCAGCAACTGGCAGCCGCTCGACAACGTCAGCCACAACTACGCGACGAACGAGCACTGCGCCTGGATCAAGGCCAACTTTCCGAGCCAGTCGGTCAGCTTCGGCCCAAGCACCGGCATCGTCATCGAGCCGTTGTTTGAACAAAGCGAGCTTGCCAACTATCTGCTCGTGCAGCTGATCAACTGGGCCAAGGCCCACTATCCTGACTACAGTGTTGCCCCGGGCGCATTCGCGCTGTCCGACAACCTGACCGAGCAGGAGAAGCTGGCACGCCAAGCCTTCTTCGCCGCCCAGGGCTTCGACTTCGAGTGGCTGGACCCGGAGCAGCGCACCGGCCGCTACAGCAAGGACAAGGTGCACCGGCTGATCGGCATGGCCGACGAGAATGCCGCCAGCGAGATCAGCGGCGCGGCGCTGCTTGAGAGCATCTCGCGCCAGGAGGCGCACCGCCACGAGTTGGAGGGCCAGCTCGCCAACCTCGATTCGGGGCGCGCCAGCCTGCAGCGCCAGCTGCAGCGCGAACGCAGCATCAACCAGATCCTGTCCGGCATCCTGCTGACCGTGCTGGTGGCGACGTTATTCTGGGCGATCTGGTAAGAACCTGCTCATCATCTTGCTGCGCCGTCCTGATCGGGGCTCGTGCGCCGCTCGGAACCGTCATGGACACCGAGCCCATTCTGGTTCCTGCGCTGCTCTTCACCTCGCTGAGGGCCGCTCGCGACAGATGCTGAGCAGCTTCTAATCGGCCTAACGGCTTACTAGGCGGGGAACCCCGCCTTTGTCATCGTTGCAGCAACCGCTGCTGCAACCAGCTACCGGCCGGCCCGAGGCGATGACCGCGCGACCACACCACGTCCACCGCCAGGCTCTTCGGCCAACCGGCCACCGGCAGTTCCACCAATCGCCCGACGGCAAAGCGCTCGACCAGCCAGCGCGGCAGCTCGGCCCAGCCGAAACCGAACACCGCCATTTCCATCAAGAGCAGATAGCTCGGCGCCGACCAGCAGCGCCCGGCGCCCGATGGCGTGACGTCGTCCAGATAGGTGTTGAGGCGGAGCGCGCGATGGCCTGCCAAGTCCTCGGCACTTGGTGCCGCCAGCGCCGCGAGCGGATGGTGACAGGCCGCGTAGAGACCGATCTGGGCGCGCTCGGCCACTGTCGCCGCGCCGATGTCGGGCGGATACGCCGGCTGAGCCGCCATCAGCCCGAGCTGCGCCCGCCCTTGCTGGATCAGCGCCAGCACATCGCTGTGCTCGGCGACCAGGCATTCGAACTCCAGCTCGGGATAGCGCTGATCGAGTTCGGTCAGCGTCGCTTCATACTGCACCGACTGGTAGGTGTCGGACACCACCACCGTCAGGCGCGGCTCCATGCCGCCGGCGAGCTGTCCGGCGGCACGGCCGAGCCTGTCGTGCGCAGCCAGCACCTCGTCGACGCGGCCGAGCAACGCCCGACCCGCCTCGGTCAGCACCGGCTGACGGGCGCTGCGATCAAACAGCGCCACGCCCAGGTCGATTTCCAGATTGGCGATCGCCTCACTGACGGTGGACTGGCTCTTGCCAAGCTTGCGTGCCGCAGCGCTAAACGAGCCCTGCACGGCGGCCTCGGCGAATGCTTGCAGCGATTCGGGTGAAAAATTCATATCGGTTTTTCCGATGGTGTCTCGTTTCACTCTATCTAGAATGCCGATGAAAATACAAGCCTACCACTCAGAACCTGTTCACGATCTCGCTAACGAAGGGTCAGCCAAGGCGAAATGGCGCGAAACAGCGGAATGTACATGGAGTACATGAGCATGTTGAGCGCCATTTCAACACAGGATCACCCGAGTGCAGCAGATCGTGAACAGGTTCTCACTACCGGGAGCTTATGATGACCAATGACAAATCGCTGAAGGAGCGGCTCTTTCACGCCGCCAGCTTCGAACTGTTGGCGCTGGCGATCTGCGCGCCGGTGTTCTCTTGGCTGCTTGGCGTGTCGCTCGGCCATATGGGCGCGCTGACCGTGATGATTTCGCTGATCGCGATGCTGTGGAACATGCTATTCAACACTCTGTTCGACCGGCTGCAGCGCCACCTGGGTTTTGAACGCAGCCTGCCGGTGCGCATCGGCCACGCGGCGCTGTTCGAGCTGGGACTAATCTGCGCGGTGGTGCCGCTGGCAGCCTGGTGGCTGGGCGTGAGCCTCTTCGAAGCGCTGCTGCTCGACCTTGGCATCCTGCTGTTTTTCATGCCATATACGGTGGCATTCAACTGGGTTTATGACATGCTGCGCGACCGCTGGCTCACACGGCGCGAACTCACCGTTAGTACCTGATTTCCCTCGCTTCGTCGCCCCGTTTCGGCCAGCCAAAGGGTTGGCCGAACACGTGCTTGCGAGCGCCGAATTCACCCAGCTAGTATCAAAATACACCCCCCGTAGATAGGAGATCGATCATGACTATGCGCGAATGGCTGATGCTCTACGGGGAAAGTCACCAGCACCCCATCAATATTGTGATCCACAAGGTATGCGTGCCCGTGATCGTATTCACGGTGCTCGGACTGCTGTGGTGCGTGCCCCTGCCGCCCGCTTGGCGCACGCTGCTGGTATTCAACGGTGTCGGTTATGCGAACCTCGCAACGCTGGCGGTGCTGTTGGGCCTGGTGTTCTACTCGCGACTGTCGACGCCGATAACCATCGGCATGGCGATGCTGACCTTCACCATGCTGCTGATATTGGGGCTGATGGAAAAGCACGCGGTCGACTTGCTGACGCTGTCGATGGCCGCGTTCGCGATCGCCTGGGTCTGCCAGTTCATCGGCCACAAGATCGAGGGCCAGCAGCCGTCGTTCTTCCGCGACCTACAGTTCCTGCTGATCGGTCCGGCGTGGACGCTGGTTCCGTTGTACCGGCGCCTCGGCATTTCCTACTGAGCGCCGCCGGCAACGACAAAGGCCTACCCGCGGGTTGGCCTTTTGCGTGATGCGACGGCGGCTTACTTGAGCCGGCCGGACAGGAACTGCGCCAGCCGCTCGCTCTTCGGGTTCACCAGCACCTCGTGCGGGTGGCCCTCCTCCTCGACCCGCCCCTGATGCAGGAACATCACATGGTTGGACACGTTGCGGGCGAAGCCCATCTCGTGCGTCACCACCACCATGGTGCGGCCTTCCTCGGCCAACGACTGCATCACCTTCAGCACTTCGCCGACCAATTCCGGATCGAGCGCCGAGGTCGGTTCGTCGAACAGCATCACCTCCGGCTCCATCGCCAGCGCCCGGGCAATCGCCACGCGCTGTTGCTGGCCGCCGGACAGGTGCGACGGGTACTTCTCCTCGACGCTCTGCGGCAGGCCGACCTTGGCGAGGTACTTGCGCGCCCGCGCCACCGCCTCGTCCTTCGAGATACCGAGCACGTGCATCGGCGCCTCGATGATGTTCTCCAGCACCGTCATGTGCGCCCACAGGTTAAAGTGCTGGAACACCATCGACAGCTTGGTGCGCATGCTCTGCAACTGCTTCGGGTCGGCGACGCGCAGCGCGCCCGTCTTGTCCTTCTCGGTGCGGATCTCGTCGGCGTTCACCGTGATGCGCCCGGAACACGGCTGCTCCAGGAAGTTGATGCAGCGCAGGAAGGTGCTCTTGCCCGAGCCGGACGAGCCGATGATGCTGATCACGTCGCCGGCCTTGGCCTTCAGCGACACGCCCTTGAGCACCTCGTGGTTACCGTATTTCTTGTGCAGATCGTCTACAGACAGCTTGTACATTTTTGTCTCTCCATCGATGTCGTCGGTCGCAAAGCGGACCCACGCCACCTCAATGTCCCATCGGTTTCAGGAAGGCCAGCCAGCGCAATTCGCAGCGGCGGAAGCCCCACACCAGCGCGAAGGCGATGCAGGCGTACAGGATGGCGGCGATGCCAAAGGCCGAGAACGACGCGTAGGTCGCCGAGTTCACGTCGCGCGCCACCTTCAGGATGTCCGGCACGGTCGCGGTAAACGCGATCGTGGTCGAATGCAGCATCAGGATCACCTCGTTGCTGTAATACGGCAGCGCGCGGCGCAGCGCCGAGGGGATGATGATGTGGCGGTACAGCCTCCACTCCGACATGCCATAGGCGCGCGCCGCCTCGATCTCGCCGTAGGGGATCGAGCGGATCGCCCCGGCGAAGATCTCGGTGGTGTACGCGCAGGTATTGAGCGCGAATGCGAGGATGGTGCAGTTGATGCCCTCGCGGAAGAAGGCGTCAAGCAGCACATTGTCGCGCACCACCTGCAGGCTGTAGATGCCGGTGTAGCAGATCAACAGCTGGATATAGAGCGGCGTGCCGCGGAACACATAGGTGTAGAACCACACCGGCCCGCGGATGTAGAGCTTCTCGGACACCCGCGCCACCGACATCGGTACCGCGAGACAGAAGCCGAACGCAATCGATGCAGCCAACAGCCACAGCGTCATCGCCACGCCGGACAGACGGTAGCCGTCGCTCCACAGGAAAGCGTGCCAATACTCTTGGAAGATGCCGATCATAGCTGGGCCTTTCTAACGCCGACCGAATAGTGACGCTCCAGCCAGAGCAGCACGAAGTTCGACGCGGTGGTGATGAACAGGTAGACGACGGCACCGACGATGCTGAAGTAGAACAGCTGCATCGAGCTCTTGCCGGCATCCTGGGTGACCTTGATGATGTCGATCAGGCCGATGATCGATACCAGCGCGGTGGCCTTGATCATTACCTGCCAGTTGTTGCCGATGCCCGGCAGCGCGTAGCGCATCATCTGCGGGAACAGCACCCTCAGGAATACCTTCCACGGCGACATGCCGAAGGCGTGCGCCGCTTCGATCTGGCCGCGCGGCACCGCTTCGAACGCGCCGCGGAAGGTCTCGGTGAAATAGGCGCCGTAGATGAAGCCGAGCGTGATCACGCCAGCGATGAACGGGTCGATGTCGACCTGGTTCCAGTGCAGCCAGTCGGTCACTTGGTTGAGCAACAGCTGCAGGCTGTAGAACAGCAGCAGCATGATCACCAGGTCCGGCACGCTGCGGATCAGCGTGGTGTAGGCGGTGCCGACGAGACGCAGCATGCGGTGGCGGGACAGCTTGGAACTGGCCCCGATCAGGCCGAGCAGCACCGACACCAGCAGCGACAGCGCGGCAAGCTTGATGGTCGAGACGGTCCCGTCGAGGATCAATGGGCCATAGCCTTGCAGAAACATAATTACCTTACTCCTTTGCCGACAGCCCGGCGACGCGGGCCATTCTGGCGGTGCAGTCAGCTGCACCGCGCTTTTTCCCAGCCTTGCCGGACGCCCAGGATTAACCGTGGCGCCGGCACTCGACAAAGAAGTGCTCAGTAAATGCTGAAGGAGAAGTACTTCTGCTGCAGCCGCTTGTGGGTGCCGTCCTTGACCAGCTCGGCGATCGCCTTGTTGATGGCCAGGCGTAGCTCGTCATCTCCCTTGCGCAGGCCGATTGCGACCCCATGACCCAGCGTCTTCGAGTCCTGCACGGCCGGCCCGGAGAAGCCGAAGCCCTGGCCGTTTGCCCGCTTCAGGAAGCCGTATTCGCCGGCGACGGCGTCGGAGAAGCTGGCATCAAGCCGGCCGGAGGCGAGGTCCTGGTAGGCCAGCTCGGGGTTCTGGTATGACACCACATTCACGCCCTTGGGCTCCCAGTAGGTCTTCGCGTAGGTTTCCTGGATCGAGCCCTGCTCCACGCCGACGCGCTTGCCACGCAGCGACGCCACCGTCGGCAGCAGATTGGACCCGTTGTGAGCGATCAGGTGGTTCGGCGTAGCGTAGATCTTCTCGCTAAAGGCGATTTCCTGCTGGCGCTTCTCGGTCACCGACATCGACGAGAGCACCGCATCGAATTTGCGGGCCTTGAGGGCGGGGATGATGCCGTCGAAGGCGTTCTCGACCCAGACACACTTGGCATGGAGCTTGGCGCAGATCGCATTGCCCAGATCAATGTCAAAGCCCGCCAGCTTGCCGTCCGGCGTTTTCGATTCAAACGGGGCGAATGTTGGGTCAACACCGAAGCGGATGACGCTCGGTTCATTGGCGAAGGCGCCGGTGGCGCACAGGGTCAGGGCGGCGAAAGCGACAAGCTTCTTCATAGTATCTCCTTTGAATTCCATCTCTGTTGCGCGTGAACTCGGATCGGCCTGCCGGGACTGCATTCCTCATCACCGTGCTCGCGCGACCCTAACAGCCTGGGCCCGGTCTATGCCCGGCTCCAAACATGTATATACAAAGCTAAATCGAAATTTCTCAAACTGCAATCGCTTTATCGAACACCGCATCACTTTATCTCAACGGCATGGAAAGAAATGCGACGGGCAGACCGTCATACTTGTATCGACACACGATCGAAAACAGATGAAAACACCTTAAAAACAGCAGGTTAACTGATAAAATCATTGCTATAGCGAAGGAACCCTGAATGTTTACCATCAGTAAGCCCCATCCAGGACAAGGCCGATCCTCCGTCCGCAAGCCCCCATTCCGGCGGGTTAAGGTAGCGCCGAACATGTCGACATTGTCTATACAAAAAAAGTCCACTAGACTGGATTTCCCCTCGCCAAGGCAGGCACAGGCGCTGGATCGAATAGCGCAGCAATGCCCCGGCCCAATTCGCATCGTTGGGCGGTGAACGCCCACCAGGAGACAGCATGCACATCCAGCAGCACCCCCTCGTCAGCCCAAGCTGTGGCACCCAGCGCCACGTCACCAGCTTCCATTTCGGCGCTGCCCGCGCAGGGGGCTGGCCGCGGAAGGTCTACATCCAGAGCAGCCTGCACGCCGACGAAATCCCCGGCATGCTGGTTTCGCACTACCTGCGCGAGCTCTTGACCAAGGCAGAAGCGGAGCAGCGCCTGCTCGGCGAGATCGTGCTGGTGCCGGTCGCCAACCCGATCGGCCTCTCGCAGAGCCTGCTGCAACAGCCGATCGGCCGGTTCGAGCTCGGCAGCGGCGAGAATTTCAACCGCCACTACCTGTCGCCCGGCGCGGAGCTGGCCGAACGACTCGCCGGCAAGCTGGGGCCGGACGCGGCGGCCAACAAGCGACTGATCCGTCAGGAACTGGGCGAGCTACTCGCCGCGGCGACGCCGACGACCGAGCTGGAGTCATTGCGGCTGACGCTGCACCGCCTGGCGCACGATGCGGACCTGGTCATCGACCTGCACTGCGAATGGGAAGGACTCATGCACATCTACGCGGCGCGAGGCCAGTGGGAGCGAGTCGAGGAACTGGCCCGCTACCTGGAGTGCCCGGTATCGCTGCTGGCCGACCACTACGGGGATACACCGTTCGACGAAGCCATCTTCATGCCGTGGCAGGAGCTGCGCCGCCGCTTCCCCGATCATCCGATCCCCTACGACAGCGTCGCGGTGACGGTGGAACTGCGCGGACAGCAGGATGTCACGGCCGAGCTGGCCCAAAAGGACGCCGCCGCGATCTACGCCTCTCTGGTACGCGCCGGCCTGGTCGAGGACGACGTGCCGCCGCCGGCACCGCTGCCCTACCCGACGACCCCACTCGAAGGTTCCGAAACAATGAAGGCGCCGAGCTATGGTGTGCTCGTGTTGCGCCTGCCACTGGGCAGTTGGGTCAGCGAGGGCGAGCTGGTCGCCCAGATCGTCGACCCGGTCGCAGGCCGTACCACCGACGTGCACAGCCCGACCGAAGGGCTGCTCTACGCGACGGTGCGCAAACGCTACGTGATGACCGGCGACAGCGTCGCCAAGGTGGCGGGCAAAGCCATACTGAAGAAGGGAAAATTGCTGGACGCTTGAGAACTTGTTCACGATCTCGCGAACGAAGGGGCAATGACGCGAAAAAGCGGAATGGACTCATCGAGTAGATAAGCATGTTGAACGTCATTTCAGTGCAGGATCACCCAAGTTCTAGAAGATCAAACGCAGCAGATCGTGACAGGTTCTGAGCGATCGCCCCGGCCCCGATTCAAGGGCCGGGGTAGGCATGCCACGGCAAATTGACTATACAAGCATAGAGCGTGCTATAGTTTGTCGTCACCTCCCATACCCGCGCCATGTCCTACGCCAACACCAAACCGGTTCCCGCCTACGTCCAGATCAAGGACTACGTCCGCAATCAAATCGAGACCGGCGTATGGCCCATGGGCAGCCTGATCCCGTCCGAACACGACTTGCTCAAGCAGTTCGGTGTCTCCCGCATGACGGTGAACCGGGCGCTGCGTGAGCTGACCGACGACCAGATCCTGCACCGCGTACAGGGCGCCGGCACCTTCGTCGCCTCGCAGAAATACCAGTCCACCCTGGTCGAGATCAAAAGCATTTCCGACGAGATCAAGAGCCGCGGCGGCCAGCACCACAGCGAGGTGCTGATCCTGGAGCGCACCGGCGATGCCAAGGCACTCGAGGCGCTGGGCCTGCCGCCCGGGGCCGAGGCGTTCCATTCGCGCATCGTGCATTTCGAGAACGATGTGCCGATCCAGCTGGAGGACCGCTTCGTCAACCCGCAGCTGTACCCGCACTACCTCGAGCAGGACTTCCGCGCCATCACCCCGAACGAATACATGACGCTCGAGGCGCCGCTGCAACGGGCCGAATACGTGATCACCGCCCGCATGCCCGATGCAACCGCACGACACCGCCTGCGCATGGACATCGGCGACCCCTGTCTGGTGCTGCACCGCCGCACCTGGGCGCACGAACAGATCGCGACCGACGTCACGCTGTGGCACCCGAGTTCGCGCTACCAGTTCTCCGGCAGCTTCTGATCAGGCGGCCCGGCGACGCTGCCGGTGCCACCTCACTGTTGTATATACTTTGATCACACCAACCAGGCGGGCGATCCGGCAGCTCTTGCCACGCCGATCGTCGCACTGAACCGCCTGAATCTCCCCCTGCTTCCCTGTCCGAAAACCGCACGACAAAGCCTGAAAAACGGCCGATAATCAAGTCACTAGCCATTACCTCCACTGGCATTCCCTGACAACCGACCAGGCCCCAGCGCCTCGACACCAGCACCGCTCATCAATCCAGCCCGGTAAGCCGCGAAAAAATTTATCGACAGTACTTGTATATACAAACATTGTGCGCTACAGTTTGATCACGTTGTATAGACATGGCTGCGTTACATCGCATTAGACGCCGCAGGCTGTGCCATCCGCCAAGACAGCTGGCCAGGGACTGGCCTCTCAGGCGGCCAGACAACCCGGCAACCCAATTTGACAAGCACCAGCAAGGTGTCGAACCCAGGAGAGACTCGAATGAACTCGTCGCACAACACCGATCCGCGCCTCGACCCGACCCGCGTCATCCGCGCCCCGCACGGCAGCGAACTGACCTGCAAGAACTGGCTGACCGAAGCCGCCTACCGCATGATCCAGAACAACCTGGACCCGGACGTCGCCGAGAATCCGCAGCACCTGGTGGTGTACGGTGGCATCGGCCGCGCCGCACGCGACTGGGCCTGCTACGACCAGATCCTCGAGTCGCTGAAGAACCTGGAAAACGACGAATCGCTGCTGATCCAGTCGGGCAAGCCGGTTGGCGTGTTCAAGACCCACCCGGACGCACCACGCGTGCTGCTGGCCAACTCCAACCTGGTGCCGAAGTGGGCCAACTGGGAAAAATTCAACGAGCTGGACCGTGCCGGCCTGTTCATGTACGGCCAGATGACCGCCGGTAGCTGGATCTACATCGGTAGCCAGGGCATCGTGCAGGGCACCTTCGAGACCTTCGCCGAAGCCGGCCGCCAGCACTACAACGGCGACCTGGCCGGCCGCTGGATCCTGACCGCCGGTCTCGGCGGCATGGGCGGCGCGCAGCCGCTGGCCGCCACCCTGGCCGGTGCTGTGTCGCTGAACATCGAATGCCAGCAGTCGAGCATCGACTTCCGCCTGCGCACCCGCTACCTCGACAAGCAGGCTCGCGACATCGACGAGGCGCTGGAACTGGTGCGCTACCACACCGAACGCAAGGAAGCGGTATCGATCGGCCTCTTGGGCAACGCCGCCGACATCCTGCCGGAACTGGTGAAGCGCGCCCGCGCCGGTGGCATCAAGCCGGACCTCGTGACCGACCAGACCTCGGCACACGACCTGGTGAACGGCTACCTGCCGACCGGCTGGAGCGTGGAAGACTGGCGCGCCGCGCAGCGCGACCCGGCGCAGCACGCCCGCCTGACCGAAGAAGCCGCCCGCTCCTGCGCGGTGCACGTACAGGCGATGCTGGACTTCCAGTCCATGGGCATCCCGACTGTCGACTACGGCAACAACATCCGCCAGGTCGCGCTCGACCAGGGCGTGAAGAACGCCTTCGACTTCCCGGGCTTCGTGCCGGCGTACATCCGCCCGCAGTTCTGCGAAGGCCGTGGCCCGTTCCGCTGGGTGGCGCTGTCCGGCGATCCGGAAGACATCTACAAGACCGACGCCAAGATCAAGGAACTGTTCCCGCAGCACAAGATGGTGCACCGCTGGCTCGACATGGCGCGTGAACGCATCGCCTTCCAGGGCCTGCCGGCGCGGATCTGCTGGCTGGGTCTGGGTGAGCGTCACCTCGCTGGCCTCGCGTTCAACGAGATGGTGCGCAACGGCGAATTGAAGGCTCCGATCGTGATTGGCCGCGACCACCTCGACACCGGCTCGGTAGCAAGCCCGAACCGCGAAACCGAAGCAATGCGCGACGGCACCGACGCCGTGTCCGACTGGCCGCTGTTGAACGCCCTGCTGAACACCGCAGGCGGCGCGACCTGGGTATCGCTGCACCACGGCGGTGGCGTGGGCATGGGCTACAGCCAGCACTCCGGCATGGTGATCGTTGCCGACGGTAGCGAAGAAGCCGAGAAACGTCTGGCCCGCGTACTGGTGAACGACTGCGGCAGCGGCGTAATGCGCCACGCCGACGCCGGCTACGAAACCGCGATTGCTTGCGCTAAGCGTTTCGGCCTGAAACTGCCGATGATTAAATAAGCGTCGCTATCCGCGACCCTGTAGCGCCCTCGCCTCTGGCGGGGGCCGCCCGAAATATCGAACCCGTGACGACTACCCCGCCACCCGTTCATTTCGCTTAAAGAGACAGATTATGAGCAAGACCCTGACCCTCCGTCCCGGCCAACTGAGCCTCGCCGAACTGCGCCAGCTGTGGCAGAACCCGACCACCCTCGTGCTGCCGGCCGAGGCCTACCCGGCAATGGCCGCTTCGGCCGCCGTCGTAAGCCGCATCGCCGACAAGGGTGACGCCGCCTACGGCATCAACACCGGCTTCGGCAAGCTGGCCCTCACCCGCATCCCGGACGAGCAGCTCGAACTGTTGCAGCGCAACCTGATCATGTCGCACTCGGTCGGCGTGGGCGAATCGCTGAGCCCGGCGGTGACCCGCCTGGTGATGGCACTGAAGATCGGCAGCCTGGCTCGCGGCTTCTCCGGCGTGCGCGCCGTGGTCGTCGACACGCTGCTGGCAGTGTTCAACGCCGGCATCCTGCCGCACATCCCGGCCAAGGGTTCGGTGGGCGCTTCCGGCGACCTGGCCCCGCTGTCGCACATGACGCTGACGCTGATGGGCGAAGGCGATGCCTACCTCGACGGCCGCCGCATGCCGGCACGCGAGGCGCTGGAACAAGCCGGCATCACCCCGCTGCGCCTGGCGTCGAAGGAAGGCCTGGCGCTGATCAACGGCACCCAGGTGTCGACCGCACTGGCGCTGAACGGCCTGTTCATGGCCGAACGCGTGTTCAAGGCAGGTGTGGTCACCGGCGCACTGTCGGTGGACGCCGCCAAGGGCAGCGATGCACCGTTCGACCCGCGCATCCACGCCGTACGCGGCCAGCCGGGCCAGATTGCCCTGGCCGGCGTGTACCGCGAGCTGCTGACCGGCAGCGCGATCCGCCAGTCGCACCGCGAAAACGACAACCGCGTGCAGGACCCGTACAGCCTGCGCTGCCAGCCGCAGGTGATGGGCGCCTGCCACGACCTGATCCGCCAGGCCGCGCGCACCCTCTTGACCGAAGCCAACGCCGTCACCGACAACCCGCTGGTATTCCCGGGCGAGAACGGCGAGCCGGACGCAGTGCTGTCCGGTGGTAACTTCCACGCCGAGCCGGTGGCCTTCGCCGCCGACACGCTGGCGCTGGCGGTCTCCGAGATCGGTGCGCTGTCCGAGCGCCGCATCGCGCTGTTGATCGACTCCACCCTGTCCGGCCTGCCGCCGTTCCTGGTGAAGGAACCGGGTCTGAACTCCGGCTTCATGATCGCCCACGTTACCGCCGCCGCACTGGCGTCGGAGAACAAGTCACTGGCGCACCCGGCCAGCGTCGACAGCCTGCCGACCTCGGCCAACCAGGAAGACCACGTCAGCATGGCGACCTTCGCCGGCCGTCGCCTGGCTGAGATGGCCGAGAACACCGCCACTATCGTCGGCATCGAGCTGTTAGCCGCCGCCCAGGGCGTGGACTTCCACCAGCCGCTGGCGACCTCGCCGCGTCTGGCCAAGCTACACCAGCAGCTGCGCGCCAAGGTGCCGTTCTACGACCGCGACCGCCTGTTCGCACCGGAAATCGACGCGGCGACCGCGCTGGTGCGCCAGGGTGAACTGGCCAGCGCCCAGAGCGACCTGCTCGACGCGCTGTTCGACTAAGCGGAGGCGACGATGGGTCAAGCTACCCTGCAAGGCTGGCAAGGCCGCATCGACGCCGAGGAAGGCGAGCTGGGCCGTCGCTGGCACCAGCTCGCCGCCGCCGCGCCGGCTTCGGGTCCTCTGGACGGCGTGACGCTGGTCGGCTTCGCCTGCGATGCCGGCGTGGCGCGCAACCATGGCCGCATCGGTGCTGCCGAGGGCCCGGCCGCGCTGCGCGCCCTGCTCGGCAACACCCCGGTGCGCCACGTCCAGAAGCTGTGGGACGCCGGCGATGTGCGCTGCGACGGTGATGCGCTGGAGCCGGCCCAGGCCGAGCTGTCCGAGCGTCTTGCCGACCTGCTCGGCCGCGGCACCTTTCCGATCACGCTCGGCGGTGGTCACGAGATCGCCTACGGTTCGTTCGGCGGGCTGGCACGTCATCTGGCAGCGCAAGGTGGATCGGCGCCACGCATCGGCGTGGTGAACTTCGACGCGCACTTCGACCTGCGCCTGGCCGAACGCGCGAGCTCCGGCACACCGTTCCGGCAGATCGCCGAGGACTGCGCAGAGCGCGGCTGGCCGTTCCACTACGCCTGCCTCGGCGTCAGCGATTACGCCAACACTCGCGCGCTGTTCGAGCGCGCCGAGCAACTGGGCGTGTGCTGGCGGCGCGACGAGGAAATGGGCATCGACCGCTTGGCCGAATCGCGCGCCCAGCTCGAGCAATTTCTGGCCGGTGTCGACCATGTGTACCTGACCGTCTGCCTCGATGTGCTGCCGGCCGCGGTTGCGCCGGGCGTCAGCGCGCCGGCCGCGCACGGCGTGGCACTGGAGGTGGTCGAAGCGCTGATCGACACGGTGCTGTCGTCGGGTAAATTGCGGCTCGCCGATGTCGCCGAGCTCAACCCGCGCCTCGACATCGACTCGCATACCGCCCGCGTCGCCGCGCGGCTGATCGCGCGCGTCGCCGATGCGATCGCCGAGCAACAAGGGGGCTGAATGCAGAGCCTCTGTCCTGCCGACTACCGTCAGCAACCATGGAAGAACGGCGCCGGTACCACCGTCGAGCTCGCGGTGTTCCCGGCCGATGCCGGCCTCGATAGCTTCGACTGGCGCATCAGCCGTGCTCGTGTCGGTGCTGCTGGACCGTTCTCGGCGTTTCCCGGCATTGACCGCAGCCTCGCGCTGCTGAGTGGCGCCGGGCTGCGCCTGACCGGCGACGGCTTTGTCCCGCTCACGCTCAAGGCCGACGGCAGCGTCTGGCGCTTCACCGGCGAAACGCCGGTCGCCGCCGAGCTGATCAATGACGACGCGGTCGAGGACTTCAACGTGATGACGCGGCGCGGCCGTTTCGCGCACCGCGTCGCCCATCACGCGCTGGCGGCCGGCGAGACGCTGCCGCTCGCCAGTGATGGCGATGCAATCCGCTTCGTGCACTGCTTCGCTGGTCGACTGAACATCGACAACGAAGTGCTCGCCGCGGCCGAGAGCCTGCTGCTGGCACCGACCGACGGCATGGTCTCGCTGCAGGCCGAAGCGGACTGCCGGCTGTTCATCGTTATCTTGATTGCGCAGGGGATTGCGCAAGGAGACCTTGCATGAGCATTTCTTCATCCGGCCCGCGTTGGGACGCGCTGTGGCGCAATGTGCACTTGGCAACGCTGGCCGAACACGACGGCTACGGCGAGATCCGTGCCGCCGCTATCGCGGTTAAGGATGGCCGCATCGCTTGGCTCGGTGAAGAGACCGACCTGCCAGCCGGCGCGTCGGCCGATGTCGAGCACGACGGCGGTGGCGCCTGGCTGACCCCGGGCCTGATCGACTGCCACAGCCACATCGTCTACGCCGGCAACCGCAGCGATGAATTCGAGGACCGTCTGAACGGCGTGCCGTACGAAGCAATCGCCCAGCGCGGCGGCGGCATCCTGTCGACCGTGCGCGCCACGCGCGCCGCCGACGAGGAGCAGCTGTTCGCCGCCAGCCGCACGCGTGTCGATGCGATGCTGGCCGAAGGCGTGACGACGCTGGAGATCAAGTCCGGCTACGGTCTGACGCTGGACAGCGAGCGGCGCATGCTGACGGTAGCGCGCAACATCGGCGAACGCCTGCCGGTGCGGGTGCGCACCAGCTTCCTCGGCGCGCACGCCTTGCCGCCCGAGTTTGCGGGCCGCGCCGACGACTACGTGACTGCGTTGGCAGACCACTGGCTGCCGACGCTGGCGGCAGAGGGGCTGGTCGATGCGGTCGACGCGTTCTGTGAAAAGATCGCGTTCTCTCCAGCGCAGACCTCGCGGCTGTTCGACGTGGCGCACCAGCTCGGCCTGCCGGTGAAGCTGCACGCCGAGCAGCTGTCCGACCAGGGCGGCGCGGCGCTGGTCGCGGGCTTCAAGGGCCTTTCAGCCGACCACCTGGAATACCTGTCCGACTCGGGCATCGCCGCGATGCGCGAAGCCGGCACGGTGGCGGTGCTCTTGCCCGGCGCGTTCTACTTCCTGCGCGAAACCAAGCTGCCGCCGATCGCCCAGCTTCGCGATGCCGGCGTGCCGATCGCGCTGGCGACCGACAGCAACCCGGGCACCTCGCCGCTGACCTCGCCGCTCTTGACGATGAACATGGCGTGCACGCTGTTCCGCCTGACGCCGCAGGAGGCGCTGGCCGGCTTCACCCGCCACGCCGCCACGGCGCTGGGGCTGGGCGGCGAGCTCGGCACACTGGAAGTGGGCAAGATCGCCGACTTCGCGTTGTGGGACATCGACCGACCAGCCGACCTCGCCTACACGATGGGCCTGAACCCCTGTCGTCAGGTGGTCAACGCCGGTATCGCCCGCGCACCGCATTAATTTTCTCCTTCATGCTTTGTGTTCCCCGCCTTGGTTTGCTCCTGGGCGGGGCTTTTTTTGTGCCAGTTCTGCCCTTTCCGGGTTGTCACTCCGTCTTGCCGCACCGCCTGTACCGTCACACCAGACAGGCATGCCAGGCCAACGCCTGGACACTTGCCGGGTCTGTCACGTCGGCGCCGCCCCAAAACCACCCGCCGATTTGGATCGGGCCACTCCTCCGCCTAATATCGTCAGGATGGCCGCCGTCGCTCTTGCTGATCGACCGGCCCGCCCCGATATCGTCTGACAAGCCGGCCCCGAGCCGGCGCTTTGTTCGGTCAACCTTTAAGGAGTCCACCTTGAATTCTCGCTGGATCGACATCACCACCGCCCAGGGCGAAACCTTCTCCGGCTATCTGTCGCTGCCGCCGGCCGGCAAGGGCCCGGGCATCGTGCTGGTACAGGAAATCTGGGGCGTTAACGAACACATCCGCGCCGTTGCCGACCAGTACGCGCTGGCAGGCTACGTGGTGCTGGCTCCGGACGTGTTCTGGCGTCTGGAACCGCGCGTCGACCTGAACTACGACGAGGCCGGTACCGCCAAAGCATTCGAGCTTTACCAGAAGGTCGACACGGCGCAAGCCGCCGCCGACGTCGCCAGCGCACTGACCACGTTGCGTGGTCTGCCGGAGGTGACCGGTAAGGTCGCGACCTTGGGCTTCTGCCTGGGCGGCCAGCTCGCCTACCGCGCCGCGGCGATCGGCCAGCCGGATGCGGCAGTCGCCTATTACGGCGGCGGCATCAACCAGCACCTCGACGTAGCCGACAAGGTCACCCAGCCGATCCTGTTCCACTACGCCGAGCAGGACGGCCACATCCCGCAAAGCGCGGTGGCCGAGGTGAAGGCGCGCTTCGCCGGCAAACCGAACGCCAACTTCTTCGACTACCCTGCCGTCGACCACGGCTTCAACTGCTGGGGCCGCACCGCGGTCTACAATCAGCGCGCCGCCGCACTGGCGCTGGGCCGCACGCTCGAGTTCCTGTCGCAGCATCTGTAAGCCGCTAGCGCGGTAAAAACAACGCCGCCGCCTTTTGGGCGGCGGCGTTGTCGTATCCACATGGCCGAGCTGGGTTCGGACTAGCCATCCAGCCGGCTCACCCCTCCCAGCCATACCCCACCCTCACGCGGGTGGCGCGCGGCGAACAACCTCAACGTCACACCATTCTGGCGACGCCCCACGCCGTCGAAGCGTACATCGCGCAATGCGGCCTCCAGCCATTCGGCACTCTCCGCCGACCACAGCCGCCACCACTGCGCCTGGCCGAGTTCACCGGCTCGTTCCTGGTCGATCAGCAGCCCCATCGCGACCGCATCGGCCGTCACGCGGCCGCTTGCGGTATCGAAGCGCCAGCGGCCGATACCCGCCGCGTCGAACAGCAGCTCGGCTTCGCCGGCCGCCTGCTCCAAGGCCGCCATCCTGGTGTGCTGTGCTGTGATGTCGTCGATCACGGTGACGAGGTGCTCCGGCTCGCCGTTGTCGGGGTTGCGCTGCAGCGAGGTCTTCACGTTTACCCAGATCACGCTGCCGTCCTTGCGGCGAAAGCGCTTTTCCAGCGAGTACATCGAGATCTCGCCGACCAGCAGGCGGTCGAGTTGGACCAGGTTGTCGGCCAGATCGTCCTCCAGCGTCAGTGACTGGAAGGTCAAAGTAGACAGCTCTTCGGCCGTGTAGCCGAGCAGCTCGCACAGCGTCTGGTTGGCCTTTAGCCAGCGGCCGTCTAGCCCGATGTAGGCGATGCCACCCGAAGCGTTTTCGAAGATCGCCCGAAAACGCGCCTCGCTCCTGCGCAACGCCTCCTCAGCGGTCTTGCGCGCCGTGTTGTCCATGCTGATGCCGACCATCTTGACGATGCGTCCGTCAGCATCGCGGATCGGTGTCGCCCGCGATGCGATCCAGCGCGTCTCGCCGGCCGGATCAACGATGCGAAAGTCAATCTCATGCGGCTCGCCGCTGGCGATCGAATGCTCGTATACCCCACGCATCATCGCCGCATCGGCGTCCGGCACATGCGGCCAGAAATCCTCGTTGCGGCCTATCGGCCAGCCGTACACCGCTTCAACGTTGGTCGAATAGGTGACCGCGTCGGTGATCAGATTCCACTCCCAGGTGACGATGCGCGCGTTCTCCTGTGCGAGCTTCATCCGCGCCTCGTTCTCCATGATCTCGGCGGTGTAGCGGCGGCGCACATCGGTCATCGGCAGCTCGACCGGCTCGGCGTTGGCCAGATCGCGCTGTGCCTCCTCGCCGTAACGCAGCCAGATCCAGTTGACGTTCAGGAATGCCGCCAGCCGGCGCAGATTGTCGTAGTCGATCTCGCCGCCGCGGGTCCACTTGTGCACCGCCGGGCGCGACACGCCTAGCGCCGTCGCCACTGCCTGCAGCGTCAGTTTCTTGTGTTCGAGCAGTTCTTTCAGGCGGAAGGCGAAGCTGTTTTCGGTCATGAATCAATCGGCATGGGTTAGCGAAATGGTGCGGCGTAAGGTACACCCGGCCCGGGGCGTCGTCACCTGCCCTGCTGCGCCGGACCTGTGGCCAAAGCCGCTCCCAGATGGTTTCCGGAAGCGGCGTCCCCTTTAAACGCATTGTGAATATTCAAATTACATAAAAATTTTCTTGTAATAAATTGCATCCGTCCTAGCATGGCTTGTGGACAGATCACTCTGACCGCAGCAGCAAATGCCTCACCTAGTCAATTTGTCGTTTAAAGATAGCTTCAACCGTCAATTGAAAGAGGAATTGCCCCATGACCAGTGCCCGTGAAGTCGCCCTCCACGCCCAAGTACCGACGAGCGCCGAACGCCTCGCCGCCAATACCGTCGCCCCGCCGCCGCCCGCCAGCCTGTTCCAGGGCAGCGACAGTGTGAACGGCTACGGCATCTCCACCGCCGTGGAAGGCACTTACGCCAGCCACGGCGGCTCCAGCAGCGTGTTCTACCAGGTGGCGCTGGACGTGGAGACGCTGTACCAGGCTCTGGACATCTCTCAGTCGGTGTCGGTGGGCTTCGGGCCGTTCGGCAGCGTCAGCGAGAAGAGTGAGTTCGTCCAGCAGCTCAGCCTGACCAGCTACAGCCTGAACATCGTGGTGCACGCGCGCCACGTCAAAGGCACCGACACTGCCACCGCCTTCAAGCTGAAAGATGGCATCACGCCGCCGCAGGACGACGCGGCGCTGCGCAACTTCTTCCGCAGCTATGGCGACTCCTTCGTGTCGTCGATCACCACCGGCGCTGAATACTACGCGGTCTACACCTTCTACGCGCAGAGCCGGGAAGAACAGGACAGCGTCAGCGCCGAGCTGAAGGCCAACGGCATCTTCGACTTCGGCAGCGTCGGCGCCGACCTGCAGACCAAGCTCAACCGCGTCACCGAGAAAACCCAGGTACGCATCTCGTTCAACCAGAACGTGGCCGGCATCGCCAACCCGAAACTGCCGACGCCGGAGCAACTGGTGCAGTACGCGCTGGACTTCCCGAGCATCCCGATCGACGCCCCGGCCATCCTGTCGTTCGGCCTGACCGGCTACGAGCACGTGCCGGACGTGGGCAACTTCGAGCCGATCGCCGGCAACCGCGCCTTCCTGATCGGCAACCAGAGCGACGGTGGCCTGGCGCAGGACCTGGTGAAGGAAACCCAGCTGATCAACCAGATCGACTGGCTCAAATCGATCTACGCCTTCTACCAAGGCTTCAACGATTCCAAGCTTAACGAGGTGGACAGCCAGGCCCAGACCGACCAGCAGGCGCTGAACGAGCAGTTCACCCGCTACGTGAACGACCCAACCGCCAAGCTGAGCCGCCCGGCCACGCCGTCGCTGCAGCAGGGCTCGCCGAAGCTGCAGTACCAGATCGCCCAATCGCCGGCCCAGGGCGGCGATGGCGGCGGCCCGTTCGACGACGTAGACATCAACACCTTCATCCAGCGCCAGGATTACGTGTCGAGCATCCAGCTGCGCAGCGGCGGCTACGTGGATGCGATCAGCGTCACCTACCGCTCCAACAGCACCGGCGATAGCTGGAACGACTACCACGGCGGCGGCGGCGGCGGCCAGAGCCAGACGCTGACGCTGCAGCCGGGCCAGTTCATCACCAAAGTGAACGGTCGCTCTGGCAAGTACGTGGATCAGCTCAACATCACCATCAGCGACGGCCGCCATGTCGGCGGTGGCGGCAGCGGCGGCGGCGCCTTCGATTGGAACGTGCCGTCCGGCAGCGTGGTGTTGGGCTTCTACGGCCGCAGCGGCAAGTATCTGGACCAGATCGGCGTCACCTACGCGACGCTGAAGCCGGCGCAGTGGGTGAAGTAAGCCGCTAGTCCGTTTCCCCGAATCACGGCCCCCGCCCCGGCGGGGGCTGTGTCGTTTGCGCGCCGAACCGCCTAAGCAAACGGCCCGCCACGGCGAAACGGACGCGATAAAATGCAAGCATGAGCCGCTCCACCAGCCCCGTTCCGTTCGTCAACGACCTGTTCGACCCGGTGCCCGACACCGGGCCGTACCGGGAGGCGCTCGCGCCCGGCGCGGTGATCCTGCGCAACTTCGCGCGCGACCGGGTCGAGGAGATGGCCGAAGCGATCCGCGGCGTGCTGCGCCGGGCGCCGCTGAAGGCGATGCACACGCCGGGGGGTCTCCCGATGACGGTGAAGACCAGCAGCTGTGGCAACGCCGGCTGGGTCAGCGACGAGCACGGTTACCGCTACGCCCGGGTGCGCGCCCACGGGGCCAGCGAGTGGCCGCCGATTCCAGAACCGCTGATGCAACTGGCCCTGGCCGCCGCCCGGGCCGCCGACTACCCCGACTTCGTGCCGGACTTCTGCCTGATCAACTACTATCGCCCCGGCGCCAAGCTCGGCCTGCATCAGGACAAGGACGAGCGTGACCCGAACGCGCCGATCGTGTCGCTGTCGCTCGGCCTGCCGGCCGAATTCCTGTTCGGCGGCAACGAGCGCAGCGACAAGACCCGCACCGTCTGGCTGTACAGCGGCGACGTGGTGGTGTGGGGCGGGCCGTCGCGCATGGCCTTTCATGGCGTCAAGCCGGTGGCGGACGGGATCGACCCGGTGTTCGGCCACTGCCGGGTCAACCTGACTTTCCGCAAGGCCTTGTAAGACCGATCGGCCGCCTGAGTCTCCCCCAGCCGTAGCCCCAAAACGCGGTACCCAATCCCTGTAGCGACGTCGTGTCGGTGAGCCTGTTTGCAGCAGCCTGCCTGACCGAGAGCACTGCGCCGAATGAAACTCGGCAGACCCCGTTCTGTTCGCGGCGCCAGCACCATGGACCATGTGCATGTCCCCTCCCCATCAAAAAACGGCCCGCCTAGGCGGGCCGAACAGGGTCGTCAGGAGACGGATGGATAAGGGGATGGCGACGGTGTGTGTCCCGTCACCGCGTATTACAGGTCCAGCACCAGCCGCGCGCCTCGTGCGCGCGACACGCAGATCATCATCGTCTTCTGCGCGGCCTTCTCGCCGTCGCTCAGGTATTGGTCGCGGTGCTCGGCCTCGCCTTCGAGAATCTTGGTTTCGCAGGTACCGCACACGCCCTCGCGGCACAGACACTCCACCGGCACGCTGCCTTCCTTCTCGATCGCCTTGAGGATGCTCTCGTCGTCGCCCACCGCGATCTCGCGGCCGGACTTGGCCAGCACCACGGTGAAGCCAGCCCCGCTCTGCGGCGCAGCGGCGAACTGTTCCCAGTGGATCTGCTCCTCGGCCAGGCCTTTGCTGCGACAGGCGTCGATCACCGCGTCGATCAGCGGGCGCGGGCCGCATACGTAGACATGTGCGTCGCGCGGCAGGCGGTCGACCAGCGCATCGACCTCCAGCGGGCGGCCCTCGCTATTGACATAGAAGTGGCAGTTCGCGCCATGCGCGCTGCTCGCCAGCTCGTCGGCGAACGCGCCGTGCTCGGGGCTGCGGAAGCTGTAGTGCAACTCATAGTCGGCGCCCTGTTCGGCCAGCTCGACCATCTGAGGGAAAAACGGCGTGATGCCGATGCCGCCGGCGATCAGCACCTGTTTGGCCGACACGTAGGTCAGCGCAAAAAGGTTGTTCGGGGTGGAAATGGTCAACTCGTCGCCCACCTGCACCTTGTCATGCATGAAGGCCGAGCCGCCCTTCGATTGCTCCTCGCGGCGCACGCCGATCTGGTAGTGGGCGAGATTACGCGGCGAGCTCATCAGCGAGTAGGCGTTGCTGTGGCGCTTGTCGCCGTCCTGCATCTGCACGATCACGTGGCTACCGCCGGTGAACGCTGGCAGCTCGCTGCCGTCGACGGCGGCTAGCGTGAAGCGCTTGATCTGCGGGGTCGCTTGTTCGATTGCGGTCACCCGCACGGTCATCATCTGGTAGTTGTTTGCCATTACTGCCTCCATCATTCCTTCCGGCCCTGCACACCACCACCTTGCCCGATCTTGTGTCCCGCCCTGTCGGTGCCTCGGTGATCGGCGCTGCGGATTGCGGCCGGTTTCTCCTTGAATCAACCCTGGCGGTTCGACCAGCCTTGGGGCTGGCCGAACCGCCTATCAGTGCCGGCTTAGACGGCCATGCACAGGTACTTCATTTCCAGGTAGTCCTCGATGCCGTACTTCGAGCCCTCGCGGCCCAGACCCGACTGCTTCACCCCGCCGAACGGCACGACCTCGTTCGAAATCAGTCCGGTATTGATGCCGACCATGCCGTACTCGAGCCGCTCGGCCACGCGCCACACTCGTGCCACGTCACGGCTGTAGAAGTACGAGGCGAGGCCATAGATCGTGTCGTTGGCGAGGCGCACCACCTCGTCCTCGGAACTGAAGCTCACGATCGGCGCCACCGGCCCGAAGATTTCTTCGTCGAGCAGGCGCATGCCGGCGCCGACGTCGGCGATCACGGTCGGGGCGAAGTACTGCAGACCTTCCGACAGGGAAGCACCGCCTGTCAGCACGCGCGCGCCCTTCTCGATCGCGTCGTCGAGCAGCTCCTGTACCTTACCGACCGCCTTGGCGGTGATCAGCGGGCCGATCTGCGTCGCCGCGTCGAAGCCGTTGCCGACACGCAGCTCGGCGACGCGCTTGGCGAACTTGCTGGCGAACTCCTCGTATACCGCGTCGTGCACGTAGAAGCGGTTGACGCACACGCAGGTCTGGCCGGCATTACGATACTTGGCGATCAGCGCGCCCTCGACTGCGGCATCGACGTCGGCGTCGTCAAACACGATGAACGGCGCGTTGCCGCCCAGCTCCAGCGACACCTTCTTGATGGTGCTGGCGCACTGGCCCATCAGCAGGCGGCCGATCGGGGTCGAGCCGGTGAAAGACAGCTTGCGAACCAGCGGGTGGCCGGTGAGCTGGCGGCCGATCGCGGCCGAATCTCCGGTAACGATGTTGAACACCCCAGCCGGGATGCCGGCGCGTTCGGCCAGCTCGGCCAACGCCAGCGCCGACAGCGGTGTCTCGTTGGCCGGCTTGATCACGATGGTACAGCCGGCGGCCAGTGCCGGTGCGGCCTTGCGGGTGATCATCGCCGCCGGGAAGTTCCACGGGGTGATCGCCGCGCACACGCCGATCGGCTCGCGCACCACCACCAGGCGCTTGTCGGCGGTCGGCGACGGGATCACGTCGCCATAGAGGCGCTTGGCCTCCTCGGCGAACCATTCGATGAACGACGCGGCGTAGCGGATTTCGCCAACCGCCTCGGTCAGCGGCTTGCCCTGTTCCCAGGTCATCAACCGCGCCAGGTCGTCTTCGTGCTGCTCCATCAGGTCGAACCAGCGGCGCAGGATCTTGGCGCGCTCCTTCGCCGGCTTGGTCTTCCAGGCCGGCAGCGCGGCGTGGGCCGCCTCGATGGCCTGCTCGGCCTCAGCCTCGCCCATCAGCGGTACGGTAGCGATGGTCTCGCCGCTCGCCGGGTCCAGCACCGCCACGGTGGCGCCGCTATCGGCGTCACACCAGGCGCCGTCGACATAGGCGCGCTGGCGGAACAACAAGGGATCATTCAGTTTCATCGTGTGACTCTCAGGCTGCGGCGGTGCCATGGCACCGCCGCAATGTGAATTCGGGCATTGGGGAACTGCGGCAAACCGTCGCGAGCGACACGCAGGCGAGGCGGACAGCGCGCAGGAACCGGAATGGACTCGATGTCCATGAGGATTCCGAGCACTGCCCAACGAAGCCTCCGTGCCGCGCAGCAGGTTTGTTAGGTTTCCCTTACTCGGCGTGCTGCTTCGCCACCAACTGATGGAAATGCACAATGCCGTGCTCGCTGATACCGCTGCGCTGCTGGTCGACCATGATGCGCCCCTGGCCGCGGTAGCCGCGCGACTTCAGGCCGCGCTGCACGCTCTCCACCAGGCGCAGGTCTTCCGGGCGGAACACGGTGCGGTACCACTCGACCAGCGCCTTCTGCTCCTCGGTCAGTTCCTTGTTGAGGAAGTAGATCTCGTAGTGCTGCAGCGTGGTTTCAGCGTCGACCGGGAATTCGTAGATCACAGTCATGAAGTTGGCGCCCGGCGGCACGTTGAACATAGTGCACGGCCATGCCCAGAAGCCGCTGAAGCTCGGGTCCTTCACCGACTCGTCGATCTTGAACGACTTCTCCGACGACTTCGCGAGACCAAACTGCAGCGTCCAGTTGCCGTTCAGGGCGTGGGTGTACTTGTCGACCTGCACCGAGTCGGCGAAGCCCGGGTGGGCCGGACCGCAGTGGTAGCACTCCATGTAGTTGTCGACGATGGTCTTCCAGTTGGCCGGGGTGTCGGTGACGAAGCGGGCGCCCAGGTGCAGGTCGTCGATCACCGGGCAGGCGGCACGCAGCTTGGCTTCCAGGCCCGGCAGCTGTTCTTCCACGCTGCCTGCCTCCGGGTTCATGTTGATGAACACGAAGCCGGCGTATTCCTCCACCTTCACCGGCACCAGGCTGGATTTTTCCTTGTCGAAGTTGGCCACGTTGTCGCAGTTGCGGGCGTGGGCCAGGTCGCCGTCCAGCTTGAAGGTCCAGGCGTGGTACGGACAGGTGATCACGTTCTTGGCCTTGCCGCTGCCTTCCAGCAGCTCATGGCCGCGGTGCGGGCAGACGTTGTAGAACGCGCGCAGCACCTCGTCGCGGCCACGTACCACGATGATGTTCTCGCCGATCACCTTGCGGGTGATGTAGTCGTTGGCTTCGGCCAGCTCGCTGCGGTGAGCGACGCAGATCCAGCTGTTGGCGAAGATCTTCTCTTTCTCGTACTGGTATACCGCGTCGCTGGTGTAGTACTCGGCCGGCATGGTCCAGGCATTGTCCGGATCGGTGCAGAACTCGGGGTTCAGTTTGGTGAAGGCGTTCATCGGTTTCTCCTCTACTTGAGTGGTGGGACGGAGCCTGCCCGCCCGGCTTTGTTATCTAATAGTTAACTACATACTATTGGTTAACATACATGCGAAAAAATTTGGCCTAAGTCCACCCAGCTGTCAAGCCCGCTCCGAGGAACGGCCAACCGGAATCGCCTCAGGCCCCCTGCCCGACCTTGCGGCCGGCTGGGACAGATCACGCGCTTAGCGTGACGTCACCCCAACAATCTCATGGCTGGCCAGGCTCCGCCGACCTTGCCCTTACCCTGCGCCTGCATCGCTGAGACCGCTTCGGCAAAGGCCCGGTACAGCCGGGCGGTTTCCGGACAGCGGTGCAGTGCGCGCAGGCAGCCGTGCAGCAGGCCGCGCCCCAGGTGGTACTGCGCGTCCACGCCATCACCGCGCAGCCGTTCGACGTACAGTTGCCCGTCGTCACGCAGCGGGTCGAACTCCGCCACCGCCACGAAGGCCGGCGGCAGCCCGGCCAGGCTCTTGGCCGACAGCGGCGACAGCCGCGGGTCGTCGTGCGTGGCCGGGTCCGGCGCGTACAGCTTCAGGTAGTACTCGACATCGGCACTGGTCAACAGTGGCGCATCGGCGTTGTCGCGGTAAGACGGCAAGCTGTGGTCGGTGCCCAGGCCCGGGTAGATCAGCGCCTGGCCGACCGGCGCCGGACCTCCGTTAGGGGCGACGGCCAGGCACAGCGCCGCCGCCAGATTGCCGCCGGCACTGTCGCCGGCCACCACGACGTTGGCCGGGTCGATGCCGAGCGACGCCGCCTGTGCTTGCAGGTAATGCCAGACGGCTAGGCAATCGTCGAACGCCGCCGGGAACACATGCTCCGGCGCCAGCCGGTAGTCGACCACCACCACCACCGACTGCGTGTCGCAGGCCAGTGGGGCGGCGACGAACTCGTGCGAGTCCAACCCGCCCACCACCCAGCCGCCGCCGTGCAGATACAGCACGCTCGGCCAGCCTTGTGCCGGGGCCTCGCCCAGTGGCCGGTAGACGCGCAACGGGATGTCCCGCCCCGGCGCGGCGAGGACCAGGTCCTCTACACCAGGATTGCCGGTACGCACCGGGGTGAAGTAGCGGCACAGCGCGTCGTAGGCGGCGCGGCCCGAGTCGATGCTGTCGTCGGCGCCGGTGAAGGTGCCACTGGTGTGCACGAACTCCTGCATCGCCTCGCTCAACGGATAGTGGGCCATCACCGTCTCCTTACACCGCTTGCTTGCTGGCCACCACCGGCCCGGCCGTCGGCGCTTCCTCGGCCACCACCTGCAGCGGACGCTGGTACTCTTCGATCTGGTGGCTAGGCACGTGGCCGTAGTCCTCGCGCAGCCATTTGAGCAGGCCGTACACCTTAACCAAGATGATCAGCGCGAACGGGATGGCGGTCACGATCACCGCGGTCTTCATGGTGTTGAGCGGGGCCTTGGCGAAGATCATCGCCAGCGGCACCAGCGTCAGCATCACGCACCAGAACAGTCGGTCGGCCGGGGCCGGGTCTTCGCCCTCTTCCAGGTCGCGGGTGCAGGTGGCCGATACCGCATAGCCCACCGCGTCCATGTGCGCGGCCAGGAACACCACCATCACCGCCAGAAAGAACGCCATCACCGCGCGGCCGGCCGGCAGGTGGTCGAGCAGCATGCCGATCGCCACTTCACCGCCCTGCTTGCTCAGCACATCCGGCACGTTGACGAGGCCGCTCATGAAGCTGTGCACGCTGTAGTTTTCCAGTACGCCGAACACGAACCAGATGCCGACGCAGCCGCCCACCACCATCGCCATCAGCACTTCGCGGATGGTTCGACCGCGCGACACACGGGTAACGAACAGCGCCACGCCCGGCGCGTAGGAGATCCACCACAGCCAGTAGAACACCGTCCACTCGCGGGTGAACTTGCCGTCGCCCATCGGGTCGGTGAACAGGCTCATGTCGACGAAGTGGGTCAGCATCAGGCCCAGGCTGGACAGCGAGTTGCTGGTGATGAACTGGGTCGGGCCGAACACGTAGATGTACAGCGCCAGGATCACCACGCCCCAGCACACCATGTGGCTGAGCCGCTTCATGCCGCCGTCCATGCCCACGTAGGAGGACAGCGTGAACACTACCGACACCGCCAGGATGATGATCACCTGGGTGGTGAAGGTGTCAGGGATGCCGGTCAGGATCGACAGCAGCTTGGCGAAGGTGATCGCGGTCAGCACCAGCGAGATGGTCAGCGCGCCGAACATGCACAGCATGAACAACAGGTCGACCAACCGGCCCACCGGGCCGCTCGCCTTGCAGCCGGTGATCGCCTCGATCATCGACGCCAGGCTCAGGCCCTTGTTCTTGCGCACGTGGAAGTGGTAGCACATCGCCACCGCGCCGACTGCATAGATCGCCCACGCGCTCAGGCCTGAGTGGAAGAACGAGTAGGCCACGCTGTACTTCAGCGCCTCCTGCGACTCCGGCGTCAGGTTCAGGCCCGGAGTCTGGTAGTAGTAGGCCCAGTCGAGAAAGCCCCAGTACAGCGTCGAGGAGCCGAGGCCCGACAGGATGAACATGAAGATCCACGAGGCGGTCGAGTAGTCCGGCTTGCCCTCGCCCAGGCGGATCTTGCCGTACTTGCTAAAGCCCAGCCACGCGACGAACAGCACCGCGAAGAAGGCGAACAGCAGAATCGGCGAGGCGAAGATCGTCGTGCACCAGTACAGGACCTTTTCGGCCCCGTCGATCGACGTCTTCGGAAAGGCGGTCATGCCGCCCACCAGGGAAAAGATGATCAGCAGGCTGACCACGGCCAGCGGCGTATCACGCCTGCTTTTTTTGAGGTTATTCACGGTTTCTCCTTTTGTAGGGCTGTGCAGCGTGTATTTGTTGTTGTTCACGCTGGGTGTTGTTGCTGGGTGTGACTTCACCGACTACCACGACAACGGACGATGTCCGACCGCTGCCGCGTTCCTGCAGGCAAGCTGGCCAAGCAACCCACGGCCCACCTGCCGAATACCACACAAACTGCCAAGCCATCCAACAGTGCCGATAACCGGCGTACCCGCCCCGCCCGTTCCAGTCGGCCCGGGCGGTGGAGCATCACTCGCAACCCCCTGTGAAGCAGCTCTACCTGCCGCATCGGCAGAATTCTGCGATCCCTGCACCTCGCTTGTTAACCATTAACTTACAATAATTCATTGGTTAACAAACTGAGATTACTAGAGGCCAGGCCGGCAACCAATCACTCCGCCACCGCCTGACCCTGTCCTTGCCAGCGCGCCGTGCACGAAATCGCGGTGCTACGCGCTGTTCACCACATAAACTGCCAGACAATCCGACCGAGCCATCGCTCTATGTCGGTTTCGTCCCTGATGCTGCATTTTTGCCGTTCGTCGGCTAGTGACAACACGACGTTGCTGTTACAGCGCTGCCGCGACCGCCTCGCCGACCTGCGTCGTATTGGCCGCACCGCCCATGTCCGGGGTGCGCGGGCCTTCCTGCAGCACTTTCTCGATCGCCTTCAGGATCGCATCGTGTGCCTCGCGGAAGCGGCCTTGGCCATCGCCCAGGAAGTCCAGCAGCATCGCCCCCGACCAGATCATCGCGATCGGGTTGGCGATGTTCTTGCCGTAGATATCCGGCGCCGAGCCGTGCACCGGCTCGAACAGCGACGGGAAGGTACGTTCCGGGTTGAGGTTGGCGGAAGCGGCCAGACCAATGGTGCCGGTGCAGGCCGGGCCCAGGTCCGACAGGATGTCGCCGAACAGGTTGGAGGCCACCACCACGTCAAAGCGGTCCGGCTGCAGCACGAAGCGCGCCGACAGGATGTCGATGTGCTGCTTGTCCCAAGCCACATCCGGGTAGGCACCGGCCACCTCGGCCACGCGCTCGTCCCAGTACGGCATGCTCACCGCGATGCCGTTCGACTTGGTCGCCGCGGTCAGTTTTTTGCGCGGGCGGCTGTCGGCCAGCTCGAACGCGTACTTCAGGATGCGGTCGACGCCGTGACGGGTGAACACCGCCTCCTGCAGTACGAACTCACGGTCGGTACCCTCGAACATCTTGCCGCCCACCGAGGTGTACTCGCCCTCGGTGTTCTCGCGCACCACGTAGAAATCGATGTCGCCCGGCTTGCGACCGGCCAGCGGGCACGGCACGCCCGGCAGCAGCCGCACCGGACGCAGGTTCACGTACTGGTCGAACTCGCGGCGGAACTTCAAGAGCGAACCCCACAGCGAGATGTGGTCCGGCACCTTGTCCGGCCACCCCACCGCGCCGAAGTAGATCGCATCGAATTCCTTCAAGGTCGAGAACCAGTCGTCCGGCATCATCTTGCCGTGTGCCAGGTAGTAATCGCAGCTCGCCCACTCGAACGAGGTCACCTCGATCTCGATATCGAATTTTGCGGCCGCGGCGCGCAGCACGCGCAGGCCCTCCGGCAGTACCTCGTTACCGATGCCGTCGCCGGCGATAGCGGCGATCTTGTAAACCTTGCTCATACAGTTCTCCGGTGCAGACCAGTCTTTGCCGCCACTCCCCCATCCCTCCTGGCGTTGTTGCTCTGCCTTGCCGTACTAGTCGTACTGTCTGCGGCAGAGCGCCTAGGCAGGACCGCTACGCTGGGATGGCTGAGCGGCTTGAACGAAACCGATCCAAAGTTGAATTCGATTGAGCGCTAGCATGCCGCAAAACATTCTGGCAATAATCTCCGCATCTGTGCACACATAAGACACGAATCGTGAAGAATGACCCGCAACTGGACGACCTGCGCGTGTTCTGTCTGGTCACCCGCCGCTCCAGCTTCGTCGCCGCCGCCGAAGAGCTGGGCGCCTCCCCCGCCTTTGTCAGCAAGCGCCTACGCATTCTGGAAGAGACGCTGGGGGTGAAGCTCTTGCACCGCAGCACCCGGCGCGTCGCCATCACCGAAGACGGAGAGCGGGTATACCGCTGGGCGCAGCGCATCCTCGCCGACGTCGACCACCTGGTCGACGAAGTGTCGGAAATCAGCCAGAACCCGCGCGGATTGATCCGCATCAGCAGCAGCTTCGGCTTCGGCCGCCACCACGTCGCCCCGGCGCTGTCGACCTTGGCCGAACGCTACCCGCAGCTGGAAATCCGCTTCGACGTGTTCGACAAACTGGTCGACCTGGCCGCCGAAGGCATCGACCTCGACATCCGCATCGGTAACGAAATCGCCCCACAGCTGATCGCCCGCAAGCTCGCCACCAACCGCCGCATCCTGTGCGCGGCGCCCTCTTACCTCGCGCGGCGTGGCGTGCCCAAGAGCCTGGAAGAACTCGCCAGCCACGACTGCCTGCCGATCAAGGAACGCGACCACCCCTTCGGCCTATGGCGCCTCGCCGGACCGGTCGGCGACGAAACGGTCAAGGTGACTGGCCCCTTGTCGTCCAACCACGGCGAAATCGTCCACCAATGGGCGCTGGCCGGCCACGGCATCATGCTGCGGTCGCTATGGGATGTGGGCAGGGAGCTGGAGGACGGGAAACTGATACAGGTGCTGCCCGACTACCGCCAGGAAGCGGACATCTGGGCGGTGTACCCGGCACGCCTGTCCAGCTCGGCCAAGCTGCGGGTGTGCGTCGAGTTCTTCGAGCAGTATTTTGGGGAGGGGAGGTTTTGAGCACGGTAGGATGGGTGAAGCGCAGCGCAACCCATCAAAGCATCGCACGACAGAGATTGATGAGTTGCAGCATAGATGCCTCCACCCGTCTACCTGCGGATTGGGCCAGGCAAGCGAAGCATCGCGAAGGAATATGAGGCGTTCCGCCAAACCTGCCAGATTGGCGAGCAAGCGGCGGGACGCCTTACAGGTTACAACTTCGAATGTCCGAGGACACTCGATCAACCAACTAGGGTTTTGCCACAGCATCTGATGGTTTTAGCTGACCGACAGTAAACGTCGTTCCCCCACCCTTGTCCCCCGGAATGAACGTCATCGCGGTATCAACCATCTTGCCACATGCCTGGAATGTCCAGACTTCATTCCAAACACCCTTGATTGTTTTCCCCCCTTCCTCGACATCGTGGTCGCGCTCAGAGACCCGCATGTCGAAGACGTTGACATCTTTGCAGTCTTTCAGCCCAGCTCGGATCAGCGCATCGCTAGTAGCCGATGGCAGGGCATCCTTTATTAAACCGGGCCCAGCACTGCTAGAACCGGGATAGTAGATATGTGCCGTTGGCACCTTGCCTGCCCCGTTTGTCGTGAAGAGAGTGTTATAGACTTTCATTTCGCCACAGCGCTTGAACTGGTAACGGGAAAGCCATGCACCCTTACTTGGATGCGGCAGGCCCTTCGGATAATCGATCGTCGATAGGATGACCGTACCCAGCGGCTTCACTTCGAAGTTAGCATTGCAGCTTGTTTGAAGACCGAGTCGCTTATCCTGCATCACCCCAAGCTGATACATTGCTTCCAGCAGCGGGCGTGAGTAAAGATAGTCAGCAGTTCTCTTATTTTTCTGCAGATCCGCACTTTTACTTACTTTCTCAGCCCAGGATAGATTTGACGCTACAATTCCACACACAGCAGCAACAAGGGCTGGATAGAAAATCTTTTTCATCGATTAATTCCTTCTGCCTTTTAGACAACCACTGTAAATTACTGCGCCATAGGCAGGGCACCTTGAAACCCTCCTCGGCTCAGGGCCAGGCTTTGTGCAAGGAAATGAGCGTTTTGTTCTAGGGGCCGTTTATATCCCCCTTAATCTTTTTCCCCTTCGGAGGCCTCAGCGAGCCCCACCCACTCGCCCTCCCCCTATCCCCTTTCCGAAAAGGGGAGCGTCGGAGCGACATACCCAAATGACCAATGCAAGTACAAAGAATAGACTAAACGGATAGCAAATTCCGATGAGTTGCGTCGACAGGTAGGAAAGGTTGGCAGAACCAGAATGCCCTGCCTGCTGCGTGACTGAGCAGCCAGCCCACACTTCAGCCTGTCATGGTTTCCAGGTGTTCAGTCCCGGTATTTGATGGGTGAAGACGTTAACGCCTTCACCTCTCCTCGTTACACTTCAGGACTTGTTTGGTGGTACGCAGTAACCGCCCCCAAGCGGACGAGAGTCATCCGGGACTGGACACTTAGGCGGCACTTGGAGCTGCGGGAACCAGGCCGTAGCGAGACATCACTGCCACCACCTCAGCCTTGTCTGGCGGGCATTCCCCTTTAAACAGCGCGGCGATGTCTCGAAAATATTGCTCCCCTATGTCCGGCGACAGGATGATCAACGCTCGGACGGTTGCCTCGAATGGGTTCGAGAAGGCGTGAACGACGCCCTTCGGGGTGTGCATACTGTCACCGGGCCCCAAGTCACGAGAGGTCGCTCCAACGGTGTATCGGAGGGTGCCGTCAAGGATGTAGACACACTCCTCGTTGTTCGAGTGGCTGTGCGGCGGCGGCACGATCGAATTGGCCGGAACAGTCATTTCAAACATGCCTAAGCTCATGGTCTTGGAACCGTCGAGGATATAGCGGATGACTAGCTGGCCAATCTTGACCTCGGACATGCTCATGTCGATGTTCCTCCTTAATCGCAGGAAAGCGTGTCATACGACGAGCCATGAGGGCTGCGCAAGCGTAGGGACAAATGCGTCGGCACTGCCGCAGAGGCACGGTACTAATCGTAGACAACGGTCAGTACAAGACCTACAGGGTAGGATGGGTGAAGTGCAGTGAAACCCATCAAAAAGCCATCACACCGCGCCGATTTGATTAGGTTACGGCGTACACGCTTTTGCCGTCCTACTTACTTGCTCGGAATGATCTGGAGAGCACGGCCCACGACACGTTGCTCGCCTTGCTCGGCAATGGGCTGCCGCTCTACGTCGTGCGGTCCGGAATGATCTGCAGTGAGGGGCGCGGCGTCTGGCAACAGCGTGATGCGCAGTTCGACCAGCGCCTGGAGCGCCTCACGCGCGGCCGGACCAGTTTCACGGCTGACGGCTCGCAGCGCCGCATCGATATTGGCGGCCAAGCGGGGGGAAACCGTCAGTGCCCGGCGCTCGTCGGCGCAGCACCGGTAATGCTCGGCCACCGACTGCAACACCTGCTGGATCAGGCTCCGGGCCGGTTCGTCCAAGCCATGCTCGTCGCGCTGCAGGTCGAGCGCGCTGAAGCCCACGCGCAGCTCGCTGAAACCGTCGGTCAGCGTGTCGTGGCCACTGGCGGCCAGCCGGGGCATCAGCAAAGATAGGCAGTCGAGCATCCACGCGATCAGGTTGGCGTAATTGTCGAGACGGGCACCCGCCGCCATCTGCGCCAGCGCCTTCCAGCTCGAATGCACCAGGCGACGAATCGCCAGCTCGGTGCCGAACGGCCGGGTCACCAGCGTCCAGACCAAGGCAAACAGCACCCCGGCTCCCCCGGCGAGATTGCTGTTAATGAAGACGGTGAAGTTGGCGCTGTAGGTGTCCTGTAGGCCCAGGAAGTTTGCGGTGTTCATTGCCAGCAACATCGCCAAGACGCCGAACTGAGGTTGGACCATCAGCACCCCGATGCCCAGGAACGGCAGCGCCAGCATCGCCACCAGCATTTCGAATTCGTGCGCGGCCGGTATCATCGCGAACAGCAGCACCGCCGAGAGGGCGATGCTGACGCACGTCAGGGTAAAGAAGGCCTTGATCAACGGAGCCGGCTCGTCCAGTGACGCGAAGACGCAGCAGACTATCGCGCCGAGGATGACGCCGCTGACGCCGTCGTCCCAGCCCAGGCCGATCCAGATCAGGCACATGCAAAAGATGCCCAGCGTGGCCATGCCGGCGGTAAACAACAACATGCCATAGTCGTAGTGGCGCGTCTTGCCGCCGACTTCCCAGCGCCGGTACGCCGGCTGCCAATGCTCGCCCGCCTCGCCCACGGCGATCATTCGCTGCAGCGACAGGCAGTCCTGCCACAGATGAATCAGCGAGCACAGCCTCGTCTTGGCATGTGAAACGAGCAGCGCATCCCAGCCGGGCTCTCCGGTTTTGGTCGCGTCCTCCAGCTCGTGCAACAAGCGCGCGGCATCGCCCCCCCGGGTCATCCAGAGCGCGATGTCATCCATCAGCCGGCTCAGTTCGGACGGTATGCCCTGTGGCAGCTTGCGCAACGTGACGGTCGTCTCGGTCAGTGACGACAGGATGGGCAGCAGCATGCTCATGCGGCCGCGCAGCTCGCGGGCATGCCGTACCGTGCTGGCACTGCCCGAATCATGGGTGAGCTGGGTGATGAGGTGGTCGAGTGCCAGGATGTCGGCCGCCAGGCGATGGCGACTGGCGGGCCGATCGCTGGCTGCGGCCAAAGCGGGCGACAGCGACTCGGCCGCCCACAGCGCCGCGTCTTTCAGCCAGGCGTCCAGGCGGGCACTGAGCACAGGTGCCACCTTGTTGGGGAAGATCAGCGTGGCGACCACGCTGGCGCAGCCGATCCCCACCAGGATTTCTTCGCTACGTGCCACCGCAGTGTCGAACACCGTCTCAGGCTGAAACACCGAAGGCAGGCCGATGATCAGCAGCGTATAGGCCGCCAACATGAAGACATAGTTACGCGGGGTGCGATCCAGCAGCGATATGGAGAGCAAGGTGCCCATCCACAGTGACACCACCAGGCTGAGCAGCACCGGGGCGTTGACGAACAGTGGCACGAACACGACGGCTGCCGCGGCCCCGAGCAGAGTGCCACAGACTCGGTACAGTGCCTTGGACCGGGTGGCACCGGTCAAGGGGTGCGACACGATGTAGACGGTCGCCATCGCCCAGTAAGGACGCGGCAAGTCGAGCATCAGCGCGATATAGAGTGCCAGCATGGCGGCAGTAAAGGCCTTGGCCGAAAACAGCCAATCACGCCAGGTTGGCATGGTGATCATGGTGTGGAATGACTAGGTCAGAGCATCATTAAAATGGAAAAAAACGGCCGCACTCAGTGCGGCCCAAAAGGATGAGCGTTGGAAGAACGGCTAAGTTCCGACAACGGAGACAAACAACTGCGTGGTATCAGGCCTCCTGTCCGGCCAGCATCGACCCGCGATCGCGCAGGTTGATGTGCATCTCGAATGCGCGCTCCAGCGCGTGCGGGGTGTGACCACCGTAGCGCAGCGCATCCTGGTAGTAGTCGCGCAGCAGCTCGCGATAGCTCGGGTGGGCGCAATGGTCGATCACCAGCTTGACCCGCTCGCGCGGCGCCAGCGTGCGCAGGTCGGCCAGGCCCTGCTCGGTAACCAGAATGTCGACGTCGTGTTCGTTGTGGTCCACGTGCGCGACCATCGGCACGATGCTGGAAATCTTGCCGCCCTTCGCGACCGACTTGGTGGCGAAGATCGCCATGCTCGCATTGCGGGCGAAGTCGCCCGAGCCGCCGATGCCGTTCATCATGTGGGTGCCGCCAACGTGGGTGGAGTTGACGTTGCCGTAGATGTCGGCCTCCAAGGCGGTGTTGAGCGCGATGAGCCCTAAGCGACGGATCACCTCGGGGTGGTTGCTGACCTCCTGCGGGCGCAGCACCAGCTTGTCGCGGTAGCGCTCGAGGTTGCCGAACACCTGGTCCTGCATGCGCTGTGACACGGTGATCGACGAGCCGGAGGCGAAGTCCATCTTGCCGGCGTCGATCAGCTCGAAGGTGGAGTCCTGCAGCACCTCGGAATACATGGTCAGGTGTTCGAACGGCGAGTCGAGGAAGCCGGACAGCACGGCGTTGGCGATGGTGCCGATGCCGGACTGGATGGCCGGCAGCGTGGTGGACAGGCGACCGCGCTTCACTTCGTGCTGGAAGAATTCGATCAGGTGGCCGGCGATCTGCTGCGTCTCCGCATCGGGCGGCAACGCGTTGGAGGCACTGTCCGGGGTGTCGGTGATGATGATGGCGGCGATCTTGGCCGGGTCGATCTTCACCGTGGTGCTGCCGACGCGGTCGCTCACGCCGACGATGGGCAGCGGCTCGCGGTGCGGGCGGCGGCCGGGGATCCAGATGTCGTGCATGCCCTCGAAGCCGAGCGGTTGCGCCAGGTTGATCTCGACGATCACCTTGTCGGCCAGGATGGCGAAGCTGGCCGAGTTGCCTACCGACGAGCTCGGCACGATGCCTCCGTCCTCGGTGATGGCCACCGCTTCGATCACCGCCACATCGAGCTTGCCAAACTGGCCGGCACGCAGGAATTCCACCGTCTCCGAGAGATGCTGGTCGACGAACATCACCTCGCCGCGGTTGATTGCGCCACGCAGCGTGGCGTCGACCTGGAACGGCAGGCGCTTGGCCAGCACGCCGGCCTCGGTCAGCGTCTTGTCCGAGTCGTGACCAAGCGAGGCGCCGGTGATCAGGGTGAATTTCATTGGGTGCTGCGCAGCGCGCTTCGCAAGCGCGGCTGGCATGTCCTTGGCGTCGCCGGCGCGGGTAAAGCCGCTCATGCCGACCACCATGCCGTCGTCCACCAGACAGGCGGCTTCATCGGCACTCATGACCCGGTCGCGCAGTGCGGCCAGGCGGATACGGTCTTCGTACATTGGTCTCTCCTCCATTGCTATCGCTACCGACACTGGCCGAACGACCGACGCCGGGCTCTCCTGTGCGGCTTCTTGTTCTGGTTGCCGCGTGTACTTGACGCGTACTGACGCGTCCTGTGATGTCTGGCGGGTGGCGCCTAGCTGCGCGGCGCGAGCGTACGGACGATCTGCCAGACTGCGTCGCGGGGGACGCTGACGCGGTCGTGGCGGCGGATGCCGTCGACTTCCAGCCGCTCCACCGGGCGAATCGACACGACTGTCCCCACCAGCACTCCGTCGTTGTCGATCGCTTCGATGCACAGGCAGAAATGACAGCCTGCCTCGGTCTCGACCCAGGCCATGTCTCCCGGCTGCGGGCTCAGCGAACTGGGCCGCTCGAAGCAGACATAGCGGATGCCGCCCACACGCGGCTTCAACCCCGTGATGTGCTTGATCATCGCCCTGCCCTTCACACTCTGTTCTTAGAGCCTGGCCCGCTCGGTCGGCCCCGCCGGATCGAACGGGCCGGCGGGCAAGCCGTGGGCCGGAATCTGACGGGGCGGGTAAGCGGCACCACCCAAGACCAAGTGTATTCACCTAGCGGCTACACTTCCAATATATTGAAATTGAACATTCCATATCTTTTATGTATGTTTTGAATACTCGTTCTTTATTTGCCAGACCCCACTATGGAACTTCGCCACCTGCGCTACTTCCTCGCCGTCGCCGAGGAACGCCACTTCACCCGCGCCGCCGAGCGCGTCGGCATCCAGCAGCCGCCGCTGAGCCTGCAGATCAAGCAGCTGGAAGAGGAGCTGGGCACGCCGCTATTCGTGCGGCACAGCCGTGGCGTGGACCTGACCGAGGCCGGAACCACCTTCGTAGAGGAAGCGCGCCAGCTCCTGGAGCGGGTGGAGCAGGCCAAGACCCACATCCAGCGCCTGTCGCGCGGCGAGGCCGGGCGCATCCGCATCGGCTTTGCCGGTGCCACCTATTTCGAGCCGGCCGTGCCGGCGCTGATTCGCGACTATCGGGCGCGCTATCCGGACGTGCAGCTGCAGCCGCAGCAGAGCAACACCGCCGAGCTGGTACAGGCGCTGATCGACGGCTCGGTCGATGCCGCCTTCGTACACACGCCGATCGGCTCCGCCCCGGAGCTAGCCTGCCTGCCGCTGGTCGACGAGGCGATGCTCTTGGCGCTGCCGGCCAACCATCCACTCAGCGAAGAGGCTGCGGTGCCCCTGTCCGCACTGGCCGACGACACCTTCATCCTGCTACCACGCGACATCAGCCCCGGGTTGTACGATCGGCTGATCGTGGCGTTCCAGCAGGCGGGCTTCATGCCGAAGCTGGGTCTGGAGGCGCCGCAGATCGTCTCGATCGTGCCGATGGTCGCCGCCGGCTTCGGCGTATCACTGGTACCGCGCGCGGTGAGCCAGATCGACACGCCGGGGGTGCGCTACCTGTCGATCGCAGGCGTGGCGCCGCGCGCGCCGATCGGGCTGGCGTATCGGGAGGATGCCGGGTCGGCGGCATTGCGGCAGTTCATCAGTCTGGCTGAAGCAGGAGCCTCCACACACGATGCAGCAGACTCCCCCGAACGCTGACGCCCTCGTCCTCTTCCGGTCATAACCCTCGCGACTCCACCCGTCCCCACCCTACCGGGTCCGGCACGACTGAAGCTGATTCGTGCCGACTAGACTGAAACGACAAGTTCACGCGGGAGAGGCGGCATGAAACGTAAACGCTGGCGCTGGGTCGTGTGGCTTGCCGTGCTGCTGGCGGCTTTCTTCTGGCTGCCGCTGCCCTGGGTGGCGGGCACCCGCATAGACAATACGGTCGACATCGGCCGCCCACCCGACGCAGTGTTCGACTATGTGACGACGCCAGGCAACTGGCCGCGCTGGCACCCGTCCTCGCTGGCAGTGCACGGCGCCACCGACCATCCATTACGGCTCGGAGAGCGCGTCACCGAGGACTATCTGGTCGCCGGGCGACGCGGCCAGGTGGTCTGGACCGTCATCCAGTATGAGCGTCCACGGCTTTGGGTCATCGTTGGTCGGATCCACGGCTGGCAGGCCGGCACTGTCAGCTATACGCTGACGCCGACCAGCGCTGGCACCCGCTTCGATCGGGTGTTCGTCTATGGAAGTGCACCGACGCCGTTCTATGCCCTGCTCAACCAGCTGGTGCTGCGCCGGCGCATCGAGGTGGAGTCCACCACGGCTGTCGAGCACCTCAAGTCCGCCCTCGAGGCAATGTCCGCCGGCTAAAGCGGCGGGCCGGGTGTACGTTTGGCAGCACATCACCTGCAACCGGATGATTTTTTGCTAAAATATGGGCCCTGCTGCTGCACTTGGTCGTCGGATAACCAGATTGTCATCGATTCGCGTCATGCTAGCCGCCAGCCTATCCGAACAGTCCGCCCGCCCAATGGCACATTGATCCGCGGATTTTCTTTTGTCTAGTGCCGTACCAGAAGCCCTGCCCACCATGATTCGCCGCCTGCTCTCCCCCCTGCCCGACCTGTTGCGCCGTCCTCACGATGCGTTGCGGCTGGCGCTCGGCTGGCTGCTGCTGGCGCTGATCTGCCTATCGTGGAGCGGCATCGCACTGCCGCTGCGCCCGCTGCTGAACGCCGATACAGGCCGGCGCGTCGGCCGCCGCGCAGCGATGCGCGGCTTTCATTTCTATCTGGGCGCCTTGCGCCGGCTCGGCATCTTCCGTTTCGAGCTGGACGAACTGGACGCGCTGCGCGATGCCGGCCCACTGGTGCTGGTGGCCAACCACCCAGGCCTGCTCGATGCGCTGATGCCGATCTCGCGCCTGCCGGACACCGCCTGTGTAATGAAGGCAAGCCTACTCGGCAACCCGCTGTTCGGGGCCGCCTCGCGGCTGGCTGGCTATATTCCGAACGATGAGCCGCTGGCGATGGTGCTGGGAGCCTGCCAGGAACTGCAACGTGGCGGCCAGGTGCTGCTGTTTCCCGAGGGCGGGCGCAGCCGTCACCACCCGATCAGCCCCTTCGTGCCGAGCGCGGCACTGATCGCCAAGCGCGCCGGGGTACCGGTGCAGACGCTGATCATCGAGACCGATTCCCCCTATCTGTCCAAAGGCTGGCCAGCCCTGAAGCTGCCGTTGCTGCCGGTGCATTACCGAGTCAGGCTGGGGGCACGCTTCGCCCCCGACGACGACGTGCGCCGGTTGACCCGCCAATTGGAGCAGCACATCACCGACGCGCTCACCCCGCAGCCGGCCACCTCTCGAATCCCGCGCGAAGCCGTCAACTGAGCCCTCCGCCAAGCCCTGATTTCCTGCGGCATGGGTCTGCGGCACGGCCTGCGCGATGGCGGCGGGCGCCCCGAGGCGCGCGTAGGAACGCGACCGTAGCGTAGTGGTCGCGTACCGACCACCAAAACCGCCCGCGGCGATGCAGTGATCGGGTTGACAGCGCCCCATTCCCTCTCTTGAAAACGATCACTGCCAGCACTATTTTTACATCCGCTTAGCCCGTTTCATTGTTGGTGTTTCTCTTTGTATCTCAACTGCTTGGCAGGCGAGCGGGAGCGCCTGGGCCCGTCCGCCTCCTTGTTGTGAAAGGAGGGTACGACCATGAGCCATTTCTATTTCGGGACCGATCTCTTCAATGAGCTCAACCGCCTGCACCAGCAGATGCCGAGCTTGTTCCCTGGCACCCCATCCAGCCTCCGCTCCGCCCACCTCGGGGCCTTCCCACCGGTGAATATCGGCACCACTGATGACTCGATCGAAATCGTTGCGTTCGCGCCGGGTATCAAACCAGACGAATTCGACATCTCGATCGACAAAGGCCTGCTGACGATCAGCGGCGAACGCAAGCCGATACTGTCGGAGTCCGACACCGAGACGCGTCCGTATGCGCAGGAGCGCTTCGTCGGCACGTTCCGGCGCGCCATCGAGCTGCCCGAGAATGCCGACCCCGATAAGGTGCAGGCGCGCTATGCGAACGGCTGCCTGTCAATCAGCATCGGCAAGCGCGAGTCTTCGAAGCCACGGGCTATCACGGTTCAGTAAAGGAAGGAGAATGCCATGAGCGACACGACCCAAGTCGTTGAACGCCAAGGAAATGCCGTCGCACAAAGCGAAGAGGACCGGACACCGACGGTGGTCCCTGCCATCGACATCGTCGAGAACAAGAACGGCATCATTCTCTGGGCCGACCTGCCGGGCGTGACAACGGACAAGCTCGAGGTAAAGGTCCATGACGGCACGCTCACCATCGAAGCGGAAGCCGTTGTGCCCACACCGGCCGGCCTGCACCTGCAACACGCGGAAATCCGTGGGTCGCGCTTCGCACGCTCGTTCTCCCTGAGTCCCGACTTCGATACGTCGAAGATCGAGGCGAGCCTGAGGGACGGCGTGTTGAAGCTGACTATCCCGCGCCGGGAAGAATCCCATCCGCGCCGGATCGAGGTGCGCATCGACTAGGTCGCCGGGGCGACGGTGAAGCGGGCATGGGTGACATCACGGCCGATGCTCCAATGCCTACTGGTCGCGTGTTCCGGCCGCTCTTTATCAAGAACGGCCCAAAACCATATCGTTGGGGAATTAAGATGAGTACCGAACTGAAAAAATGGGATCTGTTCAAGTTTCTACGGAAATCGACAAGCGACAAGCAAGCGACGGAAAGTGCCCCACCACCGGATACGCGGCAATGGCCTAGCGATTGGCCGGACTTCTCGCGGCTGTTTTCGAGCGAGCCGTGGCGTGCCATGAGCGAACTCCTGCATGAGCCATTCACCAACCTCGGTAGTGATCGGTGGTTCGGCGACTTCAGCTCCGCCCGTTTCCTGCCGCGCGTCGATGTGGTCGACGATGGCGAGACGCTGCGCATCACGGCCGAGCTGCCTGGCATCGAACGCGAGGACCTGCAGATGTCCATCGAGGGGGGATCGCTGATTCTGCGCGGCGAGAAAAAACAGGACGTCCGCAGCGAGGAAAACGGCTGCTATCGTCTGGAACGATCATACGGCGCGTTCGTGCGCAGTATTCCGTTGCCTGATAACGTCGACGTCGACAAGGTGGACGCGACGTTCGACAAGGGCGTGTTGACGCTACGCCTGCCGAAGATCGCTCAGGCCGAATCCACGGTGCGAAAGATCGAGATCAAGTGAACCAACAAGACCGCTTGTCTTGCCCGGAGCACGGCGCACGCTTGACAGCAACTTGCGGGGGCCCAGATAATTTTTCGCTCAGTCGGTAGCCGTGCTGCCGGAGTCACCGGGTTGACATCCATCCAAGGCATGCTTACCGCACTCTATTCGATAATCCGCCGCTTCAATGGCACATTGATCGGCGGATTTTCTTTTGCCGAGCGCTACTCGAAGACCATGACCCGCCGCCAGCCCCTGTCCGATCTACTGTGCCGTCCGCACAATGCACTGCGACTGGCCGGCTATATTCCGAATGAGGGCAATGGTGCCGGCGCCCTCGCGAGCCTCGCATGAAGCCATCTGACAACCCGTCCACCAGCCATCTGGTCCTGATCCCCAGCTACAACCCCGGCCCCAAAGTCTACGACACGGTGCGCGCCGCGCGCGCGGCGTGGAACCCGGTATGGGTGATCGTCGACGGTAGCGACGACGGCAGCGCCGAGGGCCTGCTGGCAATGGCGGAGGGCGACCCGGGCCTACGCGTGGAGGTGCTGCCAGAAAACTGCGGCAAGGGCGCGGCGGTACTCCATGGGTTGAGGCTGGCTAAAGCGGCCGGCTTCACGCATGCGCTGACGATGGACTCGGACGGCCAGCACCCGGCCGGGCAGATTCCCGTGTTCATGGCGCGCTCGGCGGCCGAGCCCAGCGCCATGGTGCTGGGCCTGCCGCAGTTCGACGCCAGTGCACCGCGCCTGCGGGTGTGGGGACGCAAGATCTCGAACAGCTGGGCCAACCTGGAAACGTTGTGGATGGGCATTGGCGACTCGCTGTTCGGCTTTCGCGTCTACCCGGTTGCGCCATTGATCGCAGTGATGGAGAAGCAGCACGGCATGCGCCGCTTCGACTTCGACCCGGAGGCGGCGGTGCGGCTATGCTGGCGCGGCGTTCCTCCAGTGAACCTGCCCTGCCCGGTACGCTATTTTGAGCCCGGGGAAGGCGGCGTGTCGCATTTCAATTATCTACGCGACAACCTACTGCTGGCTCGTATGCATACCCGGCTGTTCGCAGGCTTCCTGCTGCGGCTGCCTTGGCTGCTGTGGCGGCAGCTGACAATGCGCACCAGCCACTAACCACCCCTATAGATGGGCGCAGCGCAGTGCTGATGATGGCTTACGTCCTGTGGGTTTCACCGGCTAATACATAGCGCCGTTGATCGACAGCACCGGCCCCGAGATATACGCCGCGTCGTCCAAGTACAGGAAGCCCACCAGCGCCGCCACCTCGTCGAAACGGCCGGCGCGCTGCATCGGCAACAGTTGCTTGATCGCGGCAGCGTCGAAGCCTGCTCGCTCATCTCGGTGTCGATGATGCCGGGCGCCACCGCGTTCACCGTGATGCCGCGGCTGGCAAGCGCCAGCGATTTGGTCGCACCGTGCAGGCTGGCCTTCGCAGACGTCGAGCCTCACGTCGCGCACGCTGACCCAGTTAACCAGCTCGCGGCGCCTCGTCGCGGCCGGCACTCAGCGCCCCGTGCAGCGCCATCGCCTGTGCGGCGTACTCGATCGCGCAGGTGCCGCCTAGACGGCCATGCTGGCGCAAGGGGTTGACCGTATCGCGGTGGCTATCGGCACGCGCCATGAGGTGCTGCACGTCCCAGTCGCTCACTTCGGCAAGCAGGCACATCGCCTCCTGATGCGGGATCAACCCGGCGTCTTCCCGATCAACTTCACACGCATGGCTGCAGCTCCACCACCAGCAAGCCGCCGAGCGGCATCTCGAGCCCATAGCGACCGCCCTCGCCGCGCGCGAGCGCCGCCAACAGCGGCAAGGCGCGCAGCGAGGGGGCAGAACGCGCCAGCGCATCCAGCGCCGCGATGCCGGTGCTGCCCTCAGCGGCAGTCTCGCCCCCCACCACCGCCAGGCGAGCCCGCGATGCGGGCCCTCGCTCAGGGCTCAGCAGCAGCGCCACCCCGCAGGGCTCGGGCAGCGGCCGCAGCGCGGCGAGCGGCCCCGGGTAGGGGCTGTCGTACGCGATCAACAGCACGCGTCGCGCCTCGCCCTGCACTTGACCGAGCGCTTCGATCAGGCCCATAGAGAAGCTCGCATCGTAAGCGCTGAGGACGTTGCTCGGCGCGGTCGCCCCGGCTGCGATGCCCCAGTAGCCGGCTGGTGCGTTGTGCACCGAGTTGGTAAAGCGGGTCGGCGACACCAGCCGAGCGGGCTCGGCCAAGGTGGTGCACAGCGCGTGCAGATTGTCGCCGTCGCCGCCCGAGGCGGTGAATACGGTCGCAAGCTCAGCCGCATCGGCACCGGCCATCGCCACCGCCTCGAAGCCCAGCGCCAGCGCGAGGCGTACCGGCTTGCCGACGCGGCGCCGCTCGGCCGGCGGCAGCCCCGGCGGCGCGGTCAGCCGGGTTGGCGCATCCTGCCAAGGCTGCTCACCCGTAAGTTGCGCAGCGAGCATGGCCCAGTTGTCGAAACCGGGGCCGAGCGCCGCCACCCCGTCCAGATAGCCAAACAGTCCGCTCATGCGTCCATCCTAGCGTCGGCACGGCGCAGCACCACGCTGGCGTTGCTGCCGCCGAAGCCGAAGGAATTGCTCATCACCACGCCGAGCGCCTGGTGGCGTGGCACGAATACGTAATCGAGATCGAGAGCCGGGTCGAGTTCGCGGCTGCCCGGGCTGCCCGGGATCAAGCCATGCTGTAAGGCCAGCGCGGCGATCACCGTCTCCAAGGCACCGGCTGCGCCGAGCGTGTGGCCGGTCGCACCCTTGGTCGAGCTCGCCGGCACACTGCGGCCGAACAGCTGCATCACCGCCTGGCCCTCGGCCGCATCGTTGCTAGGCGTGGCGGTGCCGTGCAGGTTCAGGTAATCGACCTGGGACGGCATCAGGCCGGCCCTCTGCAGTGCCGCCTGCATCGCAGCGAACGCGCCGTGCCCGTCCGGTGGTGGCGACGACATGTGGTAGGCATCGCTCGCCTCGCCGACACCGGCGAGCAGCACCGCATCGCCCGGCAAGTCCTGGGCCGGACGCTCCAACAGCGCGAATGCCCCCGCCTCGCCGATTGAGATGCCGCACCGCGCCACGTCGTACGGCCGGCACGGCTCCGGCGACACCAGTTCCAGCGAGTTGAAGCCGTACAGCGTGGTCAGGCACAGGCTGTCCACTCCGCCAACCACCGCCGCGTCGATCATGCCGGCGCCGATCAACCGCGCGGCGCTGGCGAACACCTTGGCGCCGGACGAACAGGCGGTCAACACAACAAAGGCTGGGCCGCCGAGCCCTAGCGAGCGCGCCACCACGTCCGCGACCGCCTGCGGCGTGTGGCTGCCGCGGTAGCTCGGCGGTGCGATGAAGGCGCCGGACTCGTCGAGGCGACGATAGGCGAGTTCAGTCTCGAGGATGCCGGACGTGCTGGTGCCGAGGAACACCCCGACCCGCTCGGCACCGTAGCGCATCACTGCCCCGCGCACCGCATCGGCGAAGCCGTCCTGCTGCAACGCCAGCAGAGCAAGGCGGTTGTTGCGACAGTCGTAGTCGGCCAGCGCCGCCGGCAGCGTCACATCATCCAGCCCGGCGACCTCGCCGACATAGGCCGGAAGATCGACCGTTTCGAACGCGCATGGCGCAAGGCCGCTGCGGTTCGCTTCGAGCGCTGCCAACGTCGGTGCCAGGCCCGCGCCCAGCGCGCTCGTCGCAGTGAATGCAGTCAGATGCAAGGGATACATCGCTAATCCTTCATAAGCGCTCGGCCGCGGCAGCGTGACGGTATTGAGACCGCGCGCGGATTTCGGCCAGCAGCGCCGGCAGCACCGCCAGAATCACCGGCTCACCCGAGCGGGTATGCGCGGCGAGCTTGTCGCGCAACGCCGAGAGCACCTTCTCCGGACCGCGCTGACAGGTGTCCCCCCCACCGCGTCCAGCTCGCCAGGGGTAGGCCGCTGCGATGCAGCAGCGGATCGAGGGACGGGTTGCGCAACCCGGCCGGTGCGCGGAAGCAGCGCGGGGCGACGCCAGTGATGCCCGATAACGTGCGTTGCGCCGCGCCGAGCTCGCGCGCCGGTGCCCACGGTCAGCGTACCGAGAAACTGTAATGATGGTGCTAGCTGTGGCTTTCCAGCGCGTGGCCGCGCGCGATGATCTCGCGGCACAGCTCTGGGCGGTGCGCCGCCTGCCGACCGATGCAGAAAAAGGTTGGCCGCGCGCCGGCAGCGTCGAGCAGATCGAGCACCTTTGGATCGGGTCCGTCGTCTATCGTCAGCGCCACGGCGGCTTCCCGCAGTACTAACCACCAAGGCCACGTCTCAGGGCGGAACTACCACGCGGCGGCCCGCAGCGGGCGAACAACAACGGGCTCGGTCGCCGGTGTGGGGGCTTCATCGCGTCCCTTATCCAATGATTGCACACGATCGAGCCAGGCGCCCCACAGCGCCCGCCACGCGGCCCAATCGTGCCCGCCCGCGACGCTGAAGCAGCGCTCGGCCGGCCAGCAGCCACTTGCCAACTGCTGACTCGAATGGAAACGGTCGGACTTGGCGAGCCCCAGCATCACCGGCACCCGCTGCGCACCACCGCCGGCCAGCCAGTGCCAGACGCGTTCTTCAAGGTGGCGCGCGTCCCAGTCGGGTCGTTGGTTCCCAGCCCAGGCAGCCGGCCCACCGGCCCGGCGGATGTCCTGTTCGAGCGCGCGGCTGCCGAGGTACGGGGTCAGCGCCACCGCGCCGCGCACGCCCTCTCCCTTTTCGGCCAGATACGCCAGCACCAGCAGTGCGCCGAGCGAAATCCCGACAAGCCACACGGGTCCGAAAAGCTCACACCACGGCGCAAGCTCGGCGGTTAGCCTGTCCAGCGCCACGCCCTGCGTGACGGCCAGCGGATCGACGGGCAGTGCCAGCAGGTTGGCCGAAGGATGGCGAACCGCCAGCATCTCGGCCAGCCCCTGTTCGACAACATCGTCGGGCGTGCCGTACGCGCCGGGCAGCACTACCACGAGCGGGCCACCCGGCCGGGCCGCAGGGATGAACAGCGCATTGCCGGGCTGAGCCGGCGGCGACCACTCAGGCGTCTTCATGGCGATCCAATACGGCGGCGAACAGCAGCGCCAGCAAAGCGCCCGGCCCGGCGGTGCTGCCGAGCGCGGCGAGCACCGGCACGCTGGAGAACGCCAGCAGCCCGAAGCCGGCCAGCGTCGCCAGGTTGGCGATCAGCAGCGACAACAGCACGCTGGCCGAGCGCTCGCTGCCGACGAAGAACAGCGCGTAGTTCGAGCCGATCGCCACGATGAGCAACAGGCCGACCAAGTGCAGCAGGTTCAGCGTGCCGCCGACGAGCAGATGGCCGGCTGTCACCACCAGCACCGCGGTCACGAGCGGCAGCAGCGCGCGCCCGAGCTTCGCCGGCGAACGCAGCGCCAGCGCCAGCAAAAGCACGATTGCGAGCATGCCGAAGCCGACGAGGTGGATTGCCTCGTCGAGATAGGCTCCATACAGGCGGTTCGACGCGGTTTTCAGGTCGACCAGTTGCAGCGGCGCGCCGGAGAGCGCCTTGGACAGCGCCGCCGCGTCGATGCCACCCGCCGGAGCGCGCAGCGGCAGCAGGGCCAGGTTGCGTCCACCCTGTTCGACGAGCAGGCCGTCGAGCAGCAGCGCCAGCGAGGTGCCACGGAAGCTTGCCGGGCTCAACAGCGGCGCCTGCCGCGCCGCCTCCACCGCCGCGACGAACGGCTCGAGCTTGGCCGGCTGGATCGGCTGGCCGGCCAGCGCCGTAGCCAGGCGCGCGCGCAACGTCGTCTCGTCGGGCAGACTGGCCTGGCGTGCTGCCTGCGCCGCCTGGCTCGGAAGGTAGCGGCTCGGGCTCTCGTAACCCGCCAACAGGCCGCGCGCGACCAGCGCGTCGAGCTTGGGTGCGAGCCGCTCTGTCTCGCGCAGTACCGCCTCGCGGTCGGCCCCGCTGACTACGGCCAGGTAACGCACATCGGGCGCACCAAGCTCCGCCCGCAGCGCAGCATCAAGCCGCTGCTGCTCGGCGGGCACCGGGCTGAGAGCCGCCAAGTCGTGGTTCCACAACGGCTGACGTAACACGATCAGCAAAGCCAGCGACAGCAGCGCGAGCACCGGCACCAGCGCGCGCAGCCGACGCAAGCACCTCAGGCCCCACGCCAGCCGTTCGGCCAAGACGCTCAGGTCGCGCACCGCGAAGCCCGCCGGCAGCAGCAACGGCAGCACCCAGCGCGTCACCAGCGCGGCAGCGGCGAGGCCCGCGATCGAATAGAGACCGAGCTGCGCGAGGCCGGGGAAGCCGGAGAACAGCAAGGCGGCGAAGCCGCACACCGAGGTCAGCACACCGAGGCGGATCGTCGGCCAGAAGCGCCGCTGCCACTCTCGGGCGCTGCCGACGCCACCGGCGCCGGACTGGATGAACAGGTAAATCGAATAGTCGACCGCCTCGCCGATCAGCGTGACGCCGAAGCCGACGGTGATCGCGTGCACCATGCCGAAACCCAGACTGACCGCCACCACGCCGGCGAGCACGCCGCTGGCGACCGGCACGAGACCAAGCAGCAGCACCCGCCACGAGCGGTACACCGACCACAGCAGGGCGACGATGATCAGGCTGCCGAGTATGGAAAAACGCAGCGCCTCGCCACGGATGCGCTCGCGCGCCTCGACGCCAAACACGCCGGGGCCGGTGGCCTGCAGGCGGGCGCCGGCCAGCACCTGATAGTGGCCAAGCAGCTCCGCCCGCACGGCGGCGAAGTCGTTGTTGAGCCGCGCGAGCACCGCCTCTTGCGCATCGGTGTCGGAGCCGGCCGCGCGGGTGTACAGCATCAGCAAGGCCTCCTTGCCGTCGCGCGACGCCCATACCCCGTCGCTGATCGTCGCACTGTCGCGACCGGACATCATGTCGATCAGCTGCAGCGTCTCGCCGGTGGGGTCGGCGGGCAGCAGTGCCTTGGTCCAGGCGCCGGACGGCAGAGCCAGCGCGGCGATGCTGTCGGCGATCGCCGCATGCAGGCCGGCCGTCGAGAAACGCTGCGACGTCACCGCCGGACTCAGCAGGTAGCGGTTGTCGAACAAGAGCTTGCGTTCGCGCTCGAAGCCGCCGGCCTCGCCGTTGGCGACGCTGGCGAAGTCGTGGCTGGTGCGCAACCGCGCCGCCAGCCGGCGCGACAGCTCGGCGCGCGCGTCGGAACTGGCGCCGGTGATGCCGACCAGCATCAACCGCGACACGGTGCCGTCCTTGAGCTGATCGACCAGGATCTGCTGCTCGGCCGATGGCGCGGCGGGCAGGAACGCCGACATGTCGGCGGAAAAGCGTGCGCGCGTCAGCAGGGCCAGCCCGAGCACGAGCGCGAGCAGCCACACGCCGACGATCAGACCCCGGCGTTGGATCACGGTGCCGCCCTGGCGATGCTCATCACCGAACGGTCGCCGTCGGCCTGGACGATCTCGATCTGGCGCAAGTCGGCACGCACGCCGCTGATCTTCACTCGGCTGACCTTGGCGAGCATCTTCGGCGCGGTCGGAGTGAGCTGCAGCGTCCAGCGCTCGTAGCGCCCGTCGAGCTCGGTACGGTAGGCGGCTTCGAGCGCACGCCGGTCACCCGCCATCGTGGCGCGAATGCTGTCGATGAAGGCAGCGATCTCCGGGTAGTCCTGCAGCTTCAGCACATGGCGCTTGCCGCCCCGCTCGACCGTCAGCGTGCCACCGTCGAGCACCAGCGACTCGACCTTAGGCTGCAGGGTACGCTTCTCCAGATGGCCGGGTGCCTCGTACGCCAGCTCGCCGGACGACTCCAGCGGCTTGTCGAGCAGGGTGAGGTACTGCTTTTCGGTGAAGGTGGCGTGCGCGGAACGCGTCTGCGCCAGCTGGCCGAGCAGCCGGTCGAGATCGAAGTCGGCGGCGCTCGCCATCAGCGGCAGCGCGCACAGCAGCAGCGCCAGGAAGCGTCTAGTCATGGTCAGCCCAGAAGTCATAGAAGTTGAACCAGTTGTACGGCACGCACACTGCTCACTCCGCCGTCTCCAGCGACAGCTCGCACTGCGCCACCGTTGCGCCGGCCGTGTCGCTCAGCGTGCAGCGCCAGCTCCCGGCCTTCGCCGCCTCGGCCGACAGCGCAAGCGCGCTGCCCGGCCCGACCGGCTTCAGAAACTTGGCCGAAGCGATCCGCACCGTGCCGGCCTCGACACCGAGTGCCCGCTGCAGCGCCACGATCGCCAGGTCGAGCAAGGCGGCGCCGGGCAGGATGGGTTGTCCCGGGAAATGGCCGGGAAACGCCGGGTGGTCGACCGGGGCGGTCAACGCCAATTGCAGACGTTCATTCATCATTCGCTCCATCGAGCGCCGCGCGCAGCGCATCGATCGGCAGCTTGCCGATCGCGTTGCGCGGCAATCGGCTGACGAACTTCAGCGGGCGCGGCAGGAAGGCTGCATCGATGCGCTCGCGCAGCGCCGCCAGTAGCGCCTCGCGTTCCAGCGTCGGTGCCACCACCAGCGCCGCCAACCTCGCCACCTTGCCGGCGCCCCCTTCCTCTTCGGGCAGGAAAAACACGCCGTCGTCCACGCCGGGAACCGCCAGCAGCTGCTGGGTCAGGTAGCTGAGCGAACTGCGCTTACCGGCCACGTTGACGAGGTCGGCGTTGCGGCCGAGCAGGCTGAAGCGCCGTGCCCCATCCAGCAGCACCCGGTCGTTCAGCCGCTGCGGCTGCCACAGGTGGCCGCCCTCCGCAATGGCGCCCTCGGGGCCATCCTCTCGCAACGTCACCCCGGAGAGGCATTCCCACTGTTCGGTTTCGGCACTGCGCCGCGTCGCCAGCTGGCCGGTCTCGGTCGAGCCGTAGATTTCCAGCAGCGGCGCGCCGAAGCGGGCCTCCAGGCGACCGGCCAGGTCGCTGGCCAGCGGCGCAGTCGCGCTGGTCATCAGCGCCAACTCTGGCAGGCTCAGTCCGCTCTCGAGCAGCGTGTGCAGATGGAACGGTGTCGACACCAGCACGCGTGGAGCCGGCAGCCGTGCCAGCTCGGCCTTGATGTCGGCCGGGAAGAACGGGCTGGCATCGACAAGCACGCCGCCGCAGAGCAGCGGCCGCAGCACCGTCGACTCCAGCCCGTACATATGCTGCGGCGGCACGGTGCCGAGCGCCACAAAGCCCGGCAAGCGCTCCAGCCCCAGTCGCGCGGCACCGGCCAGCATCGCCGGTACGAACTCGCCCCAGTGCTTGTCATGGCCCTGAGGCTGCCCGGTCGAGCCCGAGGTGAACAGCCGCGCGACCCGCTGCTGCGCCGGTATGGCCGGCGGCGGCCAGTGCGCGGCACCGTCGGGCGCCAGGCTCGCGTCGTCGATTTGTAGCGTCGGCAAGGTCGGCTCGCCGTCGGGCTGATCACTCACGCAGCACAGCTCTGGGGCCTCTTCGCGCAGCTGGGCGACGCTGTCAGCGCTGCGCGAGGCCGGCAGCAGGCACACCTTATCGCGCAGCACGCACGCGGCCAGCGCCACCGCGAACAGGTAGCGGTTCTGGCAGGCGTTGAATACGGCGTCGCCGTCCGGCAGGCGCTCGGCCAATGCTGCGGCGTCGGCGAGAAACTGCGCCGCACTGCGCACCCGCCCGCGAAAATACGCGAGCGGCTGAGTCGGCCCGGTGTGGCCGATCAGCGGATAAGAGGTCATCTCAACGCTCTCCGGTCGTGTCGCCCGCCGGGCTGCGCTGCAGCGCGCTGTAGGCGCGGAAAGTATCGGTAAAACGCATCTCGCTGCGCCGCTGCGGCAGGCAATGGAGGCGTACGGCGTACTCCGCCACGAACATCAGCCCGGTCAGCGGCAGCACCAACAGATTGCTGAACGCCGACCAGGCGGTCAGCGGCGCGAACAGGAACAGCAGCGAGGACACCGTGAACATCGCAAGGAAAAAGCCCGTCCACGCCTTGGTGGCGCGGCGGGTGTAGCGCGCCAGCGCCGCATCGAGACCGCCGTGGATCAGTGCAGCGATCTGGCCGCACAGCGGCCGCTGACCGGCCAGTAGCGTGCGCCCGAACATCAGCGCGAGACACAGTTGAGTGCCGGCATCCTGCAGGAAATACAACCAGGAGAAATGCGTGGAAAGCCAGGCCGATGTCTGCCAGATCAGCACGACGACGCCGGCCATCAGCGGTGCGATCAGGCGATGCCAGCCCGACGCCAGGCAGAACAGCACCAAGGCAATCAGGGGCGGCGCCAACGCCAGCGCAACGCCGAGCTGGGCATGCTGCACCGGGTCAGCCAGCACCCAATGCGACACCAGCAGATAGGCGCCAAACAGCAGTGCAACAAGCAGTACCTTGAAATTCATCAACAGGTGCGATGAGCTGCGATATGCGCGGTCAGATTGGCCAGCGACGCGAAAATGCGCGCATTGTCTTCGCTATCGGAACGCAGCTGGAAGCCGTAGCGCTTGGAGACCACCAGCGCGATCTCGAGGATGTCGATCGAATCAAGCCCCAGGCCCTCGCCGTACAGCGGCTCGTTCGGGTCGATCTCGGCCGCGCTCACTTCCAGATTCAGGGCGTCGACGATCAGGCCGGCCACTTCCAGCTCCAGTTCGCGGTTTGCCACGTCAGACATATTGCTTACTCCAGACACAAAAACAGTACCGCTGTAACAGCGGCAAAATCCGTCAATTTTACTGAGATGGGACCACCACCCTCAATCGCGCAACACCGATGGCGGGCACGATGAACAGCCGTTGATGCAGCGCGCTGGACGGCGGACAAGCTGCGGGTCTCCGCCACTCAGCCGGGATTTTGGCCCCAACCCCCTACCCTAAACTCTACAAGGAGTTGGGCTGGACACAGCGACAAAACCGAGAAAGCTTTGTTAACGACTGTTAGCGGGTGGAGACCGGAAACATGCCAACCGCCGCTCTTTTAGCGAAGCCCAAGCCCTTAAGAGCCTGTCTCGATCGGCGAGGCCATCGTCTCTCGTTGTTCCTCCACACGTCTCTGGGCCGGCTGACGGTCGACCGACTCCAACCACGCGTTCACCGGCTCGCGTGAAGCGACCACTCCTCACTTCCGCAACGCACCCCTTGGGCAGGCCGGAGTCAATCAGTGCCGACATTATTGCTTTTCCCACTGATGGGCATTTGAACATTTCATTTCAACATGATGGCGGCTGTTCTTAAGCTGTTGTGGTGGCAGTAGATGCAATTTGATGTCGAGGGTCTCGGATGAATCCGATGGCAAGGCTGTGGCGTAAATAGCCGGGCAGCATTCCCGGTGCGGTCCGGTTGGAATAGACAGCCATTCGCGACATCGGCTGACGCCTCCTCAAGCCGTTTTTCGAGGTCGCTGAACCCAAGACGGATTGCAGGCTTTTTTCTTTGTATCGCTTGTACGTGCATCTTGCAGCACCACCGCTTGTGCTGGTTTGCCGCAGGGTGTGATGCAGGGCCGGCCATCGCCAGAAAAAACAATACAACGGCGTGGCCATCGTTAACCGCAGTACCACTTGTGTAGTCTACGGAGATCCCATGAAGAAGCTTGCGATTGCTGTTGTTCTGGCCCTGGCGGCCAATGGCGTGTATGCGAAGGAGGCGAAGGTCCTCCGCTTTGGCGTTGACCCCACCTATGCCCCGTTCGAATCGAAGGCTCCCGACGGTAAGTTGGTGGGCTTCGACATCGATCTTGGTAACGCGATCTGCGACAAGCTGAAAGCCAAATGTGTCTGGGCCGAGACCTCCTTCGACGGCATCATCCCCGCATTGAGGGCCAGGAAATTCGACGGCATTCTTTCCTCGATGAGCGTGACCGAGAAGCGTCAGGAGCAGATTGCCTTCACTGACAAGATCGACAATGTTCCACCGCGCCTGGTCGCGAAAAAAGGTGCCACTCTGCTGCCGACGGCCGAATCGCTCAAGGGCAAGCGCGTGGGGATGGAGCAGGGCTCGACGCAGGAGGCCTACGCCAAGGCGTACTGGGAGCCGAAAGGCGTGGTCGTCACGACGTACCAGACCCAAGACCAGGTATACCAGGACCTGGTGGCCGGCCGCCTGGATGCGTCCCTGCAGTCGTCGGTTCAGGCCGATCTGGGTTTCTTGAAGACCGCGCGCGGCCACGACTATGCCTTTGCCGGCCCTGCGCTGCACGATCCGAAGACGCTCGGCGTCGGTGCCGCGATCGGTGTGCGCAAGGAAGACAACGAACTGCGCCAGCAGATCAATAAAGCGCTCGCCGAGATGCTCAAGGATGGTACCTATCAGAGCATCTCCAAGAAGTACTTCTCCTTCGACGTCTACAACTAAGCGAATCAATAAGCCGTAGCGATTGGCTCCGCCGCCAAGGGCGAGGCCGCTCGGCCCGGACGGGTTCGGAATGGCGAAAGCCCCAGGCTGCCGCGGATACCGTCGGGCAACAGTTTAAAGAAGCGTCCCCGCTTGCCGTCAGCTTGCGGGAGGCCCGCTCACACAATCATGAGAATTAAATGACCACATCGTACTGGTTGCGCAATGTCCGCCCCTTTGGCGGAAATTCTGAAGACATCCGCATTGCCGATGGCCGGATCGCCGAGCGTCGCCCCGCCAGTGCAGAGCCGGTAACGGGCACCGACATCGATGGCCAGGGCCAGCTGCTGACCCCGGCGCTGGTGGAGGGCCACATCCATCTGGACAAGACCCTGTGGGGGCTGCCCTGGCGGCCGCACAGCGCCGGGCCGACGCTGAAAGACCGCATTGGAAACGAGCGTCGGATCCTCCGTGAGCTCGAATCGCCCATCGCCGAGCGTGCCGGCGCACTGCTCGAGCAATGTATCGCCCGTGGCTCCCTTACGTTTCGCTGCCATGTGGATGCCGACCCCGAGCTGGGGCTGATGCATATCGAAGCGATGCTGGCGTTGCGCGAACGGTATGCCGATCTGGTGGACCTGGAGTTCGTGGCCTTTCCACAGGCGGGCCTCATCCGCCACCCTGGCACCGAGGCGTTGCTGCGTGAAGCGTTGAAGCTGGGACTTGAAGTTGTGGGCGGCTTGGATCCTTGCGGCATCGACAATGACCCCATCGCCCATCTCACCACGGTGTTCGAGCTGGCCGAGAGCTTTGGTCGCGGCGTCGATATCCACCTGCATGACGGCGGTGAGCTGGGGTTATGGCAGATCGACCGCATCATCGCGTTCACCGAGCGCTATCGGCTACAGGGCAAGGTCATGATCAGCCATGCCTTCTGCCTGGGCATGAAGAGCTGGGCCGAGATCCGCCCGCTCGCCGAGCGGCTGGCGGCCAACCGGATTTCGCTGATGACCACGGCGCCTGCCGAGATCGCCATGCCCCCCTTTACCGAGCTGATTGCCGCGGGCGTCAACATCTGCCTCGGCTCCGACGGCATACGCGACGCCTGGTCGCCGATGGGCAACGGCGACATGCTCGAGCGCGCCATGTTGCTTGCCTTGCGCTGTGGCATGAGACGGGACGAGGGAATTTGCACCGCTTTTGACGCCGCGACCCGCTACGGTGCAGCAGCGCTCGGTCGCGATGACTATGGTCTGGAAACGGGGCGCCCCGCCAACCTGCTGCTGTTGCCAGCGGAGACGCTGAGCGAGGCCGTTGTCGCTCGCCCCGCGGCAAGAACGGTGATCAGCCGCGGTGTCGTGGTCGCTCGGAATGGGCGCCTGCTGGAGAGCCGCCTGTGAGACAGGACTTCCTCGACAATCCGCTTTACCCCTCTCACGCATGGATATCGCTATGACCATTCGGAATGACCAGAACACGGCCACGATGCACGTAGACCTGCTGATCGAACACGGCATCGTCATCACCGTGGATGAGACGCGCCGGGTGATCGAAGACGGCGCAGTAGCCGTCCGTGGCGACCGCATCGTCGCGGTGGGGTGCACCGATGATCTGCGTGCGCGCTATACCGCGGACAAGATCATCAACGCCCGCCACAAGGCGGTGCTGCCGGGCCTGATCGACAGCCATGCCCATGCCGGCCACGCCATGCTGAAGACCCTCGGCGGTGGCGATGGCGATGCCTGGATGGAGGCCTGCCAGACCATCTATACGTCGGCCTCCGGCCCGGAGTTCTGGGAGGTGGATGCCCGGCTGTCGGCGCTGGAGCGGCTCAAATGTGGCACCACCACCGGCGTCTCGATGCTGGGCGGCGGGGACTCGATCATGCGGGTCGACGACCCGATCTACGCGCAGCGACACGCACTAGCCGTCGCCGAAACCGGCACCCGCTCGGTGGTGGCGGTCGGGCCGTCGCGACTGCCGGCGCCGCTCGCCTACGTGGACTGGTCGACCGAGCCGCCGCGGCGACGCGAGGTCGATGCTGCCGCCATGTTCGAGGTGTGCGAGGAGATCGTCAGGACCTGTGACGGCCAAGGGGACGGCCGGGTGCGCATCGCCATCACGCTGCCGGTGTATGCGCCGCAGTACGAACAAAGCCACCAGGCGCTCGCCGCGGAGTTTCGTCAGCAGGCGCAGGACTACATGGGCCTGGCGCGGCGCCATGGCCTGACCTTCACCCAGGACGGCCACCGTGGCGGGACACTGACGCTAGCGCATCGCGAGCTGGGCCTGCTCGGCCCGACCTCCTTCATGTCGCACAGCATCGACCTGACCGAAGAGGACATCGCGCTGTGCCGTGAGACACAGACCAAGATCGTTCACAACCCCAGCGCCATCATGTCTATCCTTGGGCGTTGCCCGGTGCCGGAGCTGATCGAGGCCGGGGTGACGGTCGCCATCGGCTCGGATGGCGCGGCTCCCGATCGCGGCTATGACCTGTTCCGCCACATGTTCCAGTGCATGCATTATCACCGCCGCCATTTCCGCGATCCGGACATCCTGCCGCATGGCAAAGTGCTGGAAATGATCACCATCGACGCTGCCAAGGCGCTGTCGCTGGATCACGAGATCGGCTCGCTGGAAGTCGGCAAGAAAGCCGACATCATCCTGGTCGACCTGTTCAAGCCGCACCTGATGCCGATGAACATGCCCGTCTACCGCGTGACCTGCTTCGCCAACGGCGGGGATGTCTGCACCACCATCGTCGACGGCAAGATCCTGATGGAAAACTATGTCGTGCGCACGGTAGACGAGCACGCCGTGCTTGAGGCGGTGCAAGAGGAGTCGGAGCGCATGCTGGAGCGCAGTGGCCTGCGCCATCTCACCGCGGAGTCGGCCAATCTCTGGCGCGCGGCCCGGTATTAGGAGCCGCTGGGCGGATAAGCCTCCTGACGATTCGGCCCGCGTTGGCCGAATCGCCGGTGCCTCCGGCTGCGCCTCAGATCACCTGTCGGCACTGCCACTCCGCCAGATCGACCGGGATGCCGAACGATGGCTAGTCCGAGTGGCCGTTGGCCAGCGCTGATGCTTTTGTCGGCGGCGCTCAATCGTCGTCCCGACATGGTCTAGGCTTTTAAGACGGTGGCGCCCGCCTGGAGGATCGCATCATGATCATCGCACGCTGGAGTATCGATGTACGGTTTGGCTACAAGCCGATCGCCATAGAGCATATGAGAAATTGGCTACGCGAAATCGGCTCGCAAATCGGCTGGACGGAGGAGAACGCGAGGATACTCACCGGCTCGGTGGGGGCTCACGAATCCACCATCCAGGCTGAGATCCAGCTCAAGGACCTCGCCGAACTGAGCGCCGCCTGGGACAAGCTCGCCAAACTCGACGCACACAAGGACTGGAGCAAGGAGCTGGAGCCCTATATCGTGTCGGGCAGCCCCAAGTGGGAGATATTCAGAATCGTCGAATAGCGCCGCCGGCCGCTTCCCGCGTGATTGCCTTGCCGTACGGCCCGCCTCGCCCAGCGGTGATGCCGATCCGGGCCGTGCGGGCATCAACGCTTGAGCGATAGCCCCAAGTCGACCAAGGTCGCCAGCAGCCCCAGTACGCTGCGCACCGCGTGAAGCCGGCCCCACTGCTGCAGCAACGCCCTTGTCTCTGCCGACGCGAGGTTCCGCCCCGGATCGAGGAGCCGTTTGTTCGTCGGCATGACCACGATAAACGTGAACGGCACGACCAGGCCGATCAGCACGGCCCCGACGAGCCACAACCTCTCCCCTCCGAGTAGCCATGTCGCCACGCCGGCGATGAAGCCGATGACCGCCAGCGGCGCCTGCATCGCCGTCGCCCGCCCGTAGCTGGGCGCCCACACCTGGGCCGCGGTCTTTGTGTCGCAGGCCATCCTCGCCGGGTGCTCGACCAGGCTGATGTAGATGGCCGCCCCGGCGAACAGGCTGCTGCACAGGGTCGCGACAAATTGTGCGAAGTCGAGCATTGCCTCCGCCTCTATACAGCGCAGTGGTTCTACCGGTTCGGGGCAGCGAAACACCCTGTCACAGCTTGTAGCCGATCTGGCGCAGCAGGTCTTTGCGCCAGCGCACGCCGTCATCGCCCTCGACGCCCTTCGGAGAGAAGCCGTCGACCACGCCGAGGATGCCCCGCCCCTGCTCGGTCTCGGCGATGAGCACCTCGGTCGGATTAGCGGTAGCGCAGAAAATGCGGCAGACCTCCGGCACCATCTTCACGGTGTTCAACACGTTCAGCGGGTAGAAGCCGTCGCCGAGAAAGACGATGAAGCTGTGCCCGGCGCCGATGGCCTGCGCGTTCCGCTGCGCCAGCTCGACCATCGCCGCATCGGTGCCCGAGCAGCGCACGAGACAGGCACCTGATGCCTCGCAGAACGCGAGGCCGAAACGGATGCCCGGTACCGCGCCAACCAGCGCCTCGTGCAGGTCCTCGACCGACTTGATGAAGTGCGTCTGGCCGAGGATGAAGTTGATCGTGTCCGGCTTGTCGATTTTCACGGTGCTCAGTTGCATGCGGGTGCTCCTTTCACAAGACGGCAGACAGAGCGGCTTCCCGTGGCGGCAACCACAGGGTTCCACCCTGCTTAGCGCCGCTAACAGAACCGATCGATAAAACGTGCCCAATGTGATGACTTAGAAAAATATAGCCATAGACACAACGAATTCTTTAGCCGCAGCACTCTAATGGTATTTCGTTACAACTTCCACCCCACCATTAATTACAAACTGGACCCCCATGCAGACAAGCAAAAAGCCCATCAGGCGCGAAATAGCCTCGATGCCGCCCTTTCCAATCCAATTCATGATTGGACCTGCACTTCGTAGAGAAGCCCACAGAATAAGACTTATAATTAAAAATATAATAGGTGGAGCTGCAGTAATAACCCAGACAGGAAAGATGGTATTATTTTTTACAGTAGAGGCCGAGCTGATGATCAATGCGATAGTCCCTGGTCCCGCAGTACTTGGCATGGCGATAGGGACAAAAGCAATATTTACGACCGGCTGGCTACGTAACTCTTCTGATTTGTCTTCTACTTCAGGTATTTCCTCAATTTTGTGATCCGGGAAAAGCATGCGAAAGCCAATGTAGGAAACGATGAGTCCACCTGCGATACGCAGCCCTGGTATGGAAATGCCGAAAGTCCCCATGACCAACTCACCGGCGTAAAAGGCAATAAACATGATGAGAAACACATAAACAGAAGCCATCATCGCCTGATGATTTCGTTCCTTGTCGCTCATGCCGCCAGACAGAGCCAAAAACAATACCACGGAACTCAGCGGATTAGCCAAAGGCAAAACCACTGCCACGCCAAGCCCAATTGCTTCTAGCAAGTCACTCATTCATTATCTCCCTATCAATCTCGCCAGGCCAAAAAATCCCTATTTAATGAGCTAGCCGTTACTAGGGTTGCCATGTGTACTGAGTGCCAATTTCGCTTTAATCTATAGATGCACCGCAAGAATCAGAAGCAGGCGCAGGTGAAAACGTTCTTCAGACTGCAACAGCCCTCTCGTGTTGTGCTGAAAGCCTACGGAGCCCCCCTGGTCACGGCAACGTCAACAGCTGGGAACGCGGTCCAATTGATCCCCCCGTAGTTTGTGCGCCCGTTCGTGATGACCAACAAGAACGACACAGCCGATGCCCAAGTGCAGGATGGTCGAGCGTAGCTTCGCGTGGCTGGAGAAGCATCGCAGGCTATGGAAGAACTGCGAGCACCAACTCAATACCAGTCTGCCGTTCATCCACCCGGCCTTTCTCGCCTTGCTCCTCAGGAGACTTTGAACAGGCTCTTAAGCGCACGGTCAAGGCTGACAGCATCGCCGTGATGTCCATACTCTATGACGCGCCCATCAATGGATCGCATTCGAGCCGCTATTCGACAACACCGGAGCGTTTGCTATACGACCTTATATGTCAGAAGGAGCTACCTCACCGACAGCCCCCCCCCCCCGAGCGACAAGTCACGGCAACGTCTTACCGTCGAAGTCCTCCCAAACGTCAACCAGACCGGGGAACAACGCCCAGTGGAAGTTGTTCTCGCGCATTTCCGTGAACGCCTGTGATTTGGTGTAGTGATCATGCCGGACGCGAAAGAGTCCGACTATCAGGCCAGTCCTATCCTGGCCATGAAGGCAATGAACATAGATGGGCCAGCGGTTCTCGTCTTCCAGCGTCTCAACTGCCAGCCTGATTCGTGCAGGATTCGGCGCCTCGTAGAAATTCTTCAAGTCGGACGGCGGACCCGATGCATCCACCACGGTCATTCCTAACCTTGCGGCCTCCTCGTCAGATCCCTCGGATGGCAGATCAAGCTTTACCACTGTCCTGACACCGAGCGACTTCAGGTATGCCCATCCCTCGGCAGTGGGCTGGCCACCTCGATATACCCCGCTGTCCACGGTACGGAAGTTTGGCACGCCATGATCTGCAGGCTGGCCTTGCGTGGCGAATGATTCCATGGCGCAGCCGACTTCGATCGCGCTAACGCAAAGCGCAAGAATGATGTAGACATAACGCGGGCGCCTGTTGGCAGTGACCATCGGCCCCTCCTGACAGCGGCTATCACCCTGAAGCGGGACATCCGCCTCATCATCTCCCTTTGTAGGTTAGTCGAACCCGGATAGAACAGGAGCCGCGCATGCGCGGCTCTTTGCCTGGCCTCTCATAATGCGGTCCGCGAACCAGGGGGCTGCCTGTCACTGGCGGGCAGGAATACCTCGGCCAGTTGCCCCTCCCTCAGCGCCCCGGCCCGGGCAGGTCCCGTGACCATGCGGGATCGGCCTGCATCAGCGCACTCACCCAGTCGGTAAAGGCGCGCACGCGTGCCGACAGGTGGCGCGAATATGGGTAGACGAGACTCATCGGCATGCTCGACGGTGTCCAATCCGGTAACAGCTCGACGAGCCGGCCATCGTTCAGCAGTGGCTGGGCCTCGACGCGCGGCACCGCCACCAGCCCGAGCCCGGCCTCGGCTGCCGCGAGATAGGCTCCGCCGCTGTTGAAGCGCATCGCCGGCGGCTGCTCGATCTCGAAGCGCTCCTCGCCCCGGTTCAGCACGATGCGGTACTGGCGTCCGCTGGCGGGGAAGACGAAGGCGAGAAAGCGGTGGCGGACCAGATCGTCGGGCGATTCGAGTGGCGGCGCGCTGGCCAGGTAGCCGGGGGACGCGCACAGCACGAAGTGCATCTGGCCGATTGGCCGGCACACCAGATCGGGGTCGGTAACCGGGCCGCCGCGGATCGCGCAATCGACGCCCTCCTGTACCAGATCGACGACGCGCTCGCTGCAGCCGATGTCGAGCCTGACCTCCGGATTGAGCGCAACGAACTTGGGCAGTGCCGGGATCACCAGAAAGCGGCCGACCGGCGACGGCATCTCGACGCGCACCTTACCGCGCACGACGCTGCGGCTTTGCGACACCGTCGCCTCGAGTTCCTCGATGTCGTCGAGCAGCACGCGGGCGCGCTCGTAGTAGGCGGTGCCGTCGGTGGTCGGTGACACGCGCCGCGTCGTGCGGTGCAGCAGCTTCACGCCCAGTTGCGCCTCGAGCGCCTGCACCTGGCCCGACATCGTGGTCTTGGGCACAGCGAGCGCGTCGGCAGCGCGGGTGAAGCTGCCCAGTTCGACGATGCGGCAGAACGCACGCATCGCATCGAGTCGGTCGAACGCCATGATTATCCGTTTATTCGTACAAATAATTCCAAATATAGCCGTTTATCAATAAAACAGCGTGCAATACAGTTTGGCCATGACCTCGACACGTCGCCGGGGTTGCCCCATAGGGAGAAGCAAATGAGCACGCAACGCATCCGTTACGACGAGGTCGCCCCGCATGTTTTGAAAGCAATGCTCGGGCTGGAAAAGGCGCTGGCCGAGACGCAACTCGAACCTTCACTGCGCGAGCTAGTGAAGATCCGCGCATCGCAGCTGAACGGTTGCGCCTATTGCGTCGACATGCACTCGTCCGATGCACTGAAGGCGGGCGAGCAGACACGCCGGCTGCTGTCGCTCACCACCTGGCACGAGACGCCATTCTTCAGCGCGCGTGAACGCGCCGCGCTGCTGTGGACCGAGACGCTGACGCTGGTTTCGGAACGACACGCTCCGGACGAGATCTACCAGCAGGTCGCCGAGCACTTCAACGAGCGCGAGCTGGCCGAGCTCACCTTCGCGATCGCGACGATCAACGCGTGGAACCGCATCGGCATCGGCCTTGCGATGCAGCCGGAGTAACGGCCATGGAACAATCGACACGCGGCGGCATCGCCGCCCTCCTCCTCGTCTGCGCGAGTGCCGTCGCGCTAGCGCACGACGGTGCCGGCGACGAGAATGTCACCCCGCTGGCACGGGCGGCACTGCCCGACGCGCCCGGCACGCAAGCCCAGGCGCTGCGCGTCGACTTCGCTCCCGGCGCCACGTCGAAGCCGCATCGCCATCCCGGCCCGGTCTTTGTCGTCGTGGTCGACGGCGAGGTCGAGTCCGCGCTCGACGGCGGCCCCGTCGTGCACTACAAGGCCGGCGACACGTGGTACGAGGCGCCCGGCCAGGTGCATTCCGTCACACGCAACGCAAGCAAGACCCGGCCGGCGCGCCTTGTCGCCTGGCTGCTGTCGGACGGCAAGACGCCGCTGGTGACGCCACTGCCCGTCGACGGAGCGGCACCGCACTGACCCGCCGCCTTGTTCGGTAAACCTTGACGAAGGTTGGCCAAGTCCTTGACCGGATTGCGGGAAGTCCCCTCCGAAACGGGCCAGATAGCCGTCCTCAGCCGTTCAGCAAACGCCGCAAATACAAAAAGCCGCGCAATGCGCGGCTTTTTGACGTCCAACAGTCCGGCTTATTGCCGGGGCAGGAACACCTCGGCCAGCATGCAGCGGCAGCTGCCGCCGCCGACCGCCTCGATGGTCGGGATCGGGTTCACCACCGGCTGGCCGTGACGCTCGAGGGTGCGCTGCTGCTCGGGCGTGAAGCCGTTCCACGCTTGTTCCGACATCACCATCAGCGGCGTGCCGTCGCGGGCGGCCAGCTGCAGGATGTTGCCGCAGAAGTGCTGCTCGACCTGCTCGAAGCTGATGTCGATCACTTCGTGGTGCTCGGCCAGCTTGGCGAGCACGCTGGCGCGCTCGTCGTCGCGGTGCAGGCTCTCGCCGCAGATCACCGCGACCCGCTCGCCGACGCTCATCATCACATTGGTGTGGTAGATCGGCACGCCATGACTGTCGGCGGTGTCGAACAGCACCACGTCGTCGAGGCCGCGCAGCCGCGCGTAGCGGTACAGCGCGGTCGGGTGGCAGCGGTGCGAGCGCGCGGCGTATACGCGGCGGCGCGGGTGGTCGAAGATCATCACGCCGGTGCCCTCGAGGATCAGTTCCTCTTCGAGCGGGTGGCCGGCCCAACTGAGCTGGTCGATGCGAAAACCGTTGTCGAGCAGCAGCCGGGAGAGCTGCTCGACGCGGCGCTCGCGTCGGCGGTTCGGGGTGTGCATCGGGTAGACGTACACCGAGCCGTCGTGACCGGTGGAAAACCAGTTGTTCGGAAACACCGCATCCGGTGTCACGTGCTCATCGTGACGCTTGTCCATCACCAGCACGTCGAGATTGTGCGAGCACAGCCGCTCCACCATCGCGTCGAATTCGGCGAGCGCGCGACGCGTCACCTCCTGCGGCGCAAGGCCCAGCCGGTGCTGGAAGACGTTGTCGGCGCCGGTTTCTTCATTGAACGCGAAGTCGACGGGGCGTACCATCACCACCGCGCGGGCGAGTTGTGGCGACGGGGCGCGCAGTTGCGCAAGTTCTTCTTCCCAAGGTATTTGCAGTTGTCCCATGGTGGATGGCGGTTCGGTGGGTGACAGAGCTGCTATAGTAGCGGCGGCCCAATCCAAACAAAAAGTTGGATTTGTTTTCCCAAACCATAATGATCTGGAATGGATCATGAACATCCCTGCCCTGCGCGCCTTTGTCTGCGCCGCCCGAGAGTCGTCGTTTTCGCGCGCGGCCGACCAACTGCACCTGACCCAGCCAGGGCTGAGCAAGCGGATCGCTGGCCTGGAGGACTCGCTGCGCGTCCAGTTGTTCGACCGCATCGGGCGGCGCACCGTGCTGACCGAGGCAGGCCGCACTTTTCTGCCGTTCGCGCTGCGCATCCTCAACGAAGCCGACCAGGCCGGGCAGGCGCTCAAAGCCTTGCAGCCAGCGCAGACCGGCCGGTTATACCTCGCGACCACCCAGCACATCGGCCTCTACTACCTGAAACCACTGCTCGGGGAGTTCGTTCGCCACTACCCCGGCATCGACATTGAGGTGGACTTCAAGACCTCGGTGGAATCGCACCGGCTGTTGAGCGCCGGCGAAATGGAACTCGGCTTCATGTCCGAGCCGCCGCTGCACGAGCAGTCGCTCGAATACATCCCGGTGCTCGACGAGCGGCTCTGCTTCGCCGTGTCGGCCAACCATGTGCTAGCGCTGCAGCCCGAGGTGACGCTGCACGATTTGACGCTGCACCCGGCACTGCTACCCGGTCCGAACACCCGCTTTCGGCGGCTGATCGAGAACCTGTTCAGCGAGCAGGGCCTGGCGCTCGACGTGCGCCAGCCGTCCAACTACCTCGAGGCGCTGCGCATGCTGGCCGAAACGGGCCTGGGCTGGAGCGCGCTGCCACTGGTGATGATCACGCCGGAGCTGGTGCGCCTGCCGCTGCAGCCTTATGAGCCGAGCCGTACCATCATGCTTGCCTATCACCGCAAGGTGAGCCTGTCCGGCCCGGCACGGCTGTTCCTCGACTGGGTCCGCGAACATGGCCTCACCCAGCCTGAGCCGACGCCCGACTGAGTATTGCATCGCCCCGCGGCCCTGGCCTTTCTAATGCTCGGCGAGGAAGGCCAGAATCTCTCGTGCGCCGGCCTTGGGATTCACCGGATACCAGAGGTGTGGGGCATCGGGAACCACGGCCGTTTCCGTTCCCTTCGGCAGACAGTCAAGCAGCTTCTTGTTGCTGTATTTGAAGACGGCACGGCTTTTCTCCCCGCTCATCACCAGCGCGGGCACTTTCAGCGCGGCCAACTGCTCGCAACTGGGAGGACGAGGAGGCTTGGCCGCGAGCATCAGGGGCACCGTGTCGGCGTTATCGAGCCAGCGTTGCTGCTGGACGACAGGCGCATGCTGGAAGGCGCCGGGGTCATCGAGCACGGCATCGTACAAGCGCATTGACGCCTCCCACGAATCGCCGGCCTTCGCGGCGGCAGAGGATTTGGCAACATCCTTCTGGTAGTCGAGCAGCGCCGCTACCCCCTGGGCCGTAGTCGGGTCGATAAGGTCAGGATCGCTCATCACCACGCTGCGCACCAGTTCCGGATATTTCAGCGCCACATAGCCCGCGACGCGCCCGCCATACGAGCCCCCCACCAGATGGACCTTACCGACGTCAAGTCTACGGATGAATGCGGCCACGTCTTCCACATGCTGCGTCAGCGAATAGTGCTGGCCTTCGTCGGCCCAGGAGTTCGGGTAATGGTAGCGGCGGCTCAGCGCGATGTAATGATACTTTTGCGCGATGAACGGGCGTAAGCCCTCCCAGGTGCGCCAGTCGCCCGATGCGCCGTGCACGAACACGACCGTATCGCCCTCGCCGTCTTCCACATACGAGAGTTCGGTGTGATTCACCTTGAGCCTCTTGACCTCCATCGCTTCGGTTGGAGTATGGGGCGGCGTACTCTGGAACAAGCCCTGAAGGGTGCTCATGAAATCCTGGCAGCCGCTCAGGCAAGCCACCATGATGCAAAGCACTAGCAGATTCCTCATCAACGCCTCCCGTCGAACTATCGCAAGCCCTGCCGCAGCCTCAGCAGGCTTCATGAAAGAGATATAGCCGGAGCGTGGCGTTTCTGTCCGAATCGCTGCAGCATAAACCGCCCGGCGCCAAGCCGTTGTCCGGCACAGGCCATGTGGTTGCACCGCCTGCCGACTCGAAACCGAATTGCGCTGTCCGCCCTGCCCATTTCAGCCATTCCCGGCTGTCGCGACACCTTCATACGACAAAAGCCCACCGGCACACCTACTTAGAATGGTTTGCAGGACGGGGCACGTAAAGCCCAACCCGGTCGCATAACCCTCTGTACCGGCCTGCCCCACTTGTTCGCAACCTGAAACGGGAGTGTTCGTCGTATGTACTTCACCCATGCCATCACCCGCCTGCCGGCCGACACCGTGGCCAGCGGCCTGACCACCGCCAACGCCGGTGCCCCGGATGCCGAACTGACCCGTGCCCAGTTCCGCGACTACGTGGACATCCTGCTGTCGCTGGGCCTGACTGTGACCACGTTGCCCGCGCAGCCGGACTACCCGGACGCGCACTTCGTCGAGGACACCGCGGTGCTGATGCCAGAGTTGGCGGTGATCACCAATCCGGGCGCGCCATCGCGCCGTGGCGAGGTCGAGAGCATCGCTCCGGTGATCTCGCGCTTTCGCCACACCGTGTGGATGGGCGAAGGTGCCCACATGGATGGCGGCGACGTGCTGATGGTCGACAAGCGCTTCTTCATCGGCCTGACCAGCCGCACCAACGAGGCGGGCATACGCGAGTTCGCCACTGCGGTGGAGAAGTTCGGCTACACCGTCAGCGCGGTGGAGGTCGGCGCCGGCCTGCACCTGAAGTCCATCGTCAACTACGTGGGCCGAAACACGCTGATCCTGTCCGAGGACAGCGTCGACAACCCAGTGTTCAAGGGCTTCAACCAGATCGTGCTGAACCCCGAGGAGGAATACGCCGGCAACACGCTGTGGATCAACGACACGCTGATCACTCCGACCGGCTACCCGGACACGCTGAAGAAACTCAAGACGCTGGGCCTGCCGATCATCGAGACCGACACCAGCGAGATCCGCAAGATGGACGGCGGGCTCACCTGCATGTCGCTGCGTTTCTAAACGCTTGTAAAAATCCTGCTGCGCGGGTCGATCTCGACGCGGCGATGCTCGCGGTACCCCTTGTACCGCTGCGCTTCTCACCTCGACCTCGGCCCGCTCGCAACGGATTTTTTTCACAAGCGCTAGATCGGGAACAACAAAGGAGAAATTAGAGATGAACACCAAGTTCACCACCCTATGCCTGGCCGGCCTGCTGGCCGTCGCTGCCGCCCCGTCGTTCGCCAAGGAGATCAAGGAAATTCGCTGGGGCGTCGACGGCGGCTACCCGCCATTCGACGTGATCTCGCCGAGTGGCGAGATCACCGGCTTCGACCCGGACATCGCCAAGGCGGTCTGCGCCGACCTGAAGGCGCGCTGCGTGTTCGTGAAGCAGCCGTTCGACAGCATGATCGCCGCGCTCAACGCCAATAAGTACGACGCGGTGATCGCCTCGCTGAACGTCACCCCCGAGCGCCTGAAAGAGGTCGACTTCTCCGACAAGTACTATTCCTCGTCGCCGCGCCTGGTCGCCCGCAAGGGCAGCCCGCTGCAGCCGACCGTCGCCTCGCTCTCAGGCAAGGTCGTGGGCGTGCAGTCCGGCTCGATCCACGAGACCTATGCCAAGACCCACTGGGCGGGCAAGGGTGTGAAGATCGCTACCTACGCCAACCAGGACAATGTATTCCTCGACCTGGCCTCGGGCCGCATCGACGCCTCGCTGCAGGACAATATCCAAGCCGAGACCAGCTTCCTGCGCACTGACAAGGGCAAGAACTTCGCGTTCGCCGGACCCAAGCTCGGCGGCAACGCTACCCCGGTAGCGATCGCGCTGCGCAAGAACGACCCAGAGCTGAAGGCCGCGATCAACCAGGCCATCGCCCACATCCGCGCCAACGGCACCTACGACAAGATCCAGAAGAAGTACTTCGCCTTCGATATCTACAACTAAGCCGCCGGAAGGGCCGCCCAGCGGCCCTTCCCCCTCGTTCGGCCAATGTCAGGAGCGGCTAACAGAGCCCCGCGAAGCGGTCCCGGCCAAGCGCCCGGCCGCTGCAATACCCGTTGCACGGCAAGGCCGCGAACAACACCGGGAAGGTTCTGTTAGCCGCTCCGAGGGGAAATCCGCATGGTGTCCTCCTATCTGCCGCTGATTCTCGGCGGCGCCCTACTTAGCCTGCGCGTCGCGCTGGCTTCCCTCTTGCTAGCGCTGCTGTTCGGCCTGACCAACGCGTCGATCAAGCTATTCGGCCCGCCCTGGCTGCGCGCAGTGTCAGTCACCTACACCACGGTGATCCGCGGCATTCCGGAACTGGTGATGATGCTGCTGTTGTTCTTCGGCGGCGAAAAGCTGTTCAACCTGGGGCTTGCAGCGCTCGACCTGCCGGCCGTCGAATTCAACAAGTTCGCCGCCGGCGTGCTGACCATCGGCTTCATCTACGGCGCCTACTACACCGAAACCTTCCGCAGCGCCTTCCTCGCGGTGCCCAAGGGGCAGCTCGAGGCCGGGCTTGCGTTCGGCATGTCGCCATGGCGGGTGTTCCGCTCCATCCTGTTCCCGCAGATGCTGCGCTACGCCCTGCCCGGCATCAACAACAACTGGCTAGCGCTGCTCAAGTCGGCGGCGCTGGTGTCGCTGATCGGCCTGGAGGACATGGGCTGGCTGGCCGAGCAGGCCGGCCGCGCCACCCAGCAGCCGTTCCTGTTCTATTTCGTGGTGTGCCTGATCTATCTGGCGATCACCGCCACCTCCGGCGGCGCGTTCCGCTGGCTGGGCCGCCGCTACAACTACTGAGGATCCGCGATGTTGATGGACGATGTAATCAAGGCGGTGCCGTCCTTCCTGTGGAGCGACGGCACGCAATGGACCGGGCTGGTGGTGACCGCCAAGCTGTTCCTCTACGCCGGGGCGATCGGCATGACGCTGGCGGTGCTGTTGGCGCTGCTGAAAGTCTACGGCCCGAAGCCGGTAAGCTGGGCGATCGGCGCGTTCAGCTACTTCTTTCGCGGCACGCCGCTGTTCCTGCAGCTGATGCTGATCTACTACGGGCTGTCGCAGTTCGACATCGTCAGCAACGGCTGGCAGGACGGCAATCGCTTCTGGCTGCTGTTCCGCGACGCCACCTTCTGCGCGGTGCTCGCCTATGTGCTCAACACGGCCGCCTACGCGCTGGAGATCCTGGCCGGCGCGTTCGCCCAGTATCCGAAGGAGGAGATCGCCGCCGCCGAGGCCTATGGCATGTCGCGCTGGACCACCATCCGCCGCATCGTGCTGCCGGGCGCACTGCGCCGGGTGATTCCGGTGTTCAGCAACGAGATGGTGTTCCTGCTGCACGCCACCGCACTGTCGTCGACGGTAACGCTGATGGACATGACCGGCGTCGCGCGCACGCTGTACGCCGACACCTACTCACCGTTCTACCCGTTCCTGATGGCGGCGGCGCTGTACCTGTGCTGCACCTTCGCACTGTTGGCGCTGTTCCGTGGTGCAGAGCGACGCTGGCTGGCCTTCCTACGGCCACGCCAGTCGTAAACGCCGGATCATGGTGCCTGCGGGGCGGGCCGCTTGATGGGGGCTTATAAGAACCTGTTTACGATCTGCTGCACTCGGGTGATCCTGCGTTGAAATGGCGCTCAAAATGCTCATGTACTCCATGTACATTCCGCTTTTTCGCACCATTTCGCCTTGGCTGACCCTTCGTTCGCGAGATCGTAAACAGGTTCTAAGGGGCTGTCGGCGTCAGGCGTCGATGACGGCCGCCGCGTCGCGCTTGAGCTGCTGCAACTCGGTAGTGGTGATGATGCGGTCGATCTTGAAAGCGCTACTACTGAGCCAGCGGTCGGCCAGCTCGCGATACTGGTTGATGTCCTTGCAGCCAATGCGCACCAGGAAGTCGAAGCTGCCGCTGACCAGCCAGCAGTCGAGCACCTCCGGGGTGGCCATCAGCTCGCGGGTGAACGCCTGCTGCGACACCACATGGTCGGCCAGCGCGATCTGCGCCTGCACCACCACCGCATGACGCGGCTCCGGCAGCTCGACGATGGCGGTATAGCCCTTGATGATGCCGGCCTTCTCCAGCCGCCGCACCCGCTCCAGACAGGGTCGCGGCGTCAGGTTCACCTGTTCGGACAGGCGTTGGAAGGGGATGCGGCCATCCTGCTGCAGGACCGCCAGGATCTTCAGGTCGATCCGGTCGAGAGTCGCGTTCTTGTCCATTCGGCTACGGCGTGTCGCTTCGCTAAGGCTGGGTGGAAAGGCTTCGATTGGAGCTGCCGCCCCGGCGAGCTGTCAAGATGCCCGACAAAGGGTTCGGGCCCGCGCCACACCGCCGGCACTCGGGACGTGGGGCTTTCCCGCCACGAACAACGCGCCAGGCCCGATGCTTGCGAACGCTATCTCGGGTTTTCGCCCCATCCGTGGCAGAACCCTCTTTTTATGAAGGAAACGATGTGGTCACGCACACCCGGTCGCACCCGTTGCTCTCCCCCAGTCTCGGCACCCAGCGCCAGCTCGTCAGCGTGCACTATGGCCGCGAGGGCACCGGTCCCAAGGCTTATTTACAAGCCAGCCTGCACGCCGACGAGCTGCCGGGCATGCTGGTGCTGCACCACCTGCGCAAGCTGCTCGACCGCGCCGACGAGGCCGGCGAGGTGCGAGGCGAGATCGTGCTGGTACCGCTGGCCAACCCGATCGGCCTGGCACAACGGGTGCTGCACGAACCGGGCGGCCGCTTCGAACTGGCCGGCGGCGAAAACTTCAACCGGCGCTTTCCCGACTATTACCCGCTGGTGCGCGACGCGGTCGCGCCGCTGTTGACCGCCGATGCGAACGCCAACCGCACAGTGGTACGAGCCGCGCTGCGCGATGCACTGGCCGCCGTCGCACCGGAGAGCGAGCTCGCCTCGCTGCGCCACACCCTCGCCACCCTGGCGCTGGACAGCGACCTGGTGCTCGACCTGCACTGCGACCGAGAAGCGGTGCTGCACCTCTATACCGACGAGCCGTTCTGGCCGGCGTTCGAACCGTTGGCGCGCGACCTGGGCGTCGCGCTCACCGTGCTCGGCCGCGGCCACGGCGGCACCACCTTCGAGGAATCCTGCGGGCAGGCGTGGTGGCGGCTCGCCCACGAGTTCGGCCCGGCCGTCCCGCACGGCTGCATGTCGGCCACCGTCGAGCTGCGAGGCCAGCGCGACCTCCGCCATGATCAAGCGATCAAGGACGCGCTGGCGATCTACGCCTTCCTGCAGCGACGCGGCCACCTCGCCGGCGAAGCGCCGCCGCTGCCCCTGCCGGTCGACGCGCCGCGCTACTGGGAGGGCATGATTAGCGCCACCGCCCCGCAGGCCGGCCTAGTCGTCTATACCCGCGACGTCGGCGAGCACGTCGAAGCCGGCGACACCATCGCCGAGATCGTCGACCCGCTCGACAATCGCGTGGTGCCAGTAGTCAGCCGCATCGCCGGCATGCTGTACGCACGCCATCTGCAACGCTACGCCCAGCCGGGCATGGAGCTGTGCCGGGTGGTGGGCGAAGCAGCCGTGGCGGAGGCACCGGTGGTGCTGGCCTGAGGCCATACCTGCAGCCCCTCTCGCCCTCGAGTCGAACGCTAAAAAAATGCCGTTCACCAGTGGGAACGGCATTCTCTTGCTACGGATGAGGATCAGCCCTTACGCCGCCGGCCGAACAGCCAGGCCACCAGGCCCAGTATCACGACCAATCCGCCGATCAGCCACGGCATTAGCCGGGGTAGCTTCGCCAACAGCGGCGGCTCGCCGCCCTCTCGCGCGGCTGCCACGTCGTGCGCGCTGACCTTCAGGGCCGGGTTGCCATACTGCTTGAGCGTGTAGTTGGCCACATCGGCGATCTGCTGGTCGCTCAGCGGGTTGACCAGGCTGTCGGCGCCGAAACCCGGCATGAACACGTCCTTGCCGTCAGCCTTGCGCGCCACACCGTGCAGGATCACCGCGATCAGGTTGCGCGTATCGCCGCGGCCCAGCGTGGTGTTGTGGCTCAGCGACGGGTAATACTGATCCTTGCTGCCGCTGCCGGCCGGCTGGTGGCAGCTCGCGCATACCGCGCTGAACAGCTCGGCGCCTCCAGCACTGTTGCTGGCCGACACGCCGGCCACGCCGCGCAGCGTCGCCTCGTCGCTGTTGGATGAACCGAAGACATGGCCCGGCTGCTGGTCGTGCACATCGCGGATCGCCGGCAGGTCCTTCACGTACACGGCGATCGCCTTCAGGTCCGCGTCGCTCAGGTGCTGCAGGCTATGCTCGACCGCCTCGGCCATCGGGCCGGCGGCCTGCGCCTTGCCGGGCACCCGGCCAGTCTTCAGGTACTCGACCACCTCGGACTCGCTCCAGCCGCCCAGGCCGCTGACCGGATCGGCCGTGATGTTCGGCGCGAACCAGGCGCCCAGCGCACCGCCGGCATAGGCTTGCCCACTCTGCTCGGCCATCAACGCGTTGCGCGGGGTATGGCAGGACGAGCAGTGCTCCAGCGCCTCGACGAGGTAAGCGCCGCGGTTCCACTCCACGCTCTTGGCCGGGTCGGGCTGGAACGGCGCCTTGTCCAGGAACAGCATGTTCCAGCCGGCCATCGCCAAGCGCACGCTAAACGGGAACGGCAGCTCGGTGGCCTTGGCCGCGCCGTCCACCGGTGCCACACCGTGCATGAAGTACTGATACAGCGCCTTCACGTCGTCCGGCGCCAGCTTGACGTAGCTGGTATACGGCATCGCCGGATATAGATGCGCGCCGTCGGCGCGGATGCCGTGGCGCAGCGCGGCATCGAACTGAGCCTCGCTGTAGTTGCCGATGCCGCCGTTCTTCGACGGGGTGATGTTGGTCGAGTAGATGGTGCCCAGCGGCGACTCGATGCCGTAGCCGCCGGCATAGGGCTGGCCACCCGACGCGGTGTGGCAGGCCACGCAGTCGGCGGCGCGCGCCAGGTACTCACCGCGCTTGACGAGGTCGGTGTCGGCATCGGCGCGGGCCGCTGTGCCGTGCAGCGCCAGCGCGAGGCCGACGAAGCCTGCGGAGCGGATCAGGGAATGTGCTTTCATGACGTCTCGGTCTCCGCTCAACTCAGGACGCTTTGCCCAGCGCGTGTTTCAGGGTGTCGGCGATGCGCAGCGACAGCGCGGCGATGGTCAACGTGCAGTTGACGCTGCCGGCCGACGCCATCACGCCGCTGGTCGCCATGTAGAGGTTGGCGTGGTCGTGCGCGCGGCAATGGCCATCCACCACCGAGTCGCGCGGATCGCTGCCCATGATCACCGAGCCCATCAGGTGGTTGTTCGGCGCGAAGGTGTCGTTGAATTCGATCTCGCGGCAGCCAAACAGCTTGCCGATCTTGGCGTACGCCTCGTGCGTGTGCACCGCGCTCTTCTTGGTGTACTCGCCGATGGCGTAGGTGATCTCCGGGCGCGGCAGGCCGAGCGCGTCCTTCTGGTCGGACAGGCGCATGCGGTTGTTCGGCTCCGGCAGGATGTCGTGGAAGCTGTTGATGTTGACGGTGTGCGCGCTGCGGTAGCGGATCTCGTCGTCCAGCGCCTTGCCGGTCAGCCCCATCGACAGCGCCTTCAGCGTGGCGTGGCGGGTCTGCACCTGATTGTTCAGGTGCAGCTTCTTCGATGCCCATTCGCGGCGGAACTCGCCGTCGCGGTGGTCGACGATCGAGGTCATCTCCATCGGCCCACGGCCCGGCCATAGCGGCTCGTCGGCGAGGAAGGTCACGCCGGTGCCCGGGTGGTCCATCAAGTTTCGGCCAACCTGGTCCGAGCTGTTCGCCAGACCGTTCTTCCACTTGTCGGTGGCCGACATCAACAGGATCTTCACCGATTCGAGCGCGTTGGCGGCCAGCACGAAGTACTTGCCGGTGACCCTGTGCGAGTTGCCGTCCGGGTCCTTGTAGTGGGCGGCGACGATGCGGTCCTGGGCGTCCACCTCCAGCCGGTACACCACCGCGTTGGTCAACAGCTTGGCGCCGGCACGCTCGGCCTTGTCCACGTGCAGGATGCCGCTGTACATCGCGCCGATCGGGCAGATCGGCATGCAGTTGTTGTTGCCGCAACAGGTCGGGCGTTGGTCATACGGGCGGCTGTTGCGCGCCACCGGCTCAGACACCAGCTTGAAGCCGTTGGCGTTGAGTACGTCGTAGAAGCGCTGGTCGTTGTACGACAACAGCAGGTGATCCATCGGGTACGGCTGGTGGCGCGGCGAGCCTAGATCGGTGCCATCGTTCGGGCCGGACACCCCCAGCTCGACCTCGGCGCGGTAGTAGTACGGCTCCAGATCGTCGTAACTGATGCCCCAGTCGCGGCCGACGCCGTAGGTCGACTTCATGGTGAAGTCGTTCGGCAGGAAGCGCCACGCCGACGCGGCCCAGTGCCAGGTGGTGCCGCCGACCACGCGCAGGTATTGCGAGGCGTAGGACTTGGCGTCTGGGCCCTTCAGGATCAGGTAGTCGTTGTCCGGCGCGTATTCCGGATGCGGTGCATGCTTGGCCGCTGGGTACGGACGCTGGAAGTCGTCCTTGTCGGCCTGGTTGCGGAAGTTTTCGACGATGCGCCAGCGCTCCAGGCGCGGGCCCGCTTCGAGCATCAGTACCGAGGCGCCGGCCGAAGCCAATTGGTGGGCGACCAGCGCGCCGGCCACACCGGAACCGATCACGACGACGTCGGCGGAAAGATTGTCACTCATGGAAGACCTCAGGCCATCGGGGGTTTGGCAACCCAGTAGTTGGGCGCGGCTTGGCAATAGGTGGGCGGCATCAGCACGTCCTTCACCGGCTGGAACATCAGCGCGTCGGCGTAGGCGATCACCACCCGGGCGTTCGGACCTTCACCAACCACGCCGGTGTACCAGGCCGCCACAATGCGGCGTAGCGTCTTGGCGAGCTCGTCCTGCTGCGCGTCGAGTGCGGCGGTCAGCGCCTCCACGTTGGCGTGGCCGCCCTTCTTGGCAAAGTCGGCGAGCGCCGCGACCTGGCTGGCGAAGCGGTGGTCCTCACCCGACAGCGCTGCGTACAGCCGCTCGCCCATGCGCGCATCGAGCGCCGGCCAGCCGGTCAGCAGACGGGACAGTGCGAGGAAGTTGGCGTTCTGTGCGACATCAGCAGCAGCGGCGCTCTGCGCCAGCGCGGTGCGTACCCAGCTACCGGACAGCGCCAGCGTGCCGGCGACAAGGCCGGCACCGATCAACAAGCGACGACGCTCGGGCATCGCGGGCAGCTGCCCCGCACGCCGAGCGTCGTCACGACCATGAGTGGACATAGCGACTCCTTGGCGGCGCTGCCTGGCCGAACGGCCGCAGCGCCATCGTTTTGTCAGAAAAGCAGACTGGGGTTTACTACCCCAGCCCCACGCCGTCGGCTCCCCCGAGCCCGGCGTGCCGCCCTAGCCTTCGTCCCCCCTGGTCGCTGGCATGGCGGGCCCTGCGCGCGTCGATCCATTACCGATGCCCTCGCCATGCGTCTGCATGGCAACCTCATCCGTTATAGGGATCGCGCTGTTGTTTTGTCTTCCGGCCAATCTTCCGCCCTCTCATTGCCGCCAAAAAAGTAATAAAACTACTTAAAAGGCAAAATCGTTCCCCGACATCAGACAGCTCACGATGCCATGAAATGCTATAGGTGGAATTACGAAGCAATAGACGGTAGATAGCCGCCAAAATGCGGCCGACGATAGGCCGAGCAAAAAGACAATTATGTAATTTTACTACTCACCTTGATGACGATCAATCCATCAGCGATTCGGTGGCATGGGCAATCATCATTGCTAGCAGGACAACATGACAGGGGCGGCGGCGGATACCCCCGCCCCTTTGGGTCAGGCACTGGCCTCGGTTAGATAATCCATCTCGGCCTGCGACAGCCGGAGCTCCGTCGCAGCGATCAACGCCTTCAGCTGGGCAGACGACGTGGCGCTGGCGATCGGCACGGCGACCGCTGGCCGCTTCATCAGCCAGCCCAGCGCCACGGTAGCCGGCGTGCTGCCGAGCGCGTTCGCCACCTCGTCGAGCGCCGAGAGGATGCGCAGTCCGCGCGGGTCCAGGTACTTGCCGACCATCCCTCCGCGGGCATGGCCGACCAGGTCGGCCGCAGAACGGTACTTGCCGCTCAAAAAGCCGCTTGCGAGCGAGAAGTAGCTGATCGCCACAATACCCTTCTCCTCGCAAGTTGGTGCCAGGTCGGCTTCGAAGTCGGCGCGATCGTACAGGTTATAGAGCGGCTGGATGGTGGCGTAGCCCACCAGCGCGTTCTCCTTGCTGACCGCCAGCGCCTCGCTTAGTCGGGCGGCACTGTAGTTCGATGCACCGATCGCGCGCACCTTGCCCTCGCGGACCAATTGGTCGAAGGCGGACAGCGTTTCTTCGAGCGGCGTGGCGGGGTCGTCCAGGTGAGCCTGGTAGAGGTCGATGTAGTCGGTCTGCAGACGGCGCAGCGACGCCTCGATGGCCTTGCGGATATACGCCTTCGACAGCCCCTTCTGATCTGGCGCCATCTCGGAGCCGACCTTGGTCGCCAGCACGATATGCTTGCGCTTACCGCCCTTCTTGAACCACCGCCCGAGTATCGTTTCGGACTCGCCGCCCTGGTTTCCGGGCACCCAGCTGGAGTACACATCGGCCGTGTCGATAAAGTTGAGCCCCACGTCGACCATCTCGTCGAGCAGGCGGAATGCCGCGGTTTCGTCCAGCGTCCATCCGAAGACATTGCCACCAAATGCCAGCGGTGCGACGTCGAGGTCGGTTTTACCAAGTTTGCGATAATCCATCGTGCCTTCCTCACATGATGTGTTGCCCCGGCCGACCTTCATTCGCAAGAAGGTAAACAGGCTCTCTAAGAACCTGTTCTAAAAAGCCGGCGGGGCCGGAATCATCCGCCCGGATGCCGCACAAGCGCGTTCGCAACGGCGCGACATCCTGCCTCGATGAGGTAAACAAAGCCCAGATCACGGCGGATATCCAGCCCGCGAAGCCCCCATCCGCCGACCGGCCATCCGGTCTTGCCCAACCATATGGCACACATCTTGCTCATATCTGGCTAAGCGAACCGTTCACAGCCCGCTTCATCCGCGAGCGTGCAACGAGCCGGCCCTGCTGCCCCCTTAACCCTTAGCGCCTGTTCACGATCTTTGCACGGACTGCGCTGGCCCTCCGGGGCAGCAAAAAGATCGTGAACAGGCTCTTAACCACGGCACCGCCCATGCTGCGCATCCTTCTCGTCAACGATACCGACAAGCCCATCGGCGAACTGCGCGAGGCCTTGTCGCGCGCCGGCTACGCGGTCGTCGCCGAGGTCGATGGCGCGGCCGCGCTGCTGCGCGCAGTCGAGGAGTTGAGCCCGGACGTGGTGATCATCGACACCGAATCGCCATCGCGTGACACCCTCGAACAACTCGCGGTAATGGGCCACGCCGCACCACGGCCGGTGGTGATGTTCGCCGATCGCAGCGAACCGCAGGCGATCCGCGACGCGGTAGGCGCCGGCGTCACCGCCTATGTGGTCGACCAAGTGACGGCCGACAGGCTCGCGCCGATCATCGAGGTGGCGCTGGTGCGCTTCGAGGAGGAGGCAAGGCTCAGGAAACGCCTGGCCGATGCGGAGCAACGCCTGGCCGATCGCAAGCTGATCGACCGTGCCAAGGGCATCCTGATGGACAAGCGCGGCCTGTCTGAGACCGAGGCATACGAGACGCTGCGCCGCCAGGCGATGCGCCAGGGCGAACGGATCGCCGAGGTGGCACGGCAGCTGATCGCGATGGCGGACCTGCTCGGTTGAGAAGAGCCGCTAACAAAACCCGGCAGAGCGGTTCAGACTAAGTGCGGTGCCACAACGCGGAAGGGTTTGATTAGCAGCGCAGGATAAAGAGGAAAGACGATGTTCCAGCTGTTCCCCCCCCACCGAGTCGCCGGCTCGAATGCATCGGGCACCACCGTTCTGCGGCTCGGCTACGTGCCGCTGACCGACTGCGCACCCCTCATCGTCGCCCAGCGGATGGGCTTCGACGAGCGCCACGGCATCACGCTCGAACTGCACCGACAGCCGTCCTGGGCGGCGGTGCGCGATAAGCTGCTGTCCGGCGAGCTCGACGCGGCGCACGCGCTGTACGGCCTGGTCTACGGGGTGCAACTGGGCCTCGGCGGCCCGCAGGCCGACATGGCGGTGCTGATGACGCTAAACCGCAACGGCCAGGCGATCACGCTGTCCGCTCCGCTTGCGACGGCACTGGCCAGCGGCCGGCCGCTGCGCGAGGTGCTGGCCGCCGCGCCGCGCCGCCCGGTGCTCGCGCATACCTTCCCGACCGGCACGCACGCGATGTGGCTGTACTACTGGCTGGCAGCTCAGGGCATCCATCCGCTCGACGACGTGAAGAGCGTGGTGATCCCCCCGCCGCAGATGAATGACGCGCTGGCGGCGGGCGTGCTCGACGGTTTCTGCGCCGGCGAGCCGTGGAACGCGATCGCCGAGGCCGAGGGGGTGGGTCGAACGGTGATCGCCAGCGGCGAGATCTGGCCCGATCACCCGGAGAAGGTGCTCGCGTGCCGGCGCGACTTCGTCTCGGCAAGGCCGCACGCCGCTCGTGCGCTGACGATGACGCTACTCGACGCCTGCTGCTGGCTCGACGACCCGGCGCACCGCGCCGAGGCCGCCGGCTGGCTGTCCTGCCCGAACTGCATCGGCCGCGCACGGGCGCTGATCCTGCCGCGGCTGCTCGGCGACAGCAGACTGCCCGGCGCGCCGCTGCGCTTCTTCGGCGACGGCGAGGTCAACTACCCCTATCTGTCAGACGGCCTGTGGTTTCTCAGCCAGTACCGGCGGTGGGGCTTGCTTGGCGACTTGCCCAACCTGCAAGCCATCGCCACCGCGATCAACCAGACGACGCTGTACCGTGAGGCGGCGGCCGCGCTCGGCATCAACGTACCGGACAGCGACCATCGCACCAGCGTGCTGATCGACGGCGTCGCCTGGGATGGTCGCGCCCCTGAGCGCTACGCGGACGGCTTCGCGATCCGCGCGACCGAGCACGCCTAACCGTGCTGCGGCGCACAATGCTTGTGCGTGATCGGCAAAATCGCACCGATGCGGTGCGAAGAATCCAGCGCCTCTCACGCCTTTCCCAACGAAATGGTGCCTCCGTGCGGATACCGCCCGCTGGCACAGGCCTTGCTAAATAGACAGTGACCGGCGCAACGGCGCGCCGGCCAGAGAAACAAGAGCAGCTAAACAAACCCAGCGCAGTGATCCCAGCTAGGCGCATTGCCGCAGACTGTACACGCAGTACGTCCAGGCAGCGCAACAACGCTGGGAGGGTTTGGTTAGCGGCTCTAAATGGGCAAGACCAACGGCGGTCTTCGCTCACAAGGACAACGGCGTCCCCTCGTGTTCCAAAGAACATGAGCGGACGCCGTTTTTATTTTGGGCCGAGCAAGGCCACAGCCACCGGGAACCCCCGGCACCGGGAGATACAAGATGGACCGTTCGTTCTGGCAGGCAGGACACAAGCCCACGCTGTTTTCCGCCTTTCTCTATTTCGACCTCAGCTTCATGGTGTGGTACCTGCTTGGCCCGCTGCAGGTGCAGATCGCCGGCGACCTGGGCCTCACCGCGCAACAACGGGGCCTGATGGTCGCGACGCCTATCCTCGCCGGCGCCCTGCTGCGTCTCGCGATGGGCGTGCTGGTCGACCGCATCGGCGCCAAGCGTGCCGGCCTGATCGGCCAGGCGATCGTGATCGCCGCGCTGTTGACCGCATGGCGCGTCGGTTTCACCAGCCTCGAAGGCGCGCTGGCGCTCGGCGTGTTCCTCGGCGTCGCCGGTGCATCGTTCGCGGTCGCACTGCCCTTGGCGTCGCGCTGGTACCCGCCGCAGCACCAGGGCACCGCGATGGGCATCGCCGGCGCCGGTAACTCGGGCACCGTGCTCGCCGCGCTGTTCGCGCCGACGCTCGCTGTGATGTTCGGTTGGCAGAACGTGTTCGGCCTCGCCTGCATCCCGCTCGCCATCGCATTGGCCATCTACGCCCTGAATGCCAAGGACGCGCCGGGCGCTGCGCCGAAGAAACGCCTCGCCGACTATGTCGCGGTGCTCAGTGCGAAGGACGCGTGGCTCTTCATGTTCTTCTACGCGATCACCTTCGGCGGCTTCTCCGGCTTCGCCAGCGCCCTGCCCGGCTACTTCCACGACCAGTTCGGCTTCGACGCCAAGACCGCCGGCCTCTATACCGCCGCCTGCGTGTTCGCCGGCTCGGTGATGCGCCCGCTCGGCGGCGTGCTTGCCGACCGCATCGGTGGCACCCGCTCGCTGCTGGTCGTCTACACCGCCACCGCCTGCCTGATCGCGGCGGCCGGCTTCAACGTCGGCGGCGCCACCGGCGCGGTAGCGCTGTTCATCCTGGCGATGCTCTGCCTCGGTGCCGGCAACGGAGCGGTGTTCCAGCTGGTGCCGCAGCGCTTCAGCCAGGAGATCGGCGTGATGACGGGGCTGATCGGCATGGCCGGCGGCGTCGGCGGCTTCGCGCTGGCGGCGAGCTTGGGCGCGATCAAGCAGGCGACCGGCGGCTATGCCGGCGGGCTGTGGCTGTTCGCCTGCCTGGCGCTGCTCGGCTGGGCGAGCCTGACAGGAGTAAAGCAGCGGTGGCGCAGCAGCTGGTCCGCCGCCGCGGCACGGGTCTGAATCTGCCGCGCAGGCGATCCAACAAGGTCAAGGAAAGCATCATGAAGAAACTGAAACTCGTCGTCGTCGGCAACGGCATGGCCGGTATCCGCACCGTCGAAGAACTGCTGGCGCTGGCGCCGGAGCTGTACGAAATCACCGTGTTCGGCGCGGAGCCGCACCCGAACTACAACCGCATCCTGCTCTCGCCGGTGCTGGCGGGCGAACAAGCATTCGACGACATCATCCTCAACCCGCTGTCGTGGTACGCCGACAACGGCATCCGCCTGCATCTGGGCAAGACAGTGACCGAGATTGACCGCGTGCGCCGCGTCGTTGTCGCCGACGACGGCACAGAAGAACCGTACGACCGATTGCTGCTCGCCACCGGCTCGTCGCCGTTCATCCTGCCGGTACCGGGCAAAGACCTCGAAGGCGTGATCAGCTACCGCGACATCTACGACACCGAGGCGATGATCGAAGCGGCGAAGACGAAGCAGCACGCAGTGGTGATCGGCGGCGGCCTCTTGGGGCTGGAGGCGGCCAACGGCCTGAAGCTGCGCGGTATGGACGTGAGCGTCGTACACCTGGGCGACTGGCTGCTCGAGCGCCAGCTCGACGAGACCGCCGGCCGGCTGCTGCAGAAGTCGCTGGAAGAACGCGGCCTTGCCTTCCTGCTCGGCAAGCAGACGGCCGAGCTCGTCGACGACGGCACGGGCCATGTCGCCGCAGTGCGCTTCAAGGACGGTGGCGAGGAAAAAGCCGACCTGGTGGTGATGGCGGTCGGCATCCGCCCAAACACCACATTGGCCGAATCGGCCGGCCTCCACTGCAATCGCGGCATCGTTGTCAGCGACGCGCTGCAGACATTTGACCCGCGCATCTACGCGGTCGGCGAATGCGTCAGCCATCGCGGCGTCGCCTACGGCCTGGTTGCCCCGCTGTTCGAGCAGGCCAAGGTCTGCGCCAACCACCTGGCGCAGCTGGGCATCGGCCAGTACAAGGGCTCGGTGCTGTCGACCAAGCTCAAGGTCACCGGCATCGACCTGTTTTCCGCCGGCGATTTCATCGGCGGCGACGGCACCGAGGACATCGTGCTGTCCGACCCGGCCGGCGGTGTCTACAAGAAACTGGTGATCAAGGACGACAAGCTGGTCGGCGCGTGCCTGTACGGCGACACCGCCGACGGCGCCTGGTACTTCAAGCTGCTGCGCGAGGGCCGCACCATCAACGACCTGCGCGACACGCTGATGTTTGGCGAATCGGCGATCGGCGACGCTGGCGTGCAGGGCCAGAGCCGCGCCGCCGCGATGCAGGACAGCGACGAGGTGTGCGGCTGCAACGGCGTGTGCAAAGGCACAATCGTCAAAGCGATCAAGGACAAGGGCCTGTTCACCGTCGACGACGTGAAGAAGCACACCAAGGCGGCGAGCTCCTGCGGCTCGTGCACCGGTCTGGTCGAGCAGATCCTGATGAGCACGGTCGGCTCGAGCTTCCAGGAGACCCCGAAGACCAAGGCGGTGTGCGGCTGTACCGACCGCACCCACGCCGAAGTACGCAAGGCAATCCGCGAACACCACTTGCTCGACCACAAGGCGGTGTACGACTTCCTCGAATGGCGCACGCCGAACGGCTGCGCCACCTGTCGGCCGGCGGTGAACTACTACCTCTTGTCGACCTGGCCGCACGAGGCGGTCGACGACCCGCAAAGCCGCTTCGTCAACGAGCGCGTGCACGCCAACATCCAGAAGGACGGCACCTTCTCGGTGATCCCGCAGATGAAGGGCGGCGTCACCAACTCGGAGGAGCTGCGCCGCATCGCCGACGTCGCCGACAAGTACCACGTGCCGATGGTCAAGGTGACCGGTGGCCAGCGCATCGACCTGTTGGGCGTGAAGAAGGAAGACCTGGTCAACGTCTGGAAGGATCTGGGCATGCAGTCGGGCCACGCCTACGGCAAGTCGATCCGCACGGTGAAGACCTGCGTCGGCAGCGAGTTCTGCCGCTTCGGCACGCAGAACAGCACGCAGATGGGCATCGAACTCGAAACGATGCTGGCGAACATGTGGAGCCCTCACAAGGTGAAGCTCGCCGTGTCCGGCTGCCCGCGCAACTGCGCCGAGGCCGGCATCAAGGACGTGGGCGTGATCGCGGTCGACTCGGGCTGGGAGCTCTACGTCGGCGGCAACGGCGGCATCAAGACCGAGGTCGCGCAGTTCCTCTGCAAGGTGAAGACCGCTGACGAGGTCAAGGAATACAGCGGCGCCTTCCTGCAGCTCTATCGCGAGGAGGCGTACTACCTCGACCGCACCGTCCACTACATCGCCCGTGTCGGCCTCGACTACATCAAGGCAAAGGTCGTCGACGATGCGGCCAACCGCCAGGCCCTCTTCGAGCGGCTGCTGTACTCGCTCGAAGGCCTGCCCGACCCGTGGGCCGCGCGCATTGCCGGTGCACAGAAGAATGAATATATCCCGATCAAGGCCATCGCATGAGCGCCGACCCAGAGCCTTACTGCGCGGCCCTGATCGGGGCTCATGCGCTGCTCGAAATCCTCATGGACATCAAGTCCATTCCGGTTTCTGCGCTGCTCTTCACCCCGCTGAGGGCCGCTCGCGACAGACTCTGAGCCGGCTCGAAGGAGAGACATTATGAACATGCCCGTTGAAAAACCCTGGCTGCGCGTCTGCGCCGTCGACGACATCCCGCTGCTTGGCAGCCGCGTGGTCGAACGCGACGCCGGCAATGTCGCGGTGTTCCGCACCGCTGCCGACACTGTGTTCGCGCTGCTAGACCGCTGCCCGCACAAGGCGGGGCCGCTGTCGCAGGGCATCGTCCACGGCGAGACGGTGACCTGTCCGCTGCACAGCTGGAACATCGATCTGGCAAGCGGCGAAGCGAAGGCACCGGACGTCGGCTGCGCACGGCGCTTTCCCGTCAAAGTCGAGAACGGCGACGTTTACCTCGCCTTGAGCTGAGGGTCGGATCATGAGCAAAACCGTCACCAAATCGACCTGTTGTTACTGCGGCGTGGGCTGCGGCGTACTGATCGAGTCGGACGGCGACCGCATCACCGGCATCCAGGGCGACCCTTCGCATCCGGCCAACTTCGGCCGGCTGTGCACCAAGGGCATGAACCTGCCGGCCACCGCCGCCAGCACCACCGGCCGGGCGCTCTACCCCGAGCTGCGGCTGACCCGCGATGCCGAACGCCAGCGGGTCGACTGGGACGCCGCGCTCGACACGGTGGCCGAACGCTTCGCCGACATCATCCGCCGCCACGGCCCTGATGCGGTGGCGTTCTACGTGTCGGGGCAGCTGCTGACCGAGGACTACTACGTCTTCAACAAGCTCGCGAAGGGGCTGATCGGCACCAACAACATCGACACCAATTCGCGGCTGTGCATGTCGAGCGCGGTGACCGCGTACAAGCAGGCGCTCGGCGCCGACGGCCCGCCGACCTGCTACGAGGACCTGGAGCTGGCCGACTGCGTGCTGTTCGCCGGCAGCAATATGGCGTACGCGCACCCGGTGCTGTTCCGTCGCCTCGAAGCCGCCAAGGCCGCACGCCCCGACATGAAATGGATCGTCGTCGACCCACGCCGCACCGACACCGCGGCGATGGCCGACCTGCACCTCGCCATCCAGCCCGGCACCGACGTCGCGCTGTTCAACGGCATGCTGCACCACCTGATCTGGGAGGGGCTCATCGACGACGACTACATCGGCGCGCACACCGACGGCTTCACCGAACTGAAGACGCTGGTGCGCGACTACACGCCGAAGATGGCCGCCGAGCTGTGCGGCATTCTCGAGGCCGACCTGATCACCGCCGCCGAGTGGTTCGGCCGCAGCCCATCCAGCCTGTCGCTGTACTGCATGGGCCTAAACCAGTCGAGCCACGGCACCGACAAGAACCTGGCGCTGATCAACCTGCACCTGGCCACCGCCCAGATCGGCAAGCCCGGTGCCGGGCCGTTCTCGCTAACCGGCCAGCCCAACGCGATGGGCGGGCGCGAGGTCGGCGGCATGGCGACGATGCTCGCCGCGCACCGCGACATCGGCAACGCCGAACACCGCGCCGAGGTGGCCGACGCCTGGGGCATGCCGGTCGAGCGGCTGTCGGCCGAACCGGGCCTGCCTGCTGTGGCGATGTTCGACGCGATCCGCGGCGGCCGGATCAAGGCGGTCTGGATTGCCTGCACCAACCCGGCGCACTCGCTGCCCGACCTCGGCAACGTCGCAGAGGCGCTGGCGGCGGCCGAGTTCGTCGTGGTGCAGGAAGCGTTCGCCAATACCGACACCGTGCCCTACGCTGACCTGCTGCTGCCGGCGACGACGTGGGGCGAGAAGAGCGGCACAGTGACCAACTCCGAGCGGCGCATCTCGCGGGTGCGAGCCGCTGTCGCCGCGCCCGGAGAGGCGAAGCCGGACTGGTGGATCGCCGCCGAAGCGGCGCGCCGCATCGAGGCGGAGCTCTACCCCGAGTCCTCATCGCTGTTCCCGTACCAGAACCCGATCGAGATATTCGACGAGCACGCCGGCCTCACCACCGGCCGCGATCTCGACATCGGCGGCCTAAGCTACGCCCGGCTCGAAGCGGACGGCCCGCAGCAATGGCCATTACCGGTCGGCGCGACGACGGGTCTGGCGCGCCGCTATACCGACGGCGTGTTCGCGACGGCGGACGGGCGCGCGCACTTTCACGCGACGCCGTACAAGCCAGTCGCCGAGCCGACCAGCGCACGCTATCCGTTCCATCTGTTGACCGGCCGGCTACGCGACCAGTGGCACGGCATGAGCCGCACCGGCCGCGTGCCCCAGCTGTTCTCGCACACGCCGGAACCTTCGCTTGCAATGCACCCGAACGACGCCGAGCGGCGCGGCCTGAAGGCCGGCGAGCTGGTACGCGTCGAGAGCAAGCGCGGTGGCCTCGTACTGCCACTCGCGGTATCCGACGAGGTGCAAAGCGGCAGCGTGTTCGCCGCCATGCACTGGAACGGCCAGTTCCTCAACTCGGGCGGCATCAATACGGCGAGCCTGCCCAAGGTCGACGGCAAGTCATTTCAGCCGGAACTGAAGCACGCGGCGGTGCGCGTCGAACGCGCGCTCTTGTCGTGGCGCGCGCTCGCCGCCTGCCGCTCGGCCGACGTGCTCGGGCTGCAAGCGGCGGTACAGCCGCTGCTCGCCGACTGCGACTACGCTGCGATCAGCCTGCAGGGCGACGACACGCTGGTGCTGCGCGTCGCCTGCGAGAACGCCCCCACCGGCTGGCTAGCACGCCTGTTCGCCGCGCTCGGCCTGCAGCCGGGGCCGGACGTGCTCGAATACCGCGACGCCCGCCGCGGCGTCGTGAAGCGGGTCGGCTGGCTCGATGGGCGACTCGCCGGCTTCGTGTTCGCCGGCGATGCGGCAGGCGGCGACGCGCTGCTCGACACGCTGCTCGCCGGCGAGCCGTGGCAGGGCCCGCGCCTCGCGGTGTTCACGCCGAAGGGTGTCGCCACTACGCCGCGTGAACGCATCGTCTGCAACTGCAAACAGGTCGGCGAATCGCAGATCCGCACCGCGATCGAGCGCGGCGCCGATGTCAACGAACTGAAAACCACGCTCGGCTGCGGCAGCGTCTGCGGATCGTGCGTACCGGAGCTGAAACGCCTGTACACGACAACCGCGCCGCAGGCGGCGTAATGGGAGATGAGACGATGAAACAAGGCAAAGTGATTCTGCTCGGAGCCGGCCCGGGCGATCTGGACCTGTTGACGCTGAAGGCGGTAAAGGCGCTCGCGTCGGCCGACGTGCTGCTGCTCGACGACCTCGCCAACGCCGAGATCGTCACCCTCGCGCCCCAGGCGCGGGTGGTCCGCGTCGGCAAGCGCGGCGGCTGCAAGTCGACGCCGCAGGACTTCATCCAGCGGCTGATGCGCCGCTACGCGCTGCAGGGCAAGACGGTGGTGCGGGTAAAGGGTGGCGAGGTGCTGCTGTTCGGCCGCGCCGGCGAGGAGATCGCCTACCTCGAGGCGGCCGGCGTCGCGGTCGAAGTCGTCAATGGCATCAGCTCCGGCCTCGCTGCGGCCGCGAGCCTTGGCGTGTCGCTGACGCACCGCGACCACTGCCGCGGCGTCACCTTCGTCACCGCGCACGCGCAGGACGATTCCGAGCCAGATTGGGACGCGCTCGCCGCGACCGGCACCACGCTGGTGATCTATATGGGCATGAGCCGGATCGCCAGCGTCGCTACCGGACTCGGCCGCACGCTGTCGCCGGCCACGCCGGCAGCGGTGGTGCAGTGGGCGAGCACCGAGCGCGAACAGCGGCTGGTGACGACGCTGGAGCACCTCGCCGCCGACGCGCACGCGGCCGGCCTCGGCAGCCCGGCGATCATCCTGGTCGGCGACGCGCTCTCGGGTCTGGCCGCTCCCGCCTTGCGCCAGCCGATCGCCGCCTAGGCCGGCACCGGCGCCGAGACACGAGAGCCCCGCCCTCCCCGCTGCACTACTATGAAGTCACCTTCTGGCGCAGCGGACTGACTCGTGAATCCGGTTCCCTACTTCCATCCGGCGGTGGCGCAATGGTTCGTCGACACCTTCGCCACGCCCACCCCCGCGCAGGCGCAGGCCTGGCCGGCGATCCAGTCGGGCCGACATGTGCTGATCGCCGCGCCGACCGGCTCGGGCAAGACGCTGGCGGCCTTTCTCGCCGCGATCGACGCGCTGGTGCGCGAAGGGCTTGCCGGCGATCTGCCGGATGAAACACAGGTGGTCTACGTTTCCCCGCTCAAGGCGCTGTCGAACGACATCCAGAAGAACCTGGACATCCCGCTCGCCGGCATCCGCGACGCCTTGCAGGCGCAGGGCTTGCCCGACGTGGCGATCCGCACGCTGGTGCGCACCGGCGACACCCCGCAGGCGGAGCGCGAGCAGATGCGCCGTCGCCCCCCGCACATCGTCGTCACCACGCCCGAGTCGCTATACGTGCTGCTCGGCTCCGCGTCCGGCCGCAAGATGCTGTCGACCACGCGCACGGTGATCGTCGACGAGATCCACGCGCTCGCGCCAAACAAGCGCGGCTCGCACCTGGCGCTGTCGCTCGAACGCCTCGCCGCGCTGGCCGGCGACCGCCTGGTGCGGGTCGGCCTGTCGGCAACGCAAAAGCCTATCGCCGAGGTCGCGAGCTTCCTGGTCGGCGCCACCGCGAACGAGGGGTCGGAACCCGGCTGCACCGTCATCGACACCGGCCACGTGCGCGAGCGGGACCTCGCGCTCGAGGTGCCGGACTCGCCGCTCGAGGCGGTAATGTCGGGCGAGGTGTGGCAGCAGACCTACGGCCGGCTTGCCGAGTTGATTCTGATGCACCGCACCACGCTGATCTTCGTCAACACGCGAAGGCTGGCCGAACGGGTGACGCGGCACCTGTCCGAGCGTCTCGGCGAAACCGAGGTCAGCGCCCATCACGGCAGCCTGTCGAAGGAGGCGCGACTCGACGCCGAGCAGCGCCTCAAGGGCGGCGCATTGCGCGCGCTGGTCGCCACCGCCTCGCTGGAACTCGGCATCGACATCGGCGATGTCGACCTGGTATGCCAGCTCGGCTCGCCGCGCTCGATCGCGGCGTTCCTGCAGCGGGTCGGCCGCTCCGGCCACGCGGTAAGCGGCACGCCGAAGGGGCGACTGTTCCCTCTGTCGCGCGACGATCTGGCCGAATGCACCGCGCTGCTCGCCTGCGTGCAACGCGGCGAGCTCGACCGGCTGATCGTCCCGCCGCAACCTCTCGACGTGCTGGCGCAGCAGATCGTCGCCGAGGTCGCCGCGCTGGACTGGGGCGAGGACGAACTATACGCGCGCTTTACCCGCGCCTGGCCGTACCGGGCGCTGGCGCGCGACGACTACGCCGCGGTGCTCAAGATGCTGGCCGAAGGCTACAGCACCCGGCGCGGCAGACGCGGTGCGCTGATCCACCACGACGCGGTCAACAAGGTGCTGCGCGGCCGACGCGGCGCGCGGCTGACCGCGCTGACCAGCGGCGGCACTATCCCGGACAACGCCGACTATCAGGTGATCTTGGAGCCGGAAAACCAGTTCATCGGCACGGTGAACGAGGACTTCGCAGTCGAAAGCGCGGCCGGCGACATCTTCCAGCTAGGCAACAACGCCTACCGCATCCTGCGCATTGAGCGCGGCACGGTGCGGGTCGAAGACGCCCACGGCCTGCCGCCGACTATCCCGTTCTGGTTCGGCGAGGCGCCGGGCCGCAGCGACGAGCTGTCGCAGTCGGTTGCACGGCTGCACGCCGACGCGGCCGCCCGGCTGGCGGACGATGCGTCAGGCGAGTCCGTGCTGCGCTGGCTCGTCGACGAGTTGGACATCAGCGAGCCGGCCGCACGCCAGCTCGCCGACTATCTGGCATCCGCGCACGCCGCGCTCGGCGCGCTGCCGACGCAGGACACCCTGATCTTCGAGCGCTTTTTCGATGCGGTCGGCGGCATGCAGCTGGTGATCCACTCGCCATACGGCAGCCGCGTCAACCGCGCCTGGGGGCTGGCCTTGCGCAAGCGCTTCTGCCGCAGGTTCAACTTCGAGCTGCAAGCGGCCGCCACCGAGGACAACATCGTGCTGTCGCTCACCACCGCGCACAGCTTCGACCTTGCCGAGGTGGCCCGCTACCTGCACTCGGCCACTGCACGGCTGGTGCTGATCCAGGCACTGCTCGACGCACCGATGTTCATCACGCGCTGGCGCTGGGTGGCATCGATCGCGCTGGCGCTGCCGCGTTTTCGCGGCGGCAAGAAGGTGCCGCCACAATTCATGCGCATGGATGCGGAAGACCTGATCGCGGCGATCTTCCCCGACCAGCTCGCCTGCGCCGAGAACTTGGCTGGCGAACGCGAGATTCCCGACCACCCGCTGGTGCGTCAGACCCTCGCCGACTGCCTGAACGACGCGATGGACGTGGAAGGCTTCGAGCGGCTCTTGGCCGGCATCGAGTCCGGCGCGATCAGGGTGGTGGCGCGCGAGCTGACCGAACCGTCGCCGCTCGCGTTCGAGGTGCTCAACGCCAAGCCCTACGCCTTCCTCGACGACGCACCACTGGAGGAGCGCCGCACCCAGGCGGTGATGAGCCGGCGCTGGCTTGACCCGGAAACCGCCGCCGACCTCGGCCGCCTCGATCCGGCCGCCATCGCGCGGGTGCGCGAGGAGGCCTGGCCGGATGCAGCCAATGCCGACGAACTGCACGACGCGCTAGTCTGGCTCGGCTTCGTCACCGAGGCAGAGGTCGCCGCGCAGCCGAACTGGCACGACTGGCTCACAGCGCTCGCCAAGCAGCGGCGGGTAGCACGAGTGCAGCACGGCGGCGCAACGCTGTGGATCACTGCCGAGCGGCTGAGCCAGTTCCGGGCGCAGTGGCCCGACCTCGCCCCGCAGCCGGCGATTACCCCGCCGGCCAGCGAGGTGGCGCAGGACCTGTCGCCCGACACCGCGCTGGTCGAGATCGTCCGTGGCCGGCTCGAGGGCCTCGGCCCGGTCCGGCTTGCCGCCTGCGCCGCCTCGCTCGGCATGGCGTCGAGCGACATCGAGATCGCGCTCGCCGCGCTCGAAGGTGAAGGCTTCGCGCTGCGCGGCCGTTTCAGCGACGATGCCGTCGACGACGAATGGTGCGAACGGCGGCTGCTGGCACGCATCCACCGCTACACCGTCAAGCAGCTGCGCGAGCAGATCGAGCCGGTCGCCGCGCGCGACTTCCTGCGCTTTCTGTTCGACTGGCAGCACGTCACGCCGGACACCCGCATGGAGGGGCCGGACGCGGTCGCGGCGATGGCCGCACAGCTCGAAGGCTACGAGGCGCCGGCCGGCGCCTGGGAGACCGAGCTGCTGCCCTCGCGCATCCCCGCCTACGAGCCCTCCTGGCTCGACGACCTGTGCCTGGCCGGGCGCCTGTCGTGGGCGCGGCTGACCCCGCGCTCGGTGAGTCCGGACAGGCCAGGTAAGACCAAGGGCGCCGGGCCGATCCGCACCACCCCGATTACCCTGTTCGCGCGGCGCAACGGTCAGCTGTGGACACAGCTCTCGGCTCCCCCCGAGCCGCCGGCCTTGAGCGTGCGCGCGCAGGCCGTGGCCGATGCCATCCGGGAACACGGCGCGTCGTTCTTCGACGAACTGGTCGACGCCACCCACCTGCTCGGCGTGCAGGTCGAGGAAGCGTTGGCCGAGCTGGTCGCGGTGGGCCTGGTGAACGCCGACAGCTTCGGCGGACTACGCGCCCTGCTCGTGCCGTCCGAGCGGCGACGGCCGAGCGGCGGCAGCACGCGCCGGCGCCACCACCGCACCGTGCAGTTCGGCATGGCGGACGCCGGCCGCTGGGCGCTGGCGCGGCGCAGCTCTGCTTCGGCCAACGATGCGGAGGCGACCGAACATGTCGCGCGCACCCTGTTGCGCCGCTACGGCGTGGTGTTCTGGCGGCTATTGGAGCGCGAGGCCGACTGGCTGCCGCCATGGCGCGACCTCTTGCGCGTCTACCGCCGGCTCGAGGCGCGCGGCGAACTGCGCGGCGGCCGCTTCGTCGCCGGCTTCTCCGGCGAGCAGTACGCGCTGCCCGAGGCGGTGGGGCTGCTGCGCGAAGTGCGCCGCACGCCGCACAAAGGTGAGTGGCTATCGCTGTCGGGCGCCGACCCGCTGAACCTGGTCGGCATCCTCACGCCGGGCCCCAAGCTCCCGGCCTTGACCGGCAACCGCGTGCTGTACCGCGACGGCGTGCCGATCGCCGTGTTCGCCGCCGGCGAAGTGCGCTTCATCGAAGTCCTGGAAGCGCAGGAACAATGGAGCGCGCGCAACGCGCTGTTGCGCCGCCACGTGCCGCCGATGCTGGTCGACTTCTCCTGACGGCCGGATAGCCTTTCCTTCCCGCTTGCCGCCGAGAGCGGCGACGCACTACTGGCGCTGATACACTGGCAGGCTCTCGTGCGTACCGCCACCTCACCCGGATCACAACCCAATGTCAGCTCATTTCGCCCAGGCCGAAGCCGCGTTCCACGAAGGCAATCAATGCATGGAGGCCGGGGACGCCGAGGGAGCCGCGGCCAGTTTCCGCCGGGCGCTGGGATTCGCGCCTGGCTTCGCCGAGGCGCTCGCCAATCTGGGCTACCTGTACGAGCTTTCCGGCGCCGTGGCAGACGCGGAGGTCTGCTACCGGCAGGCGATCGCGAGCAGCCCCGATTGCATCCAGGTCTACCTGAACCTTGGCGTGCTGCTGATGAACCGCAAGCGCTTTGCCGACGCCGAGACAATCTACCGGCAGGCGCTGGCGGTGGCGCCGGACTCGTCTGCCGTCTGGTCCAGCCTGGGCGTGCTGCTGGCCTGCGCCAAGCGGGAAGACGAGGCGGAGCGCTGCTACCGCACCGCACTGGCACTCGATAGCACCGATGAGAAGGCCCGCTTCAACCTGGGCTATGTGCTGCTGCGCCAGGGCCGCTTCGAGGAAGGCTGGCACTGCCTCGAAGCGCGCACCAACCACGCGCTGCTCCGGCAGCAAGCATTCTTCGCCTGCCCGCGCTGGCAGGGCGAGCCTCTGGCCGGCAAGTCCATCGTCGTCGGCTTCGAGGCCGGCCACGGCGACATGATCCAGTTCTGCCGCTACACCGCCGTGCTCAAGCGGATGGGTGCGACGCGAGTCACCGTCGTCTGTCACCCCGGCCTGAAGACCCTGTTCGCCAGCCTGCCCGGCGCGGACGAGGTGCTGTCGTTCCAGGACGCCGTGCCCTCCTCCGGCTGGGATTTCTGGACGCTGCCGATGAGCCTGCCCCATCACTGCCGCACGCACCTCCTCGACGACATCCCCGCCGCCATCCCGTACCTCGCGGCCGAGCCGGAGAGGGTCGCGCACTGGTCCCACCTGCTGCCCGAGGGCCAGCCCCGCGTCGGCCTGGTGTGGAAGGGCAACGCGCACTTCGAGAACGACGCCGAGCGCTCACTACCCTGCCTCGACGCGCTGGCCCCCCTGGCGACGGTGACCGGCGTGCAGTATGTCAGCCTGCAGAAAGGCCCCGGCGAGCAAGAGGCCGAGCAACCGCCCACGGGCCTGCCGCTGTTGCCGCTGGGCGCCGCCTTGCAGGACTTCGCCGACACCGCCGCACTCGTGACCAACCTCGACCTGGTGATCAGCGTCGACACCGCCGTCGCCCACCTCGCCGGCGCGCTGGGCAAGCCCTGCTGGGTATTGCTGCCGGACTACCGGACCGACTGGCGCTGGCTGACCGGCCGCAGCGATACGCCGTGGTATCCGGAACAGATGCGCTTGTTCCGCCAGCCGCCGGGCGGCGATTGGGCCGAGGTCGTCGCCGACGTGACCCGTGCACTGCAGCAATGGGCACCGCTGCAGCGTTCTGCCTGAGCTTAGGCTGCGCGTAAGCAGAAGGTGGCCATTCCAGGCCGCCAACGCGGCCTGCCGTCTGCTATCGTCATACCTATGCAGCCCATCATCACCATAACGAATCTCTCCAAGACCTACGCGTCCGGCTTCCAGGCCCTGAAGCATGTCAACCTGGAGATCCGCCGCGGGGAGATCTTCGCCTTGTTGGGCCCCAATGGGGCGGGCAAGACGACGTTGATCAGCACGATCTGCGGCATCATCAACCCCAGCGAAGGCCGCGTGCTCGTCGACGGCCACGACATCGCAACCGACTACCGCGCGGCCCGCGCCATGATCGGCCTCGTGCCGCAAGAGCTCACCACCGACGCGTTCGAAACCGTGTGGGCGACCGTGTCGTTCAGCCGCGGCCTGTTTGGCAAGCGCAAAAACCCGGCCCACATCGAAAAAGTGCTCCGGGCGCTGTCGCTGTGGGACAAAAAGGACAACAAGCTCATCACGCTGTCAGGTGGCATGAAGCGTCGCGTGCTGATTGCTAAAGCGCTGTCGCACGAGCCCACGGTGCTGTTTCTCGACGAGCCGACCGCGGGTGTCGACGTCGAACTGCGACGGGACATGTGGCAGCTGGTGCGTTCGCTTCAGGACAGTGGCGTCACCATCATCCTGACCACGCATTACATCGAGGAAGCCGAAGAGATGGCCGACCGCATCGGGGTGATCCGCAGGGGGGAGATCATCCTGGTGGAAGACAAGGCCGAGCTGGTGCGCAAGCTCGGCAAGAAACAGCTGACGCTGCAGCTGGACGCACCGCTCGAGCGCCTTCCCACCGAACTCGCCGGCTACCAACTGGACCTGTCGGGCGACGGCACTGAACTGACCTACACCTACGACACGCAGGGCGAGCGAGCCGGCATCATCGCGCTGCTGCAAGACCTGAACAGGTCCGGCATCCGCTTCAAGGATCTCCAGACCACGCAAAGCTCGCTCGAAGACATCTTCGTCAGCCTGGTGAGGGAGAAAAAATGAACATCCACGCGATCAACGCCATCTACCGGTTCGAGATGGCGCGTACCGGCCGCACGCTGATGCAGAGCATCGTCTCGCCGGTCATCTCGACATCGCTCTATTTCATCGTCTTCGGCGCGGCCATCGGCTCGCGCATCCCCCAAAGCCATGGCATCAGCTACGGCGCTTTCATCGTGCCGGGGCTCATCATGCTGTCGCTGCTGACACAAAGCATCGCCAACGCCTCTTTCGGCATCTACTTCCCCCGGTTCACCGGGACGATCTACGAGCTTCTGTCGGCGCCGGTTTCGTATCTCGAGATCGTGATCAGCTATGTCGGGGCGGCAGCGACCAAGTCGATCATCCTCGGCCTGATCATTCTCGCGACGGCGGGGCTGTTCGTGCCGCTCCAGGTCGTCCATCCCCTCTGGATGATGCTGTTTCTCGTGCTGACAGCGGTGACTTTCAGCCTGTTCGGTTTCATCATCGGCATCTGGGCGGACAATTTCGAAAAGCTGCAGGTCATCCCGCTTTTGATCATCACACCGCTGACCTTCCTCGGCGGCAGCTTCTACTCAATCGATATCCTGCCGCCATTCTGGCGAACCGTTGCGCTGTTCAACCCGGTGGTCTATCTGATCAGCGGCTTCCGCTGGAGCTTTTACGGCCTCGCGGATGTCCACGTCGGCGTCAGCCTCGGCATGACAGTCGTGTTTCTCGCGCTGTTCATGGCGATCGTCGCGTGGATTTTCAAAACCGGCTACCGGCTCAAGGCCTAGTCCTTTGATCAGGCTCCGCCCATCATGCGAAGGTATTTAAGGTGACACACCGTACCAAACGATCGCGATCCACAAAGCGTCACTGCACATGGAGGAGCGTAGCGGAAAATTAGCGATGGTCACCGTATATCTGCAAGCAGGCACTAACCTTTCAGCTTGTAGCGTTATTTTTACCAGTTTTGTAAATTGAGCAAAATCAGCATTTTACAAAAATTGAAAGTGAAACTACTAGTGAAAACCTTAGTTTAATTAACTACGTTCCATGATCTAATTCAAAGCGACAAACGAGGTACTTCATGAGCCCATTCGAAATATTTTTAATAAAACTAGAGGGGTTGCCAACGCCACCAATGCCAGAAAAAAATTTTTTGACGTTGGCGGACTTGGATACCTAGAAAATCCCACCTCTGACCTCATGGCCCTGTTCATGGGCAGTGAACCAGGAGTGCCGCGCTGGCTTGCAAAAGCACTTTTTTCCTGTTTGGTTGATCGTGGACTGGCAGACCCCCAACAGCTCGATTCGATTGAATGGAGTTCAGTTCATGCGGAAAGAGAGGTAAGCGCTTGGGACAGAGAGTCAGAGTCCTCAAAGCGCCTTGATCTTGTTATCTCTGATGGCCATTTTGTCCTGGGAATAGAGAACAGGTTTATGCCAGCGCCGGAAACAATCCCTTCCATGTCTACGACAAATTACTTGAGGAGTATTCTTCTGGCGGCCCAGTTATTAAATGTGTTCTCCGCCCAAATTGCTTTGATGGTGATACCCCCAATACTTGGCCAGTAGTATCCTATGGTGAATTAGTTAAAAAAGCTCTATCTCTCTATGGTCAGGATGTGGCTTCATCGCCAATGAGCAAATGGCAATTCTTTTACCAAGAATTTCTTTTCCACCTCCGATCCCTCTCTGATCCATCAGGTCAACCATCAATGAAAAACGAATCCATATCATTCATCATGGAGAACTTCCATCACTTGAAGCGTGCAGAAGAGCTGTTAGCACAATTCGAGGATGAGTTAAAAATTGAAGGACAGGCCACTGTAGCTAAAACGCTAACCAGTATCGGAGTTGACACTTCAATAAGAATGCGCTCTGATACCTGGAAAGGTGATAATATAACTGACAATATACAGGCATTACGTTTTTTCCCTGCCAACTGGGGAAATGAATCAAATGTCGTACTTGCCTATTATCAAGATGCAACATTCTCCGAAGAAGGCTCAGTTGGCTTTTTCATCAGAGCTTATGTTCGCCGAGGCTCTGAAAAACAAAACCTAGATGAAGCAATGGTAAAATTCACTAAAGAGACCAATGATGGCCTTAATTCTTGGATAGACGCCCCAAGCAAGGATCACTGCTGGACTGAAGGCAAATCCTGGGTCGGGTTTGGAGCTTACCCCAAAGAGCATACGAAGGATGGAGCAATAGTTGCCCTCGCAGATCTTGCAGCCTGGATGCAAAAAAATGTCTTTTAGTATAACTTAGGAGCTCTGTTGAAATGAAAAATCTGTTAATATTTTGCATCCAGCCTTCACCTAATTTAAATTCGCTCCCTTTATACTAAGATTTTCACTATTAATGTCACTTTAAACTCTGAGTAACATATTGATTTGGTTAATATTGCAAAGCATGCCAAATTGACACTACAAGCTGAAAAGTTAGTAACTAACATCTGACACTAGAAAGCCCTTGGATCGTGAAATCCAAGGGCTTTTCATTGGGAACCGTCCGACCAACCTTAGCCGCACGCCCCCACATGGCCGCAGGCGGTGCAGAACTCGCAGCCGTCCTTCTTGATCAGCGCGTGATGGCCGCATTCCGGGCAGGGCTTGCCGGCCACCGGCTTGACCGCGCTGACGCTGGCGCTCTCGAACAGGTCGCCCTGTTCCGGCACCATCACGCCCATTTCCTCGACCGGGAAGCCTTCCTCGGTGAGGATGCCGAGCATCGCATAGCGGTGAATCACCAGCCGCGCCATGTAGGCGACGGTGGACGGCCAGCTGACCGACTTGTCGCTGCCCGGCACGCGGGCGAAGAAGTCGCCTTGCGGCTCGGCGTAGCTCAACAGCTTCCTCAGCTTCATGCCGATCCACGCCGGGTCGATCACGCGCATGTCGAGGCTAAGCATCTTGCACAGGCCATCCAGCTCACGGGGGTAGCTGCCGGCCATCCAGATCGAGTACGGGCGGTGCTGGCCGTTCGGCAGCACCAGCTCCTTCACGAACAGCACAAAGTCATCGTCGGTCTGTGGGTTGGACACGTCCACCGACCAGCTCATCGTGCCGTCGGTGCCCGACTTGGGCTCCTTGCGGGCGAACAACGCGTCCATCACAGGGCTCGGGTCGTCGGCCTTGGCCGGCAGGGCGCCAAGCTGCTCGACGCGGTAGCGCACCACTTGGCCAAGTACCGCGGCAGCACTACTGGCGTACAGCGTGGTCGTGCCGACCTCCATCCGGTACTGTTTGTCGCCGACGGTGCGCGATAGCACGTCGAGCTTGGCGCCGAGCCAGGCGCGGTCGCGGCAGCGCATGTCCATCGACAAGGTCTTGGCGATGGCGCCGAGGCCGCGGGTGGCCTCGCTGCCGTTCACCCAGCACTCGAACGGATGGGTGCGGCCATTCTCGATGTGGCCGACCACCACGGCGAAGTCGCCGCTCTCGTGCTCGACCATATAGGTCCACGACGGATTGCCGTCCTTCAGCTTCGGCCGGTTCGGCCACTTCAGGCTGGCCAGTGCCGGGCTCGGCGCGGTGATCAACGTGATGCGGCGGTCCGGGTCGGCCTGGCTCGCCGACAGATCCTGCGGCGCGGCGGCGGCCGGCTCGACCGACAGCACCGAGCCCAGAACATTGTTCGGCCGGTAGGTGGTGATGCCCTTCAGGCCGGCCTTCCACGCCTCGAGGTACAGGCTCTCGAAATCCTCGAAGGGGTAGTCGGCCGGCACGTTGACGGTCTTGGAAATCGCGGTGTCGATGTACGGCGCGACCGCGGCGACCATCTGCATATGGTCGAGCGCACTCATCTCCAGCGCCGACACGAAGTAGTCCGGCAGGTTGTCGACGTCGCCGCCCTGAAGGCGGTACAGGCGGTAGGCGTGGTCCTCGACGCGGTATTCCTGCTGCGAGCCGTCGGCCATGCGTTTCTTGCGGGTGTAGAACCACGAGAACGGCGGCTCGATGCCGTTGGACGCGTTGTCGGCGAACGCGAGCGAGATCGTGCCGGTCGGCGCGATCGACAACAGGTGCGAGTTGCGGATGCCATGCTGCTTGATGCGCGCCTTGATCGCCGCCGGCAGCCGGCTGGCGCAGTGCGGTTCGGCCAAGTAGGCGTCAGCATCGAACAGCGGGAAGCAGCCCTTCTCGATCGCTAGGTCCACCGACGCGTCGTACGCCGAGTCGCGCATCGCCTCGGATACCTTGGCGGCGAAGCGGCGGCCAGCCTCGCTGTCGTAGCGGGTCTTCAGCATGATCAGCGCGTCGCCGAGACCGGTGAAGCCCAGACCGACGCGACGCTTGTTCATCGCCTCGCGTTCCTGCTCCTTCAGCGGCCACACGGTCAGGTCAAGCACGTTGTCGAGCATGCGGATCGACGCGCGCACCACCTTGTCGAAGGCCTTGAAGTCGAAGCTCGCCTTGACGGAGAAAGGCAGGCGGATGAAGCGGGCCAAGTTGATCGAGCCAAGATCGCAGCAACCGTAGTCGGGCAACGGCTGCTCGCCGCAGGGGTTGGTCGACTCGATGCTTTCGCAGTACGACAGGTTGTTGTCGCGGTTGATCTTGGAGACGAACAGCACGCCCGGCTCGGCGTGGTCGTAGGTCGACGCCATGATCTGCTGCCACAGCGAGCGCGCCTTGATGGTGCGGTACACCCACAGGCCGTCCTCGCGCTGGAAGCTGCCGGCGAACGCCTCGGAGGCCGGTTCGACATGGTGGGTCAGCTGCCAATCGGCATCGTCGACCACTGCCTGCATGAATTCGTCCGACACGCCGACCGAGATATTGAAGTTCTTCAGGTCGCCCTGGTCCTTGGCGTGGATAAAGTCCTCGACATCCGGGTGGCTGACGTTGAGCACGCCCATTTGCGCGCCGCGACGCGCACCGGCCGATTCGACCGTCTCGCAGCTGCGGTCGAACACGCGCATGTACGACACTGGGCCGGATGCGCGGCTGTCGGTGCCGCGGACCTTGGCACCCTTCGGACGGATGCGACTGAAGTTGTAGCCGACGCCGCCGCCGCGGCGCATCGTCTCGGCCGCCTGCAACAACGCCTCGTAGATGCCGACCTTGCCGCCTTCGGGCTCGCTGACCGAGTCGCCGACCGGCTGCACGAAGCAGTTGATCAGCGTGGCGCGCAGGTCGGTGCCCGCCGCCGAATTGATGCGACCACCAGGGATGAAGCCGTTTTCCAGTGCCTCGTAAAACAGCGGCTCAAAGCGGGCCGGGTCGGCCTCCAGCGCCGCAAGCGCACGGGCGACGCGCCGACGGACTTCCGACACGGTCTGTTCACCGTTCTTGGCGTATTTCTCCAGCAGCACCTCGCGCGAGATGTCCTGCTCGGCCATTGCCGCCACATTCTCCTGCTTCACGCACGCCTCCTTGTCTGCTCCAAACACTGAAGAAGCCGGCAGGCTCGCATCGCGAGGGCCGCCGGCTCCCAACAATATGTCCGCATCAAAAGCCGGTCATTACACTATATCTGGTTTTTTCCTCGTCGTGATGCCGCTCATTGCGCCGCCGCTGCCGGCACATTGGCAGCCGGGGCGGCCGCCGCCTGCACGCTCATCTTCAGGCCGATCGGCACGCCTTCCTTGCCGGCTTTATCGGCATGCGGCGCCCCAATCGTGAGCCTCGGTGCAAGACTCGCATCGGCCGACACCAGCGCAGCGCGGGTCGCCTTGGCACGCGCGTCGGCCAGCGCCTTCAGCGACGCGTCGTCGATCTTCTCGGCTTCGATCATCTCCTTGTGCATCGCTCGGTAGCGCGCCGCGCCGCTCTCGCCGCCGACCATCCTGGCCGCAAGCTTGGCGTAACCGATACGTTGGCCAAACACGCTGCGCACCGCCGACTGGATGTCCGGGTCTTCCATGTCCGGGATCGGCAGTGGATCGTCGGTGGCCAGCTTGCGGCCGGCCTTGGCGAAGATCGCCTTGTCGATGCGCGCGCGCGCCAGCGCCTTGTGCTCGGTGTCCGAATCATAAGTGCCGGAGATCTCGATCGCGGCCTTCGGCCGCTTGGCGAGCACCTGGGCGATCTTGTCGAGCTTCTCGCGTTCGGGCGGCTGCACCGTCGCTTCGCCCGGCACGAAGTACACCGCGTCGAAGCCCTCGCTGCCGAACAGCGCACCGAGCGCACGGAACGGCGCGGTGACGACCTTGGTGATCACATTGGTGATCGCCTGCCATACCAGGTGGCCATAGCTGAACTGCGGGTCGTCGAGACTGCCCTTCACCGGCAGGTCCAGGTCGATGCGCCCGTCACTGTCCTCAAGCAGCGCGACCGCCAGTTTCAGCGGCACGTGGGTGCCCTTGTAGTTGGGCACTTCGTCGCCGAGCACGATGGAATTGATCACTACTTGGTTCTGCGAGTCCAGCTGGCGCTTGTCGATCTTGTAGCGCAGGTCGGCCGACAGCCGGCCGTCCTTCACCTGCCAGCCGGCGAAGGTGGTGGTGTACGGGTTAAGGCCGCCCATCTGAATGTTGCGGAAGCGCATGCTGATGTCGGTGTCGCTGGTGACCGCCAGCGGCGCCAGCACGCCGCGCACGCGCAGGTCGCCGTACTGGTCGACGTCACCGTCGAGCGTGATGGTGCCGCGCCGCCCCGGCCGGGTCGACAGGCCCTGCACCGTACCCTTCAGATTGTGCACGCGGGTGCCGAACTGCGGCTGCATCGACAGGTCGGCGAAGTCCAGCTCGCCGTTCTTCACTGTCACCGAGCGCACGTCGACCACCGGCGTCGGGCCGCTCGGCGCCGACTTGGTCACTGGCGGCCCCGGCTTGCTAAACAGCGTCACTATGTTGAGTTGGCGCTGCTCGTTGAGGATCAGCCGCGCACGCGGGTCGGTCAGGCGCAACTCGCGGATGTTCGCGCTAAGCGTCTTGCCAGCGTTGACGGTCAGCCCTAGCGCGGCCAGCTCGCGCCAGGCGATCAGCGGATCGCTGCGGCCCGGCTCGTACACCACGAGCTTGTTGATGCGCGCGTCGCCGGTGACGCCGATGCCGTCCTTGGCCTGGCGCACGTCTAGGTTGGCCGATGCGGTGCCGCTCGTCAGCCTGAGCGGCGTGCCGCTGACGAGGTACGGCGCCACCGGCACCAGCGGCACGGCGTTGGCGCGGATCACGTAGCGGCCATCGCCGCTCTCCGGCAAGGTCACGTCGACGCCGAGCTGACCACCGCCCAGCCTGCCGGCGAGCCGGCCGGCCACCCCGCCGTTGTCCTGCGCGGCCAGTTCGCCACCGAGGTCCTGCAGCGTCAGCGTCACCGGTCGCGGCAGGCTGGCATCACGCCAGGAGAGTCGGCTGCCGCTGAGCGTCAGCGGCGGCGGACTCACCTTCCAGCCCGGCTCGCCCGACTTGGCCGGCGCCGGCTTAGCCGCGCCGCCTGCCGGGCTCATGGCCTGCAGCCAGTTGATCTTGCCGGCACGGTCGCGTTCGGCCGACGCCTCGACACCGTCTACCGACACCTTGCCGAGCTTCACCGCGAGCTTGGCCGAACTCACCACGCTCGGCGCCAGCTCGACGCGGCGCACAGTGGCGAGCGGCGCCCCGTTGCCGGATGCGACCGCCACGTTCGAGACGACCACGGTCAGCCCATCGATCTGCCAGCCACTATCCGGCGCCATCGCGAAACCGGCCTCGACCTTGTCGACGGTGTATTTGGCAGACAGCGGGGTGGCAAAGCCCTCGTCGACCACCTCTCCGTTAAGCCCGGTCAGTTGCAGCGACTTCACCTTCACCCGCCACGGCGACGGTGGCGTCGGCTTGGTGTTCTTCTGCTTCGGCAGCGCCGACAGCCAGTCGATCAGCCCGCCGGGGGTGCGACGCGCATTCAGCCGCGCGTTGGCAAGCCGCACCTGGTCGATGTCGACGGTCTGCTTGTCCAGATCAAAGCGCCCGCCGCTCACCGCCAGCTCAGCCAGCGTCAACGGTTCGCGGGTCTGCGGGGCGGACAGCTCCAGCTGCTTGAGCTGCGCGGCGAACGGCGCAATCTTGAACTCGGGCTTGGCGCCGGCGAGCGAGAAAGCATAGCTGGCGGATGCCGACGCCCGCCCCTTAGGCGGCACCGACAGGGTGAGGAACGGCTTGGCGAACGGCCACACGGTGCCCATCTGCAGGCCGTCGAGCGTAAGCTTGCCCTTCGACATCAACGGCTGCAGGCGCAGGTCGCCCCGCCAGTTGAGCTTGGCGCCGTCCATCAGCTCGGCGGCGAGCTGGTATGCGCCGTTGGCCGGCAGCGTCGTCAGATTGGTCAGCTTGAACTGGATCGGGCTCAGCGTGTTCACCACGCCCGGCGCGGCCAGTTCATCGCGGTAGCTGACCTCGCCCTTCTGGATGTCGATCAGGTCGACGATGACCTTCGGCAGTTCCTTGTTCTCCTTGGGCTTAGGCTTTTCCGGACCGCTCGCGTCATGGATGAAGCGCGCCCAGTTCCACACCCCGGCCTTGTCGCGCATCACCGCGACCTTCGGCTCGACCAAGCGGAACTCGGCAGCGTGCCAGCGCCCCAACAACAGCGAGCGCGGCGTCGCCTCAAGCAGCACCTCTTTTGCGGCGAACAGCGGCTGGCCGTTGCCTTCGGCCAGCTTCACGTTGGACAGCGTCGCGGTCATCGTAAACGGATTGATGTCGAGTTTGCCGATGGTCAGCTCGCGCCCTATGCCGTGCGCCCAGTCGTGCGCCGCCTCGCGCGCTCTGTCCGGCACGACCCAGGCGAGCACGCCGGCAACCACGGCAACCAGCAGCACGATGGACAGCAAGATGCGGCGCAGCCAGCGCCAGCGATGGGGTTTGACCGGCGCGGCGGCCGGCCCGGAGGCGGGAGTTTCGTTTGAATTCATCAATTAGCCTGCAATCGATTTGATAAGGAGGCCGCCAAGGAAACGGGGCCGATTCACCGCACCGTTTCCTTGGCAACCGTAAAAAATAATAAACGTGTCTCGTTGATACAACGGCGACTTCACACGCCGAGAAAAGCGTCGAAAAGTACCGTTTCCCTCTACAAAGCCTAGATTGCCCAAGGGGCGGCTGCGAGCACTTCCAGCCAGCTGGCACAGGGCTCCAGTCCGATCGGCATCGCGGCAAACAGCCATGGAGCCCCCCTGCCCACAAAACATTGCCCAAGCCCGCCGCACCTGACTAGGATAGCGACATGCCTGTTGAAATTTTTACGTCAGGCAACGCACCACGACTCAAACCAAGGACACCCTCATGTTGCACATCCCATGGCTCGGCGCCCGTCGCCTGCCCCGCTTCATCACCGCCGACCGACTCGACGAGCGCCGCGCCTTCCTGACGCTGGCCAATCGCGTCGACGGCCTGCTCAACCACGCCCGCCGCGACACCAGCGCCGGCGCCCATCCGTAATCACAGAGGCCTTATGACGACCCCGCACCCGCTAGACCAATGGCTTGACGAACACCACATCACCGAAGTCGAGTGTCTGATCCCGGACATGACCGGCCTCGCCCGCGGCAAGATCGTGCCGCGCAACAAATACCGCCCATCCGAAGGGCTGCGCCTGCCCGAAGCCGTACTGGCGCTGACCGTCACCGGCGACTACCCCGACGAAGACTTCACCTCCACCGCCGACCCCGACATGCGGCTGATCCCAGACCCCAAGTCAGTGCGTCTGGTTCCCTGGGCCAACGAGCCAACAGCGCAGATCATCCATGACTGCGTCGCCTTCGACGGCACGCCGGCCGAGCTGTCGCCACGCAACGTCTTGAAACGCATTCTGAAACTGTATGACGTCGCGGGATTAAAAGCCGTTGTCGCACCGGAAATGGAATTTTATCTGGTTCAGGTGCAACCGGACGAGGATATTCCGCTGTCGCCACCAGTGGGCCGCACCGGCCGCACCGAGGCGGGCCGGCAGAGCTTCAGCATCGACGCGGTGAACGAATACGACGACATCTTCGACGTGATCTACGACTGGTGCGAGGCGCAGGGCCTGGCGCTCGACACGCTGATCCACGAGATGGGCACCGCGCAGATGGAGATCAACCTGGACCACGGCGACCCGCTGGAGCTGGCCGACCAGGTGTTCCTGTTCAAGCGCACCGTGCGCGAGGTGGCGATCCGCAACAAGATGTACGCGACGTTCATGGCCAAGCCGATGCAGGGCCAGCCGGGCAGCGCGATGCACATCCACCAGAGCGTGATCGACAAGGAAACCGGCCACAACATTTTCTCCAACGCCGACGGCAGCCCGTCCGATGCGTTCCTGCACTACATCGGCGGCCTGCAGCGCTACCTGCCGCCGGCGATGCCGTTCTTCGCGCCGTACGTGAACTCCTACCGCCGCCTGTCGCGCTACACCTCGGCGCCGATCAACCTGTCCTGGGGCTACGACAACCGCACCTGCGGGCTGCGCGTGCCGCACTCCGGCCCCGAGGCCCGCCGCGTCGAAAACCGCCTGCCAGGCGTCGACGTCAACCCGTATCTGGCGATCGCCGCCAGCCTGGCCTGCGGGCTGTTGGGGATGCGCGAGCGGCTGCAGCCAAGCGAGCCGCTGTCCGGCAGCGCCTACGAGCAGCCGCACCAGCTGCCTCGCCACCTCGACGATGCGATCGAGATGCTCAGCCGCTGCGAGCCGCTGGCCGAGTTGTTCGGCGAGCACTTCGTCAAGGCCTATGCCGCGATCAAGGACGCCGAGTACCGCGAGTTCTTCGACGTGATCAGCCCATGGGAGCGGCGCTACCTGCTGTTGCACGTGTAAGAACCTATTCACGATCTCGCGAACGAAGAGTCAGCCAAGGCGAAATGGCGCGAAAAAGCGGAATGTACATAGAGTACATGAGCATGTTGAGCGGCATTTCAACTCAGGATCACCCGAGTGCAGCAGATCATGAACACGTTCTAAGGCTTGCGGCCAACCTTGGTCATCCTTGGTTGGCCGAACACGGTGCTGCCAACAAAACCGCCCTCCTGCTTCGAGGGCGGTTCGTCATCCAGGCTTGGCGAGCTGACTCTCCAAGCAGTCGACGATCATAGCGTCGGCGTCTTTTCTCCAGTGAACCTCCCCGTCCTTGGCCAATACTTGCCATTTCGCTATCCACCGCGCGGCGGCTTCAGCGTCGACCAAGGCCCCGGCGGTGGCGCAGGCACCGCAGTCGCACCATCGACTCCTCGATGGCCAATGCCGTGGCGCTGTTCCTGAGCAACCCGAGCTACGCGGCGTTCTCCAAACTGCGGCGGCCCCTCTCCTCGCGCGACATCCGGCAGACGCCGGCCACAGCCGCAAAAAGACGATGGAACAGGTTCACCACCCGACCGACAGCCTTCCATCCCGCCGGGCGGCGGACGTTTTCCGCCGCCGGCCAAAGCGCGGATAATGGCGCTTTCGGCCAATCTCTATCCTGCCATGAACCACTCCGCCCGCACCTGGGACATCTTCTGCACCGTCGTCGACAACTTCGGCGACATCGGCGTCACCTGGCGGCTGGCGCGTCAGCTTGTGCACGAACACGGCCAGGTGGTCCGGCTGTGGATCGACGATCTGGATAGCTTCGCCCGGCTCTGCCCCAGCCTCGACACCGCATTGGCCGAGCAGCAGGTCGCAGGCATCACCGTCAGGCTGTGGCCGCGCGACGGCTTTCCCGACGACGTCGATGCCGCCGAGGTCGTGATTGAGGCGTTCGCCTGCACCCTGCCCGACGCGTATCTGGCCGCCATGCAGCGCCGCCGCCCGACGCCCGCCTGGTACAACCTCGAATACCTGTCCGCCGAAGACTGGATCGACGGCTGCCACAACCTCGCGTCACCACAGCCACGGTTCGGCCTGATGAAGCGCTTCTTCTTCCCCGGTTTCACCGCACAAACCGGGGGACTGCTGTGCGAGGCAGGCCTCTTCGAGGCGCGCGACGCCTGGCAGGCCGACCAGGCTGCACAGGCAGCGTACTGGCAGGCGCTGGGGCTCCCGCCTCGCCGCGAAGGCGAGCTGCGCGTCAGCGTGTTCAGCTACGAGACCGACGCGCTGGCCGGCCTCGTCGACACCTGGAGCCTGAGCGCCACGCCGGTAACCGCCCTGGTGCCGACAGGCCGGGCGCTAACGAGCATCGCCCCGCTGTTCGACCAGGCGCTGGAGGCTGGTACGCTGGTGCAGCACGGCAACCTCACCGTGAAAGTGCTGCCGTTCACCGACCAGCCCGGCTACGACCGGCTGCTGTGGAGTTGCGACGCCAACATCGTGCGCGGCGAGGATAGTTTCGTGCGCGCGCAGTGGGCGGCACGACCGTTCGTCTGGCACATCTACCCGCAGGACGAAGGCGCGCACCTGGTGAAACTCGACGCCTTCCTCGAGCGCTACATCGCCGGTCTGCCCGCTCCGCAGGCCGCGACGGTGCGCGATCTCAACCTTGCGTTCAACACTGGCGGGGACGCCTCGGCCCTCTGGCCGGACCTTGCCGCGGCCTTGCCGGCGCTGACCCAGCATGCCCTCGATTGGGCAAAACGGCAGCGAGCGCACGGCGACCTCGCCGGGCATCTGGTACACAACGCCGAAAATTGGCTACAATAGCGAGTTTTTTCGGAAATCGTTTTCCAAACAGGACTTTGACGTAAATGAAAACCGCACAGGAACTCCGCTCGGGCAACGTATTTATGCTGGGCAACGACCCGATGGTCGTGCAGAAGGCCGAATTCAGCAAATCCGGCCGTAACGCTTCCGTCGTGAAGATGAAGATGAAGAACCTGCTGACCGGCAGCGCTTCCGAGGCCGTGTACAAGGCCGACGAAAAATTCGACGTCGTCGTGCTCGACCGCAAGGAGTGCACCTACAGCTACTTCGCTGATCCGATGTACGTGTTCATGGACACCGAATTCAACCAGTACGAAGTTGAAGCCGAAAACATGGGCGACGCACTGGAATACCTGATCGACGGCATGGAAGACGTCTGCGACGTGACCTTCTACAACGGCAAGGCCATCTCGGTCGAACTGCCGACCACCGTGGTGCGCGAAGTGGAATACACCGAGCCGGCCGTGAAGGGCGACACCTCGGGCAAGGTAATGAAGCCGGCCCGCCTGAAGGGCGCCAGCCTGGAAATCTCTGTGGCCGCCTTCGTGGAAATCGGCGACCGCATCGAAATCGACACCCGTACCGGCGAATTCAAGAAGCGCGCCTGATCACGGACACCGTCGACAGAACGGGAGGGGACACCCTCCCGTTTTTCGTGGCGGGCGCCCGTCTGCCACGACAGCATTACCAATTATCGATTATCTACCGGATGCCGCCCGGTATCGCGGCCTCTTTTTGGACGGGCTGACCGCAACAGCCCCGAATCACTGATGGAACAACGTACCGAACCCAGATTGCCGGCGTCGCTACCCCGTCGCGCCACGGCGATCGTCGAGCTGCCCGACGGCGTGCTGGTCACCGCCCGCGCCGGCAGCCGTTTCGCCCTGCCCGGCGGCAACGCCAGCCGCGGTGAGCTGCGCCCGCAGGCGTTGCTGCGCGAACTGCGCGACAGCACCAGCCTGCGCGCCCACTCCATTCTTTACCTGTTCGACCACATCACCCCACACACCGCGCACAAGGTCTACCTGGTGCTCGCACAAGGCACACCGCGCCCGCAGGGCGAGCTGTCTCGCATGTCGGTGGTCGGTTCACCGGACAGCCCGCTCGACCTGTTCAACGACAGCCGCGCCATCTTGCGCCGCTACGCCCGCCTGCGCGGCGAAGAAGGGCCAAAGGGCGAAGCGCTGCGCGCACTCCTGGGCCTCGCCCGCTACATCGCCAAGCTCGACGTACCGGCAGAAGACACACAGGATGCCGACGCCCTCGCCTGACTGGCTGCCGCTCGACGAGTTCAACTTCCACCCGCACCTGGCGGCTAGCCAGGGCGCGGTACTGGTGATGTTCGGCCAACCGCATTGCGGCGCCTGCAGGACCTGGTACCGTATGCTGCCGCGCTGGCGGCCCGATCAGCTCAATGCGCTCGCCTACGTCGACGTGGCGGTCAGCAGCGCGCTCGCCCACGAGTTCGAACTGTTCCACCTGCCGGCGTTTGTCCTATACAAAAACGGCGCGTTTCACGCTTGGGTGAACGCGCCGTTTTCACAGCAAGGCCTGATCGAAGCCGTTCAGAGCGCGCTGTCGTCCGCCCCCGAGGAAGCGCCCTGAGAGCTGGTGGTGTCACTAAGCAGGTCGGATGGCACATTGACCCAGCCCAGGCTGGCCGACAACGTCAGCGTCAGCATCATCAGCCCCAGCGCCACCGGCGCGAACGCCAGCACCCCCAGCGCCACGCGCACCCGCGCGACCTTGGTCACCCGTGACAGCGCATTGACCAGCACATACAGGCTGGCCAGCGACAACGCCAGCGAGATCGCCTGAGCGACATCGTCGGGCAGCCAGCTGAGCAGCGGCATCAGCAGCTGCAGGCCGTTACACGCGACGACCAGCCCCAACAGAGGCAGCGGAGTGCGCCAGCCGGCCTGGCGCAACCACCAGCCGATGAAGCGGGCGAACAGCACTGTCTCAAGCCAGGTAAACAGCACGAAGAACAGCACCCGGCCGCCGCCGCTGCCGAGTTCCGGCACACCGGCACCGGCGATGACGCCGAGCAGCGTCAGCGCGATGGCCAACTTCCAGAACGGATACTGATAGTGTTCGAGCGGTGCGACTTTAAGCCGGACCAGATTGATGGCGTCGTCGATCAGGGCACGCATGGATCAGTCGAAGATAACAGTTTTGTTACTATAAGACAGGATGCGCTGGTCGAGGTGCCAACGCACCGCGCGCGACAGCACTACTTTTTCCAGATCACGGCCCTTCTGCACCAAGTCGTCGACCTCATCGCGATGCGAAATGCGGGTGACTTCTTGCTCGATGATCGGACCTTCGTCGAGATCCTCAGTCACGTAATGGCTGGTCGCACCGATCAGCTTCACGCCGCGCGCAAATGCACGGTGATAGGGCTTGGCGCCATCAAACGCCGGCAGGAAGCTATGGTGGATGTTGATCACCTTGTTCGGGTAACGGGTGACGAACTCGTGCGACAGCACCTGCATGTAGCGCGCCAGCACCACCAGGTCGACACCGGCCTCCTCCAGCAGGCGGAACTGCTCGGCCTCGGCCTCGGCCTTGTTTTCCTTGGTGACCGGAATCACGTGGTACGGAATGTCGTTGAATTCGACCAGACGGCGGCAGTCTTCGTGGTTGGAGATCACCAGCGGGATGTCGCAGTCCAGCTCGCCGATGCGCCAGCGGTGCAAGAGGTCGACCAGACAGTGCTCGTACTTGGACACGAAGATCGCCATGCGTGGCTTGCGGCTCGACAGCGACACTTTCCAGCTCATGTCGTGTTCACGCGCGATCGGCTCGAAAGCGGCGGCAAAATCGTCCATCGGCAGCGTAAAGCCACGCAAGTCCCACTGCACCCGCATCAGGAACAGCCCCTCGACATTGTCCTGGTGCTGGTCGGCATGCATGATATTGGCATTGTAGGTCATCAGGAAGTTGGCGATCGCGGCGACCAGCCCCTTCTTGTCCGGGGCGCTGATCAGCAGCGTCGCCGAATGCGTGGCGTTACTCATTGTCTGTCGTTCTCTTTGTCGATGTTGGGGCCGGTGTTCGGCACACCGGCCTAGAATAGCAAAACGCCACCGCTACCGGGGGTAGCAATGGCGCACCCGTATAGGATCCGCTGCCGTACCGATTTCTCGGTCAGCACGGCAGCCCCGCGCTCAATCGCGCAGGTTGGCCGAATCCAGCGTGTTTTCCAGCAGCGTAGCTACCGTCATCGGGCCTACCCCGCCCGGCACCGGCGTGATATAGCCGGCACGCTCGGCCGCCGCCGAGAACTCCACGTCGCCGCACAGCGAGCCGTCATCGAGGCGGTTGATGCCCACGTCGATCACTACCGCACCCGGCTTCACCCAGGCGCCCGGGATGAAGTTCGGCTTGCCCACGCCTACCACCAGGATGTCGGCCGAGCCAACCTCTTCCTGCAGGTTCTGGGTAGCACTGTGGCAGATGGTCACCGTGGCGCGTGCCATCAGGAGCTCCAGCGCCTGTGGACGACCCACGATGTTCGACGCGCCGACCACCACCGCCTTCTTGCCCTTAGGATCGATGCCATAGGCCTCCAGCAGCGTCATCACGCCGCGCGGGGTGCACGGGCGCAGCAGCGGCTGTTTGATCGCCAGACGGCCGACGTTGTACGGATGGAAGCCATCCACGTCCTTCTTTGGGTCGATGCGCTCGATCACGCCTTGCGCGTCGATGTGCGAGGGCAGCGGCAGTTGCACCAGGATGCCGTCGACCGTCGGATCGGCGTTCAGCTCGTCGATGCGGGCCAGCAGATCGGCTTCGCTGGTGGAGGACGGCAGCTCGTAGGACAGCGAGCGGATCTCGGCCTTCTCGCAGGCCAGTTTCTTGTTACGGACGTAGACGGCGCTCGCCGGATTATCCCCCACCAGAATCACCGCCAGCGTCGGAACCCGACGCCCGCTGTTCAGCCGGTGATGCACGCCTTCGCGCACGCGTTCGATACGAGCAGCTGCTACTGCCTTGCCATCAATGCGTTGTGCCGCCATTGCTGATATTTCCCTAAGATGCAGGCTTCCGGAAAGGAAGCCGTAAAAAAACTAATTTTCGCATTTTTTGCCCTTCATCCTCAATGGGTGTTGACAGCCGGTTCGTGGCCCCTTATAGTTGCGGCCTCTTGTCGGGGTGTAGCGCAGTCTGGTAGCGCATCTGCTTTGGGAGCAGAGGGTCGTGAGTTCGAATCCCACCGCCCCGACCACAGAATTTGAAGTTGTCTCGATGGGCACGTGCCCGTAGCTCAACCGGATAGAGCACCGGCCTTCTAAGCCGGGGGTTACAGGTTCGAGTCCTGTCGGGTGCGCCAGTTTCGGTGGTGGATGTAGCTCAGTGGTAGAGTCCTGGATTGTGATTCCAGTTGTCGTGGGTTCGAACCCCATCATCCACCCCACCAGTATTACTCGTCGCGTAACCGCGTCGATACACCGTTTCAGCGGTGGATGTAGCTCAGTTGGTAGAGTCCCGGATTGTGATTCCGGTTGTCGTGGGTTCGAGTCCCATCATCCACCCCAGTTAAAGAAAAAGCCCTTGCTCAGCAAGGGCTTTTTCCATTTCTGCGCGAATATCATCCTCTCCCCCTGCGGCCCTCTGGCCGGAAATAACGATGCTGGCTGCCCACGATAGCGCTCGACGCGAGCCGCAGCCGATCAACCATGGTGATGGCTCTGGCAGCTCGCCCATATCGACGCCGAAGCAGCCCACACGAACAGCACCTTGCATGATGCCGGTTTCTCCACCCAAACGGACCCACCAGCCAGGACAGGATGGCACAACTCCCGCCACACCCTACCTAAACCTTATCGCAAGCTGGAGCGACATAGACGCATTCTGGTAAAGTCTTGTCGCAAAGATGTAAACAAGGCAAACATAAGGCGGGCAGCCTCAAGCAGCGAAACTCATGGCTTTACAACGCCATCAGACAATCCGATATCCAGGCGATCGTATACAGTCCAGCAACCCAACCGGCGACAATGTTCGATGCGCAAACAATTCGTGCAAAACCGCCCTTAAGCGCAATTCAGCTACACCGAAGTGACTATTTAATCTAAAGAAATCCAAGATTGACACTTGTCTGACAAGCAACAGTTCGTATAGGATCGAATACATTAGCATGTATCCGATAGCCAGAGACTGCCCACCATGACAACTACATTGCAGCCTATCAAGCGGCAAACACTCACCAGTGCGGTGACCGAGTCGCTGCGTCAACGCATCCTGTCCGGCGAGTTCGCCGACGGTCAGCAACTGCGTCAGGAAGCCCTGTCCAATGAATACGGCGTCAGCCGCGTGCCGGTGCGCGAGGCGCTGCGCCAGCTCGAAGCCGAAGGACTGATCCAGATCATCGATCACAAGGGTGCGGTGGTGTCGAAGCTGTCGCTTAGCGACGTGCTGGAACTGCTAGAAATCCGTGCCATGCTGGAGAGCTCCCTGCTGGAAGCGGCGATCCCACAGCAGACCAAGGCCGACCTCGACGCCGCAGCGGCGACCTTGGCCGAGTTCGAAACCGCGCTGAAGACCGACGACATCCGCCACTGGGGCGAGCTGAACTCGCGCTTCCACCTGGCGCTGTACCGTGCTGCCGCCCGTCCCAACACGCTGGCGCTGATTGAGCAGCTGCATAACAAGACCGACCGCTACACGCGGATGCAGATCCTGTTCACCCACACCAAGGAACGGGCGCACGCCGAACATACCCAGATGCTGGAAATGTGCCGCCAGGGCAAGGTGAAGGAAGCGGCCGAGTTCATCCGCTTCCATATCCTGTCGGCCGGCAAGGCACTGGAAGTATACCTGCTGGGGCAGCAGCGATGATGCGCTCAGCTCGCTCCTGTTGATCGGCCGTCCGGCAGTAGGCCGGGCGGCCTTTTCACTGACAGAAGCTGTTCCCCCGCGCTTTCTGCAGCGTCGGCTGGTCCCCTGAGGACTCGCCCTGCCAACGACTCATGCAGAGGCCGAACAGGATGTAGAGTCGCTAACAAACTCCAGCGTAGCGGCCTTGGCTAGGCGTGCTGCCGCAGACAGTACAAGTAGTACGGCGGCAAGACAGCACAACAACGCCAGGGGGTTTTAGCTTCGCAGAAACTTCGTTTTGTTAGTGACTCTTACTCCGCTGCCACTACCGAGCGCAGGCAGTTCGCCAGCGCCTTCACCGCCGGCCCCGTATGCTCCGGATCGGCATACACTAGCGACAAATCCCCCTTGCGCGACTGGCCGCATTTGAGCGGCAACTGCACCAATCGCCCTTTAGCCAAGCCTTCCGCAGCCCTGTCGATCGGCAGCCAGGCGAAGCCCAACCCCGCCTCCACCACCTCGATCATGGTCTGCGGGTTGCCGAACGTCCAGCGCCGCTCGGCGCCAAGCCAGCCGTCGTTGCGCGGATGGCGCTCTCCGGAGTCGCGCAGCACGACCTGGTTGTGCATCACCAGATCCGACAGGCTCAGCTCCCGCTCCAACTGGAACAGCGGATGACCCGGCGCGGCCACCGCCACCAGTTCCACGTCCATCAGCCAGTCGCCGATGAAGCCTTGCGGCACCCGCCGCACCACCGCCAGTTCGACCTTGCCGGCATACAGCGCCTCGTCGGCGCCGGACATCACCACCTCGTGCACCTGCACCCGGGTCTGCGTGCAGGTGCCGGCGAATTCGCTCAATGTTTTCAGCAGCAGTCGGGTCGGAAACAGCGCGTCGACCGCCAGTGTCACCTCCGGCTCCCAGCCCTGGTCGAGCGCCCGCGCCCGCCCTTCCAGCCGTAGTGCGGCGTCGATTAGTGGCCGCGCGTCGCGCAACAGTGCATCGCCCACCGCCGTCAGCTTCATGCGCCGCCCTTCGGGCTCGAGCAGCGTCACGCCGAGCGACTCCTGCAGCCGCGCCACCGCATAGCTGACCGACGACTGGCTGCGATGCAGCACTTCGGCCGCCTGGGCATAGCCGCCGTACTCGACGATGGCCATCAACACCCGCCACTGCTCCAGCGAGGTACGGGGAAACAATTCATTCATATCTAAAAACCCGATAACTTTGACCAGAAATTTGCGCTTTTTTCATCACATTTCCAGGGTGTACAGTCCACTCCATCGTAGTGCGATACATAAAGACCGACCCCAATCGGCCAACCTACGCGCTGCGGCAAACCGCAAACTGACTGAAGGAAATCATGATGAAAACCGCTACCCTGATTGCTGCTTCCCTGTTGACCCTCGCCACCGGCTTCGCCTACGCCGACCACGGCGAAGAGCGCATCCAGGCGCTGAATGGCCGCCAACTGCAAACGCAAGTTCAACTGCAAAAAACCGATGCCGAGCGCCAGGCTGCCAACAATTACGCCGCCAAGGCGATCGCTGCCAACCCCGACAACTACCGCAACCACTAAGCTGCTCGACGTACCATCGACTCGACCGCAACGGGCTGCCCCATGGGCAGCCCGTTTTGTTTGTTCACCCCCGCAAACGGCCCCCTAAATATATTCAATTATCAGATTGTTTACTGGCATTTTTTGCGCTTTTTTATCGATAAATCTGTACCAATAATAGTTCTACAGCCGGACGCCCTGTTGGCCACCGGATGGATCGACACGGAGCCCTACTATGGACAGACTGATCACCATCGTTTCCCGCATTCTGATGGCCCAGATATTCGTCATCTCAGGCTTTGGCAAGCTCGGCGCGGGTTATGCTGCAACCCAGGGTTACATGGCGCACATGGGCGTGCCGGGCTTTCTGCTGCCTCTCGTCATCCTGCTGGAACTCGGCGGTGGCCTCGCACTGGCGATCGGCTTCCAGACCCGATGGATCGCATTGCTGCTGGCGGGCTTTTCGATCCTGACGGCCTTGATCTTTCACACGAACCTCGCCGACCACGCCCAGATGATCAATCTGATGAAGAACTTCGCGATGGCGGGCGGCCTGCTGCTGTTGGTACGCCAGGCCGAAACGCAACGCTGAACCCAGACACGACGGCCCCCGGGCCAGAAAGGACCCACTATGAACCCCACTGACTTCAAGAGCCGCGAAGTGGAGCGCCTGGTAACCGGCACGCCGGTATCGGACGGCGCCGGAGTCAGGCTGTCGCGGGTGCTGACCGCCGACCTGCAACATCGCCTCGACCCGTTCCTGATGCTCGACGAATTCCGCTCGGATGACCCAAACGACTATTTGGCTGGCTTTCCGGATCACCCTCACCGCGGCTTCGAGACCGTCACCTATATGCTCGACGGCCGCATGCGCCACCGGGACAACGCCGGCAACGAAGGGCTGCTAACCGCCGGCGGCGTACAATGGATGACCGCCGGTCGCGGCATCATCCATTCCGAGCTGCCGGAGCAGGAAGACGGACTGATGCATGGCTTCCAGCTGTGGGTCAACCTGCCGTCGCATAACAAAATGGCCGAACCGGGCTATCGTGATATTCCGGACGCCGAGATTCCGCGCTACACCAGCGCCGCCGGCAACGAGATCAAGCTGATCGCCGGCCAGAGCGACGGGCACGTCGGTGCGGTAGAGCGCCCCGATACCGAACCGCTGTATCTGGATCTGACGCTGCCGGCCGACGGTCACGAGACGCTGACCATTCCGGCCGGCCATAACGCCTTCGTCTACGTCTACCAGGGCGAGGCGCTGGTGGGCGGTCGTGGCCAGCGGGTACGCCAGCAACAGATGGCGGTGCTGGCCAACCAGCCCGATGCCGACGGTGTGACGTTACAGAGCACCGACGGCGCGCGGCTGCTGCTGGTTGCCGGCCGGCCGCTGAGAGAACCGATCGCGCAGTGGGGGCCGTTCGTGATGAACAGCCGTAACGAGGTCGAACAAGCGATCGATGACTTCCGCAACGGCCGTTTCTGACAGCCGGCCCGCAAGACCGCTGCCGGGAAGAATCGGGGGCCGCCCCCTTGATACAGGCCGGCTGCAGCATGGCGACACCAGCCCGCTACACTGTGAGTGAACCAATTCGACATTGCTCAACGGCCTTGCCGCCGATAGAAAGGGAATGAACCATGACCGCGATCCGCCTGCTGATCGAGCCCAAGGTCCACGACATCGGCTTCCCGGTGCGCCGGCTGCTGCCGGTACTCGAGACGCGCAGCATCGGCCCGTTCGTGTTCTTCGACCACATGGGGCCGGCCGACTTCGAGCCGAATACGACCGAGGGCGATGTACGTCCGCATCCACACATCGGCCTGGCCACCGTGACCTATCTGTTCTCCGGTGCGCTGGTGCACCGCGACAGTCTCGGGACGGTGCAGCGCATCGAACCGGGCGCAATCAATCTGATGACGGCCGGACGCGGCATCGTCCATTCGGAGCGGATCCCACCCGATATCCGCGCCAACGAAACGGTCGTGCAAGGCATCCAGACCTGGATAGCGCTGCCGGTGGTGTATGAGAACGTCGAACCGGACTTCCAGCACTATACGGCCGAGCAGCTGCCGGGTTATCAGGAGGACGGCGTGCAGCTACGCGTGCTGATCGGCCGGATGGGCGGGCTGACCTCACCGGTGCACACCTACTCGCCGACGCTGTACGCCACCGCCATCCTCGACGATGACGCGACGCTGGAACTCGACGCCGACTACCAGGAACAGGGACTGTACGTGGTCAGCGGTGCGGTATCGGTGAACGGTGAACCGATCAAGGCCGGCCAGCTTGCCCAGTTTGAACCCGGCCAGGCGCTGACACTGACCGCACAGGCCAACTCGCGGGTGATGCTGCTGGGCGGCGCGCCGCTCGACGGACGACGCCACATGTACTGGAACTTCGTCGCCAGCAGCCGCGAACGCATCGAGGAAGCGAAGGCCGATTGGGCGGCCGGCCGCTTCGCCCCGGTGCCGGGCGAGAGCGAGTTCATCCCGCTGCCCGGCTGATCGCCGCCCGCTCAGGCCAGGTGCGGCCTCCCTGTCGCGGAGATGCAGCACGTCAGCGGACGTCAAACCCGCTCCGCTGGCGCGCACGGTTGAGTTCCGCACCGGAACGTGCGACAAGGGAGGGACCCGCCCTGTAAGGAGACATGCATGACCGCACTGACGATCATCCATCAAACGGAGCTGCACCGCTTCGTGGTGCAGGACCAGCAGCAGATCGTCGCCGTGATGACCTATTCGCCGACCGGTGATGGCCAGCTGATCATCGACCACACCGAGGTCGATCCGGCCTACGGTGGCCAGGGGCTCGGTCACCGTCTGGTCGAAGCCGCCGTCGATTTCGCCCGGGCCAGCGGCCGCAAGATCCAGCCTCTCTGCCCGTTCGTCGCCAGCGTGCTCAAGCAGAAAGGTGAAGCCTGCGCCGATGTCTTCTGAACCCGCCGTTCCCCTTCGACTCCTCCAGGAAACCGCATGAGCGACCTCGCCGCCACCCATCAGCCCGAGCAGCACCGCTTCGTGATCCTCGATGCGGGCAAGCTTGCCGCCGAGATGAGCTATTCGCCGCTGGGCGACGACCGCATGATCATCGACCACACCGACGTCGACCCCGCCTATGCTGGCCAGGGGCTGGGCTACCAGCTGGTCGAGGCCGCCGTCGTCCACGCCCGCGAGCGGCAGATGAAGATCCTGCCGCTGTGCCCGTTCGCCGCCAGCGTGTTCAAGAAAAAGGGCGCGGCCTACGCCGACGTGCTGTTCGGCTGACCCCTCCCCGCCCCTGCCCGCCGGGCACAAAAAAACCGCCACGGGCTTGCCGTGGCGGTTTTTTTCGGGCGGCCGTTCGACCAAGCTTGGCCCGGCTTAGTGGCGCGCCTGGCGTACCGCTTCGGTCACGTCGTAGTCGAACAGTTCGCGCACGTCGTCCTCGTCGAACACATACTGCTGGTTGCAGAAGTCGCAGCCGATCTCGACGCTGCCCTGCTCCAGCACGATGTCGCCGACCTCTTCGCCGCCAAGCATCTTCAGCATGTCGCCGACCCGCTCGCGCGAGCAGCTGCACAGGAAGCTCACCGGCTCGGCGTCGAACACCCGCACCTGCTCCTCATGGTAGAGGCGGGTCAGCAGCACATCGGCGTCGAGGCCGAGCAGCTCCTCGCGGGTCAGCGTATCGGCCAGCGTCTGCACGCGCGGCCAGCCGTCGGCATCGCCGTGACCATCCGGCAGGCGCTGCAGCAGCAGGCCGGCGGCGGTCTCGCCGTCGGCTGCCAGCATCATCCAGGTGTCGAGCTGCTCGGAGCGCTGCATGTAGTGGGACAACATCTCGGCGATGCTGCCGCCCTCGAGCGCCACGATGCCCTGCCACGGATCGTTGCCGTTCTTCGGGTCGAGCGTGATGACAAACATGCCGCCCTCGCCGACCAGGTCGCGCAGGCCCACGTCGGCGACCTCGCCCTCCCACTTGGCGGTGGCACGCACGGTGCGGTCGGCGTTGCACTCGACCACCAGCACCTTCAGCGCACCCTTGCCCTGCAGTTGCAGCACCAGCGTGCCGTCGAACTTCAGGTTGGCGGCCAACAGTTGACCGGCGGCGAGCAGCTCGCCCAAGGCGTTACGGATGGGCGCCGGGTAATCACGGCGGCTCAGCACTTCCTGCCAGGCCGCATCGAGGCGCACCAGCGCGCCGCGCACCGGCGAGCCATCGAACAGGAAGCGTTGCAGGGTATCGGGGTGTTGGATCTTGTCAGTCATGATTTGGATTCCTCGCTAAGCGTCAGGGCGTAGGATGTCATCGGCAGGCTGGAGCTGACGTCGAACTCGCAGCCGGCCTTCACCCCCAGCTCGGCGAGCTCGAGTGCCGACAAGTCGCTGTCGTAGGCGGCAAACAGCGCGCCCATCGCGAACTTGCGGCCGGAGCCGATCGCCCAAAACCGGGAAAACTCGTACACCTCGCGCATCGGGTAGACGCCGAAAATGCCGTGTGGGTTGGCCATCACCACCATCATCTGGCTAGACTCGTAGGGATCGTCCTCTTCCTCTTCGGGACGCAGGTAGTAGGCGTCCTTCAGCTTGGGATGCAGCTTGCGGAAGGTGTCGAAGATGCCCTGGCGGGTCGCGAAGTCGCTCTTCTTCAGGCCTTTCAGCGCGGTCTGCAGCACCAGGTCGTGGGCGGCCGAGCCGGAGATCGCCAGGTGGCTCTGGCCGACCTGGAAGATCTTGTTGTGGAAGCGGTCATAGCCGGCCAACAGTTTGTGGTCGTCGCCGAACGTGGTCTGGCTGTCGGCGGCGATCGCCACTTCGTTGCCCTTGCGGACCACCACAATGGTCGTCATGCGCGTCACCCGATTGAGACAAAGACGTTAAGATAGGGACTAGCCTTCGAATTACAAGTTTTGGAGCCGCTCCGATGTGCCAGCTTTTGGGCATGAACTGCAATACCCCGACCGACATCCTGTTCTCGTTCGAGGGCTTCCACCGCCGCGGCGGTCTGACCGACCACCACGCCGACGGCTGGGGCATCGCCTTCTTCGAGGGCCACGGTGTGCGTATGTTCAACGACGACCGACCGTCGGTCGACTCGCCGGTGGCCGAGCTGGTGCGCCGCTACCCGATCAAGTCGGAAAACGTCATCGCCCACATCCGCAAGGCGACGCAGGGCACGGTGAACCTGGCCAACGCCCACCCCTTCATCCGCGAAATGTGGGGGTGCTACTGGGTATTCGCCCACAACGGCAACCTGATCGACTACGCCCCGGCCAAGGGCCAGTACTACCGGCCGGTCGGCGACACCGACTCCGAGGCGGCATTCTGCCAGCTGCTCGAGACGCTGCGCCAGGAGTTCGACGAGCAGCCGGACGAGGACACCCTGTTCGAACGCATCAACGCCATCGCCACCGAGATCCGCGCTTTCGGTGTGTTCAACTTCATGTTAAGCAACGGCGAGGCGCTGTACGTGCATTGCTCGACGCAGCTGCACTACATTGTGCGCCAGGCACCGTTCACCAATGCCCACCTGGTCGACGACGACATCAGCGTGGACTTTTCCACTGTCACCACGCCGAAGGACCGCGTGGCGGTCATCGCCACCCAGCCGTTGACCGACAACGAGCACTGGACGCCGCTGGCCGCCAACCAGCTGGTGCTGTTCCGCGACGGCGCGCCGCAACGGATGTCCAACAACCCGGAATTCCGGTTAACATATTAAACAGCCACTGAGAGCCTGTTTACGATCTTGCGAACGAAGGGTCAGACAAGGCGAAATGAGGCGAAAAAGCGGAATGTACATGGAGTACATGAGCATTTTGAGCCTCATTTCAACGCAGGATCACCCGAGTACAGCAGATCGTAAACAGGTTCTGACGGCAACCGGCGCCCCTGCCAATCTGAGCAAGGGGCGCCGCCTCCGAAGGAGTCGCCGATGTCGAACCGCTGTTTAATAATCCAAACGCCGCCGCTCGCTGGCGGTGCTCCTTGCCTGCCGCCTCCCGCCTACTGCGCGGCTCCGCTTCCAGAACGTCCGCGCTGATCGCTCCCTGCCCGCCACATCCTTGCGCGGCGCCATGCCGGCGTCGCCCGCGCCACCTGCATTGAGCGATACCACACCATGTCCGAGCACCGTATCGACCGTGAGCGCCTTGCCGCGCTCGCTCGCCGCGAAGCCGAGCGCTTCACCACCACCCACCCCAAGTCGGCCGAGTTGGCCAGCCAGGCCCGCCCACATCTGCTCTCCGGCGTGCCGATGCACTGGATGAGCGACTGGGGCACGCCATTCTCCCTGTTCGTCAGCAGCGCGGCCGGCAACCGCCTCGTCGACGTCGACGGCCATGAATACCTCGACTTCTGCCTGGGCGACACCGGCGCGATGTTCGGCCACAGCCCGGCGCCGGTGGCCGCGGCCATCGCCCAGCACGCCACTGGCGGCTACACCACCATGCTGCCCTCGCCCGACGCCGCACGGGTCGGCGCGCTGCTCGCCGAACGCTTTGGCCTGCCGGTGTGGCAGGTGTGCACCAGCGCCACCGACGCCAACCGCTTCGTGATCCGCTGGGCACGCGCGCTGACCGACCGTGACAAGATCCTGGTGTTCGACGGCTGCTACCACGGCACCGCCGACGACACGCTGGTGCGGCTGCACGGCGGGGACACCGTGCCGCGCCCGGGCCTGGTCGGTCAGGTGAACGACCTGGCTGCGCATACCGTAGTCGCCGAATTCAACGACCTTGCCGGCGTCGAGGCACTGCTTGCGCGAGGCGATGTCGCCGCGGTGCTGACCGAGCCGGCGCTGACCAATATCGGCATGGTGCTGCCCGAGCCGGGCTTCATCGAGGGGCTGCGCGCGTTGACCGAGCGCTACGACACGCTACTGATCCTCGACGAGACGCACACGATCAGCGCGGGCTGGGGCGGCTGGAGCGGCGAACTCAGGGTCGTGCCCGACCTGTTGACGCTGGGCAAGCCGGTGGCCGGCGGGCTGCCGGCGGCGGTGTTCGGCATGAGCCGCGCGGTCGCCGAACGCGCCGAGGCGTTTCTCGCGCAGAAGGAGGCCGGCCACTCCGGCATGGGCACCACGCTGTCGGCCAACCTGTTTACGCTGGCTGCGATGCGCGCCAACCTGGAGTCAGTGATGACCCCGAACGCATACGCGACGATGCAGGATACCGCCGCCTACCTTGCCGAACGGCTCACTGCACTGTTCGACCAACATCGGCTGCCATGGTGCGTGACGCAGATCGGTGCGCGCTGCGAATTCCAATTCTGCGCCGAGCGCCCGCGCACCGGTCGAGAGGCTGAGGCGGCGATGGACCACGAGCTCGAAGCGGCGCTGCACCTTTATCTGCTCAACCGTGGCGTGCTGATCACCCCGTTCCACAACATGACACTGTGTGCACCGGACACGCGCCGCAGCGACGTCGACCGACTGGTCGACGCGCTCGGAGAGGCGCTCGTCGAACTGGCCGATTAGGCGTTACCGGCAACGCGATGTTTCTGCAAAGCTAGGCCAGGCATAGCCATTCCGCCCTGCGATATTCACCGCTTGAGCGGAGCGGTCCGCAAGGGAAACGCTACCCAAGTCTTGCCGCAACGGGCGGCGTCGAGCGGCCGCCCTGTTGTGGCAGCAAATGGCCCGCCAACCACGCCTTACCACTTCTTCCACGGCGGCGTAAGCTGAATCATCGCTTGTGCCCGCCGGTCCCTTCCCCCTCTTGGACCCCGGCACACGCTAGCAGTCATTTCGTCGGCCGGTTATGCGATCAGGCTAATGCACTGCATATTTTCAATACAATATCTATCAAAAATTGCTCTATCTGTGGTAAAACAATTTAAAAAGCCTAGTGCGCCATCACCATCGTTTTAGGAGCCTTCTGATGTGGCACTCACTACAAAAAAGGTTGGCCGAACGGCGGCTGACCGACCCGCGTTACCACTTCCTGTTTGACGAGCAGCCAGACGAACTGGTCTGCCTCGACTGCGAAACCTCCAGCCTGAAGGTCCGCGACGCCGAACTGCTGTCGATTGCCGCGGTGCGGATTCACGGTAACGAGCTCCTCACCAGCGAGTCGTTTCACGTACGGGTGAAGCCGACCCGTGAGCCCGAGGGCGCCAATGACGAGACGCAAAGCACCTCCACACGTGGCATCGATGCGGCGCTCGAGCCGGTCGAGGCGGTGAAACAACTGCTCGACTTCATCGGCGGCCGCGCGCTGGTCGGCTACTATCTGGAATTCGACGTCGCGGTGCTCAATCGCATCGTCAAGCCGCTGATCGGCGTCAACCTGCCCAACCGCCAGATTGAGGTATCCGGCCGCTACTACGACTACAAGCTGCAACATAACCCAGGCAGCACCATCGACCTGCGGCTGAAGACGCTGCTGTCCGACCTGCAGCTCCCGGCCACACTGCCCCAGCACGACGCGCTGAACGATGCGGTGACGGCAGGGATGATTTATCTGGCTCTGAAGGAACGCGGCTTCGGCTAGGCAAGCAGATTCGGTCAACCTTGCTGCAACAAAAAGCGCGCCCCAAGGGCGCGCTTTTGCATGTGAGCCGAACGGCGCTTATTGCTTCACCAGCTCCAGCGGCACCGGGATCGACTTCTCGACCTTCTGGCCGTCGATCAGCTTCTTGGCGGTGTCGACGCCCATCTTTCCGATCAGCGGCCCGAGTTTCTGGATCAATTTCTGGGTCTGTTTGACCGCCACTTACTGTCCCCCTGTTGCCAAGTGCATGACCGCTTCCTGCGTGGCAGTGGCGGTCGCCAATTCGCCGGCAACCCGACCCTCGTGCATCACCACGATGCGGTCGGAGATGCCGAGCACTTCCGGCAGTTCTGATGAAATGACCAGCACCGCCACACCGTCGGCGGCGAGCTGGTTGATGATGTGATAGATCTCGGCCTTGCCGCCGATGTCGACGCCGCGGGTCGGCTCGTCGAGGATCAGCACGCGCGGCTTCAGTGCCAGCCACTTCGCGAGCACCACCTTCTGCTGGTTGCCGCCGGACAGCGACTTCACTTCCAGCTCGGCGTCGCGGGTGCGGATCTTCAGCTGCTCGATGAAACGCGCGACCAGATGCTTCTCGGCCTTGCCGGCCACCACCCCGCTTCGGCCAACGGTGGGCACCGCCGGCAGCGTGATGTTCTCGCGCACCGACAACTCCAGCACCAGCCCCTGGCTCTTGCGGTCCTCGGTGACGAAGCCGAGGCCTGCCTCGATCGCCTCGATCGGACTCTTCGCCGCGAACGGTGCGCCGTCCAGCCACACTTGGCCTGCGGTGCGACGGTTCAAGCCGAACAGCGTGCGCGCGACCTCGGTGCGGCCGGCCCCCATCAGCCCGGCGATCGCCACCACTTCGCCGGCGTGCACGTCGAGGCTGATGCCGTCGATGCGGCTGTCGTCGCACAGCTGTTCCACCTTCAGCCGCACCTCGCCGACGCCGTTGCTGCGCTTCGGGAAGCGCTCGCCGATCTGGCGGCCCACCATCATGTGCACGATGGTGTCGAGGTCGGTGGTGGCGATGGTCTCGGTGCCGACGAACTCGCCGTCGCGCAGCACCGAGATGCGGTCGCACAGCGCGAAGATCTCCTCCATGCGGTGCGACACGTAGACGATGCCGACGCCAGCTTCGCGCAGCGAGCGGATCACCGCGAACAGCGCATCGATCTCGCGCTCGGTCAGCGCGGCAGTCGGCTCGTCCATGATCAGCACGCGCGCGTCGAGGCTCAGTGCCCGGGCGATCTCGACCATCTGCTGCTGGCCGATCGACAGGCTCGCCACCTCGGTGTCCGGGTCGATGGTGCAACCGAGCCGGCCCAGGTATTCGCCGGCGAGTCGACGCATCGCGGCGCGGTCGAGCACGCCAAAACGGGTCAGCTCGCGGCCGAGAAACAGGTTTTCGGCGACGGTCAGCTCGGGGATCAGGTTGAGTTCCTGGTGGATGATCGCGATGCCGAGCCCCTCGGCCTGCTTGGGGTTCCTCATCGTCACCGGCCGACCATCGACGCGGATCTCGCCGGCATCGGCGCGGTACAGGCCGGTGAGGATCTTCATCAAAGTCGACTTGCCAGCGCCGTTCTCGCCCATCAGCGCGTGCACTTCGCCCGCCACCAGCTCGAACGACACGCCGCGCAGCACCGACACCGGGCCGAACGACTTGGCGATGCCGGTCATCTGGACCAGCGGATTCTGCTGCGCCGCCATCAGAAGACCACGCCCGAGTAGAGGATCACGTTGGCGTACGGCGTGGCCTCGCCGGTGCGGATCACCGCGCGGGCGTTGCGGGTCAGCGCCTTGAACTGCTCGTGGCTGACCAGCCTCACCGCGATGCCGGCCTGCTGCATGTCGCCCGCGCAGGCGCTGACCTTGGCGTTATGGCTGTGGATCTCGTCGGCCAGCACCGCGCTCTCCACCTGCATGTCTTGCAGCACCACCTTGAGCACATCGAAGAACGAGGGAATGCCGGGCGTCAGCGCCAGATCGATGCGCTCGACGCCGTCCGAGATCGGCAGACCGCAGTCGGCGATGACGACGCTGTCGCCGTGGCCGAGCTCGGCCACGGCGACAGCTGGGCGTTCAGGGTTCCGTGTTTCTTCATGCGGTCTGCTCTGCGAGGAAGGCGGCGAGTTCATCAGCCGTCGGCATGCCGCCTTGGGCGCCGAAACGGGTCACCGATAGGGCGGCGGCCGCGGCGGCGGCACGCATCGCCGGCTTCAGCCCCAGTTGCAGATGCGCCGCCAGCGCGGCGTTGTAGGTGTCGCCAGCGCCGGTGGTATCGACCACGTCGACCTTGAAGCCCGGCTGGTGATAGACGGCGCCCTGGGTATCCACGTGATAGGCGCCGTGCTCGCCACGGGTCATCACCACCTTGCCCGGCAGCTGTGCCAACAGGTCCGGGAACGGCGTACCCGGCTGGTTCAGCGCCAGTGCCAGCTCGTGCTCGTTCGGGGTCAACAGCGTGACGCGCGCCAGCAGCTCGGCCGGCAGCTGCGCCGCCGGGGCCGGGTTGAGGATCAGCGGCACGCCGTGCTTTTCGGCCAGGATGGCGACGGTCCTGACGGTGGCGAGCGGCACCTCCAGCTGGGTCAGCACCACGTCGGCCGACGCGATATCGGCTTCGGCGGCCTCGACGTCGGCCGGGGTGAGTGCGTGGTTCGCGCCCGGAATGACAATGATGGAGTTCTCGCCACCGGCCACGGTGATCAGCGCCACACCGGTGGCCGTGCCTTCAACCGTCTTCACATGGCGCGTCACCACGCCCTCGCGATCGAGGCCGTCGACCAGCTCACGGCCGAACGCGTCGTCACCGACCGCGCCGACCATCACCACCTGCGCACCGAGCCGGCTCGCCGCCACCGCCTGGTTGGCGCCCTTGCCGCCCGGGCAGGTGACGAAACGTTCGCCGCTCAGCGTCTCGCCCGGTTCCGGAAAACGGCTGGCCTGGGCGACCAGATCCATATTGATGCTACCAACTACCACTACCTTGGGCATGGTCCCTCCTGCAGAACCGCCCGCCCCCCGCAAATGCGACGCCGTGACAGCGAGTGATGCTTGTCACGGCGATGGCTGCGGGGCGCCAAAGGCGATCCCTGCCGAATGGCTACGCATTCGGCACAATATTAGAATGCTCTAAAATAAGACTCTATTGTCCAAGAATCATCACGTCGACTCAATGCCTGTGCGGGTCGGAAAGACTAACTGCTTGATCAGAAAGGAATCGATCTATAGCCGAATGACTACATTCGACAAAATACAGCCCAAGCCGGCCATCGGCCGGTTTGGGCCTTGCAGAACTGCGCACTGGCGCAAGCACGATCAGTGCAGGCCGGCACGGGACAGGAAGCGCAGATAACCGACGCCTTCCAGCCAGAAGCCGCCGTCGGCCAGCGGGGTCGCCTCTTCGAGCTCGCCGACCGTCAGCACCAGATCCTGACCTTCGACCCTTGCCTGCAATGCCACGTCGTCGTCGTCGGCGAAATCGGTGTCATCGAAGCGAAAGTCGAGGCTGACAAACTGGTTGTTCACCTGTATGTAGTCCGCCTGATTCAGCAAATGCAGAATATCCATGGCACGACCCTCCTCCGCAACAACGACGGTGGCAAGACACGGCAACGGCGCCGTGATAGTGAGCCTCTGACAAAACCTCCTTGGCCTGTACCGCTGCGTTGTCGCAATCGCTGCGACCGCACGCCAGACCAAGACTGAGAGTCACGGGACTTTGTCAGCCGCTCTTGGAGCCTACCCACGCCCTTTTAGATTAGAAATCGGGAACAGGCTCTTACAACCAGCCACGCTCGGCGAACGACTCGGCGTGCCCGGCGGTCACGATGAAGTGATCCAGTAACCGGATATCAACCAATTCAAGCGCCGCCTTCAGCGTGGCGGTCAATGCACGGTCGGCTGCCGAAGCCTCCGGACAGCCGCCTGGGTGGTTGTGTGCCACGATCATCGCCGCAGCGTTGTGCAACAAGGCGCGTCGCACTATCTCGCGGGGATAGACCCGGGTTTCACTGACCGACCCCTGTGCTACTTCTTCGACAGCGATGATGCGATTTTGTGCCGTAAGAAACAGCACCATAAATACCTCGACCTCGCGCCGCCCTATCGTCCAACGCAGGTAGTCGCGCACGGCCTCAGGGCTCGACAGGGCATCGGGCGCCTGCAGTTCTTCGGCCAACACCCGCCGCGCCAGCTCCTTCACTGCCATGAACTGCGCATACTTGGCAGGCCCCAGCCCGCGCCGCGCCGAAAAGTCCTGTACGCTGGCCGAAAACAAGGCACCTAATGAGCCGAAATCGGCGACCAGCTCGCGTGCCATGTCCACCGCCGACAGGCCGGGCAGTCCGGTACGCAGGAAAATGGCCAGCAGCTCGGCGTCGGACAACGCCACCGCGCCACGGGCCAACAGTTTTTCACGTGGCCGTTCGTCTTGCGGCCACTCTGCAATCGACATCTCGTCCCCCTTAGACTTGCTATAGCACCGCGCACCACCCCGCCGCCATGACAAAATCGTAAACATTTGTAAATTCAGCCGTTATAGACTACGGAATCGATTCGTTCCAGAGTACGGCTGGTCGCTTCGGCTGACCTCGGCGGCCCGAATCCGCTACACTTTACCCCGTTCTCACACAGCCCCTCGTGGCAGGAAGGCCCGCATGACCTCGCGTCGGATTCTCCTTGGCGTCACCGGCGGCATCGCCGCATACAAGTCGGCCGAACTGGTCCGGCTCCTGAAGAAGGCCGGTCACGAAGTCGAGGTGGTGATGAGCGAGTCGGCCGAGCGTTTCGTCACGCCGGTCACCTTCCAGGCGCTGTCGGGCAACGCGGTGTTCACCAGCGTATGGGACCCGCGCACCGACAACGCGATGGGCCACATCGAGCTGTCGCGCCGTGCAGACGTGTTCCTGATCGCACCGGCCACCGCCGACATGCTGTTCAAGATCGCCCATGGCGCCTGCGACGACCTGATCTCGACGCTGGCCGCAGCGCGCACCTGCCCGCTGGTGGTCGCGCCGGCGATGAACAAGCAGATGTGGCAGAACCCGGCCAACCAGCGCAACGTGGCGCAGCTGATCGCCGACGGCGTGCAGGTGTTCGGCCCGGCCGCCGGCGAGCAGGCCTGCGGCGAGGTCGGCGACGGTCGCATGCTGGAGCCGGAGGACATCGTGGACCTGCTCGACGGCGTGTTCACCGAGAAGCGCCTGGCCGGCCAGACGGTGCTGATGACCGCCGGCCCCACCTTCGAACCGATCGACCCGGTGCGTGGCATCACCAACATCAGCTCGGGCAAGATGGGCTACGCGCTGGCGCGCGCCTGCCGCGACGCCGGTGCCGACGTGGTGCTGGTATCCGGCCCGACCGCATTGCCGCCGCCGGTCGGCGTGCGCACCATCCCAGTCACCACCGCCCTGGAAATGCACGAGGCGGTGCTGGCCGAAGTGGGCCGCTGTTCGGTATTCATCGGTGTGGCGGCGGTGGCCGACTACCGCGTGGTGAACCGCGCCGAGCACAAGATCAAGAAGGAGGGCCACGAGGCGCCGGTGATCGAGCTGGTCGAGAACCCCGACATCCTCGCCTTCGTCGCCAACCTGCCGAACGCGCCGTTCTGCGTCGGCTTCGCCGCCGAGAGCCAGAACCTGCTCGAGTTCGCCGACGCCAAGCGCCGCCGCAAGAAGGTACCGCTGTTGGTCGCCAACCTTGCACAGCAGGCGATGGGCAGCGACGTCAACGACGTGGTGCTGCTCGACGATGCCGGCACCTATCCACTGCCTGCCGCCGACAAGCGCGAGGTGGCGCACGCGATCGTGCGGCATCTGGCCGCCCGCCTCGCCGCACGCCGCTGAGCGCCGCAGGCCTGCCCTCCCGGCGTTGCTGCGCAGTACAACTTAATACGGCCTACGACAGCGCGACAGGCGGGACCGCTTCGCCGGACTTGACCAGCGACGCTTGAAACCGACCCCATTAATGGTTCGGCCAACCTTTCAAGGTTGGCCGAACTGTGTTTTTAGCAAGGAATATACAAGCCATGAAACCGACCGTAGACGTCAAGATCCTCGACCACCGCCTGAAGGACAACCTGCCCGAGTACGCCACCCCGGGCTCGGCCGGCCTCGACCTACGTGCCGCCGTCGATGCCGAACTGGTGATCGAGCCGGGACAGACCACACTGGTGCCGACCGGCATCGCCATCCACATCGAGGACCCGGCACTGGCAGCGATGATCCTGCCACGCTCTGGCCTGGGCCACAAACACGGCATCGTATTGGGCAACCTGGTCGGGCTGATCGATTCAGACTACCAGGGCCAGCTGTTCGTGTCGGTATGGAACCGCGGCGACAAGCCGTTCGTGTTGCCGCCGCTCGAGCGCATCGCGCAGATGATCATCGTGCCGGTGGTGCAGGTCGACTTCAACGTGGTCGAGGAGTTCGGTGAGAGCGAGCGCGGTGCCGGCGGCTTCGGCAGCACCGGCACCAAGTAACAGTCTCCTTGGCATTGCCAGCGGCCCTGCACACCTGACCAAGGCCACTTCGTTGGGTCTTGTTAGCAACACCTAGCCCCACGTCACACCCAGATGCCCCGCCCCTCCGGCGGGGCGTTGTCGTTTCCAATCTCACCAATAGTCACGCGGGCGACCATTTCACCAAAAGAATCTTTAATTTATTTACATATAAGCATTTACAAATTGTTACAAGGCCTCCCCCCCGCTTTCCACTAGAGTAACGCCTCAAATTTCTTAAAACACCGCAAAAAACGCTGAATTTATCCATCATATCAGCAACTTAGCGGGCACACTGGCTCAAACAACGATCGGGACACAATCCCGACCGCGGTAGGAGACCAGAGGAGAGGACCATGAACCATCACACACACCGCAGCATCGGCGCCTGGCCGCTGATGATGACCGGACTCGGCTCGATCATCGGATCGGGCTGGCTGTTCGGCGCCTGGAAGGCCGCGATGATCGCCGGGCCGGCCGCCATCTTCGCCTGGGTCATCGGCATGCTGGTGATTCTGGCCATCGCACTGAGTTATGTCGAACTGGGCGTGATGTTCCCGGAATCGGGCGGCATGGTGCGCTATGCTCGCTACTCGCACGGCTCGCTGGTCGGTTTCATCGCCGCCTGGGCCAACTGGATCGCCATCGTCTCGGTGATCCCGGTCGAAGCCGAGGCGTCGATCCAGTACATGAGCTCCTGGCCGTGGGCCTGGGCACAGGCACTGTGCGCGCATGACGAGCTGACCCCCCCGGGCCTCGCTCTCGCAGCAGTCCTGGTGATCGTGTACTTCCTGCTCAACTACTGGGGCGTGAAGCTGTTTGCCAAGGCCAACTCGCTGATCACCCTGTTCAAACTGGCCATCCCGGCGCTGACCGCCGTCGCACTGATCACCAGCGGCTTCCACACCGGCAACTTCCACGCGGCCGAACACGGTGGCTTCGCGCCGTTCGGCTGGTCGGCAGTGCTGACCGCAGTCGCCACCAGCGGTATCGTGTTCAGCTTCAACGGCTTCCAGAGCCCGATCAACCTGGCAGGCGAAGTGCGCAATCCGGCACGCAGCATCCCGTTCGCGGTGGTGTTCTCCATCCTGCTCTCCGCGGTGATCTATGTGCTGCTGCAGGTCGCCTTCGTCGGCAGCCTGTCGCCCGAGGCGCTGGCGAAGGGCTGGAGCCACCTCAACTTCAGCTCGCCGTTCGCGCAGCTGGCGCTGGCGTTGAACCTGAACTGGCTGTGCCTGGTGCTGTACCTCGACGCCTTCGTCAGCCCGAGCGGCACCGGCTCCACCTACATGGCCACCACCGCGCGGATGATCTACGCGATGGAGAAAAACGGCACCATGCCGGCCTGCTTCGGCCGCCTGCACCCACTCTACAACGTGCCGCGCCCGGCCATGTGGTTCAACCTGCTGATCTCCTTCGTGTTCCTGTTCTTCTTCCGCGGCTGGGGCTCGCTGGCTGCGGTGATCTCGGTCGCGACGGTGATCTCCTACCTGACCGGGCCGGTCAGCACCATGGCGCTGCGCCGCGCTGCGCCGGAGCTGCCGCGTCCGCTGCGCGTGCCGGGCATCGGCGCAATCTCGGCCTTCGCCTTCGTGTGCGCCTCGCTGGTGCTGTATTGGGCGCGCTGGCCCTTAACCGGTCAGATCATCATCCTGATGGCCTTCGCCCTGCCGATCTACGCCTACTACCAGGCCAAGGCCGGTTGGCCGAACTTCGCGCGCGACTGGCGTGCCACCCGCTGGTTGGTGGTCTATCTGCTGGCGATGGCCGCCGTGTCCTACTTCGGCAGCCGCGAGTTCGGCGGCACCGGCGCGATCCCGTTCGGCTGGGACATGGGCCTGGTCGCGCTGCTGGCGCTGGGCTTCTTCCGCTGGGGCGTCGCCAGTGGCTGGCGCACCGAATTCCTCGCCGAGGCGCATCCGCTGCCCGAAGAGGAAACTGCTCCGGCCACCGAGCCGGCACCGCGCCTGGCTGGCCAGCGCGCCTGAGCCCTCCCCATCCCCTGCAACGCCCGTCCTCGCGACGGGCGTTTTTGCATCCACCTTCCGCTCGGACCGATTTGCCATATGCATGGCATCAGGCGGCATTGGACGAGCCACATTGGCACGCCATATAAAACTGCCTCTACCTGAAGCATTCAGAGGTCCCCTACTCGGCCGACCTTGCCTTCCTCACGGAGATAGTCCATGTCCACGCTCGACCCGATCACGCTGCGCCGTCACGGCACCGGCCTGATCGCCGCTGACCCGGCCCGCTCGGCCGGCGGCTACACCCTGTTCGCCCCGCAAACCGCCGGTGGCCGCGCCTTCCTGATCGACGCCGACGGCCGCGACGTCCACCAGTGGCAGCTGCCCCACCGCCCCGGCCGCGACGCGGTGCTGCTGCCCAACGGCAACCTCGGCTACAACGGCAACCACCCCGACTCGCCCGATCTGTTCTCCGGCTGGGCGGTCTGGCACGGCGGCGCCTTCGCCGAGGTCACCCCGGACGGCGAGACCGTCTGGGAGCATACCGACCCCTACCACCATCACGACGCGCAATGGCTGCCGAACGGCCACCTGCTCTACAGTACCGTCGAGCCGCTGCCGGCCGCCATCGCCGCGCAGATCCAGGGCGGCATCCCCGGCAGCGAGGCACCAGGCGGGGTGATCTACGCCGACGTGATCAAGGAAGTGGACCGCGAGGGCCGCACGCAGTGGGAGTGGCGCAGCTGGGAACACCTCGCCCCGGCCGACTACCCGCTGCACCCGGTCTTCGAGCGCTACCACTGGCCGATGTGCAACGCGGTTACCCCAGCCAGCAACGGCAAGGTGCTGCTCAGCCTGCGCAGCGTCGGCAGCGTGATCGCCATCGACAAGCACACCGACGCGGTACTGTGGCGCCTCGGCAGCGACATCGTTGCCCAGCAGCACTGCCCGAGCGAACTGGCCAACGGCCACGTGCTGGTCTTCGACAACGGCAGCTTCCGTCCGCATCAGTCGATGCCGCACTCGCGCATCATCGAAGTCGATCCGGTCAGCAAGACCATCGTCTGGCAGTACAAGGACACCCCGGGCTACGCCTTCTACAGCCCGTTCATGGGCGGCGCACAGCGACTTGCCAATGGCAACACCTTCATCACCGAGTCCAACTTCGGCCGGCTGTTCGAGGTGACCCCGGCCGGCGAGGTAGTGTGGGAATACATCATCCCCCACTTCGCCGAATACCCGGACGAAGCGGCGCGCGCCTACCTGCCAGGCGCCACCAACGGCGTGTTCCGCGCGCACCGCTACGCGGCGAACGAGATTCCGTGGCTGCGCTGAGCGAGCCGTCCAGACGCAAAAAGCCCTGCCGAAGCGGGGCTTTTTACTATCCAGCGTTGAACGGTTCAGCACTCCGGCACGTTCACCGGCAGGTGCACCGCGATCGCGAGGCCCGCGAGCGACGTTTCCTTGTAGGTGTGCTTCATGTCTTTGCCGGTCTGGAACATCGTCGCGATCACCGTGTCGAGCGACACCTTGTGCTGGCCATCCTCCAGCAGCGCCAGTTGGGCGACCTTGATCGCCTGCTCCGCTGCGACGCCGTTGCGCTCGATGCACGGAATCTGCACCAGGCCGCCGACCGGGTCACAGGTCATGCCCAGGTGGTGCTCCATGCCGATCTCGGCGGCGTTCTCCACCTGTTCCAGCGTGCCGCCGATCACCGCGGCGTAGGCACCGGCCGCCATCGAGCAGGCCACGCCGACCTCGCCCTGGCAGCCGACCTCGGCGCCGGAGATCGACGCGTTCATCTTGTACAGCAGGCCGATCGCGCCGGCGGTCAGCAGGAAGTTCACCACGCCGCTGTCATTGGCGCCCGGATAGAAGTTGCGGTAGTAGGTCAGCACCGACGGCACGATGCCGGCGGCACCGTTGGTCGGCGCGGTGACCACGCGGCCGCCCGAGGCGTTTTCCTCGTTCACCGCCATCGCATACAGCATCGGCCACAGCATCGCGTCGAGGCGGCCGGCCAGCTGCTGCGAGATCATCTTGCGGAACAGGCCCGGTGCACGGCGGCGGACGCTCAAGCCGCCCGGCAGCGTGCCGTCGTGGCTGCAGCCGTTCTGCACGCACTCCTGCATCACCGCGGCGATCTCCAGCGCGTCGCGGCGGACTTCGTCCTCACTGCGCCCCAGCGCCATTTCGTTGGCGGTCATGATCTGCGCGATGCTCTTGCCCTCGCGGCGGCAGTGCGCCAACAGGTCGGCGGCGGTCTTGAACGGGTAAGGCACCGGCAGCGCATCCGGCTGCGGCTGGCCGTACGCCTCGTCGGTGACGATGAAGCCACCACCGATCGAGTAATAGACCTGGCTCGCCAGCACCTGGTCGGCGCCACCGTAGGCGGTGAAGCGCATGCCGTTGGAGTGCTTGGGAAGGAATTCCTGCATATGCACCAGGAAGTCGCGCTCGAAGCGGAAGCCGACCGGGTGCTCACCGGCCAGTCGCAGCTCAACGTCGCCGGTTTTCAGCTCGCGGGCGCGACGCTGCAGGTGCTGCGGATCGACGGTACGCGGGTGCTGGCCTTCGAGGCCGAGCAGCACTGCGTCGAAGGTGCCGTGACCGAGGCCGGTCAGTGCCAGCGAGCCGAACACCTCGGCTTGCAGGCGCGCGACGCGATCGAGCTCACCGCGCGCGGCCAGGCCGTCGACAAACTCCTTCGCCGCCTTCATTGGCCCGACGGTGTGCGAACTGGACGGTCCGATACCGATCGAGAAGATATCGAAAATACTGATCATTGTGGGGTCCCCTGCCAAATCTAATTTTTTGCGTCTACTTACTGCTGTAGACAGCCTTTGTCATCACTGATTCAGCGCGAACAAAGCCGACAGGACACGACCGTTCACTGAAGAGAAGCGCCTTGCCACGAATCCAACGAAAAGCACGAAAGCCGCCGACAGTTTGCCTTCATGTTCTTGCTAGGGTTTCATGGCAAACAAGGCGCTTCGCTTGCGCGCTAGAGCGGCGTGAAGGCCGGGTTGTCAGCGGAACGAGCTCGGCATGAACCTCACTCGGGTGCTCGGCTGTCGAGCCAGATGGTGACCGGGCCGTCGTTGACGAGCGCCACTTGCATGTCGGCGCCGAACACGCCGGTCGGCACCGGTCGCGCCAGCGTGGCGGACAGCGCGGACACGAAGCGGTCGAACAGCGGCTGTGATAGCTCCGGACGGGCGGCACGGCTGTACGAGGGCCGGTTGCCCTTCTTCACGCTGGCGAACAGGGTGAACTGGCTGACCGCCAGCACCTCGGCACCGACATCGAGCGCCGAGCAGTTCATCACGCCGCCCTCATCATTGAAAATGCGCAGCTGGCTGATCTTGCGCACCAGCCAGTCGATGTCGGCGTCGCCATCGGGCTCTTCGATCCCGACCAGCAGCAGCAGCCCGGCACCGATCGCGCCGACCACCTCATCGTCCACCGTCACGCTCGCCTCGCGCACCCGCTGCACCAGCACCCGCATCGCCATCTCCTGATGTTCTGAATCAGCGCCGCATTGTATCCAAGTCTGGCCGCAACGCCGCTACAATATGTGGCTATCGGACAAACGGAGACAACAGCATGCTGATGGTGATTTCACCGGCCAAGACGCTGGACTACGACACCCCGCCGGTGACCGACCGTCACAGCCAGCCGGATTTCCTCGAACACAGCGCCGAGCTGATCGACGTACTGCGCCAGAAGAGCCCGGCCGAGATCGGCAAGCTGATGAGCATCAGCGAGCCGCTGTCGGTGCTGAACGCCGGCCGCTACGACAGCTGGCACACTCCGTTCACCCCGGCCAACGCCAAGCAGGCGGTGCTCGCGTTCATGGGCGATGTGTATGAAGGTCTCGACGCAGCGACGCTGAACCCGGCACAACTCGACTACCTGCAGCGCCACCTGCGCATCCTGTCGGGCCTCTATGGCGTGCTGCGCCCGCTCGACCTGATGCAGCCCTATCGTCTGGAAATGGGCACCCGGCTCGCCAACCCGCGTGGCGCCAATCTCTACGCGTTCTGGGGCGACCTCGTCACCGACGAGCTGAACACCCGCCTCGCCGAGCAAGAAGAGCAGGTGCTGGTGAACCTCGCGTCCGACGAGTATTTCAAATCGGTGAAACCGAAGCGGCTGGCCGGCCGGTTGATCACTCCGGTGTTCCAGGACCTGAAAAACGGCCACTACAAGATCATCAGCTTCTATGCCAAGCGCGCGCGCGGCCTGATGGCGCGCTGGGCAGCAAAGCATGGCGCAACCACCCCAGATGCGCTGAAGGACTTCAACCTCGAGGGCTACGCGTTCGACAGCGAGGCATCGCAGGGCGATCACTGGGTGTTCCGCCGCGACCCGGCTTACCACTGAACCATTTCGGAAACCCATCGCATGGCGCTATACCCCGATCGGGATGGCGCCATGTCTGTTTTATGGGTCTGGATCGATACCCCATTCTTTTCTTGGAAAATATTTCCATTTTCCATACAATCCGGACGCGGCCGCACTGGGCGGCTGTGCCTTTTTCCGGATCGTCACCCGCAATGAAGTCGCTATCGCTGCCCGCTCCGCTGTCGCAACTGCTCAAGCAGATCGGCCAGATTCACTTTCAGGATGCCCCGCTGACCGGCCTCGCCATCCTGCTCGCGCTCGCCAGCGTCGAACCGTGGGCGGCCGTCGGCATGGCCTGCGCGAGCCTCGTCACCCTCGTCACCACCCGCCTCGCCCGACTGCCCGTCGGCAAGGCGCTCGACGGCCTCTACGGCTACAATGCCGCGCTGACCGGTGCCGGCCTTTTCACGCTGTTCGCCCCCAGCCCGGCGCTGTTCGGCTACCTGGCACTGGTCAGCGTCGCCACCACCTTCGTCAGTGCGCGCTGGGTGGCCTGGGGCAAGCTTCCGGCACTAACGATCCAGTTCGTCGTGGCGATGTGGGGCGCGTGGCAGCTGTCGATGCTGCTCGGCCTGCCGCAGCCGGGCGGCGGCTGTGCCAAGGGGCTCGCCGAATTCCTGCCCTGTGGCATCGGCCAAGTCAACTTCATCGGCAGCCTGTCAGGGGGCCTCGCTGTGTGGCTCGCGATCATCCTCCAATCGCGTGAACAGGGCCTGTGGCTCGGCATCGGCGCTGCCTGCGGCTGGCTGGCAGCCTATGCGCTCGATGCGGTGGTGCCGGGTGCCGCAGGCCAAGCGATCGGCCTCGCGGTGAACCTGGCACTGATCGCTCAAGGCCTGACCGTGTTCGGCCAGAGCGTCGCCACCCGCTTCATCGGCATCGCCCTGGGCGTGCCGGCCTGTCTACTGTTCGGCGCTTCCGGCCTGCCCTATTTCACCCTGCCGTTCAATCTGGTGACCTGGCTGCTGCTGTGGCAGGGCAAACGCCCCCAACGCCTGGACGAACCGGCCCCTGTCGGCCAGTAAGCCCGCCAACAAAAAACCCGCCACAAGGCGTAATGCCGTTCACTTAAGCCGTTCAGTCCGGATTTTAGCTTCGAAGAACGCTTGGAAGTAACAAAAAAGCACCGTTTTTCCACCTTGGTGGGCGGTGCTTTTTCCTTAAGTGAACGGCATTAGCCACAAGGCGGGTTTTTTCATCCGGCTAGGCTGTCGAGCGGCGCTCAAAGGTGAGCAGCTCCGGCGCGTCGGCCAGTTCCTGCTGCTCGACGCGTTCGACCCGCGAGGCTGGCGAGCCGCGATGCGCCCAGACGACAAACGCTTGGACCGCGTCGACCTCGCCGCAGACCACGGCCTCGACCGTGCCGTCATTGCGATTACGCACCCAGCCCTTGACGCCCAGCTCGCGCGCAGTCGCTACCGCGCTGTCGCGGTAGTACACGCCCTGGACCTTACCGTAGATGATCAGATGAAGGACAGCCATTGTTGCTTAGCGATTCCTGATTACGGATGGGTCTTCAGCCTACGCCGATCACACTGGGCTGCCAAGGCGAGCCGTCGGCCGCGTACCAGATGGGCATAGGCGGTGAAGACGTGCATCGACCGCGTCGACGCGACGTAATCAGGGAGAAGCTGTGGGAAGTACAGTGAAAGTGCGAAAACGGACTTACAGGGCCGCGACGAAGGCTTCGGCGGGATAGACGGCGCTGGTGAGACCCAGACGCGAGAGGAACGTTATTTCGAACTTACGGCCGACAGGCTTGACCTGTACGACTTCAAACTGGATAGCGGCTTCGCCATCTTTATGCTCAGTGATTTTATGACCCGGTTTCAGTTGGTTGATTTTCATTCATATCCTTTCATTTTATTTCGAATTAAACATTCTACTACATCATTGATTTTCAAGCAAATTTATAAAAATCCATGCGATGAGACGCCAACAGCACCTCACCTGAGCCACTCTAGCAAGCCAAGATGACAACTATGTGGCATTGCCAAATTGGCGCAAAGCTGCGCGATGGCAGCCTCCCATTTAATGACATTAGACTAACAAAAGCAACGCCCCGCCGGAAATCCCGGCGGGGCGTTGTATCGGGGCCGATGCGGCCCTGTCTGGTAAGGCCCGGCGGCGCTTAGCCTACGCGCATGCCCGGCTTCACGCCCTCGTCCACGTCCAGCAGGAACAAGCCCTCACCATCGTCCACGCCCGAGGCGCACACGATCATGCCGGCCGACACGCCGAAGCGCATCTTGCGTGGCGCCAGGTTGGCGACCACGATCACGTGGCGGCCGATCAGCTTCTCCGGCTCCTGGTAGGCCTTGCGGATGCCCGAGAAGATGTTGCGCTGCTCGAAGCCCAGATCGACGGTGAACTGCAACAGTTTGTCCGAGCCGTCGACGAACTGGCAAGCCAGCACCTTGCCGACGCGCAGGTCGAGCTTGGCGAAATCGTCGATGCCGATGGTATCGGCGAGCGGTTCGTACTGGGCGGCGTCGACGGCCTGTGCTTGTGCTTCCATGCTTTGTTTGTTCGCTTCGATCAGTTTTTCGATCAGCACTGGGTCGATGCGCTGCATCAGGTGCTGGTAGGCATTGATGGTATGGCCGAGCAGCAGGCTGTCGGCGTCGGCCCAGCTCAACGGCGCCACGTTGAGGAAGCCCTCGACGCCTTCGGCCAGCTTCGGCAGCACCGGCTTCAGGTAAATCGTCAGCAGGCGGAAGGCATTGATCAGCACGGTGCAGACTTCCTGCAGGCGTGCGTCCTGCCCTTCCTGCTTCGCCAGCTCCCACGGCTTGTTGGCGTCGACGTAGCCGTTCACCAGGTCGGCCAGCGCCATCACGTCGCGCAGCGCCTTCGCGTATTCGCGCGCTTCGTACGAGGCGGCGATGCCGGCGGCCTCGGCCTGCAGCTTCGCCAGGATCTCCATGTCGGCGACCGATTCGGCCAGCTTGCCGCCGAAGCGCTTGGCGATGAAGCCGGCCGAACGGCTGGCGATGTTGACGAACTTGCCGACCAGGTCGGAGTTCACCCGCGCCACGAAGTCGTCGAGGCTCAAGTCGATGTCCTCGATGCGGCTGTTGAGCTTGGCGGCAATGTAGTAGCGCATCCACTCCGGGTTCAGACCGCAGTCGAGATAGGACTTGGCGGTGATGAAGGTGCCGCGCGACTTGGACATCTTCTGGCCGTCAACGGTCAGGAAGCCGTGCGCGAACACACCGGTCGGGGTGCGGTAGCCGGCGTACTTCAGCATCGCCGGCCAGAACAGTGCGTGGAAGTACAAGATGTCCTTGCCAATGAAGTGGTACATCTCGGTGTCGGAGCCGGCGCGGAAGTAGTCGTCGAAATCAAGGCCGATGCGATCGCACAGGTTCTTGAACGACGCCATGTAGCCGATCGGCGCGTCGAGCCAGACGTAGAAGTACTTGCCCGGTGCGTCGGGGATCTCGAAGCCGAAGTACGGTGCGTCGCGCGAGATGTCCCAGTCGTGCAGGCCGCCCTCGATCCACTCGTTCATCTTGTTGAGCGACTCGGGCTGCAGGTGCGGTTGCGTCACGCCGTCTGCGCGCAGGCTGGAGCCGGCGGTCCAGTCTTGCAGGTAGTCGGCGCAGTCGCCCAGACGGAAGAAGTAGTGCTCGGAACTCTTCAGCACCGGGGTGGCGCCAGACACGGCCGAGTACGGGTTCTTCAGCTCGGTCGGGCTGTAGGTGGCACCGCATACCTCGCAGTTGTCGCCGTACTGGTCCTTGGCGCCGCACTTCGGGCACTCGCCCTTGACGAAGCGGTCCGGCAGGAACATCTGCTTTTCCGGGTCAAACAGCTGCTCGATGGTGCGCGACACGATCTTGCCGTTGTCGCGCAGCGTACGGTAGATGTGCTCGGCGTACTGCTTGTTTTCCGGGCTGTTGGTGCTGTAGTAGTTGTCGTAGCCGATGTGAAAGCCGGTGAAATCCGACAGGTGCTCGGTCTTCACACGCTCGATCAGCTGCTCGGGCGTAATGCCCTGCTTCTCGGCGGCGAGCATGATCGGCGTGCCGTGGGTGTCGTCGGCACAGACGTAGTGGCAGGCGTGGCCACGCATCTTCTGGAAGCGCACCCAGACGTCGGTCTGGATGTGTTCGACCATATGCCCGAGGTGAATCGCGCCGTTCGCATACGGCAGCGCGCTCGTCACCAGAATCTTGCGTTGCGTTGTCATCTAAGGAACACCCTGTTTCGGAATCTCAAGCGGTCGATTATAGCAGCAAGCCGGCAGCGCTCGACGCGACGGCCGGAAACGAAAAAAGCTTGGCCGAACCAGCCGGTTCGGCCAAGCTTTTCAACGATGCTGACTGCAGCTCAGGCGTCCTGGCCGGCCAGTTGGGGCTCGAGTGCAGCCTCGCCCTGCTCGGCCCGATCGGCCATCGCCCGCGCCACCACGCGGCGCGCCAGCCAGGCGTAACAGAGCGACACCGAAAGCGCCATCGCGGCAAAGCCCGCGTCACCGAAATGCTGGTGCAGGCGCGAGAAGCCTTCGATGCCGAGCACGTACACCACCATGCCCACCATGCCGATCGCGGCGGCGGTCGCACCTTTGCTGACGCCGCTTGAGGTCAGCGCGAACCGGTACAGCACCGCGAACGACAGGCCCTCGGCCAAGGCCATCAAGCTGATGCCGGCAATGATGAAGTAGTGCGGCACGCTGGAGAACAGACAACCGGCGAACATAAGCGCCATGCCGGACAACAGCGGCACGAGACCAATCAGCACTGAGCGCCCCAGCGGCAGACGGTCGGTGATGCGCACCAGCACCAGGTTGCCAGTGATCAGCGCACCGAACACCGGGAATTGCCACAGGCCATACTCGACCGGGCTCATGCCGGCCTGTTCGATCAGGAACACCGGCGACAGCGCGATCCAGCCCAAGAGTGGCAGCGCCAACAACGGAATCGTCAGCGAGGCGCTCATGAAGCGGCGGTTCTTCAAGAGCGCCAGGTAGTCGGCCTTCAGCGAGCGCAGCGACAGCTCGACGGTCTTGTGTTCCAGCGTCTCCGGCATCTTGCGCCACAGCCCAAATAGTGCCACCGCTGCCACTGCGGCGATCAGCGCGAAGGTCATCCGCCACGGCCAAACGGCGATCAGCGCCGCGCCAACCACCGGGCCGACCAGCGGCGCAATCAGTGCGACATTGGCCATCAGCGCCATCACCTTCACCGCGGCCTTCTCCTCGAAGGCTTCCTGCACGGTGGTGTAGCCGACCGCGCTGATAAAGCACAGGCCCACCCCCTGCAGCACCCGCAGCACGGTGAAGCTTTCGATGCCGGTCGAGACCAGCGTCGCCAGGCAGCTGAGCACGAAGAACAAGGCGCCGCCGAGCATCACCGGCCGGCGGCCCACACGGTCGGACAGCGGGCCCATCAGCCACGGGAACAACGCGCCGCCGAGCAGGAACGCGGTCATTGCGGTCGGAATCCAGGCCGAATCGACACCGAACTCGCGCACGACCATCACCATGCCCGGCTGGATCATGTCGTTGGCGATGTAGACGGAGAACTCGAACAGCACCAACGCCAGCGGAAACAGCAGCGTCGAGCGGTTGAGCACGGACATTTTTTGCATTGGGGAAATGCCTTTCATCCAAAGAGCGAGAGAGGCGGGAGTGCCATTGCGGCCGCCCGAGCGCCCCTCGGTACGCGGCACGCACCAGGGCGTGCCAAAAGCAAGGCGCTGAATTATATTGGAAAATACCGATACGGGCCAGCATTGGCGACAGTCGCCATGCCCGCCCGCCCGCACCGCCAGGCTGAGCGCAACCGAACGCCCTGGCCGCGCCCGAACAAACTCGGCTCATTGCCTTGTGGCTAGTGGAGCAATGAGGCGAAAAAGCAGCACTCCCTCACGCCGACCGCCTGCCGAACCGCTTTTCCACGCTGGATCTCCCCCATCGCCGCGATGTTGTGCCAATATAAAAATTCCTCAATCACATCAAAGGATTGCATTATGGGAATTCTGGACACCCTCGGTGAAGTGGCTGGTGCCGTTGCCGCCGTCGAAGGCGTAGAAAAGCTTGACCCTGATGCGGGCCTGCTGACCAAGGCCGCAGCCGCCGTGGCCGGTTTCGAGGGCGCAGGTGCCCTGGAAGAGCTGGTCGAGAAGAAGAAGGAAGACGACGAAACCGCTGAAAAGAGCGCGGACGCCGCCGACGATACCGATACGAGTGCCCAATCCTGACGCTTGGGCATGAACGAAGGCCCGCATCACGCAGCTGATTCGGGCCTTACCGTTTTTGGGCACCCGAGGGGGCACGCCTACCAGCCGGCCCCGCTTACAGCATCTCCAACGGCTGTTTGCGGCGCGGCACCGGGAACTCGGCATCGAGACGGGCCAGATCGTCCTCGTCGAGCACCAGGTCCAGCGCGGCACGGTTCAGTTCGACATGCTCGCGGCGACCCGATTTCGGAATCGCGATCACGTCCGGCTGGCGCAGCACCCAGGCCAGCGCCACCTGAAGCGGCGTGGCGCCGTGCTTGTCGGCCACGTCGGCCAGCGCGCCGTCCACCGGCACCTGCCCCTGCTCAATCGGGCTATACGCCATCAGCGGCATGCGCTTGCCGCGAGCCCACGGCAATAGGTCATATTCCGGGCCGCGCCGGGTCAGGTTGTATAGCACCTGGTCGACCTGGCAGCGCTCGCCGTTGTCGACGCCCCACAGTTCGTCCAGATCGTCCACGTCCAGGTTGCTGACGCCCCAGTGGCGGATCTTGCCCTCGTCGACCAGTTGCTCCATCGCCTCGACGGTGTCGGCGAACGGGTGGCTGCCGCGCCAGTGCAACAGGTAGAGGTCGATCCGGTCGGTGCCGAGGCGGCGTAGGCTGGCCTCGCAGGCGGCCTTGGTGCCGCGACGCGAGGCGTTCCACGGATAGACCTTGCTGACCAGGAATACCTCACTGCGCCGGCTGGTGATCGCCTCGCCTACCAGCGTTTCGGTGGCGCCGTCGGCGTACATTTCGGCAGTGTCGATCAGGGTCATGCCCAGGTCGATGCCGTGCTGCAGCGCGGCGATCTCTTCGCTGCGCGGCTGACGGCGCTCGGCCATGAACCAGGTGCCCTGGCCGAGGGCGGGGACTTCGATGCCGGAAGGCAGTCGGACGGTGCGCATGGTGATATCTCTTCCTTTAGTTGTAATGATCCCAGCATTCTAGAATGGCAAAGCAACAGCAGCCATGCCCGGGGCGCCAAGTTCGAGTAAACTTGTCGGGTATTACGGAACCCTTATTGGTTGCCTGCAATGTTTTCCAAGCTGACCCGACTGTTCCAGTCGCCTTCCCCCACCGATACACCGACCACCATGGCCCTGACCGAATCCCAAGTGCTCGACGCCGTAGCCGCTCTCGTCGACCCGAATACCGGCAAAACCTATGTCGCCGCGAAGGCGGTGAAGAACCTGCGCATCAGTGACGCTGAGCTAGCGCTCGACGTGGTGCTCGCCTACCCGGCCAAGAGCCAGTTCGCCCGCGTCGAGGCCGAGTTCGCCGCCGCTCTGGCGGGCGTGGCCGAGGGGCGCGCCGTGAAGGTGGCGGTGCGTAGCGAGATCACCGCCCACCAAGCGCAGCGCGGCGTGCCGCTCTTGCCCGGGGTGAAGAACGTGGTCGCAGTGGCATCCGGCAAGGGTGGCGTCGGCAAGTCGACCACCACGGTGAACCTGGCACTGGCGCTGGCCGCCGAGGGCGCACGCGTCGGCATCCTCGACGCCGACATCTACGGCCCGTCGCAACCGCTGATGATGGGCCTGGCCGGCCAGCGCCCGGAGAGCCCGGACGGCAAGACCATCAAGCCGCTGGTCAACCATGGCGTGCAGACCATGTCGATCGGCTACCTGGTCGACGACGACCAGGCGATGGTGTGGCGCGGCCCGATGGTCAGCCAGGCGCTGCAGCAGCTATTGAACGACACGCTGTGGAACGAACTCGACTACTTGCTGATCGACATGCCGCCGGGCACCGGCGACGTGCAGCTGACGCTGTCGCAGAAGGTGCCGGTGACCGGCGCGGTGATCGTCACCACGCCACAGGACATCGCGCTCTTGGACGCCAAGAAGGGCCTGAAGATGTTCGAGAAGGTCGGCGTGCCTATCCTCGGCCTGGTCGAGAACATGGCGATCCATATCTGCTCCAACTGCGGCCACGCCGAGCACATCTTCGGCGAAGGCGGCGCGACCAAGATGGCCGCCGATTACGGCGTCGAGCTGCTCGGCTCGCTGCCGCTGGACCTGTCGATCCGCGTCGCGGTCGACAACGGTGCACCGAGCGTGGTCGCCGACCCGGACGGCCAAGTGGCCGCGCTCTACAAGACCATCGCCCGCCGCGTGGCGGTGAAGGTCGGCGAGAAGTCGCGCGACTTCTCCAGTAAACTGCCGAAAATCGTCATCCAGAACGGCTAAAGCCATCATGATCGGTGTCTTCGACTCGGGCCTCGGCGGCCTGTCGGTGTGGCGTGAGTTGGTCAAACAGTTGCCGGACGAGGCGGTACTGTACCTGGCCGACCGCGGCTACTGCCCTTACGGCAAGCGCAGCGCCGAGCAATTGCAGCGGCGCTGCGAGGCGATCACCCGCTACCTGATTGCCCAGGGCGCAGAAATCATCGTGATTGCCTGCAATACCGCCACCAGTGCCGCCGCCCAGCATCTGCGCGGGCGCTTCAACCTCCCCATCGTCGGCATGGAGCCGGCAGTGAAGCCGGCCGCGCTGCTGTCACGGCGCGGTAAGATCGGCGTGCTCGCCACCGAAGTAACACTGTCCGGCGACAAGTTTCGCGAGCTGGCCGAGCGCTACCGCAACCAGGCCGAGGTGCTGGTGCAGCCGGCACCTCGGCTGGTCGAGCTGGTCGAGCACGGCGACCTCGACAGCGCCCATGCGCGCGCCGTGGTGACAAGCCAGCTCGAACCGCTGCTGGCCGCCGGCGTCGACCAGATCGTGCTCGGCTGCACCCACTTCCCATTCCTGCTGCCGCTGATGCAGGAGCTGGCCGGCCCGAACGTGGCGCTGGTCGACCCGGCCGGCGCGGTGTGCCGCCAAACCGCGCGACTGTTGGACCAGCAGCGTACCTCGTCGGCCGCTTCGGCCAACCCGGCCGGACGCTACCGCTTCGTCAGCACCGATGACGCCCCCGGCATGCATGATTTCATCGCCCGCGTGCTGCAGCGCGACGTCGCTGTCGAATCCCTCACCCTGGAGTAAGCCGTGCCCCGTCTGCTCTCGCCCTCTCGCCTCGCCGCGCTGTTGCTCGGTGCCGCGCTTGCGCTGCCCGCCGCCGCGGCACCGTCCTGCGAGCAGGTAGTCGCCCGCTTCGCCAGCCAAGTGCCGGCCCGCCTCGATCGGGTGGAACTGGTCGACACGCTGCGCAGTCTCGGCCAGACCGGCCGGTTGCCGGCCAAGTTCGTCACCAAGCGCCAGGCGCGCGACGCCGGCTGGCAGCCGGGCAAGCCGCTGTGGAAGGTGCCGGGCCTGGAAGGCAAGGCTATCGGCGGCGACCGCTTCGGCAACTTCGAGCAACGCCTGCCGAGCGGCCAGTGGCAGGAGGCCGACCTCGGCTACCAGGGTGGCAAGCGCGGTGCGCAGCGGCTGATTTTCGGCCGCGACGGCCGCCGCTTCATCACCGTCGACCATTACGAAAGTTTCCGCGAGGTGCCCGCATGCCAGTGAGAACCTGCCACCTGAAACAAATCGCCAGCATGGACACGCTGTACGACGCGTTCGTCCGCCAGCTCGACCTGCCCCGGCACTTCGGCCGCAATCTCGATGCGCTGTACGACAGCTTGGTTGGCGACGTGGCCGGCCCATTCGCCATCGTCTGGCACGACAGCAACACGGCGCGCCAGGCGCTCGGCGCAGACAAGTTCGCCAGCGTGGTGGCGGTGCTGGAGTCGGTGCTCGACGAGCGCGACGACGTCACCCTCGAACTGCAGCCATAGCACCGCTCCCCCCTGCTGGCATTGTTGTGCTGCCTAGCCAGGATCGCTGGGCCGGGGTTAGTGATCGGCTCTTATAAATGCAAAACGGCGGACCCGAGAGTCCGCCGTTTTGCCATGCCGGCCCTGATGCTCAGCCGTTGACCGCGCGCATCGACTCCGGCGTGTAGCGCTCGCCGGCCGCCACGCCCAGCGGGAAGGCCGCATCCAGTTCGGCCAGCTCCGACGCGCTCAACACCAGCTCTGTTGCCGCGACGTTCTGCTCCAGATAGCGGCGATGCTTGGTCCCCGGAATCGGCACGATGCCCTCGTCCTGCGCCAGCACCCAAGCCAGCGCCAGCTGCGAGGCACTCACTCCGCGCGCGACGGCCAGCGCCTTCACCTTATCGACCAGGCGCAGGTTGCGCATGAAGTTCTCACCCTGGAAGCGCGGGCTGCTGCGCCGATAGTCATCGGCGGCGAAGTCATCCGGGCTGGTGATGGTGCCGGTCAGTAAGCCGCGGCCGAGCGGGCTGTACGGCACGAAGCCGATGCCGAGGCGGCGGCAGGTGGCGAACACGCCGTTCTGTTCCGGTTCGCGCGACCACAGCGAGTATTCGCTCTGCACCGCGGTAACCGGATGCACCTGGTGAGCGCGCTCGATCGTCGCCGCCGATGCCTCGCTCAGGCCGTAATGGCGGATCTTGCCGGCGGTGATCAGCTCGGCCAGCGTGCCGACGGTGTCCTCGATCGGCACGGTCGGGTCGACGCGGTGCTGGTAATAGAGGTCGATGTAGTCGACGCCGAGGCGGCGCAAGCTGCCGTCCACCGCCTGGCGGATGTACTCGGGCCGGCTGTTCAGGCCGCGCGCCGCCACGTCGTTGGCGTTACGCACGATGCCGAACTTGGTGGCCAGCACCACCTTATCGCGCCGCCCGGCGATGGCGCGTCCGACCAGCTCCTCGTTGGTGAAGGGGCCGTACATGTCGGCGGTGTCGAGCAGGGTCACGCCCAGGTCCAGCGCGCGCTGGATAGTGGCGATCGCCTCGGCCTCGTCGTGGCCGGTGGAATAGAAATCGCTCATCCCCATGCAGCCTAGGCCGATAACCGAAACCTGCGGACCGTGTGCACCCAGTTGCCGTGTCTGCATTTGCTGCTCCCTTTCAGTCGGTGATTGACGGTGCGCGACAGGTAGAGCCGCGCTTGCCGTGCATTCTGGTTGTTATTGCAAACCAGATAAACGGACTAAAATGGCATTCACTATTCCACCATAGCCAACAATCACGACCATGGACCGCTTCCAGGCCATGCTGCTGTTCACCCGCATCGTCGAGTTGAAGAGCTTCAGCCGCGCTGCCGACAGCCTGCAGCTGCCTCGCGCTACCGCCAGCAACATCATCCGCCAGCTGGAGGCACGCCTCGGCGTGCGCCTCTTGCACCGGACCACACGCCAGGTCAGCCCCACCCTGGACGGCGGCGCCTACTACGAGCGCTGCCGGCGCCTGCTGGCCGATCTCGACGAGGCCGAATCCTCGTTCGATCACAGTACGATCGCGCCGAGCGGCAAGCTGCGGGTGGAACTGCCCGGCGCGCTGGGCCGGCTGGTGGTGCTGCCAGCGCTGCCGGCATTCTGTGAGCGCTATCCGGGCATCGAGCTGGAGATCAGCAGCAGCGACCGGGTGGTCGATCTGATTCAGGAAGGGGTGGATTGCGCGCTGCGCGGGGCCGAATTGCGCGACTCGACGCTGATTGCGCGCCGTCTGGCCCCCTTGCCGCAGGTCACCTGCGCAAGCCGCGACTATCTAAACGCTCACGGGGGGCCGCAGACACTGGACGATCTGGCGCATCACCTGGCGGTGAACTATCAGTCGCCGACGAACCGGCGCATCCTCGACCTGGAATTCGTCGTCGACGGCCAGCTGCGCACGGTGGCGATGCAAAGCCGGCTGACGGTCAACCTGGCCGATGCTTACGTGGCCGCCTGCGAGGCCGGCTTCGGGCTGATCCAGGCGCCGCGCTACCACGTCACCACAGCTCTGGCCGAGGGCCGGTTGGTGGAATTGCTGCCGCAATGGCAGCCGCCGTCGCTGCCGCTGGCAGTGGTTTACCCGCAGCATCGCCACCTGTCGCCACGACTCAGGGTGTTCGTCGGCTGGCTGGTCGAACTATTCGGCAACAGCCACTAAGCCGGCGTCGCTCCGCACTCAGCCGCGCAGCGTGGCCAGCCGCTCCACCGCTTCGGCTAACCTCGCCACTCCGGTGGTGTAGGCGACCCGTACGTGACGTTTCGCGCCGTATTCGCCGAAGTCGACACCCGGCGTGATCGCCACGCCGACCTCGTCGAGCGCACGCTGGCAGTAGGCGAAGCTGTCGTCGGTGACGGCGCTGACGTCAGCGTACAGATAGAACGCGCCCTCCGGCACCAGCGGCAATTTCCAGCCCAGTGCCGGCAGGGCGCTGAGCAGGAAGTCGCGGCGGCGCGCGAACTCGGCGCGGCGTTCCTCCAGGATCGCCAGCGTGGCCGGCTCGAACGCCGCCAGCGCCGCCTGTTGCGCCGGTGCCGGCGGACACAGGAACAGGTTCTGCGCGAGGCGGATCGCCGGTTCCTGCCAGCCCTCCGGCACCACCAGCCAGCCGAGCCGCCAGCCGGTCATCTGGAAATACTTGGAGAAGCTGTTGATCACGAATGCGTCGTCGGCCTGGCGCAGTGCAGTCTCGGCGTCGACGCCATAGGTCAGCCCGTGATAGATCTCGTCGACGATCAGCGCGCCGCCTTTTTCGCGGCACAGCGTCACCAGTTCGGCCAAGGTGTCGCTAGGCAGCAGCGTGCCGGTCGGGTTGCCGGGCGAGGCGAGCATCAGTGCGACGGTGCGCTCGCACCACGCGGTGGCGACTTGGGCGGCGCTCGGTTGGTAGCGGGTGTCAGGTCCTACCGGCAGCGCCACCGGCGTGCCGCCGAACAGGCTAACGAAGTGGCGGTTGCACGGATAGGTCGGGTCGGCGAGCAGGACCTCGCTGCCGGGCTCGACCAGCAGGCCCAGCGCCAGCTGCAGCGCGCTGGAGGCACCGGTGGTGACAATGATCCGCTCCGGCGACACCGCCACGTCGTAGCGCTGCCGATACCACTGTGCCAACGCCATACGCAGCTCGATCAGTCCCTCTGCGGCGGTATAGAAGGTGTGGCCCTCGGCAAGCGCCCGCTGGCCTGCCGCGACGATCGGCGCCGGGGTGGCGAAGTCGGGCTCCCCGACCTCCAGGTGAATGATGTCGCGCCCGGCGGCTTCCAGTGCCCGCGCCTTGGCGAGGATCGCCATCACCTGGAACGGTGCAATATGGTCGAGACGACTTGCCAATTTCATCAAACTTTTCCCTTCTAGTGGATCACCCGGCAACGCCGGAATGACACGCTGCGCTTCTTTCGACCAACCCTGAGGCGCATAAATGGCGCCACTCCCGATCATCCCATTGAAGCCATTGTCGTGAGATGGTCCGGCAGAATCTGCCGGCACCCGTTAGAACCTGTTCACGATCTCGCGAACGAAGGGTCAGCCAAGGCGAAATGTCGCGAAAAGCGGAATATACATGGAGTACATGAGCATGTTGAGCGTCATTTCAACGCAGGATCACCCAAGGCCTAGGAGATAGAACGCAGCAGATCGTGAACAGGTTCTTAAAGCAGGCCGACATTGTGGGTCCAACCTGTGCACTCTACACCACCTGAGCCTCCCTCGTGACGGCATAGCATGACGAGGCAGACCCCCCCCCTCACGACATAGGCGTCAAATGCCGCGAAAACACGAATGGTGAACCATACTTCACCCAGTAGGCGAACAAGCGCCAGGGGATGAGGCGCGGCATGGATGGCAGTGACAGGTCAGTGGTGAAAAGAACAACCGGGCCGGTGAAACAATATGCGACTGACACACAAAGTGTCGACATTTGAACAAATATGGCGCGATTTCGATCACGCCATATTCGAATTTGTCGATATATTCGAGCGGTTCCGAACAGGCCAACATCGTTATTGATGTTGGCCTGTCTGTTGCTGGGCAACAAAAACGACAAATGCCTCCAGCCCGGACAACAGCCAGAACATCGCAAGCCGGTCATCCATCCGCCGCCCCACACCCTCCGCGGCCCAAGAACAAGACGCCTCCACGCGCAAGATGGCATGGCATTCCCCGTCATAAAACACCAAAGCCATACAGGGATCATCATGAAATCCAAGAAACTCACGGCCTATATCATCGTCGGGATGATGCTGGGCATCATCACCGGCTATCTGTGGCGGCAGAGCCACCCGGACAAGGCATCGATAAACAGTTTCATCAGCAACATCTCATTGTTGACCGACATCTTCCTACATCTGATCAAGATGATCATTGCGCCGCTGGTCTTCACCACGCTGGTGACCGGCATCGCCAAGATGGGCGACATCAAGGCGGTTGGCCGGGTCGGCGGCAAGACCATGCTGTGGTTCATCAGCGCCTCGCTGCTATCGCTGACGCTAGGGCTCATCATGGTGAACATCCTCAAGCCGGGCGTCGGCCTCAACCTGCCGTTACCGGACATCCACGCCGCCAGCGGCGTAGAGAAGAGCGCACTGTCATTCCGCGACTTTGCACTGCACGCATTCCCCACCAGCGTGATCGACGCGATGGCGCAAAACCAGATCCTGCAGATCGTGGTGTTCGCGATGTTCTTCGGCACCGCCGCGGCCGCGCTCGGCGAGCGCGCCAAGCTGCTGGTCGACCTGATGGACGTGGCCGCGCATGTGATGCTGAAGCTGACCGGCTACGTGATGACCTTCGCCCCAATCGCGGTGTTCGCCGCCATGGCGGCGACCGTCGCCAAGGAAGGGCTCACCATCCTCGCCACCTACGGCACCTTCATGGCCGACTTCTACGCCACCATGGTGGTGCTGTGGATCCTCTTGACGCTGATCGGCGGTATGTTCATCGGACCGCGCATCATCACGCTGCTCAAGGGCGTGCGCGAGCCGCTGCTGCTGTCGTTCTCGACCGCCAGCTCCGAGGCCGCCTATCCGAAGACGCTGGAACAGCTCGAACGTTTCGGCGTGTCGAACAAGATCGCCAGCTTCGTGCTGCCGGTCGGCTACTCGTTCAACCTCGACGGCTCGATGCTCTACTGCACCTTCGCGGTGGTGTTCATCGCCCAGGCTTACGGTATGGAGCTGACGCTCTCGCAGGAGATCACCATGCTTCTGATCCTGATGCTGACGTCCAAGGGCATGGCCGGCGTGCCGCGCGCCTCGCTGGTGGTGATCGCCGCGACGCTGTCGCAGTTCAACATTCCCGAAGCCGGCCTGTTGCTGCTCTTGGGCATCGACCACTTCCTCGACATGGGCCGCTCGGCCACCAACGTGGTCGGCAACACCGTCGCCACCGCCGTGGTCGCCAAGTGGGAAGGCGAGCTCAAGCACGCCGGCCCGCATCCGCACTCGCATCGCGGTTGACACCGCTTTTCATAGCAGCACTTTCCCGCCCCCGCTCTGCGGGGGCTTTTTCGTCCCGTATGCAGCTGGCCTCACGGGGAACTCCGCCAAGCCGTTCTCTGCTTGTCCCTATGATCCGACAAGAACGCCTCAAGGCATCCACAACAGTCGTCGCATGCGACAAAGGAATCCTCTGGGCGGGTCCCAGGTATTACCGACGGACGCCATCCTAGAGCCGCTCGCCTCTCGTACCACGACCTGCGAATAACACCAGCCATCCAAACGGGAATGATGCTTTCCAGCTCTTCCTGATGGTGAGTGCCCGTCTTGGCGTTGGCGTCGATGGTGACCGTCCCTGCCCACAGTTTGTTCGTACGGGCTCGGGCATGCGTGATGGCGGCCGCTCTCGTCATGCCAGGTGTTTGCGGCATGTTGAGGTCGCACTGCGGACATGAAAAAAGCGGCCTCGAGGGGCCGCTTGTTCCAGGCTGCTTATTCGCTTAGGCGAGCAGCTGGTTGGTCAGCTCGCGCATGCCGGCGGACAGCATCGCCAGGTCCAGCGCTTCGAACGACTGCAGTTCACCCAGCATCTGCTGGCAGGCCTCGGCCTGCTGGTGACGCTCATCCAGCCACACTTGGCCGAATACATCGCCACCGCCGTTGCCCATCGCCTGACCGGTCAGCTTGCGATGCAGGCGGTACAGGTCGTCGCGCAGCGCCGAGCGAGCCAATGCTTGCCAACGGTTGTCGCGCGGCAGGCGGGTGATCGCTTCGCGTACCCAATCCAGGCGCAGCTCGTAGCCCAGCGTCAGGTAGTTGGCGGCCACAGCCTCCAGCGACAGCTCGCTGCCCTCGGCGGTGTCGATCACGTCGAGGAACGGCACGGCGAACTCCAGGCGCGGCAGCAGGCGCGCCAGGTGCTCCGGCAGGTTCTCGTGCGAGCGCAGACGAGCTTCGAGCTCGGCCACCGCCGGGTAGCGCTCGCCGTCCACCAGCTGCGGCAGCGCGGCCAGCAGCGCCTGCACCTTGTCGCGATACTGGGCGATCAGCGCGTTCACCGAGCCGATCGGACGCTTGTGGCGCAGGATGTGGCGGGTGATGCGCTCGATCAGCGTGCGCACCAGCACCATCATCTCAACCTGCAGGTCGGCCGGCACCTTGGTGTCGAGCGACTCGATCTCGGTCCACAGCGCTTCGCCGCCAAACACATGGTTGGCTACCCACCAAGCGCGTGCGATGTCGGCCTCGGACAGCGGGGTCTCTTCCTTCAGGCGGAACACGAAGGTGGTGCCCATCCGGTTCACCAGCTGGTTGGCCAGCTGGTTGGCGATGATCTCGCGCTTCAGGTGGTGCGCCTTCATCTCCTTGCCGAAGCGCTGCTGCAGGGGTTTCGGGAAGTAGTTGACCAGGATGGACTCGAAGTCCGCATCGTCTGGCAGGTCCGACTTCAGGATCGCCTGGTCGAGCGTGATCTTGCTGTACGCCAACAGTACCGACACTTCCGGGCTGGTCAGGCCGCCACGCGCCATGCGGCGCTCGGCGATCTGCTGCTCGTTCGGCAGGTATTCGAGCTCACGGTTGAGCTCGCCGGCCTTCTCCATCGTGGTCATCATGCGCGCCTGGGCGTTCAACATCTGCGCCGAGTGCAGGCGGTTGATCGCGAGCACCTGGGTCTGCAGGTAGTTGTTGCGCAGCACCAGGTGGCCGACTTCGTCGGTCATCTCGGCGAGCAGCTCGTTACGCTGCTTCAGCGTCATGTCGCCGGCCTGCATCACGCTGCCCAGCAGAATCTTGATGTTCACCTCATGGTCGGAGCAGTCCACGCCGGCCGAGTTGTCGATCGCGTCGGTGCACAGCAGGCCGCCCTTCAGTGCGAACTCGATACGACCGCGCTGGGTGCAGCCGAGGTTACCGCCCTCGCCTAGCACCTTGACGTTCAGCTGGTTGCCGTTAACGCGCAGCGCGTCGTTGGCACGGTCGCTGGCGTCGGCGTGCGACTCGGTCGAGGCCTTCACGTAGGTACCGATACCGCCGTTGTACAAGAGGTCTGCTTCGGCCTTCAGGATCTCGTGCAGCAGTTCGTTCGGCGCCATGCTGTCGCGATCGGTCTTCAGCCATTCCTTGACCTGCGGCGACAGCGGGATCGACTTCGCCTTGCGCTCGAAGATGCCGCCGCCTTCCGAGATCAGCTCCTTGTTGTAGTCGGTCCAGCTGGAGCGCGGCAGGTTGAACAGGCGCGCACGCTCGGCGAAGCTCGTTGCCGCGTTCGGGTTCGGGTCCAGGAAGATGTGCAGGTGGTTGAACGCTGCCTTCAGCTGGATGTGTTCGGACAGCAGCATGCCGTTGCCGAACACGTCACCGGCCATGTCGCCGATGCCGACCACGGTGAAGTCCTCGGTCTGGATGTCCTTGCCCAAGTGGCGGAAGTGACGCTTCACCGACTCCCACGCGCCGCGGGCGGTGATGCCCATGCCCTTGTGGTCGTAACCGGCCGAGCCGCCCGACGCGAACGCGTCGCCCAGCCAGAAGCCGTACGCCTCGGACACGCTGTTGGCGATGTCGGAGAAGGTCGCGGTGCCCTTGTCGGCGGCCACCACCAGGTACGGATCGTCCGGGTCCAGACGGCGCACGTCCTTCGGCGGCACGATCTTGCCGGTCACCAGGTTGTCGGTCACATCCAAGAGAGCCGAGATGAAGATCTTGTAGCAGGCGATGCCTTCAGCGAGGAACGCTTCGCGGTCGCTCGGCGCCGGCAACTGCTTGCCGACGAAGCCGCCCTTCGAGCCCATCGGCACGATCACCGAGTTCTTCACCATCTGGGCCTTCACCAGACCCAGTACCTCGGTACGGAAGTCTTCCATGCGGTCCGACCAGCGCAGACCGCCACGGGCCACCTTGGAGCCGCGCAGGTGCACGCCTTCGACGCGCGGGCTGTACACCCAGATCTCGAACAGCGGGCGCGGCTGCGGCAGGAACGGGATCGCCCCCGATTCCAGCTTGAACGAGATGTAGGTCTTCGGCAGGCCGTCCTCGGCCTTCTGCCAGTAGTTGGTACGACGCACCGCCAGGATCACGGTCAGGAAGCCGTTGAGGATGCGGTCCTCGTCCAGGTTGGCGACCTTGTCGAACGCTTCCTTCAGCTCTGCCTGCAGCTTTTCGGCCAACTTGTCATCGGCGCTGACCGGGTTGAGACGCGCGTCGAACAGGCTCACCAGACGGCGGGTAATGTCCGGGTAGTTGGCGACGCACTGCTCGATGTAGGCCTGGCTGAAGGTCAGACCGGCCTGGCGCAGGTACTTGGCGATCGCGCGCACCAGGGTGATCTCGCGCCAGTCAAGGCCGGCCACCAGCGCCAGACGGTTGAAGCCGTCGTTCTCGGCGCGGCGGGCGAACACCTGGGCGAGCAATTCCTGGAAGTCCTTCTGCACATCGTCGTTGGCCATCTGCTCGACGGCGCTGCCGAGGTCGAGGCCAAAATCGCTGATCCACACTTCGGAACCGTCGGCGCGGGTGATGCGGTACGGATGCTCGTCCTGCACCTTCACGCCCATGTTCTCCAGGATCGGCAGGCTGGCAGACAGGCCCAGCGGCGCACCGGCGCGGAACAGCTTCAGGTTGAAACCCAGGGTCGCGCGCGACAGCGGACGGTACAGCTTCATCGCCAGCGGCTCGGCTTCGTTCACCGCCTCGATGTGCTGGATGTCGAGCACGGCGTTGCGCGGCGCGAATTCTTCACGGTAGGCAGTCGGGAACGCGCTCTTGTAGCGGTGGTACAGGGTGTTGCCCTGCTCTTCGCCGGAGGCTTCCAGCAGCAGCTGGTGCAACTCTTCGCTCCAGCCCTTCACCACGCGGGCGATCTCGGTCTCGATCTCTGCTTCGTGGAAGGCCGGCAGGTTAGCCGAAGAGGTCTTGATGAAGTAGTGCACGCGGGCCAGGATGCCGTCGCCGACCTGCACCGAGTACTCGGTGGACAGACCGTTGAACGCGTTCAGCAACACCTTCTCGACCTTCAGGCGCACTTCGGTGTTGAAGCTCTCGCGCGGCACGTACACCAGGCAGCTGACGTAACGGTGATAGCGGTCTGGACGGGTGAACAGGCGCACGCGCGGGCGCTCCTGCAAGCTGACGATGCCCTCGGCGATCGGCAGCAGCGCCTCGGCACTGATCTCGAACAGCTCGTCGCGCGGGTAGGTCTCCAGCACGAAGGCCAGCGTCTTGGCCTTGTAGCTGTTGTCGACGTAGTCACACGCACGGGTGACGTACTCGACCTTCTTGCGCAGGATCGGGATTTCCTTCAGCGGCGCCTGGTAGGCGTGCGCGGTGTAGAGGCCAAGGAAGCGGCGCTCACCGACTACCTCGCCCTTGGCGTTGAAACGCTTGATGCCCACGAAGTCGAGGTAGGCCGGACGATGGAGGATCGAACGGGTCTGCGACTTGTTGAGGATGACGCGCTGCTTGTGGTGCGCGAGTTCGCGCAGCTCCTGCGGCAGCGCCTCGAAACTGGCGGAGAATTCCTTGTCGCCCTGATCCTTCAGGATGCCGAGGCCCGATTCGCGAACGATCTTCAGACGGTCACGGCCATCTTCCTTCACCAGATCGTAGTCGCAGTAGCCCATGAACAGGAAGTTGTTGTCGGCCGCCCACTTCAGGAAGTCGACCGCTTCGACGGCCTCTTCATCGGACGCTGCCTTGGCCAGCTCTTCGTTGATCGCGGCCAATTGCGCGCGCATCGCCGGCTCATCGGTCACGACCAGGCGCAGGTCATCGAGCACGCGCTTCAGGTCGGCTTCCAGCGCCTTCAGCGTGGCGCTGTCGCTGACGCGGTCGAGCTGCACATGAATGAACGACTCCAGCGGCAGGCTACGGTCTTCGGTGCGGCGCACCTCCACCAGCTTACCGGACGCATCGCGTGCCACCGACAGCACCGGGTGTACCAACAGGTGCAGCGTCAGATTGTGACGCGCCAGCATCATCGCGATCGAGTCGATCAGGAACGGCATGTCGTCGTTGACGATCTCGATGACGGTATGGGTGCTCTGCCAGCCATCACGTTCGAAGTCTGGATTGTAGATACGCGCCTTGGCCGTGCCAGGGGTGCGTTTCTCAGCGAAGTCGTAGTGCGCCATCGCCGCGCCGAACAGGTCCAGCGAGGAGAAACGCGACAGATCCGCGTGCTCGGTTTCTTCAAAGTAGATGGGGAAAAATTCGGAGCGCTTCTGACTCTCGGCGCCGGATAGCTTGTTCGCAGCCACGGACTGCAGATCCGTAATCAAGCTCGCCAGCTCGGTCTTGTTCGTAAGCGACATGGGGGGGTCTTCTCTTGTTGTGTACACAGGAGTGTGTCGAGGCATTGTAGAGAGGCGGCATCGGCACGGATTTCCTGAATGCGACATCGAGTTACAAAAAAGTGGGGCACGCTGATACGACCGTTTGAGAAGTCGTTCCACCTGAAGCCATTCTGCATCTGCACATGCTTACAGCAATGCGACAACGTCTTACAAAAACGATTGGATACAACACCTTACGGCCCTGTGGCATAACATCGGCAAGCAATTGATTTATCAGCTGTTTACCGAACAAAACAATCTTGGCTAGAATGCGCGGCTTTCATCCACCACGGCTTGCCACCCTGCCCCGGTGCGTTGTTGGCCCAAAACATTCATGCCAAGATGGTTTGGGTCGGCGCTCTCAAAGCGACCGCAACCAAATAACAACAACCCGGTTTCCCGACCTCCGCCATGGAGAGCTTCGGGGATGGATACAGGTGCACGAGCCGGCGGTCCGACTGCCGCTGCAACGGCTCGCGCCGCAATCGAGAAGTAAGTAGAGAAATCGCATGAAGAAGACCCTGGTACTCGGCGTCATCGCCGCCTCCCTGTTCAGCATCGGCGCCCAAGCGGAAACGCTGCGTTTCGGCATGGACATGAACTACCCGCCGTTCTCCAAGCAAGGCGCCGACGGCAAGCCGCAAGGCTTCGACGTGGACATGGCCAACGCGCTGTGCGCCGCGATGAAAGCGACCTGCCAGATCGTGCCGCAGGACTGGGATGGCCTGATCCCGGCGCTGAACGCCAACAAGTTCGACGCCATCATCTCGTCGATGCAGATCACCCCGGAGCGCCAGAAAGCGGTCGACTTCACCAACAAGTACTACAACATCGCCAGCCGTATCATCACCAAGGTCGGCACCAAGGTTGATCAGAACACCTTCAAGGGCAAGAAGATCGGGGTGCTGCGCGCCTCGACCCAAGAGAAGTTCGCCAAGGACTACTGGGGCAAGGACGGCGCTTCCATCGTCGCTTACAACAAGGCGCCGGAATCGTTCCTGGACCTGAAGGCCGGCCGTGTTGACGCGGTGTTCGTCGACGGCGCGGTGGGCGACCAGGAGTTCCTGAAGACCGCCAACGGCAAGGGCTACGCCTTCGTCGGCCCGAACTACAGCGACCCGAAATACTTTGGCCTTGGCGCCGGTATTGCGGTGAAGAAGGGCAACAAGGCACTGGCCGAGCGCCTGAACAAGGCAATCGCCGAGATCCGTAAGAACGGCAGCTACAAGAAAGTACAGGACAAGTACTTCAGCTTCGACGTCTACGGCAACTAAACCGCCGCACGTGAATCCCCGGGGCCGCGCCGCGGCCCCGCCTGCCCTCCTACTCAGATCATCGGAGAGATCATGATCAAGCCCGTGTTCGCCCTCGGCGCGCTGTCGCTCGCGCTGTGTTTTAACGCCTCGGCCGAAACTCTGCGTTTCGCCACCGATGCGAGCTATCCCCCGTTCTCCAAGCAGGCCGCCAATGGCAAGATGGTCGGCTTCGACCCGGACATCGCCCAGGCACTGTGCAAGGCGATGAAGGCCACCTGCGAGGTGGTGCCGCAAGACTTCGACGGCATCATCCCGGCGCTGAACGCCAAGAAGTTCGACGCCGTCATCGCATCGATGAACATCACCGACGAGCGCAAGAAAGCCGTCGACTTCAGCGACCGCTACTACAACATGCCGAGCCGCCTGGTCGGCAAGGCCGGCACCACGATCAACGACGCCTGGTTCAAGGGCAAGAAGATCGGCGTGCTGCGCTCGTCGATTCAGGAGAAATACGCCCGCGACCACTGGGCCAAGCTCGGCGCCACCACGGTCTCCTACGGCAAGGCCCCGGAATCGTTCATGGACCTGAAGGCGGGTCGCGTCGACGCAAGCTTCGTCGATGCGGCGGTCGGCGACACCGACTTCCTGAAGACCCCGAATGGTAAGGGCTTCGCCTTTGTCGGCCCTGAATACAACGAGGTCAAGTACTTCGGCAACGGCGCCGGCATCGCCGTACGCAAGGGCGACAAGGCCCTGCTCGACCGCATCAACAAGGCGCTCAAGCAGATCCGTGCCGACGGTAGCTACGATGCGGTACAGAAGAAGTACTTCAGCTTCGATATCTACGGTAAGTAAACGTCGCACCTGCCCGCCTCGTCCCCCGGGGCGGCCATCGATGCAGACAACCGAGCCGACGCGGCCGCGCGCCTGAGGCGCTGCGGCCGACGATCCGGCCGAACGGGGATGTAAGCCATGTTCTTGCAAGGTTATCTACCGAGCATTCTCGATGGAGCAATGCTCACGCTCAAGTTGGCGGGCGCCTCGCTGGTGGTGTCCGTAGTCCTTGGGCTCATCGGCGCCGGATTCAAGCTGGCGCACTCCAAGCCGCTTCAGTGGCTGGCCGAACTGTATTCCACCCTGATCCGCGGCGTGCCCGACTTGGTGTGGATGTTCATCCTGTTCTTCGGCGGCCAAATGCTGATCAACGACATCGCCACCAAGATGGGCTGGCCCGCTCCGGACATCGACCCAATGCTCGCCGGCGTGCTGACCATCGGCGTAATCTTCGGTGCCTACATGACCGAAACCTTCCGCGGCGCAATCATGGCCGTGCCGAAGGGTCAGATGGAGGCTGGCGCCGCCTATGGCATGTCGCCGCTGCGGGTGTTCTTCCGCATCACCGTGCCGCAGATGATCCGCTTCGCGCTGCCGAGCTTCTCCAACAACTGGCTGGTGCTGGTGAAATCCACCGCACTGGTGTCGGTGATCGGCCTGAACGACATGATGTACAAGGCCGATACCGCCAAGTCGGTGACCCAGCAGCCGTTCACCGTCTACGTGGTGGTCGGCGCGATCTACCTGGCCATCACCACCGTATCCATCTTGGTGCTCAACGCACTGGAAAGACGCTATTCCACTGGCGTGCGGGAGAGTGAACTGTGATCGACTTTGCACTGATTGCCGACAAACTGCCGTCCTTCCTCGGCGCCACCGACGGCGCGCCGATGATGTCCACCGCCGACGGCCTACTGATGACGCTGGAACTGTTGGCGCTGTCGCTGTTCTTTGGCCTGGCCCTGTCGGTGCCTCTGGCACTCGGCCGCGTCTCCAAGAACAAATGGATCGCCCGGCCGGTGTGGCTGTTCACCTATGTGTTCCGCGGCACGCCGATGCTGGTGCAGCTGTTCATCATCTACTACGGCCTGTCGCAATTCGACTGGGTGCGCAGCAGCTGGGCCTGGGAATACCTGCAGAGCGCCTATGTGTGCGCCATTATCGCCTTCACGCTGAACACCTCGGCGTACACCACCGAGATCATCGCCGGCCAGATCCGCAACACCCACTGGGGCGAGATCGAGGCGGCCAAGGCGATGGGAATGAGCAAATGGCTGATGATGCGCCGCATCGTGGTGCCGTCGGCGCTGCGCCGCGCCCTGCCGGCCTACAGTAACGAGGTGATCATGATGCTGCAGGGCACCTCGATCGCCGGCCTGGTGACGCTGGCCGACCTGACCGGCGTGGCCCGCCGCATCTATGCGGACACCTACCAGGCGTTCGAGCCGTTCCTGGTGGCCGGCGCGTTCTACCTGACGCTGACCGTGCTGTTCGTGTGGCTGTTCAAGCGCGCCGAGAAGCGCTGGCTCGCCTTCCTCGGTCCGCGCAAGGCCTAAGGGACGACCGATCATGCGACGCATCGATCATCCGCTGCTCTCCCCCAGCCTCGGTGCAGCCCGGCAGCTGAGCAGTTTCCACTTCGGCGAGGCCGGGCGTGGCGAGAAGGTCTACATCCAGGCCGCGCTGCACGCCGACGAGCTACCGGGCATGCTGGTCGCCTGGCAGCTGAAGCAGCACTTCGCCGCGCTGGAAGCAGCCGGCCGGCTCAACGGCGAGATCGTTCTGGTGCCGATGGCCAACCCGATCGGTCTGGACCAGACGCTGCTGGGCTACCAGCTCGGCCGCTTCGAACAGGGCTCGGGGCTCAACTTCAACCGCCACTATCCGGCGCTGGCCGATAGCGTCTACGCCATGGTGCGCACTGCGCTCGGCAACGATGCCGCCGCCAACGTCCGGCTGATCCGTGCCGAGCTCTCGCGCCAGCTGGCCGAGCTGCCGGTGAAGAACGAGCTGGCCAGCCTGCGCCACACGCTGCACGGCCTGGCCTGCGACGCCGATGTGGTGCTCGACCTGCACTGCGACGCGCGCGCCGCGCTGCACCTCTATACCGGCACGCCGCTGTGGCCGCAGTGCGAACCGCTGGCGCGCTACCTGGGTGCTCACGCCACGCTGCTCGCCACCGAATCGGGCGACAACCCGTTCGACGAGGCCTGCAGCCAGCTGTGGTGGCAGTTGGCCGAGCGCGCCGCGGCCGACGGGCTAACCGTGCCGATCCCGCCCGCCTGCCTCGCCGTCACTGTCGAGCTGCGCGGCCAGGCCAGCGTGCACCCCACCCTGGCCGAACGGGACGCCGATGCCATCGTCGCCTTCCTGATCCACCGCGGGGTGATCGGCGGCGAGGTGCCGCCCTTGCCCGAACTGCTGCACCCGGCCACCCCGTTGGCCGGCTCCGAAACCCTTGCCGCCCCCCACCCGGGTGTGGTGAGCTTCCGTGTCGAACCGGGCGCCACTGTTACCGCAGGGCAGCCGCTAGTCGATATCGTCGACCCGCTCGACGACCGCGTGACCACCCTCGCCTCACAATACGGCGGCGTGGTCTACGCTCAGGAAAACCGTCATTACGCGACCACAGGCATGGAGCTGGCGAAGATCGCCACCGCCACGGCCTTCAAGACAGGAAAGTTGCTATCAGCATGAAACCGATCGAACACCCGAACGCCGTGGCCGCGGCCCAGTCGACCCTGGAAAAATCCGGCCAGATCAAACTGCAAGTCGAAGACATCCACAAGTGCTTCGGCCAGCACGAAGTGCTCAAGGGCGTGTCGCTGACCGCCCACGCCGGCGACGTGATCAGCATCATCGGCTCGTCCGGCTCCGGCAAGAGTACCTTCCTGCGCTGCATTAACCTGCTCGAGTCGCCAAACAGCGGCCGCATCGCGGTGGCCGGTCACGAACTGAAGCTGGTCGAGGACAAGAAGCTCGGCCACTTGAAGGCGGCCGATCCGAAGCAGCTGGCGATGCTGCGCACCAAGCTCGCGATGGTGTTCCAGCACTTCAACCTGTGGGCGCACATGACCGTGCTCGAGAACATCATCGAGGCGCCGATCCACGTGCTCGGCATCTCGAAGGACGAAGCAATCGCCCGCGCCCGCAAGTACCTCGACAAGGTCGGCCTCAAGGGCGTCGAGGACAAGTACCCGGCGCACATGTCCGGTGGACAGCAGCAGCGTGTGGCGATCGCCCGTGCGCTGGCGATGGAACCGGAAGTGATGCTGTTCGACGAGCCGACCTCGGCTCTCGACCCGGAACTGGTCGGCGAAGTGCTGAAGGTGATGCAGGACTTGGCGCGCGAAGGCCGCACCATGGTGGTGGTGACCCACGAGATGGGCTTTGCCCGCGAGGTGTCCAACCATGTGGTATTCCTGCACCAGGGCCGCATCGAGGAACAGGGCAACCCACGCGAAGTGCTGGTCAACCCGAAGAGCGAACGCCTGGCGCAATTCCTCTCGGGCCGACTGAAATAATCGTACAATAGCGCCCTAAAGACGGCCGGGCCCGTGATCCGATCTGGCCGTTCTGAAGATTCCATTCCGCGCCATGACGCCACCGGGCGGCATGGCGCGCTTATATTTGGTCAGCTAAGAAACGCCTATGGCTTTGCAATCGTCCGCCGCCAAACCGCTACGTTACGGTTTCCTTCTGCTGCCACACGCCTCCATGTCGGACCTGGCAATCGCCACCGACGTGCTGACCCGCGCCAACCAGCAGGCCGAGAAGAAGCTGTATGAGATCCTGACCCTGTCGCTGGGTGGCGAGCCGGTCACCTTGTCGAACGGTTTCAAGTGCCCGGTCGATCTGCCGCTGTCGTACACTCCGAAACTCGATCTCTTGTTCGTGCTCGCCGACGACATCCACAATGACGTCAACCTCGACGAGTTCGCTCGCGGCATCAACGCGCTGAACCTCGACAAGATGCCGCTGGCCGGCCTCGGCTGCGGTAGCTACTGGCTTGCCAAGGCCGGTTTCCTGAACGGCCACCGCGCCACCATCCACTGGCAGGAGATCAGCCGCCTCAACGACGAATTCCAGGACGTGATCGTCTCGTCTAACCTGTTCGAGATCGACCGCCAGCGTCTGACCTGCGCCGGTGGCGCCGCCACGTTCGACTTCCTGCTGTCGCTGATCGACAGCAGCCAAGGCCACGAATTCTCTGCGCGGCTGTCCGAACTCTTCAGCATGGAGCGGCTACGCCCCGGCAACGAGCGCCAGCGCATACCGCTGGCCACCCGCATCGGCGGCAGCCAGCCGAAGCTGACCGAGGCGGTCAGCCTGATGGAGGCGAACATCGAGGAGCCGCTGTCGACCGATGACATCGCCTACTACGTCGGCGTGTCGCGCCGCCAACTCGAACGGCTGTTCAAGCAGTACCTCAACACCGTGCCGTCCAAGTACTACCTGGAACTGCGTCTGGGGCGTGCCCGCCAGTTGTTGCAGCAGACCAGCAAGTCCATCGTGCAGATCGGCCTCGCCTGCGGCTTCTCCAGCGGTCCGCACTTCTCCAGCACCTACCGCAACCACTTCGGCATCACGCCGCGTGAGGAACGCGCACAGCGTACCCAGACCTACGTCTCCTGAGCCTCTGGCCTGCCTTGAGAGACGCCGGCCCGAGAGCCGGCGTCTTCGCTTGAGCTCGGCCGCGCGAGCGTCCCTCCACAGCCTGTGGAATGGCACAGCAACCGGAATGCACCGACCTGCGCGCCATTTTGCGAGATATACCCTGCAATAACGACGAACGCTGAGCGGCCGCCACAGAACTCCGATCAGCAAGGAGCTGAACAGGCTCTCAGCTTTCCTGTCCTTGCCGGCGTGACATGATCGGTCCCGGCTCTGAAGCCTGGCGCAGCCTGAGCCATGAACGCGCCCCGCCGCCTGGGATGTTCTCTACCCCGATCTGGCCGCGGAATTGCTCGATGATGGTCTGACAGATCGACAGACCCAGCCCCATGCCGTGCGGCTTGGTCGAATGGAAGGGATGGAACAGCATGTCGAGCATATGCGCCGGCACGCCCGACCCGTTGTCCTCGATATGCAGCCGCACCTCGCCGTCCACCAGCCGGCTGGCGATCAACAGCTTGCGCTCGGCCGTGTTCTCTCGCATCGCATCGAGCGCGTTCGACAGCAAGTTCAGCATCACCTGCTCGAGCTGGATCGGATCGACCCGCACCGGCAACGGCCGGCTGTCGAGCTGCAGGGTGATGTCGATCTCGGAGGCCCGCAGATCGAATTCGGCCAACTGCAGACAGTTGGCGACGACCTGGTTCAGGTCGACCAGACCGGTGCTGACCGGCCGCTTGCTGACGAAGGCGCGCAAGTTGCGGAGGATATCGGCGGCGCGCAGTGCCTGCTGCTGCGTCGCCTCCAGCGCAGAACGCACCGGCGCTATCGGCGGCTCGATCTCGTCGAGCAGGCTGATGCTCGCCTGGCAGTAGTTGGCGATCGCGGTCAGCGGCTGATTGAGCTCGTGGGCGATGCCGGACGCCATCTCGCCCATCGTGTGCAAGCGGGTCACGTGCGCCAGCTTTTCGATGTGTTCACGCGCGCGCAATTCGCTCTGTTCCATCGCATGGCGGGCGCGACGTTGCATCGGCGTCAGGTCTCGGAACACGAACACCGCACCGCTGATCTGCCCCTGACGCGAAAACAGTGGCGCCACCGCGCCGTCGATCGCCAGCAGCTCGCCGCTCGGCAGCAAGAGCTGGGTATTCTCCGGCAGCTCGATCGGCACGCCACCATCGAGGCAGCGCTCCACCACCGACACCGCCACGCTGTCGCTCAGCTCGTAGCGCAGATGTACGCATTCGGCGAACGGACGGCCGACCAGTTGGCCGTCCCACTTGAGCATCTGCATCGCCATCGGGTTGGCCAGCTCGATACGCCGGTCGACACCGAGCGTCAGCACCCCTTCCCGGATCGACTGCAGCGTCACCAGCGCACGCTCGCGCTGCTCGAACAACGCCTCGTCGGCAGCAGCGCGCGACTGCTGCAGCGTCGAGCGCTGCCGATAGATCAGCAACAGCGACAGGCACAGCAGTGCCACCACCAACTGCTGGAACAGCAGCGTACCCCAATGCAGCTCCTCCCAATGCGGAGCACGGCTTAGCCGCAGCATGAACGGCTGAGCCTCGCTCGGCAGCGGCAGCACGGCCTCCTGTCCGAACAGCAGCTCTTGCCAGCTCTGCGGGTGTGGTTCAGCCGGGCTGCCGAACAGCTCGGCCAGGGGATGCGAGGCGGGCTGACGGGGATTGAGCAACGACAGGCCCAGCGCCTGGCGGTCAAGAATAAGCGGCTGCAGCAGCAGGCTGAAATTGACCGACAACGCCACCACGCCGAGCAAACGCTGCGGCTGCCCCGAGCCGCTGGCGAGCACTGGGCGCAGCAGCAGATAGCCGCGTTCTCCCGGATAGCGCTCGAATTGGGGCGACGCCTGAGTCCGGTCGTACTTGATCGCCTGGCGAATCGACGCAGCGATGATCGGTTCGCGCCAGCTGTCCATGCCGAGCAGCGGGATGGTCTTGGGGGTCCGCGGCTCGACCATCGCCACCGGCAGATAGTCTGGATAGTCACCGGATGCCCGCCAGCTGCGCCGCCGGCTCGGATCCTCTTCGCGCACCGCAAAGCTAGTCCCGTAGCGCGCACGCATTGCCGCAGTAAATTCTCCCAGGTCGCCGCGCTCGACGTATTGGTAGAACTCGATGGTATAGAGACCGGGATAACGCAGCAGCAGCTCGTGGCTGAAGCGTTGCAGCGCATCGATGTCCAGCGAACGGCGTGAGGTGATCTGCGCCTCGATCGCCGCCACCACCGCCTCGTTCTGATCGAGCTTGCGCGAGACCATCGAGTAGATGTGGCGGGTGTCCTTGTCGAACGCTTCCTTCAGCCGGGCATGCTCAAGCCTGCTCCAGATCAGCGTGAGCAGCAGGGCAAGGCTCCACCAGAGCAGGGCAAACAGCCATTTCTTCGGTAATGGCCGAAGCTCCATAGCTTTTCTTTTCGTCCCGTCGAAAGGACAACATTTTATGCTGAACAGGAACGCGGCACCATGGCACCACGCCCTCTCCGCCCCACTCAGCGCCAGCGGCGCAACAACAGCGAATTCGACACCACCGACACCGAGCTCATCGCCATCGCCGCGCCGGCGATCACCGGGTTGAGCAGGCCGAACGCGGCCAGCGGGATGCCGAGCGTGTTGTAGACGAAGGCAAAGAACAGGTTTTGGCGGATCTTGCCGAGGGTGGTGCGCGACAGACGGATCGCGTCGGCGACATGCAGCAAGTCGCCGTGCATCAGCGTCACGTCAGCGGTCTCGATCGCCACGTCGGAGCCGGCGCCCATCGCGAAGCCGACCTCGGCCGCCGCCAGCGCCGGCGCATCGTTGACGCCGTCGCCGACCATCGCCACGCGGCGCCCCCGCTCGGCCAAGCTTTTCACCTCGTCGGCCTTGTCCTGCGGCTTCACCTCGGCGCGGAACGAACGGATGCCCGCCTCGCGCGCAATCGCCTGCGCGGTCGCCTGCTTGTCTCCCGTGAGCATGATCACCTCAATGCCGAGCGTGGCAAGCGTCGTGACGGCCGCGACCGATGTCGGCCGCAGGCTGTCGGCCAGTGCCAGCAGGCCGACCAGCGCCCCGTCGACGCCGACCCCGATCACGCTATGGCCGCCGCGGTACAGTGCCTGTGCCGCGTCCGGCAGCGTCTCGCTACTCACCCATTCCGGCGTGCCGACCCGTACCGTGCCGACGCCGGGCAGTCGCGCGCTGACACCCGCCCCCACCTCAGCGATGAAGCTTTCCACCGGCGCGAGCGCAATGCCCTGACGTTGCGCCGCCGTCAGCACCGCGCGCGCCAGCGGGTGTTCTGAACCAGCCTCGACGCTGGCGGCCAGCCGCAACAGCTCCGCTTCGCTCCGGCCCGGTGCCAGCCAAGTCTCGACCACGCTCGGCTTGCCCTCGGTCAGCGTGCCGGTCTTGTCGACGACCAGCGTGTCGATGCGGCCTGCCGACTCCAACGCCGCCGCGTTGCGGAACAGGATGCCGCGTCGCGCGCCGTTACCTACCCCGACCATCACCGCGGTCGGGGTGGCCAGCCCCAGCGCGCACGGGCAGGCGATCACCAGCACCGCCACCGCGTTGAGCAGCGCACGCACCCAGTCGCCGGTGACGAGGCCCGTCGCCAGCAGCGTGACGAGCGCGATACCGACCACCACCGGCACGAAGATGCCGGAAATCCGGTCGGCCAGCCGTGCGATCGGCGCCTTGCTGCCCTGCGCCTCGGCGACCCGCCGCACGATGTCGGCCAATAGGGTGGTCTCGCCGACACCGCGCGCGGTCAACCTCAGCATGCCATCGAGGTTGCGGGTGCCGGCGTACACCATGTCGCCGACCGCCTTGGCCACCGGCATGCTCTCGCCGGTCAGCAAGCTCTCGTCGATGTCGGCCCGGCCGTCCAACACCCGGCCGTCGACCGCGATATGTTCACCGTGGCGCACCAGGACGATGTCACCGACACGGATCTCGGTCAGCGGCAGCTCGACCAGCTCGCCGCCGCGCTCGACCCGCGCGGTCTTCGGCGCCAGTCGCAGCAGCGCCTCGATGGCGCCCGAGGTCTTGCCCTTGGCGCGCGCTTCCATCAGCTTGCCGAGCAACACCAGCGTGATCACCGCGGCGCTCGCCTCGAAATAGACATGCAGGCCCTGCCAGCCCGCCAGCACCACCACCGCCGAGAACAGATAGGCCATGCTGGTGCCCAGCGCGACCAGCACGTCCATATTGGCGCCGCCCCCCTTCAGCGCCAGCCAGGCACCGCGGTAGAAGCGCCAGCCGGCCACAAACTGCACCGGTGTCGCCAGCGCCAGCTGCCAGTAGCGCGGCAACATCAGTGCATGGTTGCCAACGAACATCGCCACCATCTCGACGAGAAACGGCAGCGTCAGCACGAGCGAGGCCAGAAACCACAGCCGCTCGCGCCGGTAGGCGGCGGCGTGGCGTTCGGTTAGCGTCATCTCGGTCGCGGCCGTCTGCAACGTCGCCTTGTAACCGGCGCGCTCGACGGCGGCGAGCAACTCGGCATCCGTCACCACGCCGACCGGGGCAGTGACGCTGGCGGTCTCATTCGCGAAATTGACGCTCGCCACGCCGACGCCGGGCAGGCGGTTCAACACCTTCTCAATCCGTGTCGCGCAGGCGGCGCAGGTCATCCCTTCGATATCCAGCGTGCGGTGCTGCGCCGGCACGGCGAAACCGGCCCCTTCCACCACCGCGACCAGCGCCGGCACCGCGGTGGCGGCCGGGTCGTAGTCGAGCCGGGCGGATTCGCTGGCGAAATTGACGTTCGCGGTCACACCTGGCTGACGGTTCAGCACCTTTTCGAGCCGCACCGCGCAGGCGGCGCAGGTCATGCCGGTGATCGGCAGGGTGAGCGTTCGGGTCGACATGGGGGCTTCCATCTGCAATGGCTATGCCTTATTTATACCCCCCAAGGGTATATAACGCAAGCCGCAAAAAAAACCCGTGTCACCATGACACGGGTTGATTCGACCAACCTCCACTAGCTGGCTGCGTCGCGAACAGGCCAAGCGCAGCGATTCTGGCTAGGCGCCAGGAGGGATTGTTCGCGGCGCTAAATCCAGCGCTTCTTCCAGAAGTAGTAACCGAGCAGGCTCGAAATCACCAGCATGCCGGCAAGCACCGTGAAGTAACCGTAACGCCAGTGCAGCTCTGGCATGTACTCGAAGTTCATCCCGTAGATACCGACGATCAGTGTCAGCGGCATGAAGATGATGGTGATCACCGTCAGCACGCGCATCTGCACATTGAGCCGGTTCGACTGGTTGGACAGGTACAGGTCGAGCATGCCTGACACCATGTCGCGTGACGATTCGAGCGACTCGATCAGGTGCAGCGTGTGGTCGTACGCATCGCGCAGGTAGATCCGGCTCTCATCGCCGAAATGCGGGTGATCACCCCGCGTCGCCTGGTTGAGTGCGTCCCTCAGCGGCAGCAGCGCACGCCTGAAGCGCAGCGAGTCGTGCTTTAAGCGGTGGATGGTACGCAGCACGCCGTTGTCGCGGTTGCCGAGCAGGGTCGAATCGGCCTTCTCGACGCGCAGCGTGAACGCATCGAGCACGCCGAAATAGTCGTCGATGATAGCGTCGATCAGCGAATATGCCAGGAAATCGGCGCCGCGCTGCCGCGCCAGCCCCTTGCCGCTGTGGAGGCGGTCGCGCAGCCCCTGGAACAAGCCGATCGACTGGTTCTGGAAGGTGATGACGAAGCCTTTGCCGATTACCAGGTACACCTGGTGATAACCAAGCCGGCCGCTGCCCTCCTGGTAGTGGAACACCCGCGCGGCGAAGAACAGGTAGCTGCCGTAGTCCTCCAACTTGGGACGCTGGCGGGCATTGAGGATGTCCTCAAGCACCAACGGGTGCAGGCCGAAACGATCGCCGATCACCTTCAGCACCTCGGGCTCCTGCAGGCCATAGACATTCAGCCACTGCACCTTGCCCTTGGGCTGATAGGCGAGCCCCTCGGCAATCGAGCGGAACTGCGTTTCCTCGCAACGCTCCGGCCCGTAGTCGAGCAACCGGATCAATGGCACTCCATCCCCCGCCTCGGCGCCGTTGCCGCTCACCGGCAGCAGTACGCCCGGCTCCTCGCCGAGCGTCGGCAGGCGTGTCTTCGCCTCCGGATGACGCATCAGGCGGCTTCCTCGATCTCCAGGGCGAAGCCGATCTTGCGCCATTGCGAGACTTCTAGCTTGAACGCGCTGGCGGTCAGTGGATTGGTCGACAGCCAGTCAGTATCGAGGCAGAGCGTGAAGCCGTGCGAATTCGCCTTGAGGCCGAGACTCCCCGGCAGCTCGATGTCCTGGCGGCGACGATAGAACAGCGCCGCCAGGCGCAGCGAGACCACTGCCTGCCACAGCGCCGGATCGGTCACCAGGTCCAGCATCTTGCCCATGTCACCGCGATGGCCGACGACGATAGTCGACAGCACCGTCTGCTCGTGCTTGGAGAAGCCCGGCATGTCGGCGTTCTGCAGGATGTAGGCCGAATGCTTGTGGTAGGCGGTGTGCGCGATGGTTAAGCCGATCTCGTGCAGCCGCGCCGCCCACAGCACGCGCTTAAGGTGGTTCTGGTCGACATCCTCGCCGGCAACCATCAGGTAGAAGCGTTCGGCCAACGTCTGCACTCGATTGGCCTGTTCGAGGTCCACGTGGTAGCGACGCTTGAACTGGGTCACCGTGGTGTCGCGCATATCGCGCTCGCGCTGCCGGCCCATCAGGTCGTACAGCACGCCGTCGCGCAGCGCCCCATCGGCGACAGTCATCCTCTCGATGCCCAGCTCCTCGAACAGCGCGATCATCACCGCGAGGCCACCCGGCAGCACCGGCGCCCGGTCGGACTTCAGGCCGTTCAACGATGTGCTCTTCTTGATGGAGCCGAGCTTGATCAGCTCATCGCGCAGGCGCTCCATGCCGGCCAGCGTGATGTCGGTGCTGGAATAGTCGTTGATTTCCAGCACGTCGCGCAGCGAGCGGGCGGTGCCGGAGGTGCCCACCGCCAGCTGCCAGCCCTCGCGGCGGTAGTCGGCGGCAATGCGCTGTACCTCGCTGCGCGCGGCCAGTACTGCATCCTGAAAGGCCGACTGGGTCAGCTTGCCGTCGCGAAAATAGCGCAGGCTGTAAGTGACGCAGCCTAGCGGCAAGCTCTCGGTCACCTGCGACTTGTACAGCGTGCCGATGATGAATTCGGTGGAGCCGCCGCCGATGTCGACCACCAGGCGTTTCTCGCGGGTGGCCGGCAGGCTGTGTGCGGCGCCCAAGTAGATCAGCCGCGCTTCTTCGCGCCCGGCGATGATCTCGATCGGAAAGCCGAGCAGCGCCTCGGCCTGGGCGATGAAGGCAGGGGCGTTCTTGGCCACGCGCAGCGTGTTGGTGCCGACCACGCGCACCTGTCCGCGCTCCAGACCGCGCAGCCGCTCGCCGAAGCGGGCGAGACAGGCTAGCGCTCGCTCCTGGGTGTCGTCGTCCAGGAATTTGTCTTCGGTCAGGCCGGCGCCGAGGCGCACGGTTTCTTTCAGCGTGTCAAGGGTATAGAGCTGGTCGTCGAGCACCCGCGACACCTGTAGGCGGAAGCTGTTCGACCCCAGATCCACGGTGGCGAGAACATCGTACTGGGGCGTGTTGTTGGTCACGTTAGGCCCATGGCAAATGAAAATGGCGGTAACCGGAATGTTACCGCCATTGTCCAGCCAACGTCACGGGGGCAGATGCCGCCGTGCTCCGGACTTAAGCCAGATTGTCGCCCAGCGCTTCGCGTTTCAGTTGGTCGATCGAGGTATGACGGATGTCCTTGCCCTTGACCAGATAAACCACGTATTCGGAGATGTTTTTCGCATGGTCGCCGATCCGTTCGATCGCCTTCGAGATGAACATCGTGTCGATCGACATCGTGATCGTACGCGGGTCTTCCATCATGAAGGTGATCAGTTGGCGGACCTCGGCAGCGAAATCGTCGTCAAGATGCTGATCGGCTTCGAGCAGCTCCAGCGCGGCAGTCGGATCGAGGCGGGCAAACGCGTCGAGCGCACGGCGCAGCATCCGCAGCGCGTTCTGGCCCATCTTCTTCACTTCGCGGAAACGCGGCACCTGGAAGCGCTCGGCCTCGTAGATGGTCTTGCCCATCCGCGCGATCTTCTGCGCCTCATCGCCGATCCGCTCGAGATCGGTAATCGTCTTGATCACCGTGATTACCATGCGCAGGTCGCCAGCGGCCGGCTGGCGGCGCGCGATGATATGCTGGCAGTCGTCGTCGATCGTCACTTCCATCGAGTTGACGTGCACGTCGTCGGCGATCACCTTGTCGAATTTGGCGATGTCGCCTTCGGACAGCGCGTCGAGCGCCGCGATGATCTGCTGCTCGACCAGCCCCCCCATCTGCAGCACGCGCGTGCGGATGGTTTCCAACTCCATGTCGAACTGCTTGGAGATATGTTCAGACATATCATCCCCCTAAATTCTTCAAGATGGCCGATGCTATCCCGGTCAGATGACAACATTGTGACAATTTGGCATCACTCCGTCCGTCGCCGACCAGACCGCCTCGGCCCTGTGAATCGATGCGCTTCTAACGGGCGCTCAACGCTTCACCTCGACACCGTGCTGGGTGCCGAGAATCAGCACATCGGCCCGGCGCTGCGCGAACAGGCCGTTGGTCACGACACCGGCGATCTGGTTGATATAGGTTTCCAGCGACACCGGCTCGGCGATGTTCAGGCCATGCACGTCGAGGATGTAGTTGCCGTTGTCCGTCTGGAACACCTTGTCGCCCGACGCCATGCGTAGCTCGGGGTGGACACGGATACCGGGCTTCGAGAGCCGCTCCATTTGACGCGCCACATAGCTGCGAGCCATTGGCACCACTTCGACCGGCAGCGGGAACTCGCCCAGCACCGTCACGTACTTGGTCTCGTCGGCGATGCAGATGAACTCCTTGGCGACCGCCGCCACGATCTTTTCGCGGGTCAGCGCACCGCCGCCGCCCTTGATCATGTGCAGGTAGTGGTTGACCTCGTCGGCACCGTCCACATAGACCGGCAGGTCGTCGACCACCGCGAGGTCCAGCACCGGGATGCCCAGCGCCTTCAGGCGCGCGGTGGTTGCTTCGGAACTCGACACCGCCCCCTGGACGCGGTGCTTGATCGTGGCCAGCTGCTCGATGAACAGGTTCACGGTGCTGCCGGTGCCGACGCCGATCACGGCGTCGTCCGGGATGAATTCCAGTGCCTTGGTGGCGGCAGCGAGTTTCATTTGATCTTGGGTCAGCATGTCGGGCAGCTCCATCGCTAAGTCTTGTGGGTGATGCGACAATTATCCCATAACGGGCAGCACCTGTCGGTGGGCATTGCCGAGCGAATAAGGAACGATGGGCCGTCGACGCTCACGGCCCTATTCAGAAATAACGCAACCGCCTCAGGCGGGATGACGGGTGAGCAACACGACTGCCTGTGCTTCGATTGCCTCGGCACGCCCCAGATAGCCGAGTTTCTCGTTGGTCTTGCCCTTCACGTTCACCGCGCCCTGTTCCAAGCCTAGATCAGCGGCAATGCACGCGCACATGTCATCAATATGCGAAGCGAGCTTCGGCGCCTGAGTGATCACGGTCGCATCGACGTTGACTGCCTGCCAGCCGGCCGCCCGGACCCGCGCATACGCCTCACGCAGCAGCACCCGACTGTCGGCGCCCTTGAACTCGGCGGCGGTGTCCGGAAAGTGCCGGCCGATGTCGCCGAGGCCAGCGCCACCGAGCAGCGCGTCGGTGATCGCATGCAGCAGCGCATCGGCATCGGAATGGCCCAGCAGCCCCTTGTCATGCGGAATCTCCACCCCACCGAGGATCAGCGGCCGGCCTTCCACCAGCCGGTGCACATCGTAGCCCTGTCCCACTCGAAACATCGTCAATCCTGTCCTGTTCTAGCCGCCAGGATCGCGGCCGCCAAGGCCAGATCCTGCGGGTACGTTACCTTGAAATTCTGCGCATCACCCTCGACGAGCCGCGGCGCAAGGCCCCTCGCCTCGATCGCCGACGCCTCGTCGGTAATCGCCTCGGTCGCGCCATGGCCGAGCGCTTCGGCCAACATCGCGGCGCGAAACATCTGTGGCGTCTGCGCCAGCCACAACCCGGCGCGCGCCACCGTCGCCTCGACACGGCCGGTCGGGTCGGCACGCTTCACCGTGTCCGGCACCGGCAACGCCAACAGGCCGCCGACCGAATCGTCGGCCAGCGCCGCGATCAGCCGCTCGACCAGCTCGACGCTGATGCAGCAGCGCGCCGCGTCGTGCACCAGCAGCCAGTCGTCGTCGGCGAGTTGCCCCGCCTCTCGCAGCGCGGCGATGCCGTTACGCACGCTCTCGGCGCGGCTGGCGCCGCCGACACGCAACACGGTCAGTCGGGGGATGGCGCTCCAGTCGAAGTCTTCGAACCACTCGTCGCCGGGCGATACCACCACCGCCACCGCGTCGATCGTCGACACTGCAGCCAGTGTCGCGAGCGTGTGCGCCATCAGCGGCCGGCCGGCGAGATCCAGGTACTGCTTCGGAGTGGGGCTGCCGAAACGCTGGCCGAACCCTGCCGCCGGCACCAGCGCGACATGCCGACTCATGCCGCTCCCTCGACCGGGGCGGGATTCTCCATCGCGCGCCACAGGCATTGCCCCTTCACCGCCTTGTCCAGGTCGTTCAGGTAGCCGTCGTGCACGGCCAGCTCGGCCTCGTTAGCGCGTTTCACCAACAAGGGCTTGCGCTCGAACGCGAGCCCCAGCCCGGCGCCGATACCGGTGTCCACCTCGATGTCCATCACCAGACTGTCCTGGCCGCGCGTCAGCGCCAGATACACCTCGGACAGCAGCTCGCAGTCGATCAGCGCGCCGTGCAGCGTACGGTTGGAGCGGTCGATCTCGAAACGGTCGCACAGCGCGTCCAGGCTGTTGCGCTTGCCCGGGAAGGTGTCGCGCGCCATGAACAGCGTGTCGACCACACCGGAACACAGCGTGGCGACCGGCTCGATGCCGAGCCGCTCGAATTCTGCATTGATGAAGCCCACGTCAAACGGCGCATTGTGAATGATCAGCTCTGCATCGCCGATGAACTCGACAATCTGGTCGGCCACCTGCTTGAACTTCGGCTTGTCGGCGAGAAAGTCGAGCGAGATGCCATGCACGCGTTCGGCGTCCGGATCGATCTCGCGTTCCGGATGCATATAGAGATGCAGCGAGCGGCCGGTCAGCTTGCGGTTGATCATCTCCAGCCCGGCGAATTCGATGATGCGATGGCCCTGATTGGGATCGAGGCCGGTGGTTTCGGTATCGAGGATAATCTGTCTCATGCTGCTCTTACGGTGCGAACGGCAGGCGGGATTGGCCGCTGCCGCGGATTGAAAGCGGAAAGACTCCGGCCCGGTCGGGTCGGGATGCAAGCCGGGCTCAGCCGCGCGCGCACTCCACGCCGCGGTTGGCCAACTGGTCGGCGCGCTCGTTGAACTCGTGGCCGGCATGGCCCTTTACCCACTCGAAGCGCACCTGATGACGGTCGCGCTCGGCGTCCAGACGCTGCCACAAATCGGCGTTCTTCACCGGCTGCTTGGCGGCGGTCTTCCAGCCGCGGGCCTTCCAGCCGTGAATCCACTCGGAGATCCCCTTCTGCACATACTGCGAATCGGTGTACACCACCACCTCGCAGCGCCGGGTCAGCGCGGCCAGCCCTTCGATCACCGCCAACAGCTCCATGCGGTTGTTGGTAGTCTCCGGCTCGCCGCCGAACAACTCCTTCTCGTGCCCCTTGTAGCGCATCAACACGCCCCAGCCCCCCGGGCCGGGATTGCCCTTGCAGGCGCCATCGGTAAACAGTTCGACCACGTTGTCTTTCATTCAGAGCCTGTTATGAGCCTGCTCTTTAGGATTCATCGGAAGGTGTATGAGACGAATGGCGTCGATCCGGCCCCGCCACGACCAGCCCCTTGCTCGCCTTGGCCTTGTTCCAGTTCGGTGTGATCAGGCGCATGCCACGCACCTTCTTCACCGCCTGGATACCGTACACGCCGGCAGCCACCGGCCACCAGCGATTTCCCGCCGACTCCATGAAGGCGAAGCGGGCGAGCCATTGCTGGCTCGCAAACGGCGGTGCATAGGCCATGAAGGCACCACCGGCCGGCTCCATGCCCATCAGCTTGAGCCAGTCCTTGATCCGCGGCAGCGTCAGGAAGCGCCCGTTCCACGGCACCTCGCCACGTCCCTGCACCAGCCGGCGCATCCCCCATAATGAAGCAGGGTTGAAACCGGTCAGCACGACCCGCCCCTCGGGCATCAGCACCCGCTCGACTTCGCGCAGCACTTGGTGCGGCTCGCGCGCAAAATCGAGCACGTGCGGCAACACCAACAGGTCGATACTACGACTATCGAACGGCAATCGTTCCGGCTCGGCCTGTATCACCGCCTCCGGGCAGCGCCCAACGCGCGCTTGCCAAGCGATACGGTTAGCCTGCAGGAAGTTGTATTCGGCCAAGCCCAACTGTACCGCATGGAAGCCGAACACATCGGCCACGGTGCGGTCGTAAAATGCCTGTTCTCGTTCCAGCAGGTAATGGCCCAGCTCGGTGTCACCAAGCCAGCGGGAAAAGCTATCCATTATCGCGCCTTTATTTGGAGACTGTTACAAGCCATGGTTACCGTCACGCCGGTTCACGCCTTTTCAGACAATTATATCTGGCTTTTGCACTCGGCCGGCCGCGCCATCGCCGTCGACCCAGGTGATGCCACGGCGGTACTCGCCGCGCTGGCCGAGCACGGGCTGATGCTGCAGGCCCTGCTGATCACCCATCATCACGCCGACCACGTCGGCGGCATCGCCGAGCTGAAAAGGCACTTTCCGGGGCTGACCGTCTACGGCCCGACCGGCATCGCCGGTGTCACCGACCCAGTGATGGAAGGGAGCGAACTGACGCTGTTCGGCCAACCGTTCGGCGTGCTGGAAGTGCCAGGCCACACCCTCGACCATATCGCCTACCACGGCGCAGGTTTGCTGTTCTGCGGCGACACCCTGTTCGGCGCCGGCTGTGGCCGGATGTTTGAAGGTTCCGCGCCGCAGTTCTACGCTTCATTACAGAAGCTTGCCGGACTGCCCGGCGACACACTGGTCTACCCCGCACACGAATACACGCTGTCGAATCTTCGCTTCGCCCAAGCGGTCGAACCGGGCAACCCGGCACTCACCGAGCGCGAACGCCAGGATAGCGCCAGCCGTACTGCCGGCCGCCCCACGCTGCCGTCGACACTGACACAGGAACTCGCAACCAACCCCTTTTTGCGCGTCGACGAACCAGAGGTAGAGGCGAGCTGCCGTCGCGAGGCCGGACACGAGGTAACCGAGCCGGCCGAGCGCTTCGCCGTGCTGCGTGACTGGAAGAACAGGTTCCGCTAAACATGTCGTCCGGGTTAACCCGGACGGGGCGCCGTTCGTAGCCCAAATCATGCCAAAGCACCTGAAATCATTTGATTTTTTTCATTGACACGCAATACTGTCGCTATATAGCATCGGCCAAAATCCCAATACTTCGAGCTGCCGTAATGAAACGTTTCAAGCCACTGGCGTTGTCGCTATCGCTACTATGCCTGTACCAAATCACCGCCCCTGCGCAAGCCAGCACAGCGGACTCCCGTGGCGTCGATATCGGTTTGTCTAGCGGCCTCGACATGATGTTGCTCAACAGCAGCTTGCTGCGAAATGGCGATAACGTCTGGGAACGTGCACGCGAAGGCTTCCAAATGACCGAAGTCAACAGCGAACTGATCCGCCGACAAGAACGCTACTACGCATCCCGCCCCGAGTACTTCAAACGCACCCTCGACCGCAGCCGCAAATACCTGTTTTTCATCATGAATGAGGTAGAGCGTCGCGGCATGCCGACTGAGCTCGCCTTCCTGCCGATGGTCGAAAGCGCATTTAACCCGACTGCCATGTCGTCGGTCGGCGCCTCCGGCCTCTGGCAGTTCATGCCGAGCACCGGCCGCCAGTATGGCCTCGAACAGACCTGGTGGTACGATGGCCGCCGCGATGTCACCGATGCGACCCGCGCCGCCCTCGACTACCTGCAAAACCTCTACGGCATGTTCGGCGACTGGTCGCTCGCCCTCGCGGCCTACAACTGGGGCGAAGGCAATCTGAGCCGCGCGATCGCCCGCGTGCGCGCCCGCGGCGAAGAGCCGACCTACGAAAACATCAATATGCCGGCCGAGACGCGCAACTACGTGCCGAAACTCTTGGCCGTGCGCAATCTGCTGGCCGACCCGGCCAAATTCGGCCTCAAGCTGGAGCGCTTCCAGAACAAGCCCTACTTCGTCGCCGTCACCACCGGCAAGCATATGGACATCGACATCGCCGCCAAGCTGGCCGATATGTCGGTGTCGGAGTTCAAGGAACTCAACCCCGGCTTCAACCTGCCGGTCTACGCCTACAAGAACGGCCGCCAGATGCTGCTCCCGGCCAACCGCCTGGAGAAGTTCGAGCATAACCTCGCCAAATGGGGCGACAAGCCGCTGATGACCTGGCAGGTCTATACGCCGGGCGGCAACGAAAGCGTCGCCGACGTGGCCGCCAACTACGGCATGAGCGCCAGCGAACTGCGCTCGGTCAACCGTCTCGCCGGCTATACGCTGACCGCTGGCCGACCGATCCTCGTGGCAATGAAGGGCAACACGAACAACGGCGCCCCGCTGATCGACCGCGACGATGGCACGACCACAGCTCCGTTGATGATTGCCAAGGCCGATCCGGCACCGGCAATCTCCCCGGCCGTGATCACAGCCAGCCTCAAACAGCCACAGACCCCGGCCACGATCGCCACGACGCCGACGGTGAAAGTAGCTGAAGTGAAGAACGTCGAGTCGGCCAAGGCGGTACCGAGCGTTCCGGCCACGGCCGTTACAGTGGCTGCCGCCGCTCCGGCACCCGCATCGACGCCAGCAGTCGCCCCGACGATCGCCACCGCCGCAACGGCGCCCCCCCAACCGGCCGTCGCCCAAGCGGCACCGACCAGCACTCCTACCAAAGTGGCTGACGTGAACCCGGCGGCCAACCAGGTCGCCAACACGGCAAGTGCCGTCGCTCCGCAACTGGCTCTGGCCACTCCGGCCACCACGACGAGCGCCCCGCTTAACGTCAGCGCCGCCACCGAAGCTCTGGCACTGGCCGACGATGCAGCCGTCAGCAGCCCTGCTCCGGCCCGCACCATCGCCGTCGCCGACGCTGCCCCGGTGGTCTCGACAACCGGCCACCACATCGTCGCCAGCGGCGACACCCTGTACAACATCTCGCGCCGCTATAACATGAGCGTCGCCGACCTGAAGTCGCTGAATGGCCTGACCGACGACTACGTCAAACTCGGCCAGGCGCTGTCTGTCGACAAGAGCAACCTTGCCACCCCAACCCTGCTCGTTCAGGGCAATGACACCTCCCGCAGCAAGCAAGGCCTGAGCAAGGTATCTGGAGAATACGTGGCACAGAAGGGGGACACCCTTTACAGCATCGCGCGCAAGTTCGGCGTTGCCCACCAGGATATCAAGCGCTGGAACCGCGTCAGCATGGCCAATCGCCTGCAGCCGGGTCAAATTGTGAAGATCCAGGGGTTGTAAGCAAGTTTTTTCAAAAAGACGCTTGACACCCAAAAACAACTGTATATAATGCGGAACTCAACGGAGAGGTGGCAGAGTGGTCGAATGTACCTGACTCGAAATCAGGCGTACGTTTATAGCGTACCGAGGGTTCGAATCCCTCCCTCTCCGCCAAACATGTCGGAAAAGCCCTGAGAAATCAGGGCTTTTTTGTTTTCTACGCCAACGCCTCGGCCAATTACCCGCCTGCCGTGTCCTTCTACAAGAAGAATCCGTCTTCTGCAAAACGGCTTCGCATATTTCTGCGCAGTCGACCCCAAACAGCGAAACTCCCTGGCTGCAATCGATTATCCACGTGCTAATTTAGGGCTATTCAATCAGCGCGGTGACACGCTATGTGCGTCAACTTCATCCCAGCCGACCCAGCGATGCTTGTTGATCGCTTCCATGTCACCCCGCCTGAGCGCGAATGGGAGGGCGAGGCCTACCAGGATTACCTCACCCCCATCATTCGCCGCGGGCCAGGCGGCGGGCGCCAGGTGGTACTGGCAAGCTTCGGCATGGTGCCAAAGCGGCATACCCCACAGGGCTTCAAACCTTTTGCTACGATGAACGCAAGAACCGAGACCATCGGCCAGAAACCGTCGTTCGCGCGCTTCTGGCACGCAGGCCAGCTCTGCCTCATTCCAATGAGCGCGTTCTTCGAACCGAACAGGGAAACTGGCAAGGCGGTGCGCTGGCGGATCGGGCTGGCCGACGACGAGCCATTCGCCGTAGCCGGGATATGGCGCAGTTGGCGCGAGCATGATGGCAGCGAGTCGCTGGCATTCACCGCCCTCACCATCAATGTCGACGATCACCCGTTGATGAATCGTTTCCACAAGCCACCAGCCCCGGGCGAGCCTCCCGACAAGCGTGGCCTGGTGATCATCCACCCAGCGGACTACGATGCCTGGCTCAACTGTCACAATCCCGAACTGGCACGCACGTTCCTGCAGCCCTACCCTGCCGAACTCATGCATGCCGAGCCGGCTCCGGCGGTTCGCCCTCAGCAGCCCAAGCAAGCGCCGGAACAGGGCAGCCTGTTCTAGCATCGCCATTGCAGCGGCCCGATCGACGGAAGCACGAGGTTTGCCCACCCCATGAAAAATGGCCGACCCCTTTACAGGGTCGGCCATTTTTCATGGGAGAAACTGCTGACTCAGTGCGCTAGCTTGAAGCGCTTGACCTCCGCTTCGAGCGATTGCGCCAGCTTGTTGAGTTCACCGGCGGCATCCGCCACCGAGCGGGTCGCTTCGGCGTTCTGCTCAACCATCTGCACGATCTGCTCGACACTGTTAGCCACCTCATGGCTGGCGACCGCCTGCTCGGACAACCCGCGACTGACATTGTCGATCATCCCAACCACATTGTCGGCACTAGTGTTGATCTCCGTGATCGCGCCGCCGGCGTTGCGCGCCATCCCCATGCCATCAGTCACCTGGCTCACCGTCTGCTGCATCTGGCTCGCCATATTGCTGGCTCCGGCCTGGATCGAGCCGATCATCGCGGTAATATCTGCAGTCGACGCGGTGGTTTTCTCAGCCAGCTTGCGTACCTCATCGGCGACCACGGCAAAGCCGCGCCCCAATTCGCCGGCCCGCGCCGCCTCGATTGCAGCGTTCAGAGCCAGCAGATTGGTCTGGTCGGCGATGTCCTTGATGACATTGATGATCGCTGTGATCTTGGCCGCCTCGGCCCCCAGCCCCTGCGCCGTGTCAGCCGCCTGACCGACGGCAGTGGAAATCCGCTCGATCTCGCAGACCATCGTATTGATCACATCGACACCGGAGCGCGCCTGCTGACCGGACTGTTGAGACAGCCCCTGCGCATCGCGAGACAGCTCGGAGATATGGTTGATACTGGTCGAGATCTCTTCCATCGCCGCAGCCATCGCTGTCGCGGCACCCGACTGCCGGTCAGAGCCCTCCCGCACGATACGGCTGGACGCATTCAGATCGCCGGCAGCGCCGATCAGCCGGCTGGCACTACCATGCACGGTACGCATCGTTCCGGACAGCCCCTCGATGGTGCGTGCCATCGCATTGTTCAGACGGGCGATCTCGTGCTTCGCCGGATCGGTGTCGATCCGCTCGGACAGGTCGCCCGATGCAATGCGTTCGAGCGAGTCGACCGCCTCGTCGAGCGGCCGGGTGATGCTGCGCGCCACCAGCGCCCCGACGGCGATCGCTACCAATACCGCCAGAAGGGACACAATCTGCACCGCGCGCTCGATGCTCTGCGCTTCCTGCAGGCGGATCTCGTTGATCTTGGTGTTCACCGCTATGTTGTACTTGGCGTAAGTGCGCAGCGTGTCGCTGAGCGCGCGCCCAAGCACTGCGCCCTGACCGGTGCTCAACAGCTTGGTGGCACCGGCGAAGTCGCCCTTAAGGCGCAAATCGCGCACCTCGAGAATATTTTGCTGCCAGCTACCGAAGCCGCAGTGACCTTGGCAATGTGGACCTTTTCGTCGTCGAAGGCCCCCAGCTGCTGTATCGACCGGTCTAGCACACGCATCTGGTTGTGAAAACGCTCCAGCGCCTCGTAGAGCTTCTGGTTGGACGCCATCATGCTGGCCTGATCCGGCGCCAGCACCACATTGCGAACCTGTACCCGCCCCTCATTCACCGAGTCGAGCAAGAGACCGATCGACACCGTACGTGGAAAGGCGATGGTGTTGACCCTCTCGATCCCATCGGTCAGGGAACTGAGCTGGATCTTGATGAAAATGGCCCCGGCGACGACCAGCAACACAATCAGTGCAAAGCCAATGCCCAGCCGGTGAGCGATCTTGAAGTTTCTCATTGCAGGGTTGTCCCGATATTTTAAATTTTTTAAGTGGATTCAAGCGCGGCAAGTATAACCGGGCGGTTTCCAACCCCAAGTGCAACACCCTGATAAGGTGTTGCCATGCCCTCCCACTACCATCAGCTTTGCCCAGAAGAACGTGCCTGCATCATGCAAATGACCGCGCAGGGACACAGTCTGCGCCACATCGCCCGCTTATTGCGGCGGGCGCCCAGCTCCATCTGCCGGGAAGTGCGCCGTAATGCCTGCAGCCCCCATCGCTACGATGCCGCCGCTGCCGGGCGCAAGGCCAGGCAACGCTCTCGCCTCCCTCGCCGACCACGCAAACTTCAGCCTCACAGCGCCGCATTCCTCGTTGTCGTTGAACTGCTACGCCAAGGCTGGTCCCCTCAACAAATCCAAGGCAGACTGCGGGCACACTATCCCGACGATCC
>NZ_JAUEDK010000030.1:0-57500 GCF_030385785.1 Crenobacter oryzisoli
GGGCGCATGAAGCCCTTACCCAAGCCAGTATGGCTTGGGTGTAAGTCTGTCGTCGGCACGAAGCCTCGCGATGGTAACGGCATCCCATGAATAGGTTCGAAACCTGCCCGTGCACCGAGGCGAAGCGCTGCAGCTGGCGCGCAGACTTGAAGCGGCGCATGACCTTCCCTCGCACTCGCGTGGGCTGATAGCGGTTCTCTGCCAGGTTACTCAGTCCCTTGTGCTGTCGGTGCTCCACCTTCAAGCCCAACTCGTCGTTGGCCGCCGCGTAACTGCGCAGCTTGTCGGTGACGATCACGCGCGGACGCCCATGGCGTTTGAGCAGCTTGCGCATCAGTCGTTTGGCCGCTGCCTTGTCACGCCGGCTCTGCACCAGCACATCGAGCGCGGCGCCGTGCCGATCCACCGCGCGCCACAGCCAGCGCTTCTTGTCGTTGATCGTTACCACGACTTCATCGAGGTGCCACTTGTCGTCCAGGCTCAGCGTCGTGTTGCGAATGCGTTTGGCAATCGCCAGGCCAAAGGTTACCGACCAGCGCCTCACGGTTTCATACGTCGCCTCGCTGCCGCGGGCGGGCCAGCATTTCCTCGACCATGCGCAGGCGCAGCGGAAAGCGGTAATACAGCCACACCGCGTAGCTGATCGCCTCCGCTGGAAAACGGTAGCCCTTGTATGAGATCGGGTTGGCGGTTTCAGGCCAGCAGCAACGGGAAGTTTTCTTCTTCATCTCTCCTCTTACGCCACCAACCCTGCTGCCAACGTGACAGTACCCTGGGTCAGAGGGGACATTCAATAATGTTGCATCAGGCTGGCTCTGGATGCTTTCACGTTCTTGCCGGGTAACAACGGTGCAGTAACGCCAAACTATCAACCCATGCAAAATCCACTAAAACCATGTCACAAATAATGCCATATGAGTAATAAGGTCCTGCGCCAGTAGTGAATTGCCTCTGCTTTACTAGGCATACATGGACGCCCCCGGCACACGCCGAAAACTAATGCTGAACCCTGTCTAGAAAGTCAAAGCAGATCAACAGCACACCGTATTGACTATTGAAGCGTACTAAAACGACCAAGCCACCAACTGGTTACGAGCCAGATCTGGCTTGAGCATGAGACCGAATAGTATCTGGTCAAAATTCGATACTGTCAGGTGATCATATTAAGGCGCTGTTTAACAATAGGAATGGCTATCTTTTTTTAACGTTATGTTAAAGGTTGATTAATAAAACCATCTAAGGTTACATGAGGTGCAAAATGCATTTCATAAAATTGACGTAGATCAAACCTTGCAATAACGCTGGCTATCTACTTAGATTCGTAGGGCAGACATTTGTTTGCTCATTTCTAGTGCATAAACACTCGTTACTATTAGAAATAATTATCAATATGGGAGCCTGCCCATGGCACTCGTGAACTGGTCTTTGTCGATTCAGGTGACTGGCGGGCCAACCGTATCGGTTACGACCAATCCAAACGAAGTACAAGCGACGGATCGTATCGAGGTGACAATCAAGGCCGGCGACAAGGACAAGATCGTCATGCTGCAGCCCGAGCCGGCCAGCGGTATTCATCTTTTACTGATTAAGTCCAGTTACTACGGTGCCGATCTGACCTTCAAGGTGAGCGATGGGCAAAAGGATGGGAATACCCAAGTCAAGCTGCTTGGTCCGCAGTTCTTTTCCGGTGGCGCGGTTGGCCTGTTCGATGTGAGCCCGAACCAGTTGAAAATCACCAATAACAGCGCCAAGGATAGCCTGATCGAAATTTTCATCGCTCGTGACGCGACCCCCTGATCGTCTTTGCAACGGGAGAATATTAGATGCCATCAGCATTGAGTTATCCTGGGGTCTATATCGAAGAAATATCGAGCGGTGTGCGCACCATCACTGGTGTGGCAACTTCCATCACCGCTTTCATTGGAGCGACGCTGCGTGGTCCCTTGGACACGCCGGTGCGCGTGCAGAGTTTTGCCGAGTTCGAACGCAACTTCGGCAGCCTTTGGCGCAACAGTCCGCTCTCGTATGCGGTTAACCAATTCTTTCAGAATGGGGGCTCCGACGCGCTGATCGTACGTGTGGCCAACGGTGGAAAACCAGCAACGGGGGCCGCCGACACATTGCAGCTGGTGGCCGCGTCACTCGGCGAATGGGGCGCGAAGCTCAGGGTGCGGGTGGATCTCAACACTCGGCCCGAGGTCCCGAAAGACTCAGAGCAACTCTTCAACCTGACGGTGCGTGATGCTGATACCGGAGCGGTCGAACGCTTTCTCAATGTATCGGTGTTGCCCGCACATCCCCGCTTTGTCGGCCAAGTGCTGGAGCAGGAGTCGAACCTCGTTCGCCTAGTTGCACCGGCACCCGCGGCGCGGCCCGCCGCCACATCCGATGCGACGAAAGATGACCCGCTAATCCCCGGTTTCTTTGCATTCAATTCCGACGGAGACAATGGCGCGACCATCACGGATGCGCAGGTGTCTGCCCCCGCCCTGACGTTGGCCAAGTCTGGTATCTGGGCGCTGGAAAAGGTCGATCTGTTCAATCTGTTGTGTATCCCGCCGTTCTCGTTCGATACGGACATCGGCGCCCAGACCCGTACTGCGGCAGCCGAGTATTGCGGTACCCGCCGCGCACTCTATATCGCTGACCCGCTGCTTGCTTGGAATGCGCCCTCAGATATCACTGACCAGAGTAAAGGTCCCGACGGCCTGTCGTGGGGGCTGGATCGCAACAAGAATGTGGCGCTCTATTTTCCGCGCCTGCGCTGCCCCGATCCATTGCAGGAGGGGCGCTTGGCCGAATTTGCGCCTTGCGGTGCGGTGGCCGGCCTCTATGCGCGCACCGACAGTCAGCGCGGTGTCTGGAAAGCGCCCGCCGGCATCGAGGCCACGCTCAGCGGTGTATCCGAATTGACGGTCAAGCTGACCGACGGCGAAAACGGTCAGCTCAACCCCCTGGGCGTGAACTGTCTGCGCGCTTTCTCGGTAATCGGTCGTGTCGTGTGGGGGGCGCGCACGCTACGCGGCGCGGATTCCCTGCAGGACGAATGGAAGTATGTGCCGGTCCGGCGGCTGGCCCTGTTCATTGAGGAAAGCCTGTTCCGCGGCACACAATGGGTGGTGTTCGAGCCCAACGACGAGCCGCTGTGGGCGCAAATCCGCCTCAACCTCGGTGCGTTCATGCAGAACTTGTTCCGCCAGGGAGCATTTCAGGGGAGGTCGCCACGCGAAGCCTATTTCGTGAAGTGCGACCGCGAGACCACGACGCAAAACGACATTAACCAGGGCATCGTCAATATTGTCGTCGGCTTCGCCCCACTCAAACCCGCCGAATTCGTGGTCATCAAGTTACAGCAGATGGCGGGACAAATCGAAGTTTAAGGAGCGTTCATCATGGCCATGTTCAGCGTCAATGCAACGCGTTTCGACCCATACAAGAATTTCAAGTTTCGAGTCAAATGGGATGGCCGCTACGTCGCTGGCATCAGCAAGGTGGGGGCGCTCAAGCGAACGACCGAACCGGTCGAGCATCGTGAAGGTGGCGATCCGTCCACTTCGCGCAAGTCACCTGGCCGTACCAAGTTCGAGGCCATCACGCTAGAGCGTGGAGTCACACACGACATCGAGTTCGAGCGCTGGGCCAACAAGGTATGGAACTACGGCGCCGGTCTCGGTGCGGAAGTTTCGCTGAAGGACTTTCGCAAGGACATCATCATCGAAATCTACAACGAGGCGGGGCAGCTTGTGTTGGCCTACAAGGTCTATCGGTGCTGGGTGTCCGAGTACCAAGCACTGCCCGACCTCGATGCCAATGCCAACGCAGTGGCCATTCAGCACATCAAGCTCGAAAACGAGGGCTGGGAGCGTGACTACGCTGTCACCGAACCCAGCGAACCGAGCTTTAATGAGCCGGCCTGAACTTCTCAGTCATTGCTAGAACTGCAATAAGGCTGACGTGTTGCTCAAGGAATAACCGGGGGCACCATGACACACTTGTCACGGCAACAATTGCTTGAGTTGTGGGAACGGGCTGCGAAGCGGCACCCCCTTGATCGCGCCTTGCTGTTGATGGCTGCCGCGCGGCCCGGTGAAACATTGCAACAACTGGCGGAACTGCCGATCGGCGCACGAGACCAAGCCTTGCTTGCTCTGCGTTGCGAGAACTTCGGTCCCGGCTTGCCGGCCTATGTCGATTGTCCGGCATGCTCGACCCGGCTGGAGTTCGCCTTGGACGGCGAGGCTTTGCGTTGTGAGCACACGCCCGCCTGCATCGAAGCGGATGGCATCCGGGTGCGTCCCCCTAACAGTCGGGATCTCGCGCTGGCCCTGAAGCAGCACGATCTAGAATCCGCCGTGCGTTGCCTCGCGCGACGCTGCGTGATGAGTGATCACGACCAGCCGGAACGAGACCTAACTCCAGAAGAGATTGGCCAGATGGAAGCAGTGCTGGCGGAAGCCGACAGTGCAGCCGACATCGTGCTGAATTTCTCCTGCGAGCAATGTGGCCATGAATGGCCGGGCGCGTTCGATATCGCCGGCTACCTATGGCAGGAAATCGATGCCCACGCGTGCCGACTGCTGAACGACATCCACCTACTGGCACGCGCTTACGGCTGGACCGAGCGCGATGTGCTTGCACTCAGCGACGAACGCCGGGCCGCCTACATTAATAGGGTGACGGCATGAACGGCTACTTCACGCGACTATTGACGCGAGCGCAGGCAAAAGGACCCGCTCCACGTCCTCAGGCGAGTCTGCCTTTCAACGCAGCGGCTTTCAGCGATTTGCCGCCTCCGAGGGATGAGGCTTTATTCAACGAAGCCGAAACGCCTCACCCAACAGTACCAACATTATCGGCACCACCGGAACCCCTGGCGCAAAGGCTGGCGCCAAGTGAGCACGATTCGGGGTCAAGGGTCGCGTCTGCTCACACGCCCACATCATCTCCGAAGCAAGAGCTTGCAACGGGTGAAGCCGATGATGAGCCATCCAACGGCCATCTCTCCCAATCCACGACCGTGCGGGAATGGCCGAGCCACACCCAAGAAGACTTCGCCCTCGAAGGTATCCGCTCCGAGCCGGTGGAACGGGCGCTTCCCGCTTCCATGGCCACTGCAAGCGATCCGCTCAGAGGGATCCAAGGGCACGCATTTGACGATGATTTTCGCTTGATGCACGACGCTGAGCCCACAGCGTCAGATCGGGCGTCGTTACGAACCCCTGTGGTATACGCCGATGGGGCGATGAGTCCCGCGGAGTCGGCCATCCGCAACGGCCCGCCGCAGTCGGCTCAGCAAGGCGATTCCATGCCGACCGAAGTCCACGTGACCATCGGCCGCATCGAGGTCAGCGCAGTGCCGGCAACCGCGCCAGAGAAGCGAGCACCGACGGAACGACGCCAACCGATGTCGCTGGACGAATACCTCGCACGTCGCCAGCGGGGTGGGCCATGAGTACCGCGCTCGCGATCGCAGGTGTGACCGCCGTTCTGCGTGACCTGCTCAACGATGGGATCATCAATCACAACGTCAGCGGCGTGGTGGGCAACACCGTGACCGTGAGCGCCCTGCCGCCCGATCGTGTGATTCCGACCAACGGCGTGGAAGGTACGCAAATCAATCTGTTCCTGCACCAGGTCACGCCCAATGCCGCCTGGCGCAACGAGGGTCTCCCCTCGCGCGACGCCTCGGGTGCGCAGCGGCTCTCCAACCCGCCGCTGGCACTCGATCTGCACTACCTCATCAGCGCCTACGGGGCCGAAGATCTGCACGCCGAAATCCTCCTCGGCTACGCCATGCAATTGCTGCACGAAACCCCCGTGCTTGCTCGAGATGCCATCCGCACCGCATTGTCGCCGTCCCCTGCAGTAGGCGCGACGCTGCCGCCGGCCCTGCGTGCGCTGGCCGATTGCGGGCTGGCTGACCAGTTCGAACAGATCCGCATCACGCCGGCGACGATGGGTTCCGAGGAGATGTCGCGGCTTTGGACGGCGCTGCAGACGCATTACCGACCGACCGCGGCCTACCAGGTGTCAGTCGTGCTCATCCAGTCGGTGCTCCCGACACGGATGGTGTTGCCGGTACTCTCGCGCGGCGCCGTCGACCCAGCGTCAGGACGTGAGCGTGGTGTGGTCGTTCAGCCGAACCTGCTGCCACCGTTCCCCATCATCCAGACCGTGTCCGCCTTGGGGGGGGAGCCGATGGCGCGGCTGGATGACGTTGTGTCGCTCAATGGTTTTCACCTCGATGGCAGCGCGCGGGAAGTGTTGCTGGAAAACGATCGCCTCGGCATCACACAGGTGTTGCCGGCTTCGAACAATAGCGCGGCGGGGCTGCTGCAATTCGCGGTGCCGATGGCGCGCTCGGCGGATTTCCCCGCCGGCTTGTATCGAGTTTCCGCGCGGTTAGTGCGGTCTGGTGAGGCGGACCCTAGGCAGACCAATAGGCTGGCGCTGGTGCTGGTACCGCAGATCACCGGACTACCCGTCGACGTGGCACGCGACGGCGCAGGGACCGCAAGGTTCACGCTCAAATTCACACCGCATCTACGCCCTGGGCAGACCGTTTCGCTCATTCTCGATCAGCGTGAAGTGATGCCGGAAACCTTCGTCGCGCCGACCAACTCGCTTGATTTTGTGGTTGCGGACGCGCCGGTGGGCAAACACTTGGCGCGTCTGCGTATCGATGGCCTCGACAGCCCCATCATCGACCGGTCGAAGTCGCCGCCCGTGTTCTACAACCAGCGCATCAACATCACATGAACGGCCCGCACCCCTCCCTCGCCTGGACCGATGCCAATCAGCAGCTGCTGGTGGCCGAGTTTGAACGGCTCAAACAGCGGCTTGGTACCGAGGGTGATGCACAGCCTTCCGAGTTTGCCCGGCTCAAACAACGATTCGGTTTAGTGGGCAATGCACTGCGCCCCGCATCGGCCCTGGAAACTGCCCGTGCAGCGATGCCGGCACCGGCTGCGATCGATCAGCTGTCGGATTGCTTCGGTCTCAGCGCCTTCGAGCGTGACGTGCTGCTGCTATGCGCAGGTGTGGAGATGGATGCGCAACTGGCCGCGCAATGTACGGTGGTCTCAGGCGACTTTCGCCGGCCGGGCCCGACCTTCGGGCTGGCGCTGGCCGCTCTGGACGAACCGCACTGGAGTGCGCTCGCCCCCGTCCGTCCGCTACGGCGCTGGCGCTTGGTGGAAGTCGAGCAGGTGGCGGGCGTGGCACAAGGCCGCCTGCGCATCGACGAGCGCATCCTGCATTACCTGGCCGGGGTGAATTATCTCGACGTCCGCTTGGGTAGCCTGCTGCGCCCGTTGACGCCGCCCACTGTGATGGCCGACGCGCATCGTGCCATCTGCGATGCCGTGCACAACGCGCTTGAAATGACGACCGGGAACGGGGTGCCAGCGGTATGGCTGACCGGCGACGATGCACTGGGGCAGAGCGATGTGGCCGCGGCGGTCGCAGCGGCACTGGGCCTGGAACTGCACGCCCTGCGCGCGGAGGACGTGCCGGCCGACCACGCAGAGCTGGAGGCGTTCGCTACGCTCTGGGAGCGCGAAGCCGTACTGCTCGGCGGTGCCCTGCTGGTGGGTGGCGGCGCCGATGTCTTGCCGCACGCGGCCTATCGTTTAGTCGACGCGTTACGCGGCCTGGTTTTCGTCAGCACGAGCCAGCCGCAACCGCTCGAGCGGCCCGCCCTGCGCTTCACCATCAATAAGCCCGACGCGGTCGAGCAGAAGCAGCTGTGGCAACAGGCGCTCGGCGATGGCGCCACTCGACTCAACAACGCCCTCGATGGTGTTGCCAGTCAGTTCAGACTCAGCGCCCGCACGATCCAGATGCAGGGGGCACAACTGGCGCCTACGCTGGCGGCCGACGACGACGCTGACACGGCGATTTGGGCAGCCTGCCGTACGATGGGCCATGCGAAGCTCGGCGAGTTGGCCCAGCACATCGAGGTGGCCGCCGGCTGGGATGACCTGATCCTGCCTGAGGCGCAAAAAGCCACGCTGCGGCAAATCGGCACCCAGGTGAAGAACCGCCTCACGGTGTACCTCGAATGGGGTTTCGCCGACCAGGGGACGCGCGGGCTCGGCATCAGCGCCTTGTTCGCCGGCGAGAGCGGCACCGGCAAGACCATGGCCGCCGAAGTGCTGGCCAATAAACTGCAACTCGATCTCTACCGTATCGATCTGTCGTCGGTGGTCAGCAAATACATCGGCGAAACGGAGAAGAACCTGCGCCGCGTGTTCGACGCCGCGGAAGAGGGCGGGGCGATCCTGCTGTTCGATGAGGCCGACGCGCTGTTCGGCAAGCGCAGCGAAGTCAAAGACAGCCACGACCGCTACGCCAATATCGAGGTCAGCTACCTGCTGCAGCGCATGGAAGCGTACCGCGGACTGGCCATCCTCACCTCCAACTTGAAAACGGCGCTGGATCCGGCGTTCCAGCGCCGCCTGCGTTTTGTCGTGCAGTTTCCGTTTCCCGACCAGACCCTGCGCGAAGCGATCTGGCGCAGGATCTTTCCCGCGCGCACGCCGCTGAATGGGCTCGATTACCAGAAACTGGCACGGCTTAGCGTGGCGGGCGGCAACATCCGCAGCATCGCGCTCAACGCGGCCTTCCTGGCGGCGGAGATGGGTGAGCCCGTTAGCATGGCCCATCTGCTGCAAGCGGCCCATCACGAAGCGGGCAAGCGCGATCGTCCGTTGTCCGACACGGAAACGCGGGGGTGGATATGAAGCGCGTCATCGTGCACATCGATAGCCTGGTGCTCAAGGGTTTTCACCATGAAGACCGGCATGCGATTGCAGAGGGCTTGCAGCGGGAGCTGGCCCAGCTTTTCGCCGACCCGCAGGCCACGCGACAATTGATGGCTGTGGGAAATAGGTCGCGGATGCGGGTGAGCAGTATTCAAATCGATCCGGGCTCGAGGCCACAGGGTGTCGGGACGGAAGTGGCACGCGGTATCGGCAAGGAGATCAAGCCATGAGCACCGCCGCACCGCTGCAGACTAAAGCCGCCAAGTCAGCGCCTTTGAGCAATTCGCCCGATGCTGGATGGCTGCTGCAACGCAAATGCGCCTGTGGTTCGCCGACATCGTCGCTGAGCGGCGAATGCGAGCAATGCAAGAGCAAGCAGCGCGTCCAGGCCAAACTGACCATAGGCGCGAGCAACGACCCGCTGGAGCAGGAAGCCGCCCGGATCGCCGACCAGGTATTGGCCGCGCCGGCCCATGCGGCCGTCAGCGGCGCAGCACCGCACATCCAGCGTTTTGCGGGACCAGCGAGCGGGCAGGCGGAGTTGGCGCCGCCCAGCGTAGACCGCGTTCTGGCTAGCCCCGGCAGGCCGCTCGAGACAGCGCTCCGACAAAACATGGAACAGCGCTTCGGCTACGACTTCAGCCACGTGCGAGTACACACAGATACACGGGCGGCGAAATCGGCGCAGGCGTTGAATGCATTGGCGTATACAGTGGGGCGGAATGTGGTGTTTGGAGCTGGACGGTTTTCACCAGACACCGAAGCCGGTGACGGGCTGCTGGCCCACGAGCTGACCCACGTCGTCCAGCAGCGACAAGGTCGCGCAACCGGCTTGCAGCGGCGCCCGCCATGGATCAACGACTCAGACCCGCTGGAGCGCGAGGCCGACGAAGCCGGTTTGCGACGTCGCGGTACCCTGTCCTACCGCGAGGCGATGGAGAGCATCATCCCGCCGCGTGAGCGGCCGCCGGCCGCCAACCTGCCCGACGCCCGGACCCGGGTTCTTGGGGCCGAGCAGGCCATGTTTGACGATCTGCGGACCTACATGACCGGCTTGCCTGCCCGGTTGCGGGCGCTGGTCGCTTCCGGTAGCGGGGGAGAGGCGTGGCTCGTCGCCGACAATGTTTACGTCCAGAGCGCTTTGAGAGTTCTCGATCAACTCGTCACCGACCTCGCAGCTCCCAACTTCGTCGTACGTTTCGACCAGCCCGTTACCGGCGTTGAGGCGGCTGCCTACGACTACGCCAACAACCAGATGCACCTGCGGCCCTTCGCGTCGCATGAGGAACGCACCGTGCTGGCCAGTGACCTGCTGCATGAATATGCACACCTCCTCCAGGACCGCGAGGCGGAACAGGTGTTCGCCCGCCAGAAAGCCCCACATGTGGCCACCCGAGAGGAAGACCTGAAAAGCGAGATTGAAGCGCGCCGCGAGCACGTGTATTTCAGCGAGATGCTGCGCGTGCTGGGCGAGCCCGTCCCCACCGGGGCGATCTTCGGCTCGCGCCTGTCCGACATGGTGTTCCGAAACAGATTCGAGGCCGAACGCACGGGCAAGACTAAGAAGGAACGCACCGCTGCGACCAAGGACATCCGCGCCACGATCGAAAAAGCTTACGCGACGCAGATTGCGGCCAACGCCTCCATCAAGACCTACACCATCGAGCTCGACAGTCGCAACCATGCTCTCTTGCACTGGGACATCGCCGGACAGCCGACACCGCGCGACCTGGGCGAGGTCCCGAAGGATCTCGCCAACCGAGAACAGCTGCAATCCCGACTCTCCACCATGGTCCGTGGACTGCCGGAGTTCAGCTCATTGTTCGCCGCGCCGGGCGGGAAGCGTTTCGCCACGCTGATGTTCGAGGTGCAGTACGACGGCGGGCCCATCACCGGCTTTGCCTTGGAACCGTGAGTGACGCCAGAAAATGAGACAAGGTCGTGAGGCTAGACCTCTCGGCGCACCGGACCGAGATGCCTCACGATATCTGGTCACTAAAGGGGATTTACCACGACCCAAAGTCGGCACGGGCCGTATGAATTCGCAGGTAAGGCCATTCCAAGGTGGGGCACAAGCCGCGCGTGGCATCGCCTAGGAGAGCAGATCATGAGTGTTGCCGCACCACTGCAGACCCAAGCCGCCAAGACGGCGTCATTGAGCAATTCGACCCGCGCGGGATGGCTGCTGCAACGCAAATGCGCTTGTGGTTCGCCGACATCGTCACTGAGCGGCGAATGCGAGCAATGCAAGAGCAAGCAGCGCGTGCAGGCCAAACTGACCATAGGAGCGAGCAATGACCCGCTGGAGCAGGAAGCCGACCGGGTCGCCGATCAGGTATTGGCCGCGCCGGCCCATGCCGCCGTCCGCGGCGCTGCACCGCGCATCCAGCGTTTTGCGGGACCAGCAAGCGGGCAGGCGGATACGACCCCCGCCAGCGTCGACCGCGTTCTGGCTAGCCCCGGCAGGCCACTTGAACCAGCGCTACGACAGGACATGGAACAGCGTTTCGGCCACGATTTCTCGCGAGTGCGGGTGCATTCCGGGCCGGCAGCCGAACAATCGGCAAGGGAAGCAAACGCGAATGCGTATACGGTAGGTCACAGCGTCGTGTTCGGTGCGGGTCGGTATTCACCGGGGACGTTTGAGGGAAGAAGGTTGATAGCCCACGAGTTGACGCATGTAGTGCAGCAGTCAGGCTCGGTTGGGCTTCGTGATGGTCAGGGCCGTGAAAAACTTAGTCTGTCGCCTGTTGTAGGAATTATGCAGCGTCAGGCACTGAGAGGCTCCGCGGGTGGGTGCGGTATATGTATGAACGAACGCGTGGCCGGAGCCATCGCCCATGCGGAAATCCAGGAAGCCATGGCGGCGAGTAACCCAAATATCGTTGGGGAGCACCAAATTCGAGTTGTGGAAGAGGAAAAGAGAGCACCTTTTATACCAGAAGTCGATCTCTCATATGAGACCGTTAAAAACAATTACAAAATTATGCACATCGGCGAAATAAAGCCAATGGACGACGCTGGCCTTCAAGTAGGGATAGCCAGGAAACAACTGCAGGATTATGCACGTGAATTTTTGGCCAACCCTGAACTTGAGTACGACGAAGTATTTCGGATGAGAGATGCCCCACCGGCAGCTCCGTTACCCTTCTTCAACCCTAACCGCCCACCGGGATGTCCGCCGCAGCTGATACATGTAAAGCTAACCGAGTCAGGGATATATCAATATTTTTGTGAACCTCCGTGGTCGACGCTCGTTAGAGATCCACAGTGTCGCTGTAGAAAAAAAGACGAACAAGAAAAGAAGAAGGATTTAGCGAAGCCGGTGGCTAAGCCAGAGCAGAACCAAGAAAACGAGAAAAAGACTACACCTCAACAGAAACCCGAGGCTCAGGGAGTCGAAAAAGATGATAGCAGTGTACTCCCTGAAGTAGCCATTGGAGTAAGTGGAGTCGCTACTGCTGCAGCTATCGCCTACCTTCGTCAACAAGCTATCAAAGAAGCCGAGCGTCGTGCCGCTCAACTCGCTTGGCGCAAAATGGTTGAGGCTGCGGCTGCACGTCGTGCCGCTCAAGCTGCAGGCAAAAGTGCTGCGGGCAAGATGTTAGGCAAGGCGGCAGTCTACGTTGAAGTTGCCGCTGCTGCTGCGGTAATCATTTTCTATTCCGACCGTGTTGAGGCCAAACCAGGTCATGGTAAATCGCCGATTGAGCTGCTCTACAAAGCCATGACCACTAACGGCACACCACCATCAGCCGAAATGAAGAAGTTGATCGAGAGCGATCCGCTACTCAAACAACTGGCCGAGGATGCCGCGGGCACTGGCGATGGGTCAAAACTCCAAGAGGAGATGACTCGGCGTACCTTGGAGCTGGTCCGCGATAATCCCGATGTTTTTACACCTGAAGATCTTGAGTTTTTGACGGAATACTCCAAGACAGCCAAGGCTACCGGCCAGCCATCCCAGACTGTCGACCAACTGCGCAAAGCGATAGATGCTGCCAAGTCCGGTAAGACTGGAGGCACTGGCACCAGCGATATGTCGTCAGGCGCTGGTCTCGATAAGGCCGCAGAAACAAAAGAGAACGATACGCTGAAGACAGAAGGTGCTACTGGCGGCAAACTAAAAGACACGGGCGCCATGGATGCGACCCCTCAGCTCAGCCAGCCGACGCGCGACAAACTGGCCAAAGCGCCAATGCCGGTGCGCGATCTATTCAACGGCCTGCTCGGCAGCGGGCCGAAGACTAAGAAGTTGACTGATGCCCAGGTCCAGCGCTTCCTCAGCATGATGCCGCCGGGCCTTACCGCCGATCAGGTCACGAAGCTGCTCGAAAAAAGGAAGGCAGTGGAGGACGAAACTGCGGACCAGATACTTGATTCGCTGCAAGCAGTTCTGGCGGAACTAAGTAAGCCTGCAGCGCCGAAGCCCGATGCCGGCGTGACTGCAACGCCCGCCGACAAGCCAGGCCCTAGCGTTACGCCCGCTCCGACACCGGTCCCACCGCCCAATGTGACAATTACCACAGGACCCACCGTCAGCGGCAGCAAGAAGACGGCTCCCGAAGACCTGATCAAGGAGCTGGCGGCTAAGGTTAAAAAGTCCTCTTTCACCGACCTCCCCCCTGCGACGTATCGGGTAACGTGGAAACCTGAAAAGAAGGGCAAACCAACGGTTGGTTCCTTTATCAGCGGCGAGCTTCGCGGCAAGTTCAAGGATGGCTCTACGTATATGGGGCGTGTCGAGGCCGAAGTGACGGTGGTCAATGGCAGCAATCTTAAGATCAAATTTGTTACCGCGACGCCAATGGTGAGTGCTGATGGGAAAGTGGTGCTGCAGCCTGACCACTACGTAGGTCGTGAAGACAGCGTTGTATTGGACGCACCTAAATAAGGCACAACCCAAGCGACATGTTCTGCGTAAATAGGGGACGGACCGGAACGGACCACCGTTTTACATTGGTAGAAGGGATGTTTAACGAATAGCGTTGGCGCAATCACTGCCTTTGACCGGAATGGAGCTGTCTCGAACTGCGTAAGGACATGTTCAATTTTTTACCGAACACTATCTGAAATAGCAGTGGAATCAGGGAGAACTTGTGATGACAGTGCTTAAGAAGGGCGATCAAGGAAAACAGATCACTGACTTACAGAAGTTGCTCGTCCAAAGCGGCTGTCCCACCGACATCAACGGTGTATTCGACACGCGCACATACCAGGCGGTGCGCGCCTTCCAAGCGCAGAACCTGGATCAGCATGGCCAGCCGCTGGTGGTCGACGGCAAGGTTGGCCCGCTCACCTGGTGGAGCCTGAATCATCCGAAGCCGGACATCGCGACACTGAACGCTATCGATTTTCTACAACTGCCCTCGGCGGACAAAGGGGGCAGTGCTGTCGGGCGTGCCGCGCTGGCAGCGGCCATCGGCGAACTCAAGGCGGGGGCGGGCGAAGTGGGCGGCAATAACTGCGGGCCCTGGGTAAAAAAGTATCTCGCGCCGGCCGGGCTCAATGAGGGAAATTCGTGGTGTGCCTCTTTCGTCAGTTGGTGCTTTCTGCAGGCCAGCGGCGGCAATAAGACGGCGATGCCGTTTCCCTACGACCCGGGCGCAAGAGATTTGCTGCAGGAATTCAAGGATCGCAACTGGGCGCAGGCGCCGCAGAGTGGCTACCAACCGCAACCGGGCGACATCGTCGTGTGGTGGCGCGTGCAGCTGACCGGCTGGCTGGGCCATGTCGGCCTGGTTCATCAGCTGCAGGACGGCATGCTCTATACCATCGAAGGGAACCGTAGCCCGAAGGTGCAGGGTTTTTCCTACGTGCTGAGCCGCATGGACAAGCTGCTGGGCTTTGGTCATGTGCCGGATTGAATGACGGGAGCCTGCAACGATGAGCGGTTATTCGAACTCCCCCAAAGTCCTCAAAGGCGGTCTCGTGCTGATCGACCCGACGTCGGCCCAGGTGCAGCGCATCATTGCGCTGCAGTACAACCCGGATTCGCTGACGCGCAGCTTCCAGGTGCAGAGCGTGGGCGGCGAGGGGAGCAATCGCTCCGACGTGATGCGCCTGAAAGGGCCGGCGGTCGAATCATACAAGCTCGACGCGGAGATCGATGCGGCCGATCAGCTCGAATTTCCGGACCAGAACCGTGCCACCGTCGAGCATGGCATCCAGCCGCAACTGGCGGCGCTGGAATTGCTGCTGTACCCGACCAGCAGTCAGCTCAATACGAACAACAATCTGGCCAACGCCGGCACGCTCGAGATCGTGCCGATGGAGACGCCGCTGGCGCTCTTCGTCTGGAGCAAGACCCGCATCGTGCCGGTGCGCGTGACGGATTTCAGCATCACCGAAGAGGCGTTCGATCCCGCACTGAACCCGCTGCGCGCCAAGGTGAGCCTCGGTCTGCGCGTGCTGAGCGTCGATGACCTCGGCTTCGCCCACAAGGGCGGCAGCCTGTTCATGAACTATCTGCAGACCAAGGAACAGCTGGCCGGCATGGCGGCCGCCGGCCAGTTCTCCATGCTCGGCATCGGGGGTATTCCATGATCGATCCCGTACAGGCATTCCTCGAAGCGAACTCGCTGCAGACGCCGGTCTTTCCAGCGTCAAGCCGTTATCACGGGCTCGGTACATCGGTACTGACGACACCGGATGGCTGCAACGTCGCGTATCTCAAGCGCCGTTTCGTGCCGCCGCCGGAGCGCTTCGCGCTGTTGCAGGAACATGCGGTGGTGGAAGGCGACCGGCTCGACAACCTCGCGCAGCGCTATCTCGGCGACCCCGAGCAGTACTGGCGGCTGTGCGACGCCAACGGCGCGCTGCGCCCCGATGAACTCGTCGAGACTATCGGGCGGCGGTTGCGCATCACGCTGCCCGAGGGGATTCCGGGTGTGAGCAATGATTAGCGGCATCCAGCTCACCTTGCTGATGGGGCCAGTGGTGCCGCTGCCGGCACCACGCATCGTGATCGATGCGTTGGAGAGCGTGGAGGTTACCACCTCAGCAGGTTCGGCCAGCGGGTTCCAGCTGAAGCTGCAGATCGACAGCCGCTCGCAGCTGAACACTATTTTTCTCGTCGCGGCAGGGGGCAATATCAGCCCCACTACGCCGGCGCTGCGCGTGATGCTGGTGGTGACGATGAACGGCACGCCGGGCGTGCTGTTCGACGGCGTGATGACCAATGTGGAGGTGCAGACCGGACAGAACGGCGCCCCGGGCAGCATCACCGTCACCGGGGAGGACCTGACCAAGGTGATGGACATGTCCGACTTCAGCGGGCTGCCCTATCCGGCCATGCCGGTGCCGGCACGCGTGGCGCTGATCTGCGCCAAGTACGCCGCCTTCGGCATTATCCCCCTGCCGATTCCGCCGATCTTCCTGGATGTGCCGGTTCCGATCGAGCGCATCCCGAGTCACCAGGGTACCGATCTGCACTATCTGCAGCAGTTGGCGCAGGAGGCCGGCTATGTGTTTTACATCGAACCCGGTCCGGCACCCGGCACCAACATTGCCTATTTCGGACCGGAAATCAAGGCGGGCGTGCCGCAGCCGGCACTCAACATCGACATGGATGCGCATACCAATGTGGAGTCGCTGAACTTCAGTTTCGACCCCACCAAGGGGGTGTTGCCCGTCGTGTATATCCAGAACCCGGCGACGCGGGTGCCAATCCCGATCCCGATTCCGAATCTCAACCCGTTGCAGCCGCCGCTGGGCGTGCTGTCGACCCCGCTGGCCAATGTCAAGCTGATGAAGGACACGGCCAAGCTCAACCCGGTCCAGGCCATCGGCCAAGGGGTCGCGGAGGCGGCACGCTCGCAGGACTCGGTCAGCGCCAGCGGCAGCCTCGACGTGCTGCGCTATGGCCGGCTGCTCAAGGCGCGCCAGCTAGTCGGGGTGCGTGGCGCGGGCCAGGCCTATGACGGCTTGTACTACGTGAAGAGCGTGACCAGTACGCTCAAGCGCGGCGAATTCAAACAGCGCTTCAACCTTACCCGCAACGGCCTGATCTCTATTGTTCCGAGGGTGGTGCCATGAACGAGTCAGGAAAATTCTTCGGCAAGTACCGCGGCTCGGTGCTCAACAACCTCGACCCGATGCAGATGGGGCGCTTGCAGGTGCAGGTGCCGGACGTGAGTTCGCTTGCGCCCGGTTCCTGGGCGATGCCCTGCGTGCCGATCGCCGGGATACAGAACGGCATGGTGGCGCTGCCCCTCATCGGCTCCGGCGTGTGGGTGGAGTTCGAGCAAGGCGACCCCGATTATCCGATCTGGGTCGGCTGCTTCTGGGGCACGGCGGCAGAGCTACCCGCTCTGTCGCAACAGACGCCGCCGCCGCTGTCGGCCATCACCTTCCAGACGCCGTTGCAGAACGGCCTGACGGTTTCCGATCTGGCCGGGCCGACCGGCGGGATCATGCTGAAAAGCACCACCGGTGCCTCGATCATCGTCAATGACACCGGCATTTACATCCAGAACGGCAAGGGCGCCAGCATCGTGATGGTCGGGCCGAATGTCACGGTGAACGACGGCGCCCTGGTTGTCGTGTAGAGGAGGGACAGAGCATGCCAGGGCCTCTGTTGCATGTCGGCGCCACCGTCCTGTGCGCGCATGGTGGTAGCGCGATGCCGACTGCGCCCAATCCGCGGGTGATGGTGAGCGGGCAGCCCACCGTCACGATGGCCGCGCCTTACACGGTGGCGGGCTGCGCCTTCAACGTCAGCGGCGCACCGTCGCCCTGCGTCACCGGGCAATGGATCGTGGCGGCGAGCCGGGTCACCTCCAACGGCCAGCCCTTGGTGCTGATGGACAGCCAGGCCATCTGCGCGCCGAACGGCACGCCGTTGTTGCCGGTGGCAGCGCAGACACGGGTTATCGCCAGCTGAGGACATCATGAACCTAAGCTACCCCTACAGCATCGACGGACGCGGACGCACCGCAGAGTGTTCAGAGGAAGTCTGGGTGCGCGGCCTGATCGAACAGGTGCTTTTCACCTCGCCGGGTGAGCGGGTAATGCGGCCGGATTTCGGCAGCGGCGTGATGCAGCTCGTGTTCGCTCCCAACAGTCCCGAGCTGGCCGCCGCCACCCAGATGCTGGTGCAGGGGGCGCTGCAGCAATGGCTGGGCGACATCGTCGTCGTCGAAGATGTGGCTGTGGAAGCCGTGGATTCCACGCTGCGCGTGACCGTGCAATACCTCATCCGCCGCAGCCAGGTGAGGCAGCAGCAGACCTTCGAGCGAGGAGGAATCGGCTCATGACGCGCTATACCTGCTGCGACGAACTGCGGCGCAATGCGGTCGATGAACACCCGACGCTCAACGGCATCGATTACCTCGAAGTACTCGACGGCGATGCGCCGGCTGGCAGCCCTCGCCAGCGCACCTTGCTATTGCGCTGTCTGAAGCCGGCGCCTGCCCTGACCTTGGACAATGTCCGGTTGACCGGTGGCGAGCGGGTACGCGACGTGCACATCGAATGGATCGCCGTTGCCGCCAGCCCGCCGGTGGCCCCTTTCACCACGGCCGCCGAGCAGACCTTCTTCAAGGGTTTGCCCTCGGCGGATCACGTGCTGTTGGTGCGTACCGATTCGAATGGCGACTACTCGCCGTATCAATTGGGTCTGCAACGTTCGAAGACCGATACCCGAGCCCCGTCCGGATTCGATCCGCGGCTGGCGGGGGTAACGTTTTCGTTCAAGGTCGAATGTCCGAGCGACTTCGATTGCCGGCCCTGCCATACCTGCATGGAATCTGCCATCCCGGTGCCGGATATCAACTATCTGGCCAAGGACTACGCCAGTTTTCGTCGCCTGATGTTGGACCGCATGACCCAGCTGCTGCCGGCTTGGCGGGCTGGTACGCCGGCCGATCTCGGTGTCACGCTGGTGGAATTGCTGGCCTACGCTGGCGATCAGCTTAGCTATTGGCAGGACGCCGTCGCCACCGAGGCCTATTTGGAGACGGCGCGGCGGCGCACCTCCTTGCGCCGTCATGCCTTGCTGGTCGACTACGCACTGCATGAAGGCAGCAACGCCCGAACCTGGGTGCAGCTGGTGCTGGAGGAAGGTGTTCCGAATGCCACCGTCCAGCTTACTGGACTGAGCTTCCTGTCGCGCGTGCCACGGCTGCCCGCGCGCATCGCTGCCGACCCGCTCTCGCGCGATAATCGTGACGCTTTCGCCGCCCAGCCGACGGTGTTCGAGCCGCTGCATCCGCAGGGCGAGTTGCAACTCGATGCCTCGACCACGGTGACGCTCTATGCCACTCACCACGAGATGCATTTCTACACCTGGGGCGACCGTCGCTGCTGCCTGCCCAAGGGCGCGATGTCGGCCACATTGAGAGGGCACCTCGATACGCTGCAGGTGGGGGATGTGCTGATCTTCGAAGAAGTGAAGGGGCCGTTTACCGGCGTGGCCAGCGATGCCGACCCCGCGCATCGTCATGCGGTGCGGCTGACGGCCATTCGTCTTATGGATGACGCCAATCCACTGGTCGACCCCCTCAATGACGCGCCGATCACCGAGATCGAGTGGGCCAGCGCCGACGCGCTGCCCTTCGCGTTGTGCATCTCCGCACGAACCGATGACGAACATGGCGCGCGCTTCATCGACGACGTCAGCGTGGTGCGCGGCAACATCATACTGGCCGACCACGGCCTGACCGTACTCGGTGAGTCGCTCGGCGCTGTGCCCGGCGCACGCCTGCGGTTCCCGGTCGTGCAAAGCGCCGATCACTGCCTGCCGCCCACGGCCGAGCCCCTGCCGGTGCGTTACCGCCCGGGGCTGGCAAAGTATCCGTTGACCCATGCCGCGACCATTCAAAAGTTCCTCGTCGTCCCCGGCCGCAGGATGCGCATACGTCAGGTCTTTGACCCCAACGCGCCGGCGACGCAGGCCTTCAAATGGGATAACGCCGACGTGCTACCGGTCGTTCGGCTCACCAGTACCAGCGAGTTCGGCGGCAAACCTGTACAGGAATCGTGGGGGGCGCAGCGAGATCTTCTCAATAGCACGGAGGAGGACCTCCACTTCGTGGTGGAAAGCGAGCACGACGGCTCTGCCTCTCTGCGCTTCGGTGATGGCCAACACGGCCGCCGGCCCGAAAGCGGTATGAGTTTCGTTGTCGACTACCGGATCGGGCAGGGGGTGGCCGGCAATATCGGCGCCGACGCGCTCGCGCATGTGGTGACCGATGACGTACGGCTTGCCGCAGTGCGCAACCCCCTTCCCGCGCGCGGTGGCAGCGAGGCGGAGGGCGCGGAGCGGATTCGTCGCCGGGCGCCGCAGGCTTTCCGCATCCAGGAACGCGCCGTGACGCCAGACGACTACGCTGCCGTCACCGAACGCTTCGACGATGTGCAGCGTGCAGCCGCCACCCAGCGCTGGACCGGCAGTTGGCACACCCTATTCATCACGATCGACCGCGAAGGCGGCGAAGCGATGGACGATCACTACCGCGCAGAGCTCGATGACTTCGTCGAGCCCTATCGCATGGCCGGCCACGACGTCGCCTTCAACGACCCGATCTATGTGCCGCTGGAGCTAGAAATGACGGTATGCGTGACATCGGATCATTTCCGTAGCGACGTCCAAGAGGCATTGCTGCAGGTATTGGGCAAACGGGATTTGCCTGACGGCCGGCGCGGCTTGTTCCATCCGGATGAGCTCACCTTCGGCCAAGCGGTGTACCTGAGCACGATCTATGCCGCTGCGCGTAGCGTGCCGGGGGTGGAGACGGTCGAGATCACCCGTTTTGGGCGGCAGGGTCAAACCGACGACCTGCGCGCGCTGCACGAGGGCGTGATGAGGTTGGGGCGACTGGAAATAGCCCGGCTCGACAATGACGTCAATTTCCCGGAGCGGGGCGTGTTGCGGCTCCATCTCCACGGCGGCAAGTAATCCACAGGTGACGGCATGGACGAGAACGACGATTGCGGCTGTTGTGCCGGCCTGGAAGCGGAGACGCCGAAGCGACTCGACAACCGGCCCGGTCTGCCCTCGATTGCCTATCGCGTCGGGCGCCACGGCGATTTCCGCGCCTCCCTGCTGGCGCGGCTGTCCTCGACCGACTTCCCGGCGCTCGCGCGGCTCACCGCCCGTGCTGACGATGACTTCACGATCGCGCTGTGCGATGCCGCGGCCACCTTACTGGACGTGCTGAGCTTCTACCAGGAGCGTATCGCCAACGAAAACTTCCTGCGCACCGCGAGCGAGCGCCGCTCGATTCTCGAACTGGCGCGCTTGGTCGGCTACCAGCTCGCACCCGGGGTGGCCGCCTCGACCTGGCTGGCGTTTTCCTTGCAGGAGGCGCCCGGCCTGCCGGGGCAAGCGCTGGCTCCCGTGCCGGTGCCGACGGGCACGCGGGTGCAGAGCGTACCTGGGCCCAATGAACAACCCCAGACCTTCGAAACGGTGGAGACGATTGAGGCGCGTGCGACCTGGAACGCCATGCCGATGCAAACCACCATCGCCTGGCAGCCGCAACGCGACGACACCGACCTCTATCTTTCCGGCGTGTCGACCGGCCTAGTGCCGGGCGACGCGCTGCTCATCGTCGGGCAGGAGCGCGCGGTGGCCCTTCGCTCCGAACGATGGGATGTCCGGATCGTGGCGAAGGTCGAGCCCGACATCGCGCAAGGCATCACCCGCGTCAGCTGGCACGAAGGCCTCGGCAGCACTTCGACCCTCCCGGCACAGGACTCGCCGCGGGTCTACGTGCTGCGCCAACGCGCAGCGGTGTTCGGCTACAACGCCCCCGATCCGCGCCTGATGGGGCGTAGAGGAACCGCGCTGTCCACCTTGGTGAACGACATCAATGCCGGCGCAGGTATGAAATGGAAGAATTACAAAATCGGCGGGAAATCAATTGATCTTGATGCCGCCTACCCCAAGATCACGGCCAACAGCTGGGTGGTGCTGGTATCGCACGGGGCAGACGGCAGCACTTCACTGCCTGGTGACGTGGAACTCTTTCGCGTTAACGCGGTATCGGTGCTGTCGCGAACTGACTTCGGGCTCAGCGGAAAGGTTACCCGTATCACACTGGACGGCGACATCCCGACGAGCGGCACCATTCAGGGCACTTTGGTGTTGGCGCAGGGCGAAGAGCTGGCCGTCGCGGCACGTCCACTGAAGTATCCGGTGTTCGGCCAGCAGCTCACCTTCGGAAGCCTGCAAAAGGCACTGGCTCCTGAACAAGCGCTGGCGCTGAGCGGCAAGTTGCAACGCATCGGCATTGCCGCCCAGGGACTGACCTTGACGCTGGATGGCGGCGGTTCCCCTGTGCCCCTAATGCCGTATGACTCGCTGCAAATGATTGCGGTACCGCTCAAGCGGGATGGCCTTACGACCGTTCAACTGTCACCGGAGGAACTCGGTGCGTCAGTCGGAAAGGCTGAACTGCTCCGCCTGAGCTTGCGTGATCGTGACGGTGCGATCGGCATACTTGATGTGACGGGTGACCAAATCTTCCTGCAGCCGGCGTTGGAGAAGGACAAGACCCTGGCGGAAATCGTCTTCATCGACGAGAAGGTCGGTGCGGTCGAGCACGGCCGCGATGGCACCACGCTGCATCTGAAAACCGCCACGCAGCATGTTTATGATCGCCAGAGCGTGCGGGTCAACGCCAATGTAGCTCCGGCGACCCATGGTGAGACGGTCAACGAAATCCTCGGTAGTAGCACAGCCGGCAAGCCGGACCAGCAATTCATGTTGCGGCAGTCACCCGTCACTCATGTGAGCGCCAGTACAGCTAGCGGACGCCTGTCGTCGCTGGCTCTTCGCGTCAACGACTTGCTATGGCAAGAGGTACCCTCACTGTATGAGCAGGGGCCAAACGATCGCGTCTTCACCACGGCGATCGACGACAATGGCCATACCACGGTGACCTTCGGCGACGGCATAGAAGGCGCCCGTCCGCCCAGTGGGCAGGACAATATCCGCGCCCGTTACCGCAAAGGCATCGGCGCCGGCGGCAACGTCTCCGCCGGCAAGCTGGGCAATCTGCTCACGCGCCCGCTCGGCATCAGCGGCGTGACCAACCCGGAACCTGCCCGCGGCGGTCAGGATGCGGAAACCATGGACACCGCGCGTGCGAACGCGCCGCTCACGGTTCTCACGCTGGATCGTGCTGTTTCCGTGCAGGACTACGAGGATTTCTCCCGAAGCTTCGCCGGCATCGCCAAGGCACATGCCACCTGGATCGCGGCTGGGCCGGGACGCGGCGTGTTCGTGACGGTGGCGGGTACGGCGGGTGAGGCGGTCGATGAGTCCAGTGCCGGCAATCTGCTGGCAGCGCTGAGACGCTATGGCGACGCCTTGCTCCCCCTGCGTCTGGCCAATTATCGGCAAGCGACGTTCCGCCTGCGTGCCGCCGTCAAAGTGGCTCCCGACGCCGAAACCGACATGGTGCTGAAGCGTGCCGAGGAGGCGTTGCGCAGCGCCTTTGGCTTCGCCGCGCGGCATTTCGGGCAACAGGTGTCGGTCGATGAAGTGGTGGCCGTCCTGCACGGCGTGGCCAGCGTGCAGGCCGTGAATGTGATTGAACTGTATCGGCCCGATCAGGGCGTCACGCCCCGTCTGGATCCGCGTCTGTTCGCACGGCTGCCTGAAACCTCTCTCACCGCACTGCCGCAGGCCGCGGAACTGCTGACGCTCGACGCCGGCCCACTCATCCTGGAGGTCATGCCGTGAGCTTCGATGCCGAGACGCTCTATCGCCTGCTACCCGCGATTCATCGGATCCGCGATGAGGAGCTGGGTGGACCGTTGCGTGCGCTGATCGCCGTCATTGCCGAACAATTGGCGGTGATGGAAGAGAACATCGAACAGTTGTATGACGATCAGTTCATCGAAACCTGCGCCGACTGGGTCGTGCCCTACATCGGCGATCTCATTGGCTACCGGCCCCTTTACGGCGAGGTGCTGGGGGTTGGCAGCCCGCGGGCAGAAGTGGCCCATACCATCGCGCTGCGTCGGCGCAAGGGCACTGCCGCCGTGCTGGAGCAGCTGGCGCGTGATGTGACCGGTTGGAACGCCCGCGCCGTGGAGTTCTTCCAAACGCTCGCCACTACGCAATACATGAACCATGTCCGGCCACGCAATCACTACGCTCCTGACTTGCGCCAGTGGGAGCCGCTGGAGCGCATCGGCAGCGCTTTCGACACTGTGGCGCATACCGTGGATGTGCGCCGGATAAGCAGCAGACGGGGGCGCCATAACATTCCCAACGTCGGACTCTTCCTCTGGCCGGTCGATGCGTATCCATCCACTCGTTCGCCAGCCGTGCAGGCGGATCCGGTGGATGCCAGGCGTTGGCGCGTGAGCCCGCTCAACCATGACATGCCGCTCTATAACCGCCCCGAGTCCGAGGAGCGGATTACCCACATTGCCGAGCCGTTCAATGTGCCGATGCCCTTGTCACGGAGAGTGCTGGACCAAGACATAGACACCAAACTCCCCGCTCTGCCGACCTACTACGGCCAGGACCTCAGTCTCGCGGTGTACATCAACGGTGACCCCACACCGGTGCCGGTTACCGGCGTGTGTGTGTGCAATCTGGGCGACGACGGCGCAACCTGGGCACATCTGCCCGATAGCAAGATTGCCATCGACCCGGTGTTGGGCCGCATTGCGTTGCCGGCCGCACCCGCAGCGCCGATCACACGGCTGGAAGTGTCATATCACTATGGCTTCAGCGCACAGATGGGCGGAGGAGAGTACGAGCGCACGGCGAGCTTTGGAGCAAAGCCCAATCAGACGGTCCTGCACGTGCCCGACGACCACGCCACCATTCAGGCGGCACTCGACCAGTTGAACGGCGACGGTGTGGTGGTTGTGACGGACAACGGCCGTTATGAGGAGACGCTGACCGTTCATGTCAAGGCGGGCGGTTACATCGAGCTGCGCAGCGAAAACGAGCGACGGGCGTCACTGGTATTGACCGGCGGATTCACCGTCAAGGGGGATGTCGATAGCGAATTCGCGCTCAACGGACTACTCGTTAGCGGCCACAATCTGCACGTACCAGCGACGACTGATAACCACTTGGCACGCTTGAGCATCGTCCATACGACACTGGTGCCCGGCTGGTCGCTGAATCCGAACGGCGAACCTGCGCATCCAGGTGAACCAAGCGTGATCGTGGACATTGCGGACACGCACTTGACGCTTACGCGCTCCATAGTCGGCGGTTTGCGCACGCATCCGGACGGCAATGTATCGGCCTTTGATTCCGTCATCGACGCGACAGTCATCAACGGGGTGGCATTCGCCGCGCCGGATGGCAGGTCGGCGGGGGCCCGCCTTTCTCTGATGGGCTGCACGGCCATCGGCAAACTGCATGCCGTCTCCATGCCGTTGATCTCAAACAGCCTGGTGTTGGCCGAGCTCGAAGCGGGCGATGGGTGGACCGCGCCGGTTCTCGCAGAACAGAAGCAGACCGGATGCGTGCGCTTCTCCTGGCTTCCTACCGGTTCACGCGTGCCACAATGCTACCACTGCCTGCCGCAGAACAACGGCTACCCTGCGCCACGCATGATGTCATTGCGCTACGGGACCCCCATCTATTGCCGACTGTCGGAAGCGACCGACGCAACCATTCGGCGTGGCGCCGAGGACGAGGACGAGATGGGCGCATTTCATCATCTTCACGCAACCGCACGAGAAACCAATGTGCGCCTGCGCCTGGCCGAGTATTTGCGTGCGGGGCTGGAATCCGGCGTTTTCTTCGAGATCTGACAAGGGGCGCACCATGAGTTTCGATTGCAGTCGATTTACCTTCAACTCCTGGAATGACTTTCTGGGTGTCGTCATGCAGCAGGGGCGGGTGCAGTTGGATGCCGACTGGAACGAGTTCGTCTCCCAACTGATCCGCCGCATCCAGGCCGGCACTCTGGACACCTTCGAGCAGACCGTGGTGCCCCGCGTCACGCCCGATGGTTTTCGCATCGATTTCAATGATGGAGAGCTCACCATTGGTGTGGGGCGCATCTATGTTGATGGCATTCTTGCCGAGAACCATGGTGCAGCCCCCAAGAAGTGGGACCCGCGGCTTGCCGAGCAGACGGGCCGTGACGCAATCAACTACACGCAGCAACCTTACTACTACCCTAAGCCCCTGTCCCTGCCTGAAGGTGAGCCGTTCCTCGTATATCTGGACGTCTGGCAACGCGAGGTCACCTATCTGCAGCACCCCGAGCTGGTCGAAAAGGCGGTCGGCGTCGACACCACCGCACGGCTTCAGACGGTGTGGCAGGTCAAGGTGCTGTCCAAAATTGGATCCGCGCTATGCGATACGCCGGATAAGGATGTGCCTCGCTGGAGCGATGTGATTCGTCCGTCCGCGGCCCGCTTGACCACTTCTACTGGCAGTGTCGCGGCCTCGCCGAACCCCTGCCTGATTCCCCCCAGCGGTGGTTACAAAGGTTTGGAAAATCAGCTTTACCGGGTCGAGATTCATGATGACGGTGTAATGGGTAAGGCCACCTTCAAGTGGTCGCGCGATAACGGCACGGTGCAGAGCCTGATCAGCCAGATCAACGCGGCACGCAACCGAATCGTCGTCGACACCGTCGGCCGCGATGCGCTATTGCGCTTCTCGGATGGCGATTGGGTGGAGATCACCGATGATGTGCGCGAGCTGCATGGCGAGCCCGGCGAGATGCGGCGGATCAAGCTCGGTGGTGGCGTCGATGATGCTACACGCACAATTGTGCTTGATACGGCGCTACCGCTTGGCGCCTTTCCGACCGGAGCGCAGGACGAAACGAACCCCGCACGTCACACGCGTATCCGCCGCTGGGATCAGTCAGGCCAGGTACTGCGCGCCGACGGCACGGTGTTCTGTGACCTCGACGCTGCCGGGAGCACCGGCCTCATCCCGGTTCCGCCAATGGGCACCACGCTGTGCCTCGAAGACGGCATCCAGGTGCAGTTTGACCTCGTCGGCGACCCCGACGATAGCGGTGGCAGTTTCCACGTCGGCGACCGCTGGTCCTTCGCGGCGCGCACGGCGGATGCTTGGATCGAACCGCTCGACCACGCGCCGCCGCTGGGTACGCATCATCACTACGCTCGTTTGGCGGTGGTGAACTCTCCCGAGTCAGTGAGTGACTGCCGGGTATTTTGGCCACCCGAGCCCACCGCAGGCGAAGGCTGCTCCTGCGATGTCTGTGTCACGGTAGGGGGGCACAACGATGACACGACCACCATTCAGGACGCCATCGGCAAGCTCGCCGGGAAGGGCGGAGTGATCTGCCTTGGTGCCGGCATCTATCGCCTCAGCGGACCATTGCGCATCAATGGTGCTGGCTCCCTGCGCATTCGTGGCAAGGGATGGCGCACGGTGCTTGTCTCCACCGGTCCGGTTATAGCTATACAGGACAGCTTGGGCGTGGTTCTCGAAGACTTTGCGGTCGTGGGTGCGGGAGCGGCCACCGGTGGTGAGACTTCCGTTGCCGGCGGCGCGAATCAGGATCTGGTTACCGCCAGCAACACGGTGGGGCTTGAACTGGATCATCTTTATCTCCTGGCACTCTCCTCAGGAGTCGGCCGTGCCGCTGTCAAGCTCGACGGCTACGCGCTGGACACGCGGGTGCATGAATGTGCCATCGTAGCCGACGTCGGCATCACGGGGGGCATGGCTAACCCAGAGGTCTCGAGCAAAGAGGGACTACTCACCGCGAGCCTGTCCATCTCCGACAACCTGCTAGTGTGCAACCGTGTAGGGCTGCAAATGGGCAAGGGGTCTTTTCATTACGGAGATAACACCCTCTCCCGCAACCTTGTCTTGGGATCACGAGAATCAGGCTTCGTCGCGCAGGGTGGGGCATTGCTGGGTTCGTCTTTCCGCATTGATGCCAACAGCCTGTACGTCGCCGGCAATGGCATCGTCGCCGGGGTCGACGGTTTGCGCATTACCGACAATGAGATACGCAGTAGCAGGGCGCGCGAAATCAGTAATGGCATCGGGAGCAGTAACGGCATAGTGCTGGCGGCCGGACTAGATCCATCTGGTATTGAGCATGTCTGGATTACCAGCAATCGACTTGCCGAGTTTCCGGGCAACGGCATTGAGGTGCAGGTACCAGTTGGCTCGGCCATCATCAAACAAAATGTCGTGGAGCACACATATGGCGGCATCGTGTTCGTCAAGGCTGGCGCGAGCAGCCACTTATCCATCGAAAACAACCAGCTGCTGAACATCGCCGAGGGCTACGATCCCCAGGGCGGATCGGTGGTTGGCATCCAGGTCCTGGCCGCGCGCGAGGTGGACATCGTTGGCAATATCGTGAACAACTTTGCCGGAGATGCGTGGGTGGCGAGCGACCGTGTCGCCATTCGGGTGGCCGCTAGCGGCGATGTCCGCATTTCGGGTAACCGCCTGAGCGAACTGGGGCCGAGGAAGCCGAGACAAGAGCACCTAGGATATGTCGCAGGCATTGAACTTCAACCGCCGTACACCCGTGCGGTGCTCAGCGAGAACTTCATCTCCCGTAGCACAGCGGACAACCTGGTGCCATCGCAATGGCATGCGATCCGGATCATGCCACCCTCCCGGGAGAACTTCCTGTTCGCGGCTGGCGCGACTATATTCCCCATGGACAATGGGTTCTACTTGTTAACAGGCTCGCGGCTGCAAACGCTGTCCGCTGCACCGCCGGAGAGCCTTTCCATTCGTGGCAATCAAGGTACAGCCCGCGAGATAACATTGCCGCTCGTGGTCGCAATGGGTGTCGCAAGCTGTATCTTTTCCGACAATTATTTCGAAGCCACAACCGCCGAAAAAGATTTAGATGGAAATGCTGTCGCAATGGTGATGCTGAGCGCCGCTACCGTCATCGCATCGAATAACCAGCTGCTCTGGAGAAACAGCGAGCGAGGAGGGGCCCTCAATATCTTTGAGAGTAATTTCTACACCGTTGTCGGCAACATCACTATGGGTAATATCTTTATTATTCTTAACAAGAAGAGCCAACTACTGGACGGCCCCTGGAAGTTACTCAACGTTATCGTATCATGAATTGGGAGCTTCTTATATGCCTATTACCGTCATAAGCAACGAAAAGACCGTCAAAGAAGTGATCACCAAACTATACGGCGAGCTATCAGCCACGCAGCTGGACTCAATCATGGCCGCTACGTTGGCGGCCAATCCTCATCTGAGCGAATCGGCTACGTTGACGCCCGGCATGGTGGTCATCGTGCCGTCGCAAGCGGCCGTCGCTACGCCTGCGGGGGCTGGCAACATCGTGTCGGGCGACGCGGTGGGGGCAATCTGCGCTGCGCTGTCTGACTATGGCAAGAAACTGAGCCAAAAAATTGTGAACCGCCAGAGAGAACTTAACGACACCGCCAATATTCTCAATAACGCCGACTTTCAAAAAGTGGTTGGTCCAAAATTGCCAGAAGGTTTCATAGAAGGTGTCATAAATGCAACAGAGTCTGAACAAGCCAAATTCAAGCAGATGAGCCATTTCATTGAAAGTGATCTCAAAACTCTCAACAGCGACCTAGAGAAATTGTCTGGCAAACTGTTTTAATAATCGCTCATTCACTTCTCAGAGGCGAAGCAAAGTTCTGCAACAACGTCTCTTGAAAGTAGTAATTTTTCATTGTCCTGCTTTAATCGTTAGTAACGATGTAATTGCTTTTGTGGGTTCTGTCGCAGTAAGGGCTGCGGTAAGATGACAGCCCAACCAACACACTCAAATGGCATGAAGAAGACGCCCGTACCGGCATGGCGAAAAGCACTCAAGCGCCTGCATTTCCCGATCGATGTCATCTTGCTATGCGTGCGTTGGTATCTGGCTTACTCCCTCAGTCTGCGTAACCTGGAAGAAATGATGGCTGAACGTGGGGTTGCCGTTGATCACGCTACCGTACACCGCTGGGTGAGGTTCTGTCGCAGTAAGCCTCCAGTAGAATGGACCGGTGTCGAACACAATGTGTGGGCAACGGTCATGAACCCGGAAGTGGCAAAGGTCTTGAAGCGTTTGCATTACCCGTTGGAGGTGATGCTGACCTGCGTGCGCTGGTACGTTGCCTATCCCTGAGCCTGCGTCATTTGGAAGAGATGATGGCCGAGCGAGGTATCTCGGTTGACCACTCCACCGTGTATCGCTGGGTGATCAAGTTGTTGCCGCTCTTCGAGAAGGCGTTTCGCCAACACCGGCGTCCGGTGGGCAACAGCTGGCGTATGGACGAGACGTCCATCCTGGTTAAGAGCCAGTGGAAGTATCTCTATCGGACAGTAGACAAGGACGACAAGACCATTGATTTTCTGCTGCGCGCGCACCGCGATACCCCCGCGGCGCGACGCTTTTTCGAGAAAGCCATCGCTGGCTGTGGGGCTCCGAAGACCGCCACAGTGGACAAGAGCGGGGCGAACCTGGCTGCCCTGCAGGCCATCAATGCCCATCGGGAGACGGCCATTGAGATCCGCCAGAACAAGTACCTGAACAACCTCGTCGAGCAGGACCATAGGGCGATCAAACGCCGGGTCAGGTTGATGCAGGGATTCCAGAACTTTCGTTGCGCCCGCATCATCCTGGGGGGCATTGAGACCATGCACATGATCCGCAAAGGGCAGATGCTTACCCACAAGGGGAGCAGTCCGTCCGCTGCTGAGCAATTCTATTCCCTGATCGCATAACCGCCGTCTCTTGTCGCACCACGCTTACCCAGCCCTCCTTATCGCGACAGAACCCTTCGAAGACCTTTTTCTTCCCCGGATCTGAGTCAGCCGCGAGATCCTTGAACTGGCCTCGGCGTGAAGGTCGTCGGGAGTGCCCATGGTTCTAGGAACAGTCCATGTTGGGGCGGGCTATCCAGGTTTATCCTTGTGTTTTCTGTTCTGTTGAGGTTAACCGTATTTTGCGATTGCTTAGAGCGCCAAGGTCAGCTGATCTTGACTAAGCCACGGGCAAACAACACGACGGCAACGACGGCAGTCAGCACGAGGACACCCGCCAGAATGGCTTCTACGCGGGTAAAGACCGCTTGATCGGGGGCGTGTTCGTGGCGAGCCCACCAGAAAACCGGGAATCCCAGAGCGAAGAGAATGGTCGACATCAAGAGGAATTGAGGGCCTGCCGCATAGAGCAGCCACAAGGAGTAGACCGTGCCAAGCATGCCCGTCCAGACCGACTCATGAGCCGTTTCACCTGTGCTTGCTGCATAAGTTGATTGCTTCGCATAGCGCCATAAGAAAACGGTACTGGCAAGATAAGGGGGCAGAATCATGACGCCGGTGATCGAGATCAGCCATATCCAGGCATTCTGCGCAAACAACACCACGAAAATGGCTAGTTGCATGGTCGCGCTGGAAACCCAGAGTGATGGAGCCGCCGCGTGGTGCTGGTTCTCATGAGCAAGAAACTTAGGGAATACCCCGCCTTTTGCGCCTTCGAAGGGTAGTTCGGCGACTAGAATGGTCCAGGCCAGCCAACAGCTTAGCAAGGAAATGATCAGCGCTACGACGATGAACACCGCGCCCCACTCACCGACCGCGGCCTTTAAAACGTACGCCGCCGAAGGCGAAGCGAGGCCTGCGAGCTGCGCTTGATGCATCAGGCCGAACGGTAGTGCAGACAGCAAGAAATAAAGCACAGTGCACACGATCAGACCGAGAAAAGTGGCAACACCGACTTGCGAGGTCTTGTTGGCACGGTCGGAGACCACCACAGCACCCTCTATGCCGATGAAGACCCATAGCGTGACTAGCATCGTGCCCTTGACCTGACCAAGTACGCTTCCCAAATGCGCTTGGGTGCCCCAAAAGTCAAAGGAGAACATCCCCGCTTTTATCGCGACAGCCATGGCGCACAAAGCGACCGTTATCGTGCCGATGTTCAACGCACTCGAGATTACATTCAGGATTGCTGCGCGCTTCACCCCGGATAGCACCACAAAGTTCATCGCCCAGATCAGCAATGAGGCCCCGATGATCGATGGCCAGTTGCGGCCACTGGCAAAGACGGGAAAGAAATAGCCGATCGTCTGCATAATCAGGACCGCGAACGCGACATTGCCAAATGCCGCGGACAGCCAGTACCCCCACGCCATCTCGAAGCCGGCGAGCGAGCCGAATCCTTCCTTCGCGTATGAGTAGATACCTGCCTTCAAGTCCGGTCGTTTATCTGCCAAGGTACGAAAGGTGTTCGACAAGAAGAACATGCCTACCAGTGTAATAACCCAGGCAATGATGACCGCGCCCAGCCCCGCGCCGTGTGCCATGTTTTGCGGCAGATTGAACGCGCCCCCACCGATCATCGAGGCGATAACAACGCCGGTGAGAAGTGGCAACCCCAACTTTCGTGTTTTGGGTTGCGTTGCAGTGAGGGATCGGTCTTCGTGGCTCCCCGAGAGGCTGTCTATAGGGTTCATGAGAAACACCTCCTGACAACATCATGTGTAACGGTAGCTTCATTGCGACGCCGGGCTGGAGACCCGGATTGTCGCACCCCGCACCCGTAATAGTTGGCCAACTTTCAATTCAGGGAAGTCTCCAGTCCGCCGCCCCTCAGCCGATGGCTCAAAAATGCGCACCCAAGTGCCTCCGTCCCCGATGCCGGTTACCAGGGCATCAAAGCGTTGCCCGATTCGTGAATGCAGCAGCAGAGCCGCCTCAGACTTGCGAAGCTGTCACTCCACCTTTCGTGCGGCGTCCTCTTGCATGGTGCAGTGCAAGGCCAGTTCGTCCAGTTCATCATTGGAGTATGGCGACACGATACCGGACCTTGCCATGCTCATCCACGCCGTGAACCTAGAACACGTTCTTAGCCAGATCCAGCCCGATCGTCCTAATGTTCATGGTGACGCTCCCTTCGGTCAGTGAGTTGGTTGCAAATTCAGGCCGCTACGCCCACTGCCACCGGCTTAACGTGCTTTAAATTCCGTTTTCTGAGACGACCCCTACAGGCGCGTCACGAACAGGAACAGGGCCAGTGGCAGCAACGCGAGCAGGCGGCGCAGCGCGAGCTGCTGCAGCAGAAGGTGGCGAGTCAGGCGCAGGCGCTGGCGCAGGCGAGCAACGCGGCCTCGGCCTGCAGGAACAAGTGGACATCTTGCAGCAGCAGCGGGACGCGGCCCAGCAGCAGGCCGAGCTGCAGCAGCAAGGCGCGGCGGCGGCGCAGGCGGCACTGGGCAGCGTGCAGGCCGAGCTGGAGCGTGCCGCGGCGGAGCGCGACGAGGCGCGCCGCCTGCTGGACGCCCTGCTGCAGCGGCTGCCGCCGCCGGCCAGCGCCGCCACGCCGTGACCGGTCAATTTTTAGGCAGGGCCAACGGACGGCGCGTCACGGCGGGGTGTGCCGTTCGAGCGGGGGCGGTTATCCCCCGGCTTATCCACCGCGGCGGGGGATAACGGGGCTGTGGTCGCTCGGCCGTCGCTGCAAAACGTAGATGTATTTCCGAAATTAATGCGGAAAATAGACGGCAACATGGACAAAGTAGTTGCTTTTTGCTAAAAAACCTCATTTATAGATGTTTCTGAAAATCCGTAGACGCCGCTGTATTGCTCCAGGCCTTTTGTAGATGACTGCTACCCCCTCCCGAATCTTCCTTGGCTATGAAGCGCTAATTCGCCATTACCAGCTTCAAGTGCCCCCCCTGCGTTGCGTGTATGTGGCCACGGAGCGGGCGATGGAGTCCCGCTCCATCAATGCAGAGGGGGAGGAGCGAATTGAGCTGCCCTTGCAGCGGATCTCCGATACTGATTCGCTTGTAGGCCAACTTACCTTTGCCTTCAAGCGGGAGCACTTGAACCTCACGGTGCTGGGCGCGCTCTTCGAAATTCCCGAGGTGCTTGAAGCTATTCAGGCCTGGCTGCATGACAAGCCCAGCTCGAAGTATTCGCGCCTAGCAGGCCATTTGGCTACTTGGCTGACCGGTCACGAGTTTGATTACCGCTTGCCGGCAGGCAGTCCTCGGATTCCTGTCCTCGACCCTGCGCACTATGTCGTAGGGCCGGCCATCTCGGACTCCAAGTTTGGCATCGTGAACAACCTGCTGGGTGACAAGTGGTTCAGCCCGCTCGTTCGACGCACAGACAAGCTGCAACAATTTCTTGCCGAGGGGCTGGCGAACAAGGTAGGTGAGGCGTTTCAGACTATTGAACCTGAGATGCTCTCAAGGGCGATGGACTACCTTTACCTTTCCGAGACGCGCTCGACTTACAACATCGAGGACGAGATTCCAGACAACAACCGCGCAGCTAAATTCAGGCATCTCCTGGAGCGCGCGGGCGAGCCCGGGCTGCTTACCGAAGAGCAACTGTGCGAGTGGCAGGCGCAGATTGTGAATGCCCGTATGGCCGAGTACGAGTTCCGCAACATTCAGAACTGGCTTTCGCGCCCAGGCCGACTACGCAACATCGCGGACTTCATTCCTGCTCCGCCCGAGCTGGTGCCCCGAATGATGGAGACAATTGCCCAGGTGGCACAGTATGCCTCGACAGGTGGCTTGGACCCGGTTCTTGCTGCGGCTTGTGCGTCATTCGGCTTCGTATTCGTACACCCATTTCTCGACGGTAACGGACGACTTCACCGTTTCTTGCTGCACCACATCCTGCGGCAGGCTGGTTTTACGCCGCCCGGGGTAGTGCTGCCCCTTTCTGCACGGATGCTCAAGCAGTTGGACCGCTACTCGGCCTTACTGAAGCGCTATTCGCGCCCGCGCACCGAACTTCTCGACTATACGTTGGATGGCGATAGTGCCAACATTCATGTGGGCTCGAGACAGCCTTTGTGGCTCTACGCCTACTTCGATGCAACGGATATATGTGAATTCATCCTTGAATGCTGCAAGGCCTGTGTCGAGGAGGACCTGCAGGCAGAGGTGGTCTATTTGCGCGCGCATGATGCCACGGTGCGCGACCTTGAGACTTGGCTCAATATGCGGCAAGCCACGCTCAACATTCTCATTGATGTCATCGTGCAGGGTAACGGGGCACTCTCCAAGCGCAAACAAAAACTAGTCGAAGGCTTATCCGAAGCAGAAGTGGCCCGGATCGAAGCGACCGTTTGCGAGCACTTCGCGGCCTACATCGACCAGCGAGCTGGTTTAGGGGGGTAGTAGCGAGTTTTTGGAAAATTGACCAGTTTGTAGGCGTTTTTCCTAATCGCTAGATGTGCAACTGCCAAACCCTGCCCAGGGTAGATGTTCTTAGAGCCTGTTTACGATCTCCTGAGTAACAGGGCCAGGAAGGTGAGGTGGATGAACTGCAAGCTGGTATTGAGCAGTCGCTCGCAGTTCTTCCACAGCCGCCTGTTCTTTTCCAGCCAAGCAAAGCTGCGCTCGACCACCCAGCGCTTGGGAATCACCGCGAAACGATGCAGTTCGCTCCGCTTGGCACGCTACGTTGCTCAAGGGAGGCTGACGGTAGGCACTACGTATAGGTGGCAGATTGATCGAAACAGCTTGGACGCGTACGTGCGGACTCTAGGCTAAGTCGCGCCGACGCTCAGATGAGGTATGAACTGTTGGCGTTGATGGTCGATGTTTCTCCAGATGCTGTGGGTGTAGCCGCTCGTTACTTTGGATCAACGTGAGTCATCACGTCCAGCACCAGGTAGGCAGCCATGACGCGCTTGCGTGCCTCCTCTGCGATGTCGTGGCCTTAGCGCACGGTAAGCTTGGCATTCAGCTCTAGGTGCACGTCGACCAGGATCATGTCGCCCATGCGGATGCTTCAGCCGTTTGAAGGCTTCCTCGATGCGCCATCGTTGGTGGTAGAGAGCACCAAAATCGGCAGCCGGAAATGCTTGTGCGTCCAGCAAGTTGGTCATCAACACGTGAGTGGTTCCATCCGGGGCAACGCTGCGCACGAGACGAACCTCCGTTTACACAAAAATTCGGACACGCCCATTTCCGAAACCGGAATCGAACCCGCGTCCGTAGCCCAGACCAAAAGTACACCCATTCCGGGGTAATGGCATCCCGCCGTGCAGGGAATGGTGCCCTCTATCACCGCACTATGTGCGGAGAATAACTTGCGCATGCGGAGAATGTGGCCCACAATCTCCGCATGAATAGCGGCGATTACAAATACATCTGGCAGGCCAGTGACTGGCCGAATTGGCGCTTCGACCTGGCGGCACTGGCTGGACCCATGGCTGAGGTCAGTCGCGCCCAAGGGCTCTTGATGGGGCGCTTGGCCGACGTGGGAATGGCCCTGCGCGATCAGGCGAGTCTTGCGGCGCTCACCGAGGACGTGGTCAAGACCAGCGAGATAGAGGGTGAGCAGCTCAATGTCGAGTCGGTGCGCTCTTCCATCGCTCGCAGGTTGGGCGTGGACATCGGCGCCTTGGCCCCGGTCGATCGTCACGTCGAAGGCGTGGTCGAGATGGTGCTCGATGCCACCGCCAACTGCGCAGTCCTGGTCACGCGGGAGCGGCTGTTCGGCTGGCACGCCGCGCTGTTTCCCACCGGCTACTCGGGGCTTGCCAAGATCAAGGTCGGCTGCTGGCGCGACGATGCCAGTGGCCCGATGCAGGTGGTGTCGGGCCCCATCAGTCGCCAGCGTGTGCATTTCGAGGCACCGCCTGCTGGCCGTCTGGAAGTCGAGACCAGCCGATTTCTCGACTGGGTGAATGGCGCACCGAACGAGCCGCCTTTGCTCAAGGCCGGCCTGGGCCATCTGTGGTTCGTAACGTTGCACCCGTTCGACGACGGCAACGGTCGTATTGCCCGGGCCATCGGCGATCTGCTGCTGGCGCGTGCCGACGGCAGTCCGCAACGCTTCTACAGCTTGTCGGCACAGATCCAGCGCGAGCGTAAGGCCTATTACGACATCCTGGAGCGAACCCAGAAGGAGTCGATGGACGTCACCGAGTGGCTCGCCTGGTTCCTCGATACCCTCCATCGCGCCGTCGATCAGGCGCAGCACACGCTCGATGCCGTGTTGCGCAAAGCGCGGTTCTGGCAGCACTGGGCGGCTATATCCTTGAACGAGCGACAGGTGAAGCTGCTCAATCAGCTGCTCGACGGGTTCGAAGGCAAGCTCACCAGCAGCAAGTGGGCGGCGATCGCCAAGTGCTCTCCGGACACGGCCCTGCGCGACATCAACGATCTGCTGGCGCGGGGCGTCCTGCGGAAATCGAATGCGGGCGGACGCAGTACCAGCTACGAGCTGAACGATTTGCCGCAGTAGCTGCGTTTCATGGAGTTGACCCGGTGCGCGACAAGCCTTGGCCTTCAGGCTGGGGAGGATGTCAAAGTACCGGCCTGGAGCTGGCTGATAGAGGACTACGACCGGATCAGAAACCTGATCACCCCCGGGACCTCCTGGGAGGCGGGGGCAGCTCTGGCAGATCGCTCGGTTGTGGCGGCATTCGGCATGGCGTCCTCGTTCTCGCTCACAGGAAGGTGTCGGCGATGTCTATCGACGAGCGTTGCCCCAGCGCGTCGAAGTTTGCGGTCAACCAGGCATCGGCGCGCTCGCGTCCCAGTGCGAAGACTTCGCGCAGGAAGCCCCAGTCGGCGTTGAACTTGCTTGATACCCCCAGCTGGGCCATCTCAGCTTCGGCATCGATGCTGTGGATCAGCATGCGCCGGTAGCTAGCCGGATCGAGCGCGCCTTTGTCGATCAGTCGGGTGATGAAATCGACCGCGCGCATCTCGCGCATTAATGACGAGTTGAAGCTCAGCGTGTTGATGCGGTCGAGGATCTGGCGCGCCGTGGTCGGCACCTCGGGGATGCGGATCGGGTTGATACGGATGATCAGCACATCGCTGCTGTCGGTGTCATAGATCAGCGGGTAGATCGGCGGATTGCCCATGTAGCCGCCGTCCCAGTAATACTCGTTGTCGATTTCTACCGCTTGGAACAAGAACGGCAGGCAACTCGAGGCCAGTACCGCCTGCACGCAGATCTCGCTGGTGGTGAACACGCGGATGCGCCCGCTCAGCACATTGGTGGCGCACAGGAACAGCTTGACGCTCCGGCAGTTCTGCAGCACTTCGAAATCGACCACTGCGAGCAGCACATCGCGCAGCGGGTTCAGGTTGCACGGGTTCAGCTGGTAGGGCGAGAAGAAGCGGGTGAGATGGTCGAACATTAGCCAGGCCGGCGACAGGTCCATATTGCCACAGCCCATCATCCGGTCCAGCCAGGAGGGTTGCAGCGGGCTTAGCCGCGCCGCATCGGATATCTGGCGCCAGAGCGTTTCAAGCGCGCGGCGCGCTCCTTCGCCCCCGCCGCTGGCAAGACCGTAGGCGAGCACCGTGGCATTGATCGCGCCGGCGCTGGTGCCGCAGATGCCGTCTACCTCGATCCGGCCGTCTTCGAGCAGGCGGTCGAGCACCCCCCAACTGAAGGCCCCGTGGGAGCCGCCCCCCTGCAGCGCTATATTGATGCGGCGAATCGCGGGCGATGGCTTCGCTTGCATGGTGGGCCTCCTCTGTGTGCAGTCTAGCCGACGCGCACCGCCTGGCCAGTGCGCCGGGCGCTGCGCGCTGATGCGATGGGGGACCGTGGCTCATGGGGCAAGTCAGCGCAATGCTGGCTGGGCGAGCCGCCACGCCAGATTGGCGCGGGCGCGGGCTTCGCAGCGGGTATGGAAGAAATCCGTATGGTAGATAGCGGGGCGAGCCAGCAGGGCGCCCAGGAAGGCCCGTTCTCTGGCGTCGTAAGCGACATCGCCCTGGTCGGGACGCTCGGCTCGCAGGAGCGCTTCATCGCGGCGAAAGCGGGCGCGGTCATCCCCTAGATTCACCAGGTCGATGTCGGCGGTAAAGCGGGCATCGAGATCGGCCGGTACAACGTCATGTGTCGTCGCCAGGATCATTTCGGCGATGCGTGCGGCTGCGGCGATGCGTCCCTCGGCGCAGCGCTCGAACCACTCGGCGCTGAGCCGCTCATTGTCTTCCGCACCGGGAATGTAGATCACATCATGAAACCACAATGCCAGTTCCACGGCATCAGGATCGTGGCTCGCTGCGCGCGCGCAATCCAGACCGCTCAGGCAGCGACGGATGTGGTCCAGGGTATGATAACGGCGCATCGGCTCGGCGTAATGTCGCGCCAGGTCGGCATAGACGATTTCGCCCTGCACGCCGCCGCAGCGCGACCACAGCGCCAAAAAGCGTGTTTCCATCCGCTTCATCCCGATTCCTCTGTCTCAGAGAACGCGTGCCGGACGTTCGGAGGAACGAGGCGCGCGCTTCAGGGGCCCGGTAGACAGCGTAAGCCTGGCGCGCTGCTTCAGCGTTGGCGTTCGGCCATCCAGAACCACCGGTTCATAGCCCAATCCGATCCGCCCATTGCGCATGCTTCAGCTAAGCGCGGCGAGCAACGCCCCGGCCTCCTGCAGGTCCGCGGTGTCGAAACCTTCGGTGAACCAGTCATAGGTTTCGGCCAAAATACGGCGGGCGTCGCCCGGCTTGCCCTGCTGTCGCCACAGCCGGCTCAGGCCCATCACCGCGCGCAGCTCCAGCGAGCGGGCTCCCTGTCGGCGAGCGATCGCGATCGCCTTCAGGAAGCAGGCTTCGGCTTCATCCCAGCCGCCGGCCTCCTCCCCCTCGCGGCTCGGCTGTTGCAGCATCAGTTCCCCCTTGAGTCGATACAGCTCCGCCTCGTACACGCGCTCCTGCTTCTGGTCCACGACGGCCAGCGCCTCGGTCAGCGTCTCAAGCCCTGCCTCGGTCTGTCCTGCTCTTCCGTAGGCTTCGGCCAGCAGCGCCAAGTAATGCGTCTGCCAATGCTCCGCCCCAGTGGCCCGATAGGCGGCCAAGCCCTGTTGCATCCTTTCGACTCCCTCTGCGGCGCATCCCTGCTCGGCCAGCACCCAGCCCGAGAGGATGGTTCCGTAAGCCAAAAAGTACGGGAAGCCATGCTCGGTCGCGAGGGCGATGGCTGCCTCCGTCAGCTCGCGCGTCGGCTGTGCCTCGCGCCGGTGCAGATGAAGCTCGGCGGCGAAGATCAAGGCATTGGCCGAGTCAGGAGGTTGGGACCGGATCTGAGCCAGAGCGAGCATCTCCTGGCTGCGCGCCAGGGCCTGATCCGGATAGCCGAGCAGCCACAGGTCCAAGGCGAAGTAGGCCAGCCCCAGCACGCCGGGCTCCAGTCCATAGAAGAAGGCAGCCGAGGGGTCATAGAGGGCCAGGGCCTGCTCCAACTGCGCGCGGGCAGGGTCCAACTCGCCGAGACCGAGTAAGCTGGTCCCCAGCGCTCGATGGGCTTGTGCGAGCAACGCAGGGTCTTGTGCCTTCCGGGCCAGCGTAAGGAGTTGCTCCCCCAGTTCGCGTGAGGTCAGCAGTTCCCCACGGACTAGATAAAATGTGCGCAGCCCCAACAGCGCGGGGAAGAGCTGGATCGTTTCGCCGAGCTGTCGGCACAGCGTCAGTGCCCGCGTATAGGTCGCTTCGACTTCCGGGGCAGCGTGCCCCTTGGTGGCCATCCAGGCCGGACCTAGAGTGATCAGAAGCTCGAGTTCTTGTCGTGTGCGCTCGGGAGCATCGGGCAGCGTTGCGAGCAGGGCCAGCGCCGTGGTCAGGTGGGCGACCGCTTCGGCATCGGCCGAGCGCTGCAGCGCCTGGCGCCCGGCGCAGTGCAGGTATTCCACCGCCTTCGGCGCGTTGCCGCTGCGGCTGAAATGATGCGCCAACTCGCTGCTGTGCTCCTCGAGCCGGGCGCCGAACAAAGCCTCGATGGCCTGGCCCGTCCGCTCATGTAGTGCACGGCGCTGATCGCTTAACAGCGAGCCGTAGGCTACCTCCTGGGTCAGCGCATGCTTGAAGCTGTACTCGACCTCCGGAAACGCCGGCTGCTCATAGATGAATTCACCGGCTTGCAGCCGCGTCAGCAGGCTCTTCATGGTGTCTTCGGACTGATCGACCACGCGCGCGAGCAGGCTCCAGGTAAATACCTTGCCAATCACCGCCAGGGTTTGCAGCAGCGCCTTCTCGGCCGGCTGCAGTCGGTCGATGCGGGAGGCGAGCACCCCCTGCACGGTGGCCGGGATCTGGAGCCTGCCTGGGAGCTGCTCGAGACGGTAATGACCGCGCTCGCCCTGCAGCACGTGCCCCTCAGCCAGCGCCTGCACCACTTCCTCGATGAAGAAGGGGTTGCCTTCCGTAAGCTCCAGGATCAGGCGCTCGAGCGGGGCCAGGCCGGGGGCATCGCCCAGCAGCGCGTGCAGGAGCTCCCGGGCTTCCGCTTCGCCCAGAGGATCCAGCCGCAACTGGGTGTAGTAGCTCTTGCGGCCCCAGTCATGCCGGTACTCGGGCCGGTAATTGACCAGTAGCAGGATACGGGCGTTGCCCACGCTCTCGCCGAGAAAGCCAAGGAAGGCCTCGGTTTCGCTGTCGAGCCACTGCAAATCCTCGACGATCAGTTCCAGTGGCTGGGTCAGGCTCTCGCGCACCAACAGCCGCTTGATCGCCTCGAAAGTCCGCTGCCGGCGGATCTGCGGGTCCATCATCGCCAGCGCCGAGTTCGGCTCGGCTGCCCCGAGCAGGTGGAACAGATAGGGCAGCGTGTCTTCCAGTGCGCGGTCCAGGGTCAGCACCTTGCCGGTGATCCGCTCGCGCCGGCGACGCTCGTCGTCCTGCGCCGTGAGCTGGCAGTAGTTCCGCAGCAGCTCGATCAGCGGCAGATACGGATAGGCTTTGCCGTGCGACACCGAGAAGGTTTCCAGTACCAGGCAATCGCGCGGCGCGAGCAGCTTGAACTCGTGGTATAGCCGAGACTTGCCCACCCCAGGGTCGCCAACCATACCAACGATCTGGCCATGGCCGGCTTGCGCCCCCGCCCGAGCTGCGCGTAGCTGCCCGAGCTCGCGCGAACGACCGACAAAGCGCGCCAGCCCGCGGCTGGCCGACACCTGCAGCCGGGTCCGCAGCGGACCGAGACCGAGCACTTCAAAGACCGCGAGCGGCTCGGGCAGCCCCTTGATCGGCGTCGCGCCGAGCGCCTTGAACGCAAAATAGCCTTCGGTCAGGTGGCGCGTGTGTTCGCTCGCGACGATCGAGCCGGGCACGGCGATGCCCTCCATGCGCGAAGCAATGTGGATCGAGTTGCCCACCGGATCGTAGTCGGTGTGCAAATCATGGATGCGGATCGTACGCACGACCACTTCGCCGGAGTTGATGCCGACGCGGATCTGCAACGCGATTCCCTGAGCGAGACGCACGCCGTCGGCGTACCGGTGCATGGCTTCCTGCATGCGCAGCGCCGCCAGCAAGGCCCGCTGCGGGTGATCCTCGTTGGCGATCGGCGCGCCGAACAGCGCCAGGATGCCATCGCCCATCGACTTGGCCACATAGCCTTCGTAGTGATGCACGGCCTCCATCATCAGCGCCAGCACCGGGTCGATCAGCCGGCGGGCATCTTCGGGATCGAGGTCGTGGATCAGCGCGGTCGAACCGGCCATGTCGGCGAACAGCGCGGTAACAGTCTTGCGCTCGCCGTCTGCCACGCCGCGGGCTTCCATGGCCGCCTGTGCCGCCCGGATGCGTTCTGCCAGGTAGGGGGGCGTGTAGTCGATGGGCGCCGTGGTCGCAAGCGCCGCGCTCGGGGGCGGCCCGTTCAACGGCGCGCCGCATTCGCTGCAGAACTTGGCGCTCGCGCTCGCCTCGTGCCCGCAGGCAGGGCAGGCGCGCACCACCTTGGCGCCGCATTCCTCGCAGAACTTGGCGCCGGTCGGATTCTCGAATCCGCAGCTTGCACAACGCATAGGGCTTACCCCCGCCTCCGGCGGTTTTCAAGGTGCAACCGTTTAATCGGGGCTGGCAGCTCGCCGGGCTAGCCGCCCGGGCCGCGCGACCCCGATTTTTCTGCACATCGTCCGTTACGGCCGAATGCCGACAATAGCAAACGCGATAAAGCCTGTCGGCTGGCACCGTTTTGGGCATGGCCGCCCCGTAACCATAGTCTGTCGGGGGCTTGTGCGATAAGCCTGTTCAGACGGTTCTCGCCATATCGTGGCTATTTCGAGGGGGGCGAGAAGAGGGCGAGCGCCTTATCAAAGGAACTCTTTGCCGATGTCGATGCTCGAGCGCTGCCCGATGTTTTGATAGTTTTCCTTGAGCCACGCCTCGGCTTCGGTCCGTCCCTTGTCCCGCAGAAAGCAGAGGAAGTCCCAGTCGGCGTTGTACTTGCTCGACACGCTGAGTGCGGCCATCGTCTGGTCGGACCGGATTGAGTGGATCAGCATTTCCTTCATTTCGCCGCGACCGACCTTGCCTTGTTGGATCAGCGAGGAAACGAAGGCGATCGCGCGCATCTCACGCATCAGCGACGAATTGAAGCTCACTTCATTGATGCGGTTGAGAATTTCGGCCGCAGTGGTCGGCACGCCGGGGCGGACGATCGGATTGATATGCACAACCACTACATCGCGCGTGCTGCAGTGGTAGATCAGCGGGAATATCGCCGGGTTACCAACGTAGCCGCCGTCCCAGTAATATTCGCCATTGATCTCCACCGCCTGAAACAGGGTTGGAATGCAGGCCGAAGCGAGCACCGCTTTCACGCATATGTCATCGCCGGAAAAGAGGCGGATCTTGCCGGTCTCGACATTGGTCGCACAGAGATAGAGGCGGATCGGGCAATGCCCGCGCAACGCGGTGAAATCGACATGTTGCTCCAGCAACTCGCGTAGCGGGTTCGCGTTGAATGGATTGAATTGGTACGGCGAGAGGACGCGCAGTGTGATGTCCATCAGCAGGTACAAGGGCGAGTGTTCCAGCCCGAAGCTGTGGGACCCTTTCAGCCATGGCAACAAGCGGAAGGGGTTATGCCGCTGCGCCGATTGCGCGATAGCGTGCCAGAAGTCGTGCAGCGCCTGACGCGCGCCCTCGGAACCACCCTGTAGCAGCCCGTAGGCCAGCACTGCAGCGTTCATCGCACCTGCGCTGGTCGCGCTGACGCCTTCTAGTACAAGCCGCCCGTCCTCGAGCAGTCGGTCGAGCACGCCCCAGGTGAACGCTCCGTGCATCCCGCCGCCCTGCAAGGCTAGCGCGATCGGCTTCTGTTCGCCGTTGTTCGGCCGAGTTCCACTCGTTGCAGCCATCGTAAACCTCCCAGGGTCCGATCCCAGCCACGTCGTCGCTTACGCCAACCCCCGGCGTTTGCGTGTCGACGGGGTCATAATACAAGGCGGGCCTCATCCAGACGCTATATTGCTCCGGCTGGACTGGAAGCGGATATCCGGCTCGGCCATCCCCCTTCGCCTCGATGAAGCCGTACTCCTTAAACACGAACGGTTACCGAGGCAGCATTGCGTCGCATCCATGAGCTTGGGCGTGGATTTCGGATACCAAGCGTAGTCAGATAAACTGACATGCAGAGGTTCCGATGTACAAGATTCCACGACAAAGCTACACCCCAGAATTCAAGCAAGAAGCCATCCGGCAGATCGAGGCCGAGGGCAAGTCTCCAGCCCAGGTCGCTCGTGACCTGGGCATCTCCGAACAAACGCTCAGCAACTGGCGCAAAGCACACAAGGCCGGCAAGCTGGCCTCCGGTTCTGGTAAACCGGTCACGCCAGAGCAGATGGAACTCTCCCGCCTGCGGGCCGAGAATGCCCGCCTCAAGATGGAGCTCGAGATCCTGGAAAAAGCCACGGCGTACTTCGCCAAGAAGTCGCAGTGAAGTACGCCTGGCTCGATGGAATGCGCGCTCACTACCCCCTGCAATCCTTGTGCCGTGTGCTGTCGGTCAGCACCAGTGGTTTTGCCGACTGGAAGGCCGGCGGCGGCCCGGCGCAATGGTTGTCGGATGCCCAGCTATTGGTGCTGATTCGAAGCGTCCATGCCGAATTCAACGGTGCCTATGGCTCGCCCAGGATTTACCAAGAACTCAAGTTTCGTGGGCTCCCAGTGAGCAAGGCACGGATTCGGCGCCTGATGCAGCGGCACGGCATTCGTGCCCGGCACAAGCGACGCTACAAGGTCACCACCGACAGCAAGCATGCGCTGCCCGTGGCCCCCAACCTGCTGAATCGACAATTTCACACCGCCGCGCCGGATCAAGTCTGGACGACGGACATCAGTGTGCCGCAGCAAGCGGCGTAGGAGATGAGGGTATGGCCCCTCGCCATCGGCTTGCAGGAGCAGGTGGCAAACCACCATGAGCGGCTTGGGTCAAAAGCCCCGGTCGTGAGCGTCATGGAAAAGGCGTCAGAAGACGTCAGGTGTGGATCAGGAAGACGAACAACCGTGAACTGCCGTTCAAGTGTCGAAACCGTTCAGACGACATCAAAACCGGGGAGTGATGTTGCCCCGCGATCAGCCGGGACGATACCTGCTTACGGTCCCGGCGGTGTCCGGCATAGAGGCAGCGTCAGCCTGATTCGGGCTCTTACGTTGAACTGCGGGAACCTTCGATGGCGATGCCAAGCGAAAGGCACAAGCCCGAAAGGCAAGGCCGAGAGTAGCGATGCGCCATCAAGGGGCGGAGCGGCTCGTAGTAGTGTTGAAGCCGCTGTAATGGCGGTGGAGCGAAGGGGCTGCGTCATCCCGGTCAGGAGCCGTGCCAACTGCGCAAGCAGGAGGAGTATGGCTCAATGACCAAACCGTACGACATTCCCAAGGCGCTAATCTGGAAAGCATTTCAATGTGTCAAAGCAAACGGCGGCGCCGCAGGCGTCGACCGTGAATCGATCGAGCAATTCGAGAGCCGCTTAGGCGACAACCTGTACAAGCTTTGGAATCGACTCTGTTCCGGCAGCTATTTCCCGCCGCCGGTCAAAGGGGTTCCGATTCCGAAGAAGTCGGGTGGTGTGCGCATGCTGGGCATACCCACGGTTGCCGACCGGGTGGCGCAGACGGCGGTCAAGCTCCTGCTGGAGCCACAGATCGACCCGATGTTCCACCCCAACTCCTATGGCTATCGGCCAGGGCGCTCCGCCCACGATGCGATTGCCATGGTGAGGCGGCGCTGCTGGGACTACGACTGGGTCGTGGAATTCGATATCAAGGGTCTCTTCGACAATATCGACCACGGCCTGCTCATGCGTGCGCTCAGGAAGCACTGCCAGACTCCCTGGGTTCTCCTGTACGTGGAACGCTGGCTGAAAGCGCCAATGCAGACCGCCGACGGAGAACTCCTGGAACGGACGCGCGGCACGCCGCAAGGCGGCGTCGTGAGCCCGTTGCTGGCCAACCTGTTCCTGCACTACGCCTTTGATTCCTGGGTTACCCGCAATCTCAAAAGCGTGCGGTTCTGCCGCTACGCCGATGACGGTGTGGTTCACTGCAAGAGCTTGGCGCAGGCTAAGCTGGCGTTAGACAGGATCGGCGTGCGCTTCCGCGAGTGTGGGCTCGAATTGCATCCGGGCAAGACACGGATCGTCTACTGCCAGGACGTCAATCGACGGGAAACATATCCTGATGTGCAGTTCACCTTCCTGGGATACACCTTCCGACCGCGCAAAACGGTGGACAAGTATCAGCGGGTCTACGTGAACTTCTCGCCGGCGGTCAGTCGCGATGCCCTCAAGGCAATGCGGCAGACCATCCGGGGCTGGCATCTGCAACTGATGTGCGACCGGGAATTGTGCGACCTGGCGGCGATGTTCAACCCGGTCCTACGGGGGTGGCAGCAGTACTACGGCCGCTTCTACGGATCGGCAATGTCGGTGATCTGGAAACACATGAATGACTACTTGATGCGCTGGATGAGGCGCAAGTACAAGGCTCTTGCCCGCCATAAAACGCGGGCGAGCCACACCCTCGGGCGACTTGCGCGTCGCTTCCCGACTGCCTTTGTGCATTGGGAAATGGGATGTCTCCCATCGGTTGGATGATGGGAGCCGGATGAGTCGAGAGGCTCACGTCCGGTTCTGCGAGGGGCTGGGGGTGCAACTCCCCCGGCCTACTTACCCCTACATTCCGACCCGTGAAGGTTGGCTGTACCTGGCGGTGGTAATGGACTTGTATACGCGCGCCATTGTGGGCTGGGCGATGGATGGCCGGATGACCCGCGAGTTGGTCATGGGGCCTTGCGGATGGCGCGTTTCCGCCGCCGGCCTTCACCAGGCCTGCTGCACCATTCGGATCGAGGCAGCCAGTATTGCAGTCAGATTACCAAGCTTTGCTGGCCGAATACGGCATGCAGGCCTCGATGAGCCGCAAAGGCAACTGCTGGGATACTCAGTCCACAATGTGCTTTGAACGTCGGACCGGTCTGACCCGTGCTGGGATTGGCCGTGCTGCCTTTGCATTGACCTGTCGATCGGGTTCCGGCGTTCCCCGAGCATTGCCGGGCTCAGCGTTTGTGACCTGATAGGAGCTTTGTCCTGCACCATGAGTGTCCTGTCCAAGCGAGTGAGGTTGGCGATGTGCCCACTACGACGGAAACACGCATGGAACAAAACGAAGTCATTCTGGGTGTCGACACGCATTTGGATGCACATGTCGGAGCTGTGATCAGTGAGACGGGTAAGCTCCTAGGAACTCTCTCGGTAACAGCCAACACGGCAGGCTATCTGAAATTGCTGGCCTGGGCACATTCATTCGGCCATCTGCGCCGCGCAGGAGTAGAAGGAACCGGAACTTATGGCGCGGGATTGGCCCGCGTGCTACGTGACCATGAGATCGAGGTTCTGGAAGTCAACCGCCCTGACCGGGCAGCACGCCGATCCCGGGGAAAGTCTGATCCAACCGATGCGGAAAATGCCGCGCGAGCGGTCCTCTCTGGGAAGGCAACGGCTATCCCCAATGAGCAGTCCGGAGCTGCCGAAGCGATGCGCGCGGTCTCAGTTGCCCGGCGCAGCGCTGTTAAAGCCAAGACACAGGCAATCAATCAGTTGAAAGCCTTGCTAGTCAGTGCACCACAGGACGTCCGAGATCGCCTTCTGAAGACTAATTCCGCAGAGTGTATTGCCAACTGCGCGCGTCTTCGCACGTTGGGCCGTACCCCCATGCTGCAAACGCTGACGTCCACACTGCGTCTACTGGCTAAGCGATGCTTGGTCCTGGCAGAGGAAATCAAGAAGCTTGATGCAATGCTCGAGTGTCTGACGAGCCAGCATGCCAAGCGGCTTCGGGAAAGGTTCGGTGTAGGTCCTCAAACGGCGGCCGTGCTCGTTGCCGTGGCGGGCGATAATCCCGAACGCCTGAAAAGCGAGGCGGCGCTGGCGGCGCTCTGTGGCGCCAGCCCTTTGCAAGCGTCGTCCGGTAAAACGGTTCGGCATCGTTTGAACAGGGGTGGCGATCGAGCGGCAAACAACGCTCTGTGGACCATCGCCATGGTACGAATGCGCAGTGATCCTTGAACGCGGGCGTATGTTGAGCGCCGGACCAAGGAAGGCATGTCGAACAAGGAGATTCATCGTTGCCAGAAGCGCTACATCGTCAGGGAATTATACCCACTCATCCTAGCCGATCTAGCCGATTCGACGCGCTCAACTTGACATAGGAGCGTCAATGCACCGATGGAGAGTTTCTTCAACAGCTTGAAGAATGAGCGCGTCTTCCATGAAGACTACGCGACTCGGGCGGAGGCCAGGCAAGACCTCTTTGAATACATTGAGGTGTTTTACAATCGAAAACGCCGCCATTCCTCCCTTGGATACCGAACCCCAGCGCAGCAGCATGCAGCTTGGTTCGAGCAGGAGGGTAAGGCAGCTTAGGTGCTACGTTGGTATCCGGGAATCACACCCAAGCTCACTTCCGCTGTGGTCGTCACCACATGTCTCGTAGGGACTACCGGGTTGCCCGTGCTCACGCCTTTCAGGTGTGGTATGAAATCTCTGGCACCCAAGTTGCGTTCTGAAATCGAAGACAGCACTCCGCGCAGCAAAAAATGTGAATCACAAATTCCCCATTAGCATTTTTGCCAGTTAAGTTGTCAATACCCTTGAGCGCATTCTTTGTTGGGTAACCCAACTGACGAATGGTCGCCGCAGTGCGTTTCCCGAGCTTTATGTAGAGCCTAACCGCGCGGATGCGATCTTCATACAAGTACATGAACTACCTCCCAGTAGTCCAAGTTTTTGTCCCCCCCCCCCTTGGTCAAAACTCAACGCGCACCAACAGCCATGCGGCCAACCCCGGGTAAGGTTGGCCACATGGTGTGCTCACGCTATAAATAGCGACTCGCGCTCAGCTTGCGAAGCCTGTCTTGCCCCACTTACGACATCTCGGTATGCAGCTTCACCGCCTGATGACTTCTGGACAGCGAAATAAGCAGCCCGGAGATGATGACCGCGCCGCCGATATACCAGGCGTTATACAAATCGGACGGGTCGACCGGGGTGGCGCCAGCGGTATAGGCGATATACAGGAGCACAGCAATTGCCAGCACTGCCGGGCACATGAGGATACAGGCAACTTTGCGGCTACGGATCTTGAATATCAGCCGTACGAAGGAAGCGAGTGCCGCAATATAGGAGAACACCAGGGTGATGGTGACCACATCGTAGTACCAGGTAATCTTGGACAGCGGCTTATACCAGACCAGCAGCACACCCACCGCAGTAAGGGTAACAGTGGAAAGCCACGGCACCTTGCGGGCATTTACCTTGCTGAAGATTGCCGGCAGATGCCCTTCACAACTCATGCGATACAGCGTGCGGGCGCCGGAGTTCATCGAAATCTGCAAGCCGGCAATGGCAGAAGTGACTACCACAAAGATGGCCAGCCATAACATGGAGCTTGGCAGGTAGACTTTGGCTACTGCTGCAATCGGACCACCATCACCGCTTTCCACGATCTTGGCCAGGGTATCGACAGGAATGGCGTACTGCCAGCCAATGGCGGCCAGGGTGTAGATAACGAAAGCAGAGGTCAATACCAGCAGCATGGAGCGCTGGACCGTTCTTACCGGCACACGGGCTTCTTCGATGTAATTGATCGAGGAATCGAAATTTGCCAGCATCCACACCCCGAACAGCACGCCGGGACCAATCCCCGCCACGCCGCCGGCTTCTTTCAGGGAGTACATATCGGCAATCGACAGGTTGTGTACTTGCGGGTTGATTATTCCCAGAATGCCAAGGCCGGCAACCACGGCAATTTCAAAGGTCAGGAAAATACCGGCCACTTTTGCCGTCAGTTCCACCCCGCGACACGACACGATACAGAACACCACCAACATTACCGTGCCGATGATTTCCGCCATCACTTCGCCATGCAGGCCGGGGATCAGTACCTGCAGATACTGTGCCCCGATTACCGCCGTCATCGGGGCAACCGCAGCGCAAGCCAGTGTGTAGGTCCAGCCAAGAATGGTGCCGACACGGGAATGCAGAAAGCGTTCGGTAAACGTGAAGATACCGGCGGCGGAAGGGGCTTCCCTGGTCAAGAGAATAAGCCCCAGCGCCAGCATTAGCATGGGGAAGAAATAGGCAATCAGAATCGCCAGCGGTGCGGCGTGGCCAGAGATCGAATACAGAATCGACATCGACGACGCCGTTACCCAGGCCGGGGCATTGAAGCCCAGCGCCGCCAGGGTAATTTCTTTGGTGGTCAAGGTGCCCTTGTTGAGGGTGGTAGGAATCTCCTTTACCACGCCATGCCTGTCGTAACCAAATAGCTCCAGAAATCTCATCTGTCTCTCCTGATGTTTTTCAACCTGATATGATTTTGCCACCATATTCCGCAATGGCTTTTTTTCGTGCAGGGGGGATATTCCCTGCCTGCGCCAAGTCATGGGCAAATCAAGAAAATCACTGGCTATTTATGTGTTGGTACAAATGAAGCGTCGTATTGCGGTATATCTTCAATGCGCGGCTGGTAGGTTCCGTTTTTGCGGCAGGCTTGAATATGCTGCGCAATCTCCTCCATGCTGGCAAACCAGACCTGGCCACGATCAATCATTTTCTCGATCATGTTGGCTACCGCTTCGCAGCGTGCCAGACGGCCAGATGCAAACGGGTGCCACACGCCAATAAGCATGCCCTGGTGGCGCCACATGGATTCGAATTCGGCCATGAATACCTGCATCGCCTCTGCCGGCGAGCGGATAGGCATCACATAATCCAGTTCCATGGCGTGCACATATTGCGGCCAGTCATCCATTGCCCAGTGGGATGGCAGTTCCAGCAATTCGCCGGCATCACACTTCAGCAGATAGGGGACGTCGTCGCCCATCAGCGAGGCATCGTAAAGAAAGCCTTCCTTTATCAGTAATTCAGTGGAATGGCCGCTGTAGTTATACAAGGGAGCGCGCGCGCCTCGTGGGCGCGAGCCCGTCATCTTTTCAAACACGGCAATGGATTTCTGTAGCCAGTATTTTTCATCCTCATAGGACTGCTCATTAGGATGCTCATGCAAATAACCGTGATAGGCAATTTCGTGTCCGGACCGCTGAATGCAGTCAACCAGCTCGGGATAGTGCTCCATGCACCAGGCCGGAAAGAAAAACGTCTGGCGAATCTTGTAATAATTGAACATGTCCACCAGCCGGCGTACTGCAATCCGGTCGTAGCGCAGCCAGGACTGCGCGGCAACCATATGCTCTGCTTTTGAGGCATGCCCAATCTGCAACAGGCTGTCGGAGTCAATATCAAAGCTCAGACAAACGGCAACCCGGGCGCCATTTGGCCATGGAACGGGGTTTTCAATCATTTTCAGCATCATTTATCCTTTGGGTATTCGCGAGCAGTGTTTTTAAAGAAACCAGCGGCTGGAGCTTATTGCTGGCTTCCTTCGCGCTGAATGCTGCCAACCGGGAAGCAGCCGGTGCGCCCGCCATCCACCAGTAATTGCGTGCCGGTAACATAAGACGCCTGGTCCGAGAGCAGAAAGGCGACCGCCGCTGCAATTTCTTCGGGCCGGCCGAAGCGGCCCATCACGATTGAGCGTTCATTTTCCTTGCGTTCGGCAACCGGGTCGGCGGCCAAATCATATTCGGCGGCCAGCAGCGGGGTATCAACTGCTCCGGGGCAGATGGCGTTTACACGTATGCTGTAACTTGCCAGTTCCGCTGCCAGGGCCCGGCTCATCGCCAAAATGCCGCCCTTGGTTGCCGTATAGCCGACATACCCCGCCTGGCCGAGAATGGAAAGCTCGGAAGCGGTATTCACAATGGCGCCTCTTTTATGCGGAATCATGCGGCGTGCGGCTTCGCGCGCCACAAAGAAATTGCCGGAAAGATTGGTGTTAAGTTGCCGCGCCCATTGTTCATCGGTCATTTCCGTAACGGGAATCACCATGGAAACGCCGGCATTGTTGAATACCGCATCTACCGGGCCGAAGGCTTGCTCGGTTTTGTCAAAGGCAGCGATGACTTGCCTGGAATCACCAACATCCGCAGCAATGGCAATCGCCTTGCCGCCACCAATGCGGCATTCTTCCAGCGCCTCTTCCAATGCCTTGCCCGGCAGGGCCAGCAATGCCACGCTGGCACCTTCGCTTGCCAGCTTGAGCGCGGTAGCACGGCCAATGCCCGAGCTTGCTCCGGTAACCACGGCTACTCGGCCATTCAGGAAACCACCTGCATTCATATTTGTTCTCCTCGGCTTGTTAAAGGCTGGTGAATCAGAATTGGTATTCAGGGCGCCTCGAAAAACTCCAGCTTTCGTTGCGATACTGCGTTGCTCACAAGAAATTCCTCCTTACATATCAAATATATGCTGCGTCGGAGTTTCCATTCTCGCCTTGTCTCACTTGGAAATCCGGGTTTTCGAGGTGCCCTTCAGTTGATTTGCGATGATAAATATTTTGACAAGCAAGTTTTAATATTCATTGTTGCGCAGCCATTCCACATATTCCTTGATGCCGTTTTCCAGCGTGTGCCTAGGCTTGTAGCCGAGCTGCCGCTCCGATTCGCTGGTATCCCAGGGGCCTTGTCGATCCAGGTGCCAGTTTCCATCGCCAAGCTGGATCTGGGCTTCGGGGATATATTTCTGCACAATCGCTGCCATTTCTCGCATGGTGCAATAGGTGCCACCATTGATGTTGAACACATGGCCAGTTACGCCATGTGCTTCTGCGGCACAAATGGCGGCATGGGCCACATCGTCAATATGGATGATCTGGAAATAATGGTCGCCACCATTCGGCAGGGCGAACACCTTGCCAGCAAGCACGGTCTTTATCATGTCGCGCAGGATTTGCGGCATCTTGTTGCCAGGACCATATACTTCGGCAATACGCAGCGATACCACTTCCAGGCCATACAGATCGTTGTAAACCTTGCCAAATAGCTCGGTGGCAACTTTGGTGACTCCATAAGGCGTGGTGGGGTTAAGAGGGGAGTCTGTGGTGACAGTGCCATCTATGTGGCCATAGACTGTTTCAGAGGAGAAATTGACCAAGCGTTTTATGCCGGCCATTCTCATGGCCTCGAGCAGATGAACGGTGCCGTCGATGTTGGCTGCTACCGTGGTCAGTGGCAGGTCAATTGACAGGTCCGGGTGTGACATGGCCGCGGTATGGATAATGGTGTCCACGCCGTACTTTTGCATGGTCGCCACTAGCCGTGGAATATCATACAGCTCGCCCTGAACTGCGGTTACGAACTCATTATTCAACTCAGAATAATCTCTGTTGAAATTGACGACGCGAATGCCACGGGCGCTGAGTTGCGCCACAATTTTGCGCCCGGTATAGCCAAGACCACCAGTTACCATTACTGCTCTCATTTCCACTTCCTTTCTTTGCTGTTCAAGCCACGATGGCTTGAAACAAGGCGCCAAAAACATGTTGTCCGGCATGGTGGCAATAGGGTTTTCGGTGTGCTCGTTTTAATTGCCTGAAATGACTGGGTTTTCAGCTCATGGCCTCAACTTTGTAGCAAAAATCCGCGGGGACGCCATAAACCCATATTGTGAGCAGTCGTCCATGCCCAATGCAGCGGCAGTTCGACAGCCTCACCCTATATTGTCGATGCTCATCATTGCCCTCTCCTTAATTAATCATGTGTGTCGACTACATTAACAACAAGGTTAGAATTAATGCCTCTTCCGTTATTGCTTTAAGCATAACTCCAATCAAGTACGCGCCAAGAATTAGACATTGGTCCAGCTTGAGTAACAATATCTAAGCATGGTTCAGATAAATCTCCTTGACACCAGATAGCCTCACCTTCCCGCCAAGGTAATGTAGACAAGGTAATGCGCCAGGTGTCATTTTCTCTACAACCAAATGACACTTCTAAATCTACCCATGCCTCATATTCTTCGCGTGATGCAGTGCCGGACTCAATTTTTCTCCTTATCCGGCATGCTGGCGCAGGTAAGAGTGTTCGATCTCTAAGCAAAATGAAGTATTCTCCAGCTACTAGCAGATAACGACGTGGATAGGTAGGGCCCTCGCAAGCATGGGTTAGCTGTTCCAAAGCAAACGTTGCACCGAGGCTTTTAGGGATTCGCTCCCACCGCTCGTAATAGTCTGATGCAATCCCAAACTCTTCTAGAACATCGCCTTGAAATTTCATCCGGCCGAAATCCGGGGTATCTCTAAACCGAAAATCGACCTGCCGATCCCAACCTACGATATCTCCTTTGCTCCAGGTGGTACCGACAAACCCCTCTTGCAAGCACAGCCATTGGAGTTGCTCCAAACTGCACTCAGCCACTGATTTAATACCGTGGAAGCTAGATCGGTCTGCTGGAATCCGAATATCACCGTGCCAATTACGAGTTTGCAACCAGAAAACCCTTGTATCAGTATCGCAATGCTCGGTTCCGCGCTGCAAAATGCGACGCTGCCATACCCCTTGGTAGTGGTTAGGCACCATAGGATCCATCATTTATATCCCGGGGAATTCGTCTTTGAGAGCTGTAGCAATTCGCTGCACATACTCATCAATAAGATTCTTTCCCTTGTCAGCAGACGCACCATGAGCCGGTGATAACACACCCGATGCCGGAGTCCAGGCAGGATTCAGCGGATAAACGTCATAAGGAGGAAAATCAGCCGGTGGATCATCGGGCAATTTTTCCAATCGGACCAAGTGTGGATGCAAGTAAAGACTCATTGATGTTTCCATCACGGCCGCATGCTCTAGTGCATAGCCTGGGAATCCATCCGGGAAAACCTTGGTCAGGGTTTCATTACTAGTAAAGTCCCAATATTCGATCCTGAGAATTTTCAGGTCATGGATGCCCTCATAGCGCAGTTCGCGCAAAGCGAGGTCAATCCCCTCGATCAGGAACATCATGTTCTCGTAATGGCCATCCATAACCGCAATACGCCGTACACCATGACGGGCAAACTCTTTAATCACATCTCGCAACATGATTGACAAGGTATGACCATCCAGACTAGTCGTACCACAGAAATGGTTCCCCCCTCCCATACGAGGCTGCGACTTGTAGCCATAGTTAAAAGGTGGGGCAACAATTGCCGCCACCTCTTCCGCAACGAGCCTGCTGATTGCGGTTGGAATCAGGTGATCGGTACCCATTGGCAAGTGAGGGCCATGTTGCTCAAGCGCACCCACAGGTATCAGCACGACTGGGGACTCTTCTTTAATGCGGTGCTGATACTCAGTCCACGTGATTTCTGCCATCAAATTACTTCTAGACATAAATACCCCTATCAATGCTCAACCTAAAAACCATGGAAATAGGACCTACCACCCCACAATCAGCATTTAATATTCATGCCCTCGCAACCATTCCACATACTCCTAAACTCCGCTTTCCAGCGTATGTGATGGCGTGTAACCGAGTTGCCGTTCTGACTCGCTGGTATCCCAAGGGCCTTGTCGATCCAAGTGCCAGCACCCATCACCAAGATGAATTTCCGCTTTCGGGATCAATTTCTGGATAATTCCTGCAGCCTCGCGCATGGTGCAGCGCGAAGCGCCATTAATATTCATCGCCATACCGTATTGCTTCCCTTTGCCAAGGCACTAGAAATGAAGCAACAAAAAACCTGATCTACCGCTTTGTAAGTGAGGCGAAATCGATGAACTGACTGACATACTGATGTCTCCAGATCGTCAACCTGCTTCACACATGCAGGGCATGCCGCCGCCCTCGCCGTGGCGAAATTCAGGGCAAAGCGGGGAACACCCGTCGTGATGTCCGGGCGCGGATCGCGCCGCGGCGATGGCGTGATTAGCGAAGCGAACGGAAACAGCCCGCCTTCTCGTGGCCTGGTGCGTTCGACGTGGTCGGCGCGGCTGGTTGGAACGATGTCTGGTGAAACTCTCGCACTGGTTTCATGGCTTTCTCCTTGCAGCGGGTGTGTCTGCGTAGCGGTTTTTTATGGGTCGCAGATCGTTTTTTATCGTGCTTGGCTGGCAATACCACCGTGTGCCGTTGAGGGCGGCGGACACGCGGGGGAGGGCAATGCTTGTGGCACGGGGACACATGGCTGGGCAAGCCCCCGCGCCGGCCGTCATTCGTTCAGCAGGCGCGTGACCTTGCGCTGATGCATCACGCGACCGATGGTATTGAGCAGCAGCTGGGCGGCCAGGATAGTGGTCGAGCCCGAGTGGTCGTAGTCCGGGGCGACTTCGACCAGGTCGATGCCAATGATGTCGCCCTGTTCGGCCAAGCCGGCGAACAGCTCCAGTCCCTCGTAATAGTTCAGACCGCCGTGGCTCGGCGTGCCGGTGCCCGGGGCGATCGACGGGTCGAAACCGTCGATATCAATGGTCAGGTAGTAGCGCACGCCCTTCGGAATGCGATCGAGCACGCCCTGGATGCCGAGCCGGCGCAGGTCGCGCACCGAGATGATGTCCGAGCCCATTTCGCGCGCCTGGGCATAGCCGTCGCGCGCCGTTGACGACACATTGCGGATGCCGATCTGGGTCATGCCGGTCACCACCTCTTTTTCGGCAGCGCGGCGCAGCGGGTTGCCATGGCCGTGACGCACGCCGTGACGCTCGTCGACGAAGTCGAGGTGGGCATCGATATGTACCACGTGGAATGGCTCCTGGCCGGCAAAGGCATTGATGCACGGGATATTGATCGAGTGATCGCCGCCCAGTACCACCGGCAGCGCGCCGGCCTCCAGAATCTTGCGTACGCCGTACTCGATGTTGGCGTGGCTCTGCTCGGTGTTGGTGTGCACCATGTCGGCGTCGCCGATGTCGACGATGCGCACCTCGTCGGTCGGCAGGTAGACCACGTCGTCCTCGAAGTCATAGGCACCACTGTGACCGAACGAGAACAGCGTCGAGGCCTCGCGGATGCCGCGCGGGCCGAAACGCGCGCCGGCGCGCCACTGAGTGCCCATGTCGAACGGCGCGCCCAGGATCGCCACGTCGGCGTCGATCGCATCCCAGTCCAGGCAGATCGGCGACTTGGCGAAGGTGCAGATGCCGACAAAGGGCAGGTTCAGCCGGCCCGAATCATAGGTGTTCTGTGGCATGGTGGAGTCCTCTATGTGAATGAATATGAGCGGCACGACCGCGACGCCATTCGACCCCGCCATGCCCGTACATCACGCCCTCATTCTTAGTGCTTTATGACGTCGGTAAAATTGGTATATTCAGAAGCAGACTTCGCTAATTTCCGAACAAAGAGCGCCGTGATGAAGATCCAGGATGCCGACCTCAAACTGCTGCGCATTTTCGAAACCATCGTTCAATGCGGGGGCTTCGCCGCGGCCCAGTCGACGCTGAACATCGGCGCATCGAGCATCAGCGAATACGTGGCGCAGCTGGAAACGCGGCTGGGAGTACGCCTGTGCGAGCGGGGCCGCGCGGGCTTTCGGCTGACCGAGGAAGGCGTGCAGCTGCACGCGGCGGCGCAGCGACTGCTGGGCGCGGTGGACATCTTTCAGATGGAATCGGCGTCGGTGCGCAATGAGCTGAGCGGGCAACTGCGCCTCGGTATGATCGAGGCGACGCTGACCGACCTGGCCTCGCCGCTGCTGCCGGCGGTGCGCCGC
>NZ_JAUEDK010000031.1 GCF_030385785.1 Crenobacter oryzisoli
GCCTTGACGGCTTGCTGGCGCATGACCTGGAGGGTGTGGTGGTCAATCCCGCGGGCGTCAGAGTTTCGTTTGCATTTCATGAAGAAAATTATCACATGAAATGGCATTACTTTCTAAAAGGTTAGTATCTGACAGGTTCTTCCTGCCTTTTCCTCAACGCTCACCACGAGAACTCTTTATTCCCGCAGCTTGAGGTGATTTGAAGCCCGCTCCTGTAAGCCGACTTCGAGGGGCCCGCCCTCATCTTCAATGAAGCATTGCTTCCGCAACCGCAGCGGTCGCATTCGTAGCACACCATGGACGCCCCAAATTTGCCAAGCGCTCATTTCATGGTGGCTCGAAGGTAGAGATTGCAGCCGTACATGCGGATTTTATGGAGACGTTGTGTCTCGATCCCTGATGGATTCCGCTGACTGAGTCCTCAGCAACAAAGCGCACTCGCAGTGCCTTGCATAAGTCAGGTTTGCTCAGTCACGGTCTGACCTGTATCGCCATCACATCATGATTGCCTGGGCAATCGGTAGGAAAGCCTTTCTTGTTGCTGACGGGGTTCAGTACAGGCGTTCACGCGGCCAACGGGGCCGGTACACCATACTGCCGATCATGGGCCAGCAGCACCCAAACGATCCGGGCATTCTTGTTGGCCAGCGCTACCGCCGAAATATTGCGGTTCCGCCGGCTCAGCAGGCGTTTCAGCCAACTCTCCGCCTGATCGCAGCGGCGCTCGATATGACTAATGACGGCCCGGGCGCCATGGATCAGCAGGGTGCGCAGGTAGACATCCCCCCGTTTGCTAATGCCCAGCAAGACCGGTTTGCCACCGCTGGAATGCTGACGGGGCACCAGGCCCAACCAGGCCGCCAGCTGTCGACCGTTGGCAAATGAGCGTGCATCGCCAATGCTCGCCACCAGTGCCGTGGCGGTGATCGGGCCAATGCCTGGGATCGCCGCCAACCGCTGCGAAGGTTCGCTCTGGCGATGCCACAGCTGAATCTGTTTCTCCAGCTCGGCCACCTGTTGATCCAGAACCCGAAGATGATCGGCGAGTCTGGTGACCAGCTCTCGCATCATCCCCGGTAGCCCATTGTTGCTATCTTCAAGCACCATCGGCAGGCGCTGCCGCAGCGAGGCCAACCCAACGGGAATCACGATCCCGAATTCGGCCAGCAAGCCGCGCAGCTGATTGGCCTGGGCGGTGCGCGCTTTGACGAACCCGGCGCGGGCGCGGTGCACGGCCAGCAAGGCTTGTTGCTCGGCTAGCTTCACTGGCACAAAGCGCATGTTGGGACGGGACACCGCCTCACAGATCGCTTCAGCATCAGCCGCATCAGTCGTGCTGCCTTTGACATAGGGCTTCACGAACTGGGGAGCCATCAGTTTGACCTCGTGCCCCAAGGCGGCCAGCTTGCGTGCCCAGAAGTGCGCGCTGCCACAGGCTTCCATCCCGACCAGACAGGGCGGCAGGTTGGCAAAGCAAGCCGCCAATGACGAACGAGCGACCTGCTTGCGCAGCACTACCTTGCCGTGCTCATCGACACCGTGAATCTGAAACACGTTCTTGGCCAGATCCAGACCGATCGTTCTAATGTTCATGGTGACGCTCCCTTCATTCAGTGAGGTGGTAGCAATCTCACTGTGGCACCGCGATGCCGGCCTAGGAAGGGGGCGTCCATTTCATTAACGAAGAGCAAGAGCCCTTAACTCGGCAAGCCAAACGACAAGGGTAATCATTCCGCTGATGCCCACTCACCGAGACAGCAGCATGAATCACGCCCATAGGAAATCTTTGGCATGACCTACCGGCCACCTCCCCTATGTGGAAGTTGACCGTAACCAGGGTGACACCAGCCAGCTTTGAAGACTGTCGACGCAGGAGCGGCCATTCATCGACGCCAGCCGAGAAATCTAACGCAGGTCTGGACTGAAATTGACTTGGTGGCTACGACGAAAGCATTGCGCACCGCTACCGCTATCCTATGCAGCAGAAGAGACGACCGAGTGAGAGCGACAGATCCATCAGGGCTGGCAAAGCCAACAAGGGCCTGATCGCCACCGATTTCTACCTGAACAAAAAGGCAAGAAGGCCGCACCGCCGGAAAACCACGTCCCCTCATAAACAGCTGCCCGACACTATCGGCGCCACACCAGACCCGAACGATAGGAAACGCAAACAGGCTGAGTGAGTGGCCAACCAAGCGACCACCAATTGGAGCAAGGACCAAGTTCGCCCGCTTGCATGGAGACATGGCATGTGAGTCATACCCCCAAGAAGTGGCTGTCAGCAAGGACGACATCTCCACGGCCTGTGAGCAATTCAAGGCACGGGTGCCACAGCCGGAAGGCGGCAGCCCGCACAGCATTTTGCCCACACAGACATATTGGGTTGGTAGAACACAACACAGCAATGTAGACGGAAAGCACGGCCAGCCGGAACGAGATCAATCACCACTGCAGCTGCACCCAAGCACAAAAGAGGAAACCACGACAGAACTGCCACATTTACTCCGTCGAGTTCGACGACTGGATGGTGGACACACTCATCCATCGCGCCCACCCCAGAGCGCATGCACAAGGCAATGACCGAAGAGCAGGAACCGACCCTTTTCGGCAAGAGGAACAAGAGCGTCAGCGCCGAGGAAGCCGGTCGCCGTCGGCAAAACCCTTTTTGCCCCCTCGGAGCTACACGGCAAAGACGCGCCAACTCCGGATGACTTGACCTAGTGTTTACACGAGCTAAGCGATTAGCTCAAAGAGCTTGAAGGCGAGCCAGGATAGATCAAGGCCAAAGAAGCGCCGACAGCAAATATCTTCGACGAACAGATACTTTAAGCACCGACACATTCGCCAATGCGATCAGAAATACAGAGGACAATAAAAAACTGCGCTTGCGGATGAGTCATTTCATCGACAAGGCGTATTGAATGGTGTAGATGTTGAGATGAAACATCGGCCGGACAGAATCATCGGGACAAATGAAAAGAGCCGTGAACCAACGGTTCACGGCTCAATATTTTGGCTCCCCGAGCAGGGCTCGAACCTGCGACCTGCGGATTAACAGTCCGTCGCTCTACCGACTGAGCTATCAGGGAACAACTTTCAAACTACAAAACCAGCATCGAGCTAATTTCTAAAACCTGGCTCCCCGAGCAGGGCTCGAACCTGCGACCTGCGGATTAACAGTCCGTCGCTCTACCGACTGAGCTATCAGGGAACGTTCTCATTTAAGAGAGGACGCATTATATGAATTGCCACTTAATACGTCAAGTCTTTTGTTTTATTTTTCCTAATTAAAAAAAGCCCACCGCTAAGCGGTAATGCCGTTCACTTAAGGAAAAAGCACCGCCCACCAAGGTGGAAAAACGGTGCTTTTTTGTTACTTCCAAGCGTTCTTCGAAGCTAAAATCCGGACTGAACGGCTTAAGTGAACGGCATTAACCGCTAAGCGGTGGGCTTTTTTTGGCTCAGTGACGGGTCTCCACTTGCACCAACGGAGCACCCACAACCTCACTCGCTGTCGACTGGCGGGCAACATCACGGCGACGCGGACCAGACTGCACTTCCACAGTCGCTTCTGGAGCCCTCTCAACATTTGTGGTAGTCACCATCACCAGGCCACCCAGATCGAGTTCCGCCGGCGACACCACCTCGGACGACTTAACAAGTTGCTCGGCCTGAACCGCAACCGGCTCTTCGCTCACCTGAGCCTTCACCGGTACAACAGCCTCGTGGATTTCAACCTGGGCTGAAACAACCTCGGCTGCCACAACCGGAGCTACCGAGACTTCTTCCACGATTTCAACCGGAGCAGGCTCAGCCTCCTCAACAACAGAAGCCGAAACAGGAGCAGGCTGGGATGCTACGACCTCTTCCAATGCCTGCTTCTGCTCTGCAACTTCCGGCTTCGCAGGTTTCGTCTCAACAGCAGCCGCTTCAACCGCCACCGACGAAACCGGCTCTGCCACAGGCTCTTCAGCCACTACGACAGGAGACGGAGTCGCTACCGCCGGGACTTCTTCAGTCTTGGTCGAGGCCACAGCTTCGGCCTTCTCTACAGTTTCGGCAATGACTTCAACCACATCAACACGCGACTCCACTGCGGTCTCTTGCACAGCAGGAACCGGCTCAACTACGGAAGCCTCCACCGCCATGGCTGCAGCGGCTGCAACCTCGCCAGCTTCCGTGCCTTGAACCACCCCACCCTCTTCCGGACGGCGATCGCGACGATTGCGACGACGACGACGTTCGCTACGCTCTCGCATTTCCGCTGCGGGCTCAGTAGCCGGAGCGACGACGTTCTGCTCTGCTTCGCCTTCCGCCTTCAGTTGCTCGGTACGAGCCCGAGCCTCGGCTTCAGCCACCTCTGCGGCAATTTGAACACCTCGACGACGATCCGGCTGCGGCTCGCGGCGCGGCGCTTCCGTCTGGGGCTGCTGACGTTCACGCGGCTGACGTTCTTCGCGCGGCTCGCGTGCCGCACCTTCACGCTCCTTGTTACGCTCGCGACGCGGCTCCTGGCGTTCGCGTCCCTCTTGGCGGGCATCCCGGCGACCACCCTCACCGGCTGCAGCGGCCTCGCCTTGCTGGCGACGACTACCGCCACGCTCGTCCTGCTGGTCGGCTTTACCACGGCGCTGCGGCTCTTCTCGCTCACGCTCGCGACGCTGGCCCGGCGCATTGCGACGACCTTCGCTGCCACCTTGGCGCGGCTTGTTTTGCGTCACCTCGCGGCGAGCCGGCTTGACCGGATGCTCGACCTTAGCTTCGGTAACGGCTGCTGGTTCACCCACCAAGCCCTTGAACCAGCCGACGATACGCTCAATCAGTCCAGGCTGGGCCTGCACCACCGGAGCTGCCACGGGCGCTTTTTCGACGGCAACCGGGGCCGGCTGCTGCGGGGTGATGCCCTTGACCGCCGGCTCCTGCCGCTCGACCTTCGGCTTGTCCAGGCCAAACACCAGCTTGCTCTCATCGGCTTCCGGCGCCTCAACGCGGCGGTAGCTCGGCTGGTCTTCAGTTTCCAGCAGATCATCGATGCGAACACGAATGATGTTATGGTTCGGCGTTTCCAGATGCACGTTCGGGATCAGCACGATGCTGACACCAAGGCGCTCTTCCAACGAGTAGAGCTCGATGCGCTTCTCGTTGAGCAGGAAGGTGGCCACGTCGACCGGCACCTGCGCGTGAACCGCGCCGGTGTTCTCCTTCATCGCCTCTTCCTGGATGATGCGCAGGATGTGCAGAGCCGACGACTCGGTGCCGCGGATGAAGCCGATGCCATGGCAACGCGGGCAGGCGATGTGGCTGGTTTCGCCCAGGCTCGGCTGCAGGCGCTGACGCGACAGCTCAAGCAGGCCGAAGCGAGACAGCTTGCCCATCTGCACGCGGGCGCGGTCGTGCTTCAGAACCTCGCGCAGGGTGTTTTCCACCTCACGCTGGTTCTTCGGGTTTTCCATGTCGATGAAGTCGATCACGATCAGGCCGCCCAGGTCGCGCAGACGCAACTGACGGGCGATCTCCTCGGCCGCTTCGACGTTGGTCTTGAGGGCGGTCTCCTCGATGTCCGCGCCCTTGGTGGCACGGGCCGAGTTAACGTCGATCGACACCAGCGCTTCGGTGTGGTCGATCACGATCGCCCCGCCGGACGGCAACTGCACGCTGCGCGAGAAGGCGGTTTCGATTTGGTGCTCGATCTGGAAGCGCGAGAACAACGGCACGTGGTCCTTGTAGACCTTGATGCGATTGACGTTGTTCGGCATTACGTGGCTCATGAACTGGCGAGCCTGCTCGTAGATTTCTTCGGTGTCGATCAGCACTTCGCCGATGTCCGGCTGGAAGTAGTCGCGGATCGCACGAATGACGAGGCTGCCTTCCTGCAGGATCAGGAACGGTGCATTCTGGGCACCGGCGGCGCCTTCGATGGCGCGCCACAGTTGCATCAGGTAGTTCAGGTCCCACTGCAGCTCTTCGAGCGAACGACCGATGCCGGCGGTACGGGCGATCAAGCTCATGCCATTCGGCACTTCGAGCTGACCCATCAGCTCCTTCAGTTCCTGTCGCTCTTCACCCTCGATGCGGCGCGATACGCCACCACCACGCGGGTTGTTCGGCATCAGCACCACGTAACGGCCAGCCAGGCTGATATAGGTGGTCAGCGCAGCGCCCTTATTACCGCGCTCGTCCTTTTCTACCTGTACGACGACTTCCATGCCTTCGCGCAGTACGTCCTGAATGCGCGGACGGCCACCTTCGTAGCTCTGGAAATAGGAACGGGCCACCTCCTTGAAAGGGAGGAAGCCGTGGCGTTCGGTACCGTAATCGACAAAGCAGGCTTCCAGCGAAGGCTCGATCCGGGTGATCACACCCTTGTAGATATTGCCTTTGCGCTGTTCCTTGCCAACGGTTTCGATATCGAGGTCGACGAGCTTTTGCCCATCGACGATGGCAACGCGAAGCTCTTCGGCCTGCGTTGCGTTAAACAGCATTCGTTTCATTCATGTCCCCGCGCGGCACTCACGCTAGGGAAGCAGCAAGTATTTGACGGCCCAGTGTCTAAGATGGGCGCTATCCGTCAGAAGAGTCCGGGTAAAGATCGCAAGAATTCGTATGGTTACAACTCAAGCCGACTTCCTGTGTGGGTTCCACAAACCGCCCGGGTGGTCTTGCGCTACAGGCTGAAGACCCGGGATTCAGCCAACCTTGTCTGGCTGGCAAATACCCGGCGGCAGGCGGTCGTGCCGGGTCAAACTTTGCTGCAAAATCCCCCGACGGGCTTGGCGTCAAGGGAGGGAAGCTGGTGAGTGCGCAGTGCGTATAAATGCATTACCATCGCTGCTTTTCGGTGAGCGAGACAACCGTGGCTGCGGCCTGGAGAGTACGGCGTCAGGTCAGGGACTAACCCTGCCGGCCGAACTGGCATTTCCGCAGCGGCGCTGCATGCCATTTTCGCATGCAACCGTGTTTTGCCTAAAGGTCGCATCAATCGCCCAAAAACAGGGCGCTGAGCGCCGAAAGTATAAGCAATATGACTGATAACCGCAAAGATTCTGTCACGTTCCACAAGGTGACGGAAGACGAAGCCGGGCAACGCATCGACAACTTCCTGATGCGGCTGCTAAAAGGCGTACCCAAAAGCCATCTTTACCGCATTCTGCGCTCCGGCGAAGTCCGGGTGAACAAAGGCCGCATTGACGCCTCCTACCGCCTCGAGGGAGGAGACGAGCTACGCATCCCCCCCGTGCGCGTTGCCGAGCGGGCAGAAAAAGCCGTGCCTGCCGGCCACTTCCCTATCGTGTTTGAAGACGATGCACTATTGGTAATAAACAAACCGGCCGGTGTTGCCGTGCACGGGGGCAGTGGCGTGTCATTCGGCGTGATCGAGCAACTGCGCCGCGCCCGTCCCGAAGCGCGTTACCTGGAGCTGGTGCACCGTCTCGACCGCGAGACCTCCGGCCTGTTGATGGTCGCAAAGAAACGCTCGGCGCTGGTCAAACTGCACGAGATGATCCGCAATGATGTGCCGCAGAAGCGCTATTTCGCGCTGGGCCTTGGCGCCTGGCCAAGCGATGTGAACCATGTTCGTCTGCCACTCTACAAGTGGCACACGCCGGAAGGCGAAAAACGCGTCCGGGTGCAAGAAGGCGGCCAATACGCGCATACTGTGTTTAAAGTCATCGAGCGTTTTGCCGACCTTACTCTGGTGGAGGCGCTACTCAAGACCGGCCGCACTCACCAGATTCGTGTGCATATGCAGGCAATCGGCTGCCCGATTGCCGGTGACGAGCGTTACGGCGACTTTGCTGCCAACCGCGAACTGGCTCGTGACGGGTTAAAGCGCATGTTCCTGCATGCCGCCAGCTTGAAGCTGCCGCACCCACTGACCGGCGAGCCGCTGGAGCTGAATGCCCCGCTCCCGACTGACCTGACCTCGTACATTGAAAAGCTGCGCAGCCATGGATAAACCGTTTGACCTGATCGTGTTCGACTGGGACGGCACCTTGATGGACTCCACCGCCCACATCGTCCACACCATCCAGGCCGCTTGCGCCGACCTCGGCCTCCCCGTTCCTGAGCGCGAACGTGCCAGCCACGTGATTGGCCTGGGGCTAATCGATGCGATGCGTTACGTCTGCCCAGGTCTCCCACCGTCCCGCTATGAGGAAATGGTGCACGCGTACAAGCATCATTACGTACTCGGCACCGAGACGATCGAACTGTTCGACGGCGTGCGCGAAGGGTTGGCCGAACTGAGGGCCAGCGGCGTGTTCCTAGCCGTCGCCACAGGCAAAGGACGCCCCGGCCTCGATGACGCCCTTGCGCGCACCGGACTGACATCACTGTTCGACGCCACTCGCACCGTCAACGAGTGTGCATCGAAACCTCACCCCGAAATGCTGCTATCACTAGCCGACGAACTGGGCGTCGAAAACCGCCGCACCCTGATGGTCGGCGACACCAGTCACGACCTGAACATGGCCAACAACGCGGGCACCCGTGGCGTCGGCGTCAGCTACGGCGCCCATCCAATCGACGAACTCTTGGCTTGCAACCCGCTGGCGATCTTCGACAGCTTCCGGAGCTTCCACGCATGGCTGCAACCGCAACTGGGCTGATTTGTCGCTCCGACGCGCTGGCCGACGGCGGCCTCGGTGTACGCTTCACCATCACGCTGGAGGATGGTCGCGAGGCGCCGGCGTTCGTGGTTCGCCACCAAGGCTCCGTCTATGGTTGGCTAAACGCCTGCCGCCACCAGCCCGCCCAGCTCGACTGGAAAGACGGTGAATTCTTCGATCTGAGCGGTCAGCATCTGGTGTGCAGCATGCACGGTGCACTTTACCTTCCGGATAGTGGCCTCTGCGTGGCTGGCCCCTGCCGAGGCGCCAAGCTGGTCTCAGTGGATGTCTGCGAGGCCGACGGCGAGGTGCGGCTCGGCGCATGACAAGCAATTTGCTAGACTCGGCTTCATTAGCCCGCTGGAGATAATCGCGTGAACGAACAGCCCAATTGGGATCGCAGTGTCATCGAAAAACTGGCCATGTCGGCACTGACCGAGCAGCGGCGAGCCCGGCAATGGAGGATCTTCTTCCGCCTGATCTGGCTGCTACTGACCCTGACCCTGCTGTGGGCAATCTTTTTCCGCGACAATGAAAAGGTCGATGCACTGTCCAGCAGAGAGCACACTGCACTCATCAACCTTGATGGGGTCATCGACAGTCAGAGCGACATTGCCAACAAGCTGATCGATGGACTGGAGGCCGCCTACAAGGACAACGGCACCAAGGGGGTGATCATCCGCGCCAACAGCCCGGGCGGCTCACCCGTGCTGTCCGGTCTTGCCTATGACGAGATCCGCCGCTTGCGCAAACTCCACCCGACCATCCCGGTCTATGTGGTAGTCGAAGATGTCTGTGCATCGGGTTGCTATTACATCGCCTCGGCGGCCGACAAGATCTTCGTCGACAAAGCCAGCATCATCGGTTCGATCGGCGTGCTTCAGGACGGTTTCGGTTTCACCGGCGCGATGGCGAAGCTTGGCGTTGAACGCCGCCTGTTGACAGCTGGCCAGAACAAGGCGATGGGCGACCCGTTCTCGCCGGTAAATCCGAAGCAACAGGAAATCGTCAAGACACTGCTCAATGACATCCACCAGCAATTCATCACGGCCGTCAAGCAGGGCCGCGGCAACCGTCTAAAGGCAGACCCGGACATGTTCTCTGGTCGCATCTGGATTGGCGAACAGGGTGTACCGCTTGGCCTTGCCGATGGCCTGGGCAACGTGCGCTCGGTGGCTCGCGATATCATCAAAGCCGACAAGCTGGTTGACGTCACCCCGGAAGATGATATTACCCGCCGTGTAGCTCGCCGCTTCGGCGTCTCGCTAGGTGAGGGCTTCCGTAGCCTGTTCGAAACCCGCTTGTTTTAAGCCACCAGGAATACACCATGGCGCGACGACCCTACCAGGAAGAGCCGGACAACCATGAACGGTGGCTGGTTTCCTACGCCGACTTCATTACCCTGCTATTCGCCTTTTTCGTGGTGATGTATGCGATCTCCTCGATTAATGAGGGCAAATACAAGGTACTGTCGTCGGCAATCCTGAATGCATTCCGACCGGTTGGCGATCTGTCGATTGGCGCGACCCCGCCCACCGGGGGCGCCAATACCATGATTCAGGTGCCAAGACCCAAGCCGGTCGCTCAGGCGATCAAGGACCTGAAGGCGAAGGAGCAAGCCAAGATGACGGGCCTCGTCACCGATCTAAATAAGGTGCTCCGGCCATTGGTGACAGGCGGACAGGTGCAGATCTCCCAGACCGAACAGGGTGTGGCGATCCAGATCAAGGACAGCGCCCTGTTCCAGACCGGCCAGGCTACACCGTCACCACAATCGGTCACAGTGCTCGCGCAAGTCGCCAAAGTGCTGTCGCCGGTCGACAATCCGATCCGCGTCGAAGGCTTTAGCGACAATGTCCCCATCAGGACAACCACCTATCCATCCAACTGGGAACTATCAGCTGCCCGTGCCGGCAGCGTAGTGCGCCTGTTCCAGGAGAACGGCATCGTTGCACAGCGATTGGTCGCTATCGGCCGCGCCGAGAATCTGCCGATCGCCGACAACGCCCAGTCGGAGGGGCGCGCCCAAAACCGCCGCGTTGCAATCAGCGTGTTGACCCACAAGGACCCAATCACGACGCGCGACGCCAGCGAAATCATGGCAGACCAATGAGCCGACCCATAACCCCGCTTTGCGAGAAGACCCTATGAGCACCCCGATTCACGCTGTCGCACTCGACCAGCTGTTCAACAACGCCCGCACCTTCAGCCACTGGCAAGCGCGCCCAGTGGCCAAAGAGACGCTGCAGCAATTGTTCGACTTGCTGAAACAGTGCCCGACAAGCGCCAACTCATCGCCGGCGCGTTTCGTGTTCGTACAGGGCCAGGAAGCCAAGGAAAAACTCAAGGCCTGTTTGTCCGAAGGCAACATCGAAAAAACAATGGCCGCGCCAGTCACAGTGATCGTAGCGATGGACATGCGCTTCTACGAGCACATGCATACGCTATTCCCTCACGCCGATGCGCGCAGCTGGTTCGAAGGCAACCAACCGGTGATCGACGCCACCGCGTTCCGCAACAGCTCGCTGCAGGCGGCCTACCTGATCATGGCTGCGCGCTCGCTCGGCCTTGACTGCGGCCCGATGTCCGGCTTCGACGCCAACCTGCTTAACGAAACTTTCTTCCCCGACGGCCGCTTTAAGGTCAACCTGCTGATTAATCTCGGTTACGGCGACGCCAGCAAGCTGCACGAACGCTCGCCGCGCTTTGCCTTTGCCGACGTCTGCCAAGTACTGTAAAGCCGTCAACACCCCTACCAGACCCGGTATACTACCGGGTCATTTTTTTGAAGATTATTGAAGAGACTGCCCGATGCTCTACCCGCTGTTGCGCCCCCTGCTGTTCTGCCTCGATGCCGAGGCCGCTCATGAGGCCACCCTGAAATTGCTGGATCAGGTCCATGCGCTGAAACTCGACGGCTTGCTCAGCTGCTCGATTCCGCGCCAGCCGGTGGAAGCGATGGGACTCACCTTCCCCAATCCGGTCGGCCTGGCAGCTGGTCTCGATAAGAACGGTGCACATATCGATGCGCTGGCCGCTCTCGGTTTCGGCTTCATCGAGATCGGCACGGTCACGCCGCGCCCACAAGCAGGCAACCCCAAGCCGCGCCTGTTCCGGGTAGCATCGCATCAGGGCATCATCAACCGGATGGGGTTCAACAACCACGGTGTCGACGAGCTGCTCGAAAACGTACGCAACTGCCGCTTCAAGGGCATTCTCGGCATCAACATCGGCAAGAATGCCACCACGCCTATTGAGAACGCTGTTGACGATTATTTGATCTGCCTCGACAAGGTCTACGCCTACTCGAGCTACATTACCGTCAACATCTCGTCACCAAACACCAAGAACCTGCGTCAGCTGCAGGGCGAAGACGAGCTGACCGCCCTGTTGTCGGCTCTGAAACAACGCCAGACTGAGCTGGCCGACAAGCACGGTCGTTATGTACCGTTGGCGGTAAAAATCGCGCCGGACCTCGACGATGAGCAGATCGCCGCCGTGGCACGCACCCTGACTACCCAGAAAATCGATGGGGTGATCGCCACCAACACGACGCTATCGCGTGAAGAGATCGCCGGCCACCCGCTGGCTGGCGAAGCCGGCGGCCTGTCCGGCCGCCCGGTGCGCGAACGCTCAACCCAGCTGATCCGCAAGCTCGCCAAGGAACTCGATGGTGCCTTGCCCATCATAGGAGTAGGCGGCATCCTGCATGGCACGGATGCCGTAGAGAAGATTGAAGCAGGCGCTGCACTGGTACAGCTCTATAGCGGCCTGATTTACCGTGGGCCGGCCCTAGTCGCCGAATGCGCCCAGGCATTGGCTAACGCTAAACGATAAAAGCAGCAGTTCGCAAAGAACTGCTGGCAAGCATGAGGAGATAAAGACATGGTTAAACAGCTAACCCGTATGACGCTGATCGGTGCAACCTGCCTTGGCGTTTTGGCGGGCTGCACCACTTCCGACTCCGCCGCCGTTTACTCCAAGAGCCAAATGCGCCAGGCGCAAAACGTCGAGTTCGGCACTGTCGTGTCGGTGCAGAATGTCAAGATGGAGGGAGAAAACAACGAATTGCTGACCGTTGGCGGCGCCGCCCTTGGTGGCCTAGCGGGCAGCGAAGTCGGCCATGGAAATGGTTCGATTGCCGGCGCCATCGTTGGCGCTCTGGCCGGCGGTTTCGGCACCAAAGCTATACAGCATAGCGCGGGCACCAAACCGGCGCTGGAAATTACGGTTAAGCTCGACCGCACTGGTCACATGATCTCGATCGTGCAGGAAGCTGATATCCCGTTTGTCGCGGGGCAGCGTGTCCGCGTGCTGACCGGTGGCGGCAACGACCGTGTCTCGCCGATGTAAACAAGCGATTGCCAGAAAAACTTAAGGGGCGTATACGCCCCTTTGTTTTTTTGACCTATATGCTTCCTGCTCCTGCCTCACTCGCGACGGAAGGGTTGCCAACGACCGTCGATCAACGCCTCTAAAGGCTGGTACGCCGACTTGTAGGTCATCTTGCGGCAGTTTGCGATCCAATAGCCCAAATAGAGATAGGGCAAGCCCAGCTGCTCGGCCAGATCCAACTGCCAGAGCACGTTGTAGACCCCGTAGCTTGCGTGCAGATCGTCCGGTTCGTAAAAAGTGTAGACTGCCGACAGCCCATCGGACAGATGGTCGACCAGACTGACCATCTTCAGGATCCCCCTCTGGCGGAACTCGACCAGTGAGCTTTCCACCCCGCTTTTCAGAATGAACTCGGTATATTGCTGCGGGTCGTCCTCGGCCATGCCGCCACCAGCGTGCCGCGAACGCTGGTAACGTCGATACAACAGGTAGTGATCGTCATGGAACTGCAATGGCAATAACCGGGCAGTCAGATCGTTGTGCCGTCGGAATGCCCGCCTCTGGCTGCGGTTCGGCTGGAACCGCTCAACTGGCACCCTTACCGGCACACAGGCCTTGCAGCTGTCGCAATACGGACGATAGGTGTACAAGCCACTGCGACGAAAACCGAGCCGCACCAGCTGGCTATAGACAGGGGCATCGATCGTATCGGCCGGGATCGCCACCTGCGAGCGCGCCTGCAAGCCGGGCAGATAGCTGCACGGGTAGAGGGCGGTCGCGTAAAAATGAATGGCGACCGCCTGCTGACTCGGGTCACGATGGCTCATTCTGGTACCGATAAGTCCACATGGCGTCCGGCTGCGGCAGGACAATCTGTTCCTTCAGCGTAGCAAGAAAACGCTCGCGCTGTATCAATTGCGCCCCCAAGCTCTCAAGGTGAGGGGTATGCATCTGACAGTCGATCATGCGCACACCGCAGCTCGCCAGATGGCGAGCCATGTGCACGAAAGCGAGCTTGGACGCATCCCGACGGCGTGAAAACATCGACTCGCCAAAGAACATCCGGCCCAATGCCACGCCGTAAAGACCCCCGACCAGCTCGCCCTCCTCCCATACTTCGAACGAATGAGCGTAACCATGCTGATACAACCGGCAATACGCATCAATCATCGTCGGTACGATCCAGGTGCCTTGCCGACCATCACGAGGACTGCCACACGCCTCCATCACAGCTCGGAATGCGTAGTCGGTCCGGACTTCATAGGGGCGATTGCGCAGCGTCTTGGTCAGCGAACGGCTGACCTTCAGCGCTTCGGGAAACAGCACCATCCGCTCGGCCGGCGACCACCAAAGAATGGGGTCGCCTTCGCTGAACCACGGAAAAATGCCATGAGAATAGGCGGCTAACAAGCGCCGCACAGAGAGGTCGCCACCGGCGGCGAGCAGGCCGTCTGGGTCGGCCAGTGCAAGCTCGACCGGCGGAAACACCGGCTCGGGACCGAGCCAAGGGATCACGGCTTATCTACGGGTGTGCTTGCCGGCGCAGTCGGGGCACTCGCCGTACATATAAAGAGCATGGTCAATGATGCGGAAACCGTGCTGCTCGGCGATGCGATCCTGCAGCGCCTCGATTTCCGGATCGAAGAATTCGACCACTTTGCCACAGCTGATGCACACCATGTGATCATGGTGACCGCCTTCGTTCAGTTCGTAGATCGCCTTGCCCGACTCGAAGTGGTGGCGCACTAGAATGCCCGCCTGCTCGAACTGGGTGAGCACTCGGTAGATGGTGGCAAGACCGATATCGATATTCTCGGCCGACAGCTTGCGGTAGACATCTTCAGCCGACAGGTGCCGAACGTCGCTGTGCTCGAACAGATCAAGAATTTTCAGGCGCGGACCGGTGGCTTTCAGGCCAATATCTTTGAGGTGACTGGCTTTGTTCATCATGTTATAAAGTGGGCACGTTTCTGCAGGATATGATAAAGCCTTTTAATGGCTTTGCCTAATTCGACAGCCACTCACTACCCCGAGTACACAATCCCAAAAGTATGCGAGTTCTGATTATAGCCGCGGCCCTCATCCTCGCCGGCTGCGGCAGTTACAGCCCTACCCAATGGGTGCCGTCTTACAAAATGGATATCCCGCAGGGCAACGCCGTCACCGAAGATGCCGTTGCCAAGCTGAAACCAGGCATGACCCGCGCCCAGGTACGCTTCGTGTTGGGAACACCGCTTTTGACTGACCCGTTCCATGCCAACCGCTGGGACTATGTGTATGAAGTGTCCAAGGGGGGCAAGCTCCTGGAACGCAAACACCTCACTGTCTATTTTGACGGCGACAAAATGACCCGTTACGAAGGCGAGGTTCTGCCAGCCGAGCGCGCGATCCTGCCTAGCGGCAATGCCAACGCGCCGATCGCCGCCTCTGCCCCTACCCAGGAAATCAAACCATGAGCAAAGCGCTGAATGTCGTGATCGTCGGCGCCGGCGGTCGCATGGGCCGTACGCTGATCGAGTCGGTACTGTCCACCCCGAACACCAAGCTGCACGCCGCCATTGATCGCAGTGGCTCCGACTTCATCGGTCAGGATGCCGGCCTGTTTGTCGGCAAGAAAACCGGCGTGATCGTCTCCGACGATCTGGCTACCGCCCTCGATGGCGCCGACGTGTTGATCGACTTCACCCGTCCCGAAGCCACCCTCGACTATCTTGCTGCCTGCACTAGCCGTGGCGTGAGCATGATTATTGGGACCACCGGTTTCGACGATGCCGGCAAGACCGCGATCAAAGCCGCTTCCGAGAAGATCCGCATCGTTTTCGCTGCCAACTACAGTGTCGGCGTCAACCTGACCTTCAAGCTGCTCGACATCGCGTCGCGCGTGCTGGCTGAAGACTACGACATCGAGATCATCGAGGCGCATCACCGTCACAAGGTCGACGCTCCATCGGGCACTGCCTTGCGCATGGGTGAAGTGATCGCCAACGCGCTCGGCCGCGACCTGAAGCAGTGCGCGGTTTACGGCCGCGAGGGCGTCACCGGCGAGCGAGACCCGGGCACCATCGGCTTTGCCACCGTACGCGCCGGCGACGTGGTCGGCGATCACACTGCCCTGTTCGCCACCAACGGCGAACGCGTCGAGATCACCCACAAGGCCTCGAGCCGAGCCACCTTCGCCAATGGTGCTGTCCGCGCCGCCCGCTGGCTAGCCGACCAACCCGTCGGACTCTACGACATGCAGGACGTGCTCGGCTTGCGCTAAGCCCGCGAGGCCGGCCATTGAGCCGGCCTTCTCATTCTGCGATGCCCTACTACCGCTCCCTCCTGCTTTCCTTCTTGCTGCTTGCGCTGGCGTTGCTGACCGGCCTGCTGCTTGACACCCCGATAGGCTCCAGTCTGCCCAGCCTATTCGGCCACGCTCACGACCCCCTTACCCGCCAACTGCTGCTGGAATTGCGTTTGCCGCGCGTACTGAGCGCAGCCGCCAGTGGCGCCCTGCTCGCCTGCGCCGGTGCCGCGGCCCAGTACCAGTTCCGCAACGCATTGGCCGAGCCTGGCCTGATTGGCGTGTCAGGCGGAGCGGCCCTTGCTGCGGCACTGGCCCTGGAAGCCGGGCTTGGAGGCGGCCTGGTGGCCATGACGGCTTTCGTCGGTGGACTGGTGGCACTCTGGCTGACCTGGCGGCTGGCCGGCCCGCGCAGCCCCTCCAGCCAATTGATTTTGGCCGGTGTTGCGATCAATGCACTGACTGGCAGTCTCTTAACCCTGCTGATCGCTACCCTGCCCGATGATTCTCTGCGCACCGTCACATTCTGGTTGATGGGCAGCTTTGCCAGCGTCAACTGGCGACAGGCATCGGCCTTGTTGATAGCCCTGCCGCCGGTCTGGGTGCTGTTATGGCGGCATTGGCGCTACCTCAACCTGCTGCAACTTGGCGATGCGGCGACCTTTCACGCGGGGTATCCGCTGGCCAGAGGCAGGCTACAAGTCGTTGCGCTGGCAGCACTGGCAACCAGCCTGGTCGTTGCCAACTGCGGCATGATCGGCTTCGTCGGCCTGATGGCGCCACACCTGGCTCGATTGATCACTGGCGCCGATGCTCGGCGCGTCCTGCTACTGGCTCCTCTGCTGGGCGCCTTGCTTGCTGTCATTGCTGACACCATCTCGAGATTGGCCATCGCCCCCGCCGAGTTACCGGTCGGCGTCATCACCAGCCTTGCCGGTGCGCCTTTCTTTCTATGGTTGATGCGACGCGCGCTGATGGGGTCGGATAATGCTCGTGCTTGAGCACGCTTCGCTGCGCGATCGAATCGAAGACGTCAGCCTGCAGTTGCGGCCTGGCGAGGTATTGGCACTAATCGGGCCGAACGGCGCCGGAAAGAGCAGCTTGCTCTCGCTGTTGTCGGGGCTGACCATGCCAGATCGAGGACAGGCATTACTAGGCGACACCCCATTGCGGCACCTGAGTGCCGGCCACCTTGCCCGCCACCGAGCGGTATTGGAACAGCGGACGGAGGTCGCCACCGGGTTTACCGTGCGGGAAGTGATTGCAATGGGCAGCTATCTACATGGACATGCCAACACCACTGCCCTGGCAGTGGCGTTGGCCCGCGTAGAGGGATTACTGGAGCGGCGGCTGAGTACGCTGTCAGGCGGCGAGACACAGCGAGTACTGCTGGCGCGAGCACTGGCCCAACTGCTCGGTTCGACGGAGAGCGAACGCTATCTGCTACTCGACGAACCGACCGCCGCACTCGATATCGGCATGGCCGACGGACTCATGCTGCAGATCGGCCGCATCGCCAAACAGCACCGGATCGGCGTGCTGGCCGTGGTGCATGACCTCAATCTTGGATTGAGGCACGCGGACCGCGTTGCACTCCTCGACCGGGGCCACCTTGTTGCATGCGGCCCTACGGCAGAAGTCATGCAGCGCTCCCGCTTGGAGGAGGTCTACGGCGTCCGCCTAGCGGAGCTGATTCACGATGAGCACGAAGATCTGCGCGCTTTCGTGCCTCTGCCCCCTCACGAAAGTTGAAGTTCTCGATGTCCAGTGGCACAAGAGAAGGTCTGCCGGACATGACCCTGATCGTCGACACTTTCCAGCCTTACGTCGAACCCCCATAGCCGTGCAACATGGCGCAGCACTTCCTCGGCACTCTCCGGCTCGAGCGGCCGGCGGTTGTGCATGCTATGGCGCAAGGTCAGACTGCGGTCGCCGCGCACATTGACCGACCAGACCTGAATATTCGGCTCGCGCGAGCCGAGGTTGTACTGTTCGGCCAACAGCTGACGGATCTCGCGATAGCCTTCCTCGTCGTGAATCGCCTCGACCTCGAGCTTGTCGTCCTGATCGTCGTCGCGGATCGCGAAGAAGCGGAAATCGCGGATCAGCTTGGGTGACAGGTACTGTGAAATAAAGCTCTCGTCCTTGAAGTTCCGCATCGCGAACTCGAGTGCGTCGCGCCACGGCGTGCCGGCAATATCGGGAAACCATGCGCGATCCTCGTCAGTTGGCTCTTCGCAGACGCGACGGATGTCCTGATACATCGAGAAGCCCAGCGCATAGGGGTTGATGCCGCGGTACCACTGGGCGTTGACCGGTGGCTGGTACACCACATTGGTGTGGCTTTGCAGGAACTCCATCATGAAACCGTCGGTGACCAATTTCTTCTCGTACAGGCGGTTCAGGATGGTGTAGTGCCAGAACGTTGCCCAGCCCTCGTTCATCACTTGGGTCTGCCGTTGCGGGTAGAAGTACTGGGCAACTTTGCGCACAATCCGCACCACTTCACGCTGCCACGGCTCCAAGAATGGCGCCGACTTCTCGATGAAGTAGAGCAGGTTTTCCTGCGGTTCGGGCGGGAAACGCAAGGCAGCCTGGCCGCCATCACCTTTATCCCGTTTTGGGATGGTGCGCCACAGGTCGTTGACCTGCTGCTGCAGATAGTGCTCGCGCTCGGACTGGCGCGCCTGCTCCTTGGCCATCGACAGCTTCTGCGGCCGCTTGTAGCGGTCGACACCGTAGTTCATCAAGGCATGGCAGGAATCGAGCAGCTCTTCCACTGCGTCGATGCCGTAGCGCTCCTCGCACTGCGACAAGTATTTCTTCGCAAACACCAAGTAGTCGATGATCGCTGACGCGTCGGTCCAGGCCTTGAACAGGTAGTTGCCCTTGAAGAAGGAATTGTGACCGTAGGCGGCGTGGGCGGTGACCAGCGCCTGCATCGTCATGGAGTTTTCTTCCATCAGATAGGCGATGCAGGGGTTGGAGTTGATCACGATCTCATAGGCGAGCCCCATGTGACCGCGCTTGTAGCTCTTTTCGGTGGCGACGAAGTGCTTGCCGAACGACCAGTGGTGGTAATTGACCGGCATGCCGACAGACGAATAGGCATCCATCATCTGCTCGGCGGAGATCACCTCAAGCTGAATCGGGTAGACGTCGAGCTTGAATTCATCGACCGCGATCTCACGTATCGCCCGCTCGTACTCGTCAATCAGTTCAAAGGTCCATTCGGACCCGGTAGAAATCGGCGTCATGACCGTCCCCTTCGCATGGACTAACGAGTCGGCGTCGGCTGCCGTTTGAACAGCTCGCGGAACACCGGGTAGATGTCGCCCGCCGAATGGATTTTCTGCATCGCGAAATGGCGGTGCCGTTCCTGAACCTTCAGGTATTCGTACCAGAGGTTCTGCGGCTCGCCCTCGGTGATTTCGATATAGGCGTAGTACTGGCAGGCAGGCAGGACCGCTTCATCGAGGATGTGGGCACAGTTGGCCGAATCACTGTCCCAGTTGTCCCCATCCGATGCCTGCGCGGCGTAGACATTCCATACATCGCTTGGGTAGCGCTTGGCGAGAATCTCCTTCATCAGGTTGAGCGCCGATGAGACTACGGTACCACCCGACTCGCGCGAATGGAAAAAGTCGTGTTCGTTGACCTCGACCGCACTGGTGTGGTGGCGAATGAACACCAAGTCGATCTTTTCGTAATTGCGCTGCAGGAACAGGTACAACAGGATAAAGAAGCGCTTGGCCATGTCCTTCTTGGCCTCGTCCATCGAACCGGACACGTCCATCAGGCAGAACATCACTGCCTGGCTGGTCGGTTTGAGCTGTTTCACCCGGTTGTTGTAGCGCAGGTCGAACGGATCGATGAAGGGGATGCTGCCCAGCCGCTCACGCAGAAAGTGCAGACGGCGACGGCGCTCGCGCACTTCGAAGCCGCTCTCTTCGTCGGACTCGAGAAGGGTGTCAAGCTCCTCTTCGGTCTTGTTGATCTCTTCCAGCGTCGGAGCCGCCATGGCGACGCGACGTGCCAAAGCCCCACGCAGCGAGCGCACGATATTGATATTGGCCGGCGTACCGTCGTTGGTAAACCCGGCACGGACGCTCTTGAGCTCGTCGATGCCCATCAGCTGATTTTTGACCAGATTTGGCAAAGCCAGATCATCGAAGAATACGTTCATGAATTCTTCGTGGCTCAGCTCGAAGGCAAAGTCATCCTCACCCTCGCCATCCTTGCTTGCCCGGCCGCCACCGCCGCTACCGGAGCCACCCTGAGGGCGACTGAAACGGTCCCCCTTGATGAACTCTTCGTTGCCCGGATGTATGTGATCCCAAACGCCGCCCTTCCCGTGGTGGAAGATCGGTTCGGCAATATCCTTCACCGGGATGGAGACCTTCTCTCCGCTCTCGATGTCGGTGATGCTGCGTCCCTTGATCGCCTTGGAGACCGCTTCCTTGATCTGCGCCTTGAAGCGACGCAGGAAACGCTCGCGGTTCACCGTGGATTTGTTCTTCCCGTTGAGACGCCGGTCTATGATGTGCGACATGGTCACCTCGCCTTTGTCTGATTGCTCCCGTTACGGTCGAAGCCATCCGGCCAACTCCGGGCGGGGAGTTGGCCGAACGCTCTTGAGCGCGGCCTCGAGCCAAACGGGCGGGGGTCAGGAAGACTTTCTGACGCGCAAATACCATTCGCACAGCAGCCGCACCTGCTTCGGCGTATAGCCCTTCTCCACCATGCGATTGACAAAGTCCTCGTGCTTCTTCGAGTCGTCGACACTGGCCTTGGCATTGAACGAGATCACCGGCAGCAACTCTTCAGTATTCGAGAACATTTTCTTCTCGATGACCGTGCGCAGTTTCTCGTAGCTGGTCCAAGCGGGGTTCTTGCCTGCATTATTGGCCCGCGCGCGCAGCACGAAGTTGACGATCTCGTTTCGGAAGTCCTTCGGATTGGAAATACCCGCGGGCTTCTCGATTTTCTCCAGCTCAGCATTCAGCGCCGTGCGGTCGAAGATTTCACCGGTGTCCTGATCGCGATATTCCTGATCCTGTATCCAGTAGTCGGCAAAGGTCACATAGCGGTCGAAGATGTTCTGACCGTACTCTGAGTAGCTTTCAAGATAGGCCGTCTGGATTTCCTTGCCGATGAAATCAACGTACTTCGGTGCCAGGTATTCCTTGATGAAGGTCAGGTATTTCTGCTCGGCCTCCTGCGGAAACTGCTCCCGTTCGACCTGTTGTTCGAGCACGTACAACAGATGCACCGGGTTGGCCGCCACCTCGCTATGGTCGAAGTTGAACACCTTGGACAGGATCTTGTAGGCGAAGCGGGTCGACAGGCCGCTCATACCCTCGTCCACCCCGGCAAAATCGCGGTACTCCTGAATCGACTTGGCCTTCGGATCGGTGTCCTTGAGGTTTTCTCCATCGTAGACCTGCATCTTGCTATAGATGCTCGAGTTTTCGGGCTCTTTAATCCGCGACAGGACGGCAAATTGCGCCATCATTTTCAGCGTTCCAGGAGCGCACGGTGCGTGAGCCAAGGACGAGTTGCGGATCAGCTTGTCGTAAATGCGGATTTCGTCAGACACGCGTAGGCAATACGGCACCTTGACGATGTAGATACGGTCGAGGAAGGCCTCATTATTCTTGTTGTTTTTGAACTGCTTCCATTCGGATTCGTTCGAGTGAGCAAGGATGATGCCCTCGAACGGAATCGCGCCAAAGCCTTCCGTTCCCTTGAAGTTGCCTTCTTGGGTCGCGGTCAAGAGCGGGTGCAGCACCTTGATCGGCGCCTTGAACATTTCGACGAATTCGAGCAGACCCTGGTTGGCGAGGCACAGACCGCCGGAGTAGCTGTAGGCGTCCGGGTCGTCCTGCGCATATTTTTCCAGCTTGCGAATATCGACCTTGCCGACTAGCGAGCTGATGTCCTGGTTGTTCTCGTCACCTGGTTCGGTCTTGGACACGGCGATCTGCTTGAGCACCGACGGATAGCGTTTCACCACGCGGAACTGGCTGATGTCGCCGTTGAACTCCTGCAGCCGTTTCGCCACCCACGGGCTGGGGATGGCACGCAGGTAGCGACGCGGAATGCCATATTCCTCTTCGAGGATGCTGCCGTCCTCATCATGGTGGAACAGGCACAGCGGTGAGTCGTTGACCGGGCTGCCTTTCAGGCAATAGAACGGCACCCGCTCCATCAACTCCTTGAGCTTTTCGGCTATCGACGATTTACCGCCACCGACCGGACCGAGCAGATAGAGAATCTGTTTCTTTTCCTCGAGGCCTTGGGCGGCGTGGCGGAAGAACGCCACCACCTGCTCGATTACCTCCTCGGTGCCGTAGAACTCGCGAAAGGCCGGGTAAACCTTTATGACCTTATTAGAGAAGAGCCGGGACAAGCGCGGATCATGCCGGGTGTCGATAAGCTCGGGCTCACCGATCGCCATCAACATGCGTTCGGCCGCCGTGGCATAGGCTGCCGACTCGCGTTTGCACAGTTCCAGATATTCTTGGACGGTGAGCTCTTCTTCGCGGGTACGGTCGTAGCGGGCGGAGTAGTGGCTGAAGATATCCGATTGCATGGCTCGCCTCCTGGCTCATACAGGGGAGCGCACGAGTTGCGCCACGCATCTCGCGATCCCCTTGTTGATTTAGAGTGTTTACTACTGTGGCGGTTCTTCTTTAGTTTGGGTATAGCACACAGCCCCTCCATGCCAACGGCAATCCACAAAAAAATTCGTGGGTTCAAAATGCCGTGGCGTGACAGGGAAAAAACCTTGCGATCAGGGTTCTCTCTCGACGATCGTCGCGCCTATTTCATACAGTAGACCGCTGACGATTTCGCTGCAGCGGCGCACTTCAATATCCAGGTAAAACGGCTGAATCAATTCTCCCGCGCTCGGCAACGGCAACAGTACGACGCTGAGACGCTCACCCTGCTGCGGTACATATGATGAGCGCAAGGCGATGCCATCGACCGACAGATCGACGCAGTGGCCGTAGGTCGTCTCCCCGCTGACTTGCGACTTGATCCTGGCCTTGCAACCAAGCGGGATACGACGCGATGACCGCAGTTCACGCGGCAAGAAGGAGTAATTCACCTTTTGAGCGAGCCCGAGAGATATGCTGTTAACCAGTGTAGGCCAACAATTGTCTTGCTGTCGGTGATTCTCCCGTCCAGTGACATAGTCAGCACTTCTGACAACGGCATCGTCAACACCTCCAGGAACTCGCCATCGTCCAGTTGGCGCTCGGTCTGGGTTAATTGCTCGGCAAGGTAGTAGTGGATCACCTCGTTGGAGTAACCGATGCAGGGGTGAGCGGTGCCGAGGAAGGTCCAGCGCTCTGCCTGGAAGCCGGTTTCCTCGAATAGCTCGCGCTCGCCTGTGACGGCAGGGTCCTCATCTGGGTCGATTTTGCCTGCAGGAATCTCGATGAACTCCTGGCCGACCGGGTAGCGGTACTGACGCTCCATCACCAGCTGGCGGTCTTCGGTCAGTGCCAGCACCGCCACTGCACCTGGATGCAATAGAAATTCACGCTCGGTGCGCTGGCCGTCTGGCAGGCGCACGGTGTCGCGGCGAAGGGTGAGAAATTTGCCACGGAAGGAGACGGTTTCCTCGAGCGGGGTTTCGACTAGCTCCACAGGTTTCCTTTCTAAAACAGATTAATAGCGCCCGGCTGGGCTGTTTGGCCAAGGTCGATATTGCATGACAACAATCGCACTACCTCTCAACTTTACCTTGCCAAAACCGGGCAAATAATTTAAACAAACGTTTGAATAGCAAGCCGGTTGCCGCGTAGGCGGCTGGCACCTTACACCCGGGTCGTGTCCTCACGGCCGCTACAAACGGAGATTTCAGCATGCCTGCCTACACCGCCCCGCTGCGTGACTTTGCCTTCGTGCTCAACGAGCTGATCAAGGTCCAGGAGGTCGTCCCTACGCTACCCGGGTACGGCGATGCCACCGAAGATGTCTATGCCTCCTACCTGGAGGCGGCAGCCAAGTTCTGCGAAAGCGAGCTCGCTCCGATCAATCGCAGTGGCGACGAGGCCGGCTGCACTTTCAATCCGGCCGACCATAGTGTGACCACGCCAGTAGGGTTTGCCGCAGCTTATCAGCAATACTGCGAGCTGGGCTTCCCCGGCCTAGATTGCGACCCAGCCTACGGTGGCCAGGGCATGCCGAAGACGCTGGCGTTCCCGGTGATGGAAATGCTGACCTCGAGCAACGTGGCCTGGTCGATGTACCCCGGTCTGTCGCACGGCGCCTACTCGGCGATTCATGCCCACGGCACCGCCGAGCAGAAAGACACCTATCTGCCTAAGCTGGTTTCCGGCGAGTGGACCGGCACCATGTGTCTGACCGAACCGCACTGCGGCACCGACCTGGGGCTGCTCAAGACCAAGGCGGAGCCGAACGGCGATGGTAGCTACGCGATTAGCGGTACCAAGATCTTCATCTCGGCCGGTGAGCACGACCTGGCCGACAACATTATCCACCTGGTGCTGGCACGCCTGCCGGATGCACCGAAGGACGTGAAAGGCATCTCGCTGTTCATCGTGCCGAAGTTCCACGCCGACGGTAGCCGCAACGGTGTGTTCTGCGGCAGCCTGGAACACAAGATGGGTATCAAGGCCAACGCCACCGCAGTGATGAACTTCGACGGCGCCAAGGGCTACCTGATCGGCGAGCCGAACAAGGGACTGGCCTGCATGTTCACCATGATGAACGCGGCGCGCCTGGGCTGCGGCATGCAGGGCCTAGGCTTGGGTGAGGCATCGTTCCAGGGCGCGCTGACCTATGCCAAGGAACGCCTGCAGATGCGCGCTGCCAGTGGTCCGGCCTGCCCGGACAAGGCAGCCGACCCGATCATCGTCCACCCGGACGTGCGCCGCATGCTGCTGACCCAGAAGGCCTACACCGAGGCTGGCCGTGCGCTGACCGCTTTCCTGGCGCTGCAGCTGGACATCGAGGAGAAGCACCCGGATGCCGACCATCAGAAAGAAGCGGCCGACCTGGTCGCCCTGCTCACTCCGGTGGCCAAGGCGTTCATGACTGACAACGGCTACATCGCCACCAATATGGGCATGCAGGTGTTCGGCGGCCACGGTTTCATCCGCGAATGGGGCATGGAGCAGCTGGTGCGCGACTGCCGCATCTCGCAGATCTACGAAGGCACCAACGGCATCCAGGCGCTCGACCTGATCGGCCGCAAGGTGCTGCTCGACCAGGGCCAGAAGCTGCGCAAGTTCAGCGGCCAGATCGTGACATTCTGCAAGGCGCAGGAGGGCGACGAGCGGATGCGCGAATTCGTTGAGCCGCTGATGAAGCTCTTGAAGGACACCGGCGAGCTGACCATGCACATTGGCATGGCGGCGATGAAGAACCGCGACGAGGCCGCCGCGGCCGCCACCGACTACCTGCGTGTGATCGGCCATGTGACCTACGCCTGGCTGTGGGCGCGAATGGCCAAGGTAGCCTTCGAGCAGGGCGACGGTGCCGAGCCGTTCTACCAAGCCAAGATCACCACCGCGCGTTTCTACTTCGCGAAACTTCTGCCGGAGGTGCACGGTCTGATCGCCAGCATCAAGTCGGGCGCCGTCCCGCTGATGTCATTGGACGCCGAACACTTCATCTTCCAGTAACAAAAACTGGAAATAATTTCCAAAGCGGCCGGTTGGCCGCTTTATTTTTGCACAAAGATATTGATAAAACTCGGGACCGCGTAGCAGAATGATCCGATCGGCATAAGACCGAGTGTGCAAAGACACACAAAATACAAAGGAGACAACAATGGAAATCCGCAGCGCAACCCTGGCAGACACCTCCCTCCTCAACCGCTGGACCCGCCAGCTGCAAGAGGAGCAGGGTCGTAGCCCCTCCTTGGACGAACTGCTGGCGATCCTGCAGCGCCAGACTCTTCTGCACGACAGCGACTGCCGCCTGTATATTTTCCGCGATGCGGAAGGCGATCTCGGATATGCATTGGTTCGCGAAGAGGGGGAAGAGTTGGTACTGCAACCGTTCTTCATTGCACCGGAACGCCGCCGTCGCGGCCACGGCCGTACCGCGTTCAACCTGCTACGCAAACAATTGCCACGCAACCGCAAGCTGACAGTGACGGTGATGTCGCGCAATACTGGTGGAATGTGTTTCTGGAAACGGATCGGCTTTGCCGATTATGCGGTCAATCTGCAGATTCAGCCGACGCTGCCCTGCGCAGCCTGAGTCTCCGTTCGGCCAGCCCCAAGGGTGGTCGAAAACAAAAAACCCACGCTGGCGTGGGTTTTTTCATTCCGGTCAGCCGGTTCAGGCCTTGCCGTGGCAGGCCTTGTACTTCTTGCCGCTGCCGCACGGGCACGGATCGTTGCGGCCGACCTTGTCGCCTTCGCGGCGCACGGTGGTCGGGGCGGCCTTCTTGGCCTGCCAGTAGTTGTAGACGGCCTGTAGCGAGGTGGTCAGGTCATCCTTCAGCTCGTCGAGGTCTTCCTCAGTGAATTCGACCAGCACTTCGCCTTCCTGCTCGAACATGCCGCCCAGCGCCATCATCGGATAGAGCAGGTCTTCGAAGCCTTCGTCCTCGACTTCGAACCAGTCGGTGTCGACCACGTCGAGCGCGAACAGGTAGGCGTTACACCACGGCAGGTAGTCGGCCTCGCCGTCGTCGCCCTCGTACAGGGTCAGGTCGATCTCCTGCCCTTCGGCCAGGGCAGCCTGCACGTCGGCCATCATGTCGCGCAGCAGCTGCTTGAGCTCGGTGAGCTGCTCTTCGCTGTAGTCGTGCTTGGTGCCCAGCACGTGCATCATCCAAGTCGACTCGTCCACCGCGTCCGGGCCGCTGGCCAGCGCCACGAAGAAGCCCTGGACCTCGTCCAGGCGCATGGTGTCGCCTTCTTCGGCGCGGCCGGACAACAGGTTTTCCAGGCGGTCGATCGCTTCGGCGCTCATTGCGGTCATGTCGGTTTCCTTACAGGGTTCGGTTAACGGCACGGATTGTGCCCGTTTTCGGCGCGCTCGGCCATGCTGTCAGCCGGCCGGCTGCACCGGCATGTGGCTGGTGGTGATGTCGGCGATCAGGCGCCCGTCTTTGCCTGTGACGGTAGTGCGGATCACGCTGAGCCGTTTGCCGCGGCGCACGAACTCGGCGGTAGCGGTGAACACGCCGTCCGGCTGGTTGCCGAGGAAGTTGGCGTTGAGGTTGATCGCCAGCGGAAAACTCTGGCGGTTCGCTTCGAAATCACTGCCGCCGAAGGCGAGCACCGAGGCGGCCACGTCGGCGAACCAGACGATGGCGCCGGCGTTGGCGATGCCGTAGGGGTTGAGGATGCCGGCCAACACCGGCATTTCGGCGACGACCCGCTCCGGCCTCTGCTCGACGATGGTGAATTCGATCTGACCGGTGTATTTCATACCGTGCTCTCTTCTAACGGAAGGAAGGGATTCGGCCAAGCTTGAACTTGGCCGAACGGTCTGGTGCCCCCCCCCAGCGAAGCGCTCCTGACTAGGCGCGCGGCTGCAGACAGTACAAATAGTGCGGCAAGGCCACGCAACAACGCCAAGGGGGAGTTGTCGGCAGCGCTGCTTACGCGGTGCGCTGCTCGGCGAGGCCCAGCTTCTCCTTGCTGGCTTGGCGCATCAGGTATTTCTGGATCTTACCGGTGATCGTCATCGGAAAGGCGTCGACGAACAGGATGTAGCGCGGAATCTTGTAGTGGGCGATCTGCCCTTGGCAGAACGCGCGGATCTCGTCCTCAGTAGCACTCTCTCCGTCACGCAGCCGAATCCACGCGCACAGCTCCTCGCCATAGCGATCGTCCGGCACGCCGATCACCTGCACGTCCTGGATCTTCGGGTGGCGGTAGAGGAATTCCTCGATCTCACGCGGATAGACGTTCTCGCCGCCGCGAATCACCATGTCCTTGGCGCGGCCGACGATGTTGCAGAAGCCATCCTCGTCGATCACCGCCAGGTCGCCGGTGTGCATCCAGCCGGCCGCGTCAACCACCTCGCGGGTCCTCTCCTCGTCGCCCCAGTAGCCGAGCATCACCGAATAGCCGCGGGTCAGCAGCTCGCCGGTTTCGCCGCGCGGCACGATGCGGCCGTCGATGTCGACCAGCTTCACCTCCAGGTGCGGGTGGATGCGCCCGACGGTGCCGACCTTCTTTTCCACCGGGGTGTCGGTGGCGCTCTGGAAGCTGACCGGGCTGGTCTCGGTCATGCCGTAGGCGATGGTGACCTCGGCCATGTTCATCCGCTCCACTACCTTGCGCATCACCTCGATCGGGCACGGGCTGCCGGCCATGATGCCGGTGCGCAAGGTGGACAGGTCGAATTCGGCGAAGCGCGGGTGATCGAGCACTGAGATAAACATCGTTGGCACGCCGTGCAAGCCGGTACAGCGCTCCGCCGCCACCGTCTCCAGCACCGCCAGCGGCTCGAAAGCCTCGGACGGGTAGATCATCGTCGCGCCGTGGGTCAAGCAGGCCAGATTGCCCAGCACCATGCCGAAGCAGTGATAAAGCGGCACCGGGATGCACAGCCGGTCCCCCGGCACCAGCCGCATCGCCTCGCCGACGAAGAAGCCGTTGTTGAGGATGTTGTGGTGGCTGAGCGTGGCGCCCTTGGGGCTGCCTGTGGTGCCGGAGGTAAACTGGATATTGACCGGGTCATCGAACTGCAGCTGCGAGCCAAGCTCGGCCAGCGCGGCGCGCTCGCTCTCACTCGGTACCCCCAGCAACGCTGGGAAATTCACTGTACCCGGCGTGGTCTCGTCGCCAAGCCTTATCACCGCCTCCAGCGTCGGCAGCCTGGCTGAACGCAGCTGGCCCGGCACCGCCTCGGCCAGTTCGGGCGCGAGATCCGCCAGCATCTCCAGGTAGTCGCTGCTCTTGAAGCTCGGCGCGACGATCAGCGCGCGACAGCCAACCTTGTTGAGCGCATATTCCAGCTCGGCGCGGCGGTAGGCTGGGTTGATGTTGACCAGCACCAGCCCGGCCTTGGCAGTGGCAAACTGGGCCAGCACCCACTCGGTGTTGTTTGGTGACCAGATGCCGATGCGGTCGCCCGGGGCCAAACCAAGTCGACGCAGCCCGCAGGCCAGCCGGTCGACCTGTTCGCGCAACTCGGCATAGGTCCAGCGCGTACCCTGGTGCCGCACCACTAGCGCATCGCGCTCCGCGTAGCGCGCACAGGCGGCATCGAAATACGCCCCCATGGTCTGGCCGATCAGGGGGATGGCGCTAGCGCCGTGGACGTAACTCGGCAGGGGCATCGGCTGGTCTCCTCATAATTGATGGGATGAATGAGCTGCGGATTTCTTGTTGTGGGTGCCAGCAATAATGACTATTACGTAAACGTAAGTCACGACAACTGTTGGCCACCGTGGGAAAAACGCTACAATGCTGCATTCGATACAGGACGATTCCATCATGGCCGAGCAAGCGCTCTATAGCATCTCGGATCTTGCCAGCGAATGCGACGTGACGCTGCGCACCATCCGTTTCTACGAGGAACAGGGCCTGATCATGCCCGCTCGCCAGGGCCGCCAGCGCGTCTACACCCACCGCGACCGTGCCCGGCTGAAACTGATCCTGCGTGGCAAGCGCATCGGCCTCGCCCTGTCGGAAATCCGCGAGATCCTCGACCTGTACGAACTGGCGCGCGACGAAGCTAGCCAGTCGCTGAAACTGCTGCAGCTGTTGACCGAACGGCGCCAGCAGCTGGAGGAACAGCGCCGCGACATCGATGCGGTCCTTGCCGAGATCGACACGCTGGAATTGCACTGCCGCAGCGTGATCGACGAGCTGACCCAGCACCCCCAAACCGCCTGAGGCGGTTTTTTTACGCCATATAGTTGACGTTTACGTAAGCGTAATTAAAGATAGAAGCACAGTCCACGAGGAGAAAGCCCCATGTTCACCCGCCTGAATTTCGGCCACGACGACAGCTTTGAGCTGCTGCGCGATACCGTCCGCGATTTCGCCGAACGCGAGATCGCCCCGCGCGCCGCCGATATCGACCGCGACAACCTGTTCCCGGCCGACCTGTGGCGCAAGTTCGGCGAGCTGGGCCTGCTCGGCATCACCGCTGGCGAGGAATACGGTGGCGCCAACATGGGCTATCTCGCACACATGATCGCGATGGAAGAGATAAGCCGCGCCAGTGCCTCGGTGGGCCTGTCCTACGGCGCGCACTCCAATCTGTGCGTGAACCAGATCAACAAGAACGGCAGCGCCGCGCAGAAGGCCCGTTACCTGCCAAAGCTGATCTCGGGCGAACACGTCGGTGCGCTGGCGATGTCGGAACCGAACGCCGGCTCGGACGTGGTCAGCATGAAGCTGCGCGCCGACAAGCAAGGCGACCACTACGTGCTCAACGGCAGCAAGATGTGGATCACCAACGGCGGCGACGCGGACGTGCTGGTGGTGTACGCCAAGACCGACGTCAACGCAGGCCCGCGCGGCATCACTGCCTTCATCGTCGAGAAGGGCTTTAAAGGTTTCAGCGCCGGCAGCAAGCTCGACAAGCTCGGCATGCGCGGCTCGAACACCTACCCGATCTTCTTCGACGACTGCAAGGTGCCGGCCGAGAACGTGCTGGGCCAGGTTGGCGAGGGCGTGAAGGTGCTGATGAGCGGCCTCGACTACGAACGTGCGGTGCTGGCGGCTGGCCCCTTGGGCATCATGCAGGCGTGCCTGGACGTGGTAGTGCCCTACCTCACCGACCGCACCCAGTTCGGCCAGGCGATCGGCGACTTCCAGCTGATGCAGGGCAAGCTCGCCGATATGTACGTGACGCTCTCGGCCAGTCGCGCCTATGTTTATGCGGTAGGCCAGGCGCTGGACCGCGGCGAAGCCGGCCGCAACACCCGCAAGGACGCCGCTGGCGCCATCCTGTACAGCGCCGAGAACGCCACCAAGATGGCGCTGGACGCGATCCAGTGCCTGGGCGGCAACGGTTATATCAACGAATACCCGACCGGCCGGCTGCTGCGCGACGCCAAGCTGTACGAGATCGGCGCCGGCACCAGCGAGATTCGCCGCTGGTTGATTGGCCGCGAGCTGCTGGCCGAGACTCGTTAATTCGATGGGGCGCTGCGGCGCCCTCCTCTTCTCTCTGGAGTCGACACATGCACGACGCCGAACGCATCGTCCAGGCCCAGCTGGATGCCTACAACGCCCGCGATCTCGACCGTTTCATCGCCTGCTACGCCGACACTGTCAAGGTGTTCCGCTTCCCGTCGCAGCAACTGGCGATCGACGGCAAGGCCGCGCTGGCCGAACACTATGCCGAGAACCGCTTCAATCGACCGGCGCTGAACGCCGAACTGATCAGCCGCATGGGGCTCGGCAACACGGTGATCGACCGCGAGGTTGTCAGCGGCGTCGGCGATGCCACCATCGACGCGATCGTGATCTACCAAGTCGCCGATGGACTGATCCAGACCGTCTGGTTCGTCGACGCTCAATAAGTCGCCCGCAAGGACCCCTCATGCCGATACTGGAATCCACCCTCTCCCCGCGTTCGGCCGAGTTCATCGCCAACAGCGACAAGATGCGCGCGCTGGTCGCCGACCTGCAGGACAAGGTTGGCCGAATCGCCCAAGGTGGCGGCGACAGTGCTCGCGCCAAGCACGTAGCCCGCGGCAAGCTGCTGCCACGCGAGCGCATCGATCTATTGCTCGACGCCGGCTCCCCGTTCCTAGAGCTATCGCAGCTGGCTGCCTACGGCATGTACGGCGACGCGGCGCCCGGCGCCGGGCTGATTGCCGGCATCGGCCGCATCAGCGGCATCGAATGCCTGATCGTCGCCAACGATGCTACCGTCAAGGGCGGTACCTACTATCCGATGACGGTGAAGAAGCACCTGCGCGCACAGGAAATCGCCCGCGAGAACCGCCTGCCCTGCGTCTATCTGGTCGACTCCGGCGGCGCCTTCCTGCCCCTGCAGGACGAGGTGTTCCCCGACCGCGACCACTTCGGCCGCATCTTCTACAACCAGGCCACGCTGTCGGCCGCCGGCATCCCGCAGATCGCGGTAGTGATGGGCAGCTGCACCGCCGGCGGCGCCTATGTGCCGGCGATGTCGGACGAGACGGTGATCGTGCGCAACCAGGGCACCATCTTCCTCGGCGGTCCGCCGCTGGTAAAGGCGGCTACCGGCGAAGTGGTCGACGCCGAGGAGCTGGGCGGCGGCGACGTGCACGCGCGCCTCTCCGGCGTGGCCGACCACCTGGCCGAAAACGACGCACACGCGCTGGGCATCGCCCGGCGCATCGTCGGCGGCCTGAACTGGAAGAAACAGGGCGAGCTCGACCGCATCGAGCCGAAACCGCCGCGCTACGCCGCCGAGGAGCTGTACGGCGTGATCCCGGCCGACGCGAAGAAACCGTTCGACGTGCGCGAAATCATCCTGCGGCTGGTGGACGACTCCGCCTTCGACGAATTCAAGCAGAACTACGGCACCACGCTGGTCACCGGCTTCGCGCGGCTAAACGGCTACCGCGTCGGCATCGTCGCCAACAACGGCATCCTGTTCTCCGAGTCGGCGCTGAAGGGCGCCCACTTCGTCGAGCTGTGCAGCCAACGTGGCATCCCTCTGATTTTCCTGCAGAACATCACCGGATTCATGGTGGGCAAGAAGTACGAGAACGGCGGCATCGCCAAGGATGGCGCCAAGCTGGTCACTGCGGTGGCCTGCGCCCGGGTGCCGAAGTTCACCGTGCTGATCGGCGGCAGCTTCGGCGCCGGCAACTACGGCATGTGTGGCCGCGCCTACTCGCCGCGCTTCCTGTGGATGTGGCCAAACGCACGCATCTCGGTAATGGGTGGCGAACAGGCCGCCGGCGTGCTGGCGCAGGTGAAACGAGACCAGTTGGGCGATAGTTGGCCGAAAGAGGACGAGGAAGCGTTCAAGGTGCCGATCCGCGAACAGTATGAGCACCAGGGCCACCCCTACTACGCCAGCGCGCGACTGTGGGACGACGGCGTGATCGATCCGAAGGACACACGCAACGTGCTTGCACTGGCGCTGGAGGCGAGTCTGAACGCGCCGATCGAGGCGACCCGCTTCGGCGTATTCCGGATGTGACGCGCCGACCCACGCAAACCTGAAAAGCAAGAACAACACGAGGAAAGCCATCATGACCCTAAAGACCGCTCTCGACAGCCGCGGCGTCGCCACCATCACGCTGGCCCGCCCGGAGCTGCACAACGCCTTCGACGACAAGCTGATCGCCGCGCTGACCGCCCACCTCGAACAGCTGGCCGCCGACCCGGCAGTGCGGGTGGTGGTGCTCGGCGCCGAGGGGCGCAGCTTCTCGGCCGGTGCCGACCTCAACTGGATGCGCCGCGTCGCCGGCTACAGTGAAGAGGAAAACGTGCAGGATGCGATGGGCTTAGCGACGCTGATGCACACCCTCGACAGCCTGCCGAAGCCGACGGTGGCGCGGGTGCAGGGCGCGGCTTTCGGCGGTGGCGTCGGCCTCGTCGCCTGTTGCGACGTGGTGATCGCCAGCGAGCGTGCCAGCTTCTGCCTGTCCGAGGTGAAGCTGGGCCTGACCCCGGCGACGATCAGCCCCTATGTGGTCGCCAAGATCGGCGTGTCGGCGGCGCGTCGCTACTTCCTCACCGCCGAGCGCTTTAACGCCGACACCGCCTGCCGCCTGGGTCTGGTGCACGAAGTGACCACCGAAGAGCTGCTCGACGACGTGGTTGAAGGCCTAGTCAGCGACCTGCTCAACAACGGCCCACAGGCGATGCGCGAGGCCAAGCAGCTGATCGCCGACGTGGCGTGGCAGGAAGCCGACACCGCACTGCTGACCGACACGGCCCGGCGCATCGCCAAGTTGCGCGGCAGCGCCGAGGGCCGCGAGGGGCTGTCGGCCTTCCTGGACAAGCGCCGCCCTCACTGGCCATGAGACCGTTCGGCTAACGTTGTCGCCAAGGCAAAACCATGTTTGCCACGAAACTGCCAAAATACGTGAAAACGGCCGGCGTTGAGGGTGTTTATTGCGTGTTCTTGCATGACTTTCATGGCTCAAGATGCCGATGAGCTAACAGTTTGAACCTGCTGTGTGGGTCACCCCTATGTTCAAGAAAATACTGATCGCCAACCGTGGCGAAATCGCCTGCCGCGTGATCCGCACTGCGCGCCGCCTGGGCATCCGCACCGTCGCAGTGTATTCGGACGCCGACGCCGAGGCGCTGTTCGTCAAACAGGCCGACGAAGCGTGGCGGCTCGGCCCGGCGCCGGCCGCCGAGTCCTACCTGAAGGCCGAGCTCATCCTCGATATCGCCCGGCAAAGCGGCGCCGAAGCGATCCACCCCGGCTACGGCTTCCTGTCCGAGAACGCCGGCTTCGCCGAGGCCTGCGCTGCTGCGGGCATTGCCTTCATCGGCCCGCCGGCCAGCGCCATCGCCGCGATGGGCAGCAAGTCGGCGGCCAAGACGCTGATGGAAGGCGCCGGCGTGCCGCTGGTGCCTGGCTACCATGGCGACAACCAGGACGCCGAGTTCCTGAAGCAGCAGGCCGACGTGATCGGCTACCCGGTGCTGATCAAGGCCAGCGCCGGCGGTGGCGGCAAAGGCATGCGCATCGTCGCGCGTAGCGAAGACTTTGCCGCCGAACTGGCCGCCTGCCGCCGCGAGGCCAAGGCGAGCTTCGGCGACGACAAGGTGCTGGTCGAGAAATACCTGACCCGGCCGCGCCACATCGAGATTCAGTTGTTCGCCGACACGCACGGCAATGTCGTCTACCTGTTCGAACGCGACTGCTCGGTGCAGCGCCGCCACCAAAAGGTGCTGGAAGAAGCCCCGGCACCAGGCATGACCGACGAGCGCCGCCAGGCGATGGGCGAAGCGGCCTGCGCCGCCGCGCGCGCAGTCGGCTATGCCGGCGCCGGCACCGTCGAATTCATCGTCGACACCGCCAGCAACGCGTTCTACTTCATGGAGATGAACACCCGGCTGCAGGTGGAGCATCCGGTCACCGAGTACATCACCGGCCAGGATCTCGTCGAATGGCAGCTTAAGGTGGCGGCAGGCGATCCCCTGCCGCTGACGCAGCAGCAGCTGACGCTGTCCGGTCACGCGATCGAGGCGCGCGTCTACGCCGAGGACCCGGACAACGACTTCCTGCCCGCCACCGGCAAGCTCGTGCATCTGAGCGCCCCGCAGGAATCGGGCACGGTACGGGTCGACACCGGCGTCGCCGAGGGCGACACGATCACGCCGTTCTACGACCCGATGATCGCCAAGCTGATCGTCTGGGGCAAAGACCGCGCCAGCGCCCTGGCGCGGCTGGACGCTGCGCTGGCCGACTACCAAGTAGCCGGTCTCGTCACCAACCTGCCGTTCCTGCGCCGGCTGGCCGGCCACCCGGCCTTCGTCAGCGCCGACCTCGACACCGGCCTGATTGCCCGCCACGCCACCGAGCTGCTGCCGCCACCGGCCGCGCCGAGCGCCGAACAGCTGGCGCTGATCGCACTGGCCGACACCCTGGCCGAACAGGCCGAGGGCGACGCGGCCTGGACCGCCCTACCCGGCTGGCGGCTAAACGCCCGCCAGCGCCGCCGCCGCGACTATCGCCACGGCGAAGCCAACTACACGGTCGAGGTCGAGTACGCCGGCGACACTTTCATGCTATGCGTCGGCGACGAATGCTTCACCGCCAGCGGCAACCTGAACGACACCGAACTGTCGGCCAACCTGAACGGCCGCCGGCTCAACGCCGACTTGGTGCGCCACGGCAACCAGCGCACGCTGTTCTGCCAGGGCGAGCGGCTGATGGTCGAGTGGCTGGACCCGATGGCAGTCGAGGCCGGCGCTGCACACGGCGAGGCGCACCTACGCGCGCCGATGCCGGGTCGCGTGGTAGCCTGGCTGGCCGAACCGGGTGCCACAGTCAGCAAGGGCACGCCACTGATGATCCTGGAAGCGATGAAGATGGAACACACCCTGGCCGCGCCGTCCGACGGCAAGGTAGCCGCGTTCTACTACGCGCCGGGCGAGCAGGTGGATGACGGCGCCGACCTGGTCGACTTCGAGGCAGCTTAGCGCCACACACAACCCCTTCCGGCCTTGTTGCGCTGCCTTGCCGCACGGCCCCGTACTGTCCTTCGGCAGCTCGCCTAGCCGGCGCCGCTAGGCTGGGCTTTGTGAGCGGCAGCGTCTATCCGATGAGGAATGCACATGCAACACGTGAAGATCGTCGAAGTCGGCCCGCGTGACGGGCTGCAAAACGAGAAACAGCAACTGTCGGTGGACGAAAAACTGGCGCTGATCGCCGAACTCGCCGCCGCCGGGCTGACCCATATCGAGGCTGGCGCCTTCGTCTCGCCCAAATGGGTGCCGCAGATGGCCGACAGCGCTGATGTGTTAGCCGGCCTCGACCTCTCCGGCCCCATCCACTACCCAGTGCTAGTGCCGAACGAGAAGGGCCTCGACGCCGCGCTCGTTGCCGGGGTACGAGAGATCGCGGTGTTCGGCGCAGCCAGCGAGTCGTTCAGCCAAAAGAACATCAACTGCAGCATCGCCGAGAGCCTGGCGCGCTTCGAGCCGGTGATCCGCCGCGCCCGCGACGCCGGCGTGGCGGTGCGCGGCTATGTGTCCTGCGTGGTCGCCTGCCCGTATGAAGGGCCGATTGCCCCGGCGGCGGTCGCCAGCGTAGCGCAAGCGCTGGCCGAAATGGGCTGCTACGAGATCTCACTCGGCGACACCATCGGCGTCGGCACGCCACGCCAAGTGCTGGCGATGCTGGAAGCGGTGGCGCACAAGGTGCCCATCACCCAACTGGCCGGCCACTACCACGACACCTACGGCATGGCGATCGCCAATATCTGCGCATCGCTGGAGTTTGGCCTGCGCACCTTCGACGCCTCGGTTGCCGGGCTGGGCGGCTGCCCCTATGCTCAGGGAGCGTCCGGCAACGTTGCCAGCGAAGACGTAGTCTACCTGTTACACGGGCTGGGTTACGAAACCGGAGTCGACCTGGACAAACTCGTCGCCTGCGCTCACCGCATCGCCGCCCGACTCAACCGGGCCCCGTCACGGGTCGCGAAGGCGCACCACTAGGGCCGCCGACCGCTGCGGAGCGCTCATGCGTCGGTGCCCATATTGGGAGAGACCATGAGCGATACCCCCCTCTGGCAACCACCGCCGGCCCGCGTGGCCGGCACTCACCTTACCGCCTTCACCCGCCTCGCCGAGAGCGCATTCGGCCACCCCTTTCCCGACTATCACAGCCTGTGGCAGGCCAGCGTCGATACGCCGGAAACATTCTGGGCACTGCTCTGGAACTATGCAGGCGTAATCGGCGAGCGCGGCGAGACGGTACTCACCGACGGTGCCGACCTACTCCGCGCACGCTTTTTCCCCGACGCCCGGCTCAACTACGCCGAAAACCTGCTGCGCCGTAGCGACGACGGGCTGGCGGTCGTGTTCTGGGGTGAGAGTAAGGTCAAGCACGAGTGGAGCCATCGCGAGCTGGCCGAACGGGTATCTCGGTTGCAGCAGGCGCTCGCCGCCACCGGCGTGAAGAGCGGCGATAGAGTCGCCGGCTTCATGCCCAACCTTCCCGAAACGCTGGCGGCCATGCTCGCCGCCACCAGCCTGGGCGCAGTGTGGACCAGTTGCTCGCCCGACTTCGGCATCGACGGCGCGCTCGACCGCTTCGGCCAGACCGAGCCGACCGTACTGTTCTGCCCGGATGGCTACTGGTACAACGGCAAGGATATCGACATCGCCGACAAGCTCGCCGCGATCAACGCCGGCCTGCCATCGTTGAAAAAGACCGTGGTGGTACCTTATATGGGCCGCGCCGACGCCATCGCCGCGCGCCTCACCGACGGCGTCACGCTCGACGCCTTCGTCGCGCCCTACCAGCCGCAACCACTGCGCTTCGAGCAGGTGCCGTTCCGCCACCCACTGTTCATCCTCTACTCCAGCGGCACCACCGGCAAACCCAAGTGCATCGTCCACGGCCACGGTGGCACGCTGCTGCAGCACCTGAAGGAGCACCAGCTGCATGCCGACCTGCATCGCGGCGACGCGCTGTTCTACTTCACCACCTGCGGCTGGATGATGTGGAACTGGCTGGTATCGGGCCTAGCCAGCGGCGCCACCCTGCTGCTCTACGACGGCTCACCATTCGCCGCCGACGGCCGCATCCTGTGGGATTACGCCGACGCTTACCACTGCACCCACTTCGGCACCTCGGCCAAGTACATCGACGGCCTGCACAAGCTGGGCCTAGAGCCAGGCCGCGAATGGCCACTCATCCATCTACGCGCGGTGCTGTCGACCGGCTCGCCGCTGGTCGCCGAGAGCTTCGAATGGGCATACCGCTCGATCAAGGCCGACATGGACCTGGCATCGATCTCGGGCGGCACCGACATCGTCTCCTGCTTCGTGCTCGGCAATGCCAACCTACCGGTCTGGGCGGGCGAGCTGCAGTGCCGGGGGCTCGGGATGGCGGTCGACGTGTGGAATGAAAGCGGCCAACCGGTGCGCGGCGAGAAGGGCGAGCTGGTCTGCACCAAACCGTTTCCATCGATGCCGGTGGGCTTCTGGCGCGATGCGGACGGCGAGAAATACCGCAAGGCCTATTTCGACCGCTTCCCCAATGTATGGTGCCACGGCGACTTCGCCGAGATCACCGAGCACGACGGTCTGATCATCCACGGCCGCTCCGACGCGGTGCTCAACCCTGGTGGCGTACGCATCGGCACTGCCGAAATCTACCGCCAGGTCGAGGCGTTCGACGAGATCATTGAGGCGCTGGCAGTGGGCCAGCACTGGCAAGACGACGAACGGGTCGTACTGTTCGTGCGGCTGCGCGACGGCGTCAAACTCGATGAAGCACTAGAGAAGCGAATCAAGGACAAGATCCGCCACGGCGCCAGCCCACGTCATGTGCCGGCTCGTATCGTCCAGGTCACCGACATCCCCCGCACACTGTCGGGCAAGGTCGTCGAACTCGCGGTGCGCAACGTGATCCACGGCGAGCCGGTCAGCAATGTGTCCTCGCTGGCCAACCCCGAGGCGCTGAAACAGTTCGCAGACCGGCCTGAATTGAAATCATAAGGGTCAATCAACGGAGGCCCTGCACACCTTCGCGTGCAGGGCCTCCGATCTTCACTCACTGCCTACTCCGCCTGCTGAGCCAGGGTGAGCTTGAAGAGCGACGGAGCAATACGCCAATCCGGCTGTTGTGCCTTCGGCCAGACCCCCGGGTTGTCAGTCGCATTGAAATAGACCAGCATGGTCACCAGAGGCAGCATCTCGGCCATATCCTTCAAATCGAGCAGCTGCTCGCGCTGGCGTACGCCGCGCCCTTCGACCCCCAGTTCCGCGACGATGACCGGCAGGCCATAGCGTGCGACTCGGCGATATTTTTCGCGCAGGATGCTGGCGGCCGAATGGGCATCGCCCGCAGGCTGAACCCCGCATTCCGGGCAATCGAACACCGACAGACCAATATCATCGACGTAGGCACGCCCAGGGAAGTATTCCGTCAGGCCCCGATCTCCTCGGGGTGACCAAACGAAACGCAAGCGCTTTGAGACGAGCCGGCACTGGTCGACGAAATGTCTGTAGGCAGCAATGTACCCTGCTGGGTCGTTACTGGCCCACGGATAACGACCGGTCGCGGTCTCCATCTCGTGCCCCCAGCGCACCAGCAACGAGCTGTTTAGCGCCCCCATGGTTTGGCAGATCTCATGGATCTCGCTGTCGTACGCCCCGTCACGCACCTCACGCAGAAGGGCCTGCCCGCTCCATCCCTGTTCCGGCCACGGCTCAAGGGTGACCATCAACTGGCGATGCCGGCTCGTCGCATAGTCGAATGCACCCACGATACGGGCACTCGCGTCGGGATCTGACCAGGAGACGAAAACATGTTCGAGCTTGACCGAACTGTCGTTGGCCGAGAACACGTGCTCAGGGTCATAGATGCCGAGGGTCAACTGCCCTTTCACTGGCTCGGCAAACGCGATAGGCGCCTCCATGCCTGAACGCCAGAACAAGGCTTCCACCCCGGACGGCACGCGTGCGTACAAGCCGATTGCCAGCGCCAGCGCGGTGGTGGCAAAGACGCCCCGTTCCAGTATTGAACCGTCACCGAACAGCAAACTTATCACCGACTTACCCTGCCCACGTTCACGGGCATGGGCAGCCACGATCAGCCCGGCTATCAGCAAATAGATCAGGCTGTTGATGATCGACAGAACGTAGAAGCCGCTTGCACTACCGGCATCGCCGACGATAAGCACCGGCAGGCTGCAAAACAGCGAGATCAACAGATAAGGCAACACCACACGCACAGGCGGCCGGGTATCGGCCGTCGCGGTTTTGGGTGTCACTCGGAACGCGAACTCACGCCCGCGGAGGCAGTCGGCCAAGGCGGACAGGGAACCGAGCAGCGACCATGGCCAGCGAGCAAAATGAAACAGCGTGCCTTCCCACGACAGCACCTTCCCGTCATAAGGCCGGTAGCAACCAGTACGTCTGACCCAAGCCATCAGAGTCAAGATGCTGATCGTCACCGCTCCGGCGTAAAGCAGGTAGGAGGGATACGCAATGCTGGCCCATACCCGATGTGTCCACAGCGCGATGGCGGGCATAACGATCGATGCCACCATCGTCAACGAAAACAGCGTGTACCACAGCTGTGAAAACAGGAACTGGGCCTTCATCCGCCACGGCAACCGTCCAATATAGTGTTTCGTATAGCGGAACAGAATCACCGTTAGGCTTTTCGCCCACTGGAACTCTTGTGTCGCCATGTCGGCAAAGGTGCGCGGCCCCTCGCCGTGAGCGATGGCATCGATAGCATGAATGCCGGCCCATCCCTTAGCGTTCATCATCAGGGTCGTCGAGTGGTCCTCGGCCAACTCCGGCCCTAGACCACCAATGTCGCGCAGCGCCGTCATCCGCACCGCGTAATGCGAACCGATGCACAGCGGCGCCAGACCACCGTTGTACCCAGCTTGCAGTGCGCCATGCAGAGCAGCCTCGGCATACAACCGCCCCCTTGCTGACCAGCTGGTGGCAGCATTGCTGTCACAGATACTCGGCGCAGAGACATAGCCTATCCGATCATCCATGAACGGCCGCAGCATTGCCTCGAGATAGCCCGGCGCCGGTACATGGTCGGCATCCAACTGCGAGACGAAGTCATAACGCTCGTAGCCGAAGCGGTCGTAGAAATAGGCAAGATTGCCCTCCTTGCACTTCGTCCTGCGTGGCCAGGAAGCGTTGTGATAAGCGGCAACCCCCCGACGCGACGACAGGAACACGCCATGCTGCGTACACCAGTCGATGGTCTCGTCGCTCGGGTCCTCATCGGCAAGCCAAGTATCATGCGGGTAGGATTGGCCGAGCATGGCGACCAGCGTCTCGCGCACCACCTCAAACGGTTCGGAGGGCGCCTTGGTGACCACCATCGCCACACGCCAGCCGGCAGGAATCGGCCGCGCGGTGTTGGATACCCGAGCGCGCGCAAACACGATCACGAAATACCCGGGGATGATCGTGCTCCAGAACAGGATGAGCGAGTTCGCGACATATCTGAACGCGTCGGCGTTATGTTCCGGGCGCAGCCACCACGTCCAGAACAGCACCAGGCTGCAGACCCAGACCAGGCTCAACAGCGCGAACACTACGCGCTGCCGCCCCGACAGCAGGGGCACCAGGAACGGCTGCTCATCCTTGCTGGACGACTGCGTGTCGGACGTAGCCTCATCTACTATGACGGAACGAATGCGCCAGCCCTGAGGCTGAGCTGCCAGCTGAGCCAACGGTGCATCGTAGCCGGCACGCTGGGGGCCGCGAGCGGTGGTCAACCGGCCAGGCGCCCCTCCCTCTCTGCCTGCGAGACGACGCCCCCGGTCACGCCAGTCTGTAAAGGAGGTGCGCACATTCATTGGTCTGTCCCCCTTTAATCGAGGCGAAGGTTAATCACGTTGCTCTGGCTGCCATCGAGCGACGCTGTAACGGTCGGGGACGAGGCCGATGCAGCGTCCCCCGTAGCATCGAATCCCGCGGCCTCGTCGCATGCCGCCACGGCATTGACTGACCGGGTGCCCGTATCAGCGATGGCAACAACCGGGGCAAGGGAATGATCGTTCACATGACCGGCTTGCTGCGGTCGGCACGGCCTCTCCGCCCCGCGCCCTACCCGGACATAGTGGCGGAAGCCGTTGCCGCGAACAGCCTGTTCATCGAACAGATTGCGCATATCCACCATCACTGGGTCGGCCATATAGTCGGAGAGCTCTCGCAGGTCGCAATCGATGAAGCTTTTCCAATCGGTCAGGATCACGAGGGCATCAGCATTCTTGATGGCATGGACGGGGGTTGCGCACATGCAGATATGGGGAAGCAGCCGGGCAGCCTCGGCCGGCTGCGACGGATCGTAGGCGTGGATCCTGGCACCACGCTCGACCAGCGCCCGGACCAGATCAATGCTGGGGCTTTCACGCACATCGTCTGTCTGCCCCTTGAAAGTAAGCCCGAAGATGGCCAGCCGTTTTCCCGCGACGGACCCGCCGCATGCGGCCTCGATCTTCTTCAGAACCACGTCCTTGCGCCGGGCATTCGCCTCGATTGCGGCGTCCACGATGCGCATCGGCACGACGTATTCGGATGCGGTCGCCTTAAGAGCGCGCGTATCTTTTGGAAAACAGGACCCCCCCCAGCCGGGGCCAGCCTTCAGGAAAGCCCCACCGATCCGGTGATCGAGCCCGATACCGGTGGCGACATGGTCGACATCGGCACCGACCGCCTCGCACAGATCGGCGATTTCATTGATGTAGCTGATCTTCACCGCCAGGAAGGCGTTGGCCGCGTACTTGATGACCTCGGCGGTTTCGATCTCGGTAGCCAGCACCTCGTAGCCCTGCTGTTCGAGCGGCGCATAGATACGCTGCAGGATAGCCATCGCTTGTTCATTCTCGGCACCGAAGACAATTCGGTCCGGATGCAGAAAGTCGCCGATGGCCGAGCCTTCACGCAGAAACTCCGGGTTGGAAGCAACCGCGGCGCTCTGGCCTTCGGGCAGGCAGCGTTCGACGATGCTCTGCACGAGCCGGTTCGTCCCCACTGGCACCGTCGACTTGATGACGATCACCGTAAACTGATCGATGTTGGATGCGACCTGTTCGGTGGCGGCGACCACATAGCGGAGGTCCGCCTGATCGGTTCCGGGATGGGAGGGTGTGCCCACCGCGATGAAGACCGCGTCGCGGCCTCTGACGCTCGCCGGCAGGTCAAGGCTGTAGCGCAAGGTTCCCCGCTGCACATTGCGGCTGACGAGCTCGTCAAGTCCAGGCTCGTAAATCGGGATGCGTCCGCTGTTCAACGCCTCGATCTTCTGCTTGTCGTTGTCGATGCACACCACGTCATGGCCAAGTTCTGCCAGACAGGCGCCAGTAACGAGCCCCACATAGCCGGTGCCCACGATCGCGATTCGTACGCTCATCTCGTACTCCCCGAAATGATTGGGTTTGTTATTTGATGTGATCCGGTTCGGCACTTGCCGCTACCAAGCCATCTCGTCCTGCGGTCGACCGGAACCAGTCCGCTGCGGTCGCGACCATTTGCTCTATGTCGACAAAGCATGGCTGCCAACCGAGCACCTTGGCGGCCAGTTCGGCCCTGGCATACAAGGCAGGCGGGTCGCCCGGCCTGCGTGGCGCATCCCTAACCGGCACGCGGCGCCCCAGCACCGCTTCGACAGCCTGGATGACTTCGAGAACGGAAGTACCCCGGCCGGTCGCCAGATTGAAGGCGCCGCTGTCGCCCCCCTCCGCCAGGTACTGCATCGCCAGGACATGGGCCTCGGCCAGATCGGTGACATGGACGTAGTCGCGGATGGCGGAGCCGTCCGCGGTGGGATAGTCCCGCCCCATCACGGAAAACGGTGGCGCCGTTCCCAGCGCCGCGCCAATCGCAAGGGGAATGGCATGCGTCTCCGGATCGTGCAGCTCCCCAAGTTCCCCCTCCGGGTCGGCGCCCGCCGCATTGAAATAGCGCAAAGCCACCCAACGCATGCCGTAGGCACGCTCGTAATCCGCAGCCATCCGCTCGACGGCCAGCTTGGTGAAACCGTAAGGGTTGACCGGCTGCCGTGGCGTGTCTTCCGAGATTGGCAATGTTTCCGGGATGCCGTAAGTCGCGCAGCTGGAAGAAAGCACGATGCGCGAGACACCATGCCGACGCATCGCATCGAGCAGGGTCTGGGTACCGGTGACGTTGACGCGGTAGTAGTTGCCGGGGTCAATCACCGACTCACCGACGTAAGCCAGTGCGGCAAAATGGAGCACGACGTCGGGGCGGTATAACGAGAACGCCGCGTCGAGTGCATCAGGGTCCAGAATGTCCCCCCGATGCAGCGGCCCCCAGCGCACGGCATCCGCATGCCCCGTCGACAGGTTGTCGAACGCGATCGGCACATGCCCGGCACGTGCCAGCGCCTTGCAGGTGTGGCTGCCGATATAGCCGGCGCCGCCGGTGACAAGGGCCTTCACGACAAGTGCTCCACAGCCCGCGGCTCAAGCCACAACTCGTTCTGGAAGCTCTCTATCGTGGCCCGTAACCCTTCACGCAGCGAGACCTTCGGTTTCCAGTCGAGCAGCGCCGTCGCCAACCCGATGTCGGGGCAACGCTGCCTGGGATCGTCCACCGGCAACGGGCACGAGATCACCGGTGAATTCGACCCGGTCATCTCGAGCACAAGCTGCGCCAGCTCCTGCATGGTGAACTCACCCGGATTGCCCAGGTTGACCGGGCCGGCCAGATTCCCCGAACTCCGCATCAGGCGAAAGAAGCCATCGACCAGATCGTCGACGAAACAGAACGAGCGAGTCTGCGCTCCGTTGCCGTAGATCTCGAGTGGCTCACCCAACAGGGCGTGCACGATGAAGTTGGACACGACACGCCCATCGTGCGGGCTCATGCGCGGGCCATAGGTGTTGAAGATGCGCGCAACACGGATGTCGACGCCGTAGCTGCGCTGGTAATCGAAGCACAGCGTTTCGGCAGCGCGCTTGCCCTCGTCATAGCAGGCCCGCGGGCCGACGGAGCTGACGTAACCGCGATAGCTTTCCACCTGCGGGTGGACTTCAGGGTCGCCATACACCTCGCTGGTGGATGCCTGAAACACACGGGCCCCGGTCTTGCGAGCTAGGTCCAGGCAACGCTTCATACCCATTACGCTGGTCATCAGCGTGTGCACAGGGTCCCGCTGGTAGCAAGGCGGCGAAGCCGGGCAGGCCAGGCTCCAGATCTCGTCGACCTCGATGTCCGGCAGCGAGTCGGTCACATCCGCCTCGATCAACGTAAAACCAGGGGATGACCGAAGATGAGCGATATTCGCACGACGACCGGACATCAGATTGTCAACGCAGTAGACTTGCTTCCCCTCGGCAATGAGCCGGTCGCAGACGTGACTACCCAGAAAGCCTGCGCCTCCGGTGACCATCGCCACCGATCGCTCTTTAACGGAATGAAACCGTGTTATAGCCATACGACCTCCACCTGCTTGTATGTCTGTGCCTCGAAGTCCCCACGCTCCGTGCATCTCAAACAACCAGAAGAGCCTGTTTTCCGTGCCCCCGGTCAGTCAATTTGACAAAAACATAAAAAAATCAGACAGATAATTGTTTTTAAGTATGCTTTACAACTCTAACAATGAAATACTAGTACATAAAATTAGCTCCGCAACCGCAGATGCCGTAGCAAAAAGTCAGGTCTTCGCCGAAAGGCGTTTTGTGCACCTAGGCAGCCGGTACCGACACCATCGGAATACCCATATAGGGTCTGGCACTTTCAAGTACTGGTTTGAACTGGAGCAGAATTGCTGCGGAAAACGATAAAACTGGGCCACATGGCTAATGCCGTTCACTTAAGGAAAAAGCACCGCCCACCAAGGTGGAAAAACGGTGCTTTTTTGTTACTTCCAAGCGTTCTTCGAAGCTAAAATCCGGACTGAACGGCTTAAGTGAACGGCATTAGGGCCACATGGCCCCTTTTCTCTAGGCAATGGGATTTACGCTAGGGTTGCGAGCGACGTAGGCAGGTGCAGGCATGAATACCGGCCAAGCGGCCATCCATGACATAGGGAAATGCAGAGTGGGAAACCCAGAATAGCGAACAAAGCGCTGCCGAACATCGCCATGTGCGGTCGCCCCAAGCACCACCGTTTCAAGGCGACCTCACCAGAGCAGGAAAATGAAGGGTGGCTATCGCCTGCCTGACAGCCACCATCAAAAAAGCCACCTTGTCAGGTGGCTTTATGGTTTCAGCTACTGTTTCGTGCGCTGATAGAGCCCGAACTGGATGTCGTCGCGCGGACGGCTACCACTCCACATCAACGTCCAACCTGGCTCGGCCAAACCGTCGTCCTTATGGCGCACCATCAGGCGCCAGTCGCACGGCACGTCCGGGCTGCCCTTCGGGAAAGTCTTGAATTTCATATTGCCGTACATTTCCCAGCTGAGCCGCGCCAGTCGGTTGCGATCTTCAGTAGCCACGCAGCTGACGTTCGGCGGCAGCGCATCGACCATCTGCTCGACCACCGGCCGGAAGCTCTTCGCTGCATCCAGCCACGGCAACCACAGCGTCAGCCCCAGCCCCCACAACAGCGTGATGCCCGCGGCCCAGTTGGTCACCGCCTGGCGACCGCGCAGATTACGACGGGTCACCGCCCAGACCCACACCAACGAGGCGATCAGCGCACATACCGCGGCAAAGGCCGACACCTGCGGCTGGTAATACGGACTGAAGTACGCCGAGCGTTCAGCCAACTTGGCCGGCCAGCCGAAGTTCATTGCCAGCCAGCCCAGCCACACCAGGAGGCCGAAGAAACCGAAAGTCATCAGCCCGAACCAGTTGAACAGCGCAGCAGCACCGCGCTTCAGGGTGTCGAGCTCCACCGCCGCCAGCACCGCCATCGGCAGCAGCAACGGCATCGCGTATTCCGGCGCCTGCCGGTCGGACAGCGTCAACAGGATCAACACCACCGCGAAGAACATCAGCGGAAGCTGCAACACTGGGCTGTTCAGCTCGCGGCGGCGATGCAGCGCCCAGGCCGCCAGCGGCCAGGCAGGAAAGCAGTACCAGAACACCACCTGGGGGTAATAGCCCATCTGGTGGAACAGCTGGATATGGCCGATGCCGTTGAGCGGCCCCAGCGCAAAGTAATGCCACCATTGCTGAAACTCGGCCGGATGCGCCTTCGCAAACGCCATCGGCCAGATCAATGCCAACGGTACCGCAATCAGCAGCGCCAGAATCAGCGTGATCGCATAGCTCTTGTTACGCCAGGCCGAGAATGCCGGCAACAACGCCGCGACGCTGGCGATCAGCACGACTTCCAGCAGGCTGGTCGACAGGAAGGTGACCACCAACCCCACACCCAAGATCGCACCAGCCAGGCCGGGCGAGGTCAAGGCCAGCGCCAGCGCGTAGAACGCCGCAGCGAAACCGGCAAAACCGGCGACAATCGGGTTCATCTGGTGGCCGGTGGTGATCAGGCCGATGCAGCCGATCAGGATCATCACCACGCTACGACCGTGGCGACGGCCGATCAGCAGCCGCCCCGCCCCGCCCATCAGCGTCAGTGCGATCGCCATAAAGAACGGCGTGGCGAGCCTTGCCGCATCCGGCATCGTCAACAGCCACGGCGAGAACAGCTTCACAAAACCCGAGGCGACCCAGTAGTAGAGCGGCGGCGAATTCAGGTGCGGCACACCCTGCGTGGTCGGCAACAGCCAATTATGCGTACTGAGCATGCCCTGCACGACCGCAGTGGCGAACGGCTCGACCGGCTTCCACGGATCGTGGCCGATGATGCCCGGCCATAGCCAGATGAACGTCAGCAACAAGAGCAGCCAAGGCTTCTCAGTCGGCTTGGCGAGGTTGGGGTCCTGCGGGGGGGTATACGTGAGCATGGGAGTAAGGATACCGGCAGCGCATGCGCTACGCACCAAGAGCGGCTAACAAAAGAGGCTTCGCCGCATTTGTGCGAAGCTAAACCCTCTCGGCACCAACATTACAACTTGTGCTGCCTGCGTCAACGCGCCGGCAGCAAGGGTTTCTTTCTGCAACCCTAAGACGCGGCCTCTGCCTTTTGGTTCGGCCGCGCGCAACAACGAAAAAGGCAGCCGCAGCTGCCTTTTTCGGTCCATGTCCGCGGGATTAGCGCTTGAACATGTTGCCGTATTTTTGCTTGAACTTGTCCACGCGACCGGCGGTGTCAACAATCTTCTGTTTACCGGTGTAGAACGGGTGGCATTGCGAGCACACTTCGATATGGAAGGTGTCTTTGGCCATCGTCGACTTGGTGGTGAACTGGTTGCCGCACGAGCAAGTCACGGCAACTTCGTTGTATTCCGGGTGGATACCAGCTTTCATTTCGCTTCCTTTATGTAAACGGGTGCAGGGGTTGTGCCTGCACTGCTTGGGAGTGGAGCATTATCCTCGCCCGGCCGGCACTTGGCAAGCGCCGGCCAATAGGCAGATCATGCACGGCGCCAGGTAGTGCCTTGCGCGCCGTCCTCGAGGATCACGCCGCTATTGTGCAGTTCGTCGCGGATGCGATCCGACTCTGCCCAGTTCTTGGCGGCGCGCGCGTCCTTGCGCGCCTGGATCAAGGCTTCGATCGCCTCGGCGCTCAGCCCGGCCTCGCCGGCCACGCCGTCCTGCAGGAAGGCCACCGGGTCGCGCTGCAACAGGCCGAGCACGCCGCCAAGTGCCTTCAGTTGCGCGGCCAGCTCCACCGAGTGGGTGCGGTTCACTTCACCGGCCAGCTCGAACAGCACCGCCATCGCCTCGACGGTGTTGAAGTCGTCGTCCATCGCGGCCTTGAAGCACTGCGACTGCGGCGCGTCCCAATCCACCTTCACTTCGCCCGTCACCGGCACGTTCTTCAGCGCGGTGTAGAGACGGGTCAGCGAACCCTTGGCGTCGTCCAGGTGTGCGTCCGAGTAGTTCAGCGGGCTGCGATAGTGCGCGCGCAGAATGAAGAAACGCACCACTTCGGCATCGTACTTCTCCAGCACCTCGCGGATGGTGAAGAAGTTGCCCAGGCTCTTGGACATCTTCTCGTTGTCGACGCGGATGAAGCCGTTGTGCAGCCAGTAGTTGACGAAGGGGTGATCGTGCGCGCCTTCGGACTGGGCAATCTCGTTCTCATGGTGCGGGAACTGCAGGTCGGCGCCGCCGCCGTGGATATCGAAGTGTTCGCCCAGCAGCTGTTCGCTCATCACCGAGCACTCGATGTGCCAGCCCGGACGGCCCTCGCCCCACGGGCTCGGCCAGGACGGTTCGCCCAGCTTCGCCGATTTCCACAGCACGAAGTCGAGCGGGTCGCGCTTGTACGGGTCGACGTCGACGCGTTCGCCGGCGCGCAGGTCGTCCAGCGACTTGCCGGACAGCTTGCCGTAGCCCTTGAACTCGCGCACCGCGTAGTACACGTCGCCGTTGCTGGCCGGATAGGCTTTGCCCTTGGCGATCAGCTGCTCGATCATCGCGATCATGCCCGGCACGTAGGCGGTGGCGCGCGGCTCGTGGTCGGGCTTGAGGGCACCCAAGCGTTCGAAGTCCTCGTCCATCGCGGCGATGAAGCGGCCGGTCAGCGCCTCGATCGGCTCGTTGTTCTCGGCGGCACGGCGGATGATCTTGTCGTCGATGTCGGTGATGTTGCGCACATAGGTCAGGTCGTAGCCCGCAGCGCGCAGCCAGCGACTGACCATGTCGAACACCACGATCATGCGTGCATGCCCCAGGTGACAGTAGTCGTACACCGTCATGCCGCAAACGTACATGCGCACTTTGCCGGGCTCGATCGGTTTGAAGACTTCTTTCTGTCGGGACAGGGTGTTGAACAGGGTCAGCATGGTGAACAGTCTGATATGGGTCGGTAAAAAATCATTCTAACAGAGCCTGTCAAGCCGCCGGAACCGCCGGCAGCTCACTCCCCCGGTGAACAGGGAGAAACCGGCATGAAAAAAGCGGGCCCGCGGCCCGCTTCTTCATAATATTACCCCCTCCAGCCAGAGCCTCTGCTCACTCCAGCGCAGCGGTCTTGGCCAAGCGTCCGGCCGAAGACAGTACGCAAAGTACGGCGAGACCGGGCAACAACGCCAGGAGGGGTACCCAGTGGCGCTTACTTGCTCCAGCTGTCCTTCAGGCCGACGGTGCGGTTGAACACCGCCTTCACGCCCGGCTGGTGCTCGTAGCGGTCGGTGACGAAGTAGCCGAGGCGCTCGAACTGGAAGCGCGACTCCGGCGCCGCCTGCAGCACCGAGGCTTCCACGAAGGCCGGCACCAGCTTCAGCGACTCCTGGTTCACGAACTGGCGGAAGTCGACATAGTCGCCGTCCTCGCCGCGCACCGCGTCAGGGCGCGGCTCGGTGAACAGGCGGTCGTACCAGCGCACCTCGGTCTCGATTGCGTGCTCTGCCGACACCCAGTGGATCACACCCTTGACCTTGCGGCCTTCCGGGTTCTTGCCCAGGGTGTCGTGGTCGATCGAGCACTTGAGCTCAACGATCTCGCCGTTAGCGTCTTTCACCACCTCGTCGCACTTGATCACGTAGGAGTAGCGCAGACGCACTTCACCACCGGCGGTAAGGCGCTGCCATTTCGGCGGCGGCACTTCGGCGAAGTCGTCCTGTTCGATCCAGATCTCGCGGGCAATCGGCACTTCACGCTCGCCGAACTCCGGGTGGTGCGGGTGGAACGGCGCGCTGCGGCTGGCGGTGACAGCCTCATCGTAGTTGGTCAGCGTCACCTTCAGCGGGTTGACCACGGCCATCACGCGCGGCGAGTCGTTTTCCAGCGTCTCGCGCACCGCGCCTTCCAGGATGGTCATGTCGATGATGTTCTCGCTCTTCGACACGCCGATGCGCTGGGCGAACAGCTTGATGCCGGCCGGGCTGTAGCCGCGGCGGCGCATGCCGGCGATGGTGGGCATGCGCGGGTCGTCCCAGCCGGTGACGAGGCCGTCGTTCACCAGCGCCTGCAGCTTGCGCTTGGAGGTCAGCGCGTACAAGAGTTCCAGGCGCGAGAATTCGATCTGCTGCGGGTGGTTGCCGATGCTGATGTTGTCCAGCACCCAGTCGTACAGCGGACGGTGGTCTTCGAACTCCAGCGAGCACAGCGAGTGGGTGATGCCCTCGATGGCGTCGGAGATGCAGTGGGTGTAGTCGTACATCGGGTAGATGCACCACTTGTCGCCGGTGCGGTGGTGATGCACGCGGCGGATGCGGTAGATGGCCGGGTCGCGCAGGTTGATGTTGGGCGAGGCCATGTCGATCTTCAGGCGCAACGTTTTGCTGCCGTCCGGGAACTCACCCTCACGCATGCGAGTGAACAGATCGAGGTTCTCTTCCACACTGCGGTCGCGGTACGGGCTGTTCTTGCCTGGCTCGGTCAGACCGCCGCGGTACTTGCGCATTTCTTCGGCCGTCAGGTCGTCAACATAGGCCTTGCCGGCCTTGATCAGTTCGATCGCGTAGTCGTACAGGCGGTCGAAGTAATCCGAGGCGTAGCGCACCTCACCGTTCCAGTGGAAGCCCAGCCAGGCGATGTCCTGCTTGAACGCCTCGACGAACTCTTCCGATTCCTTTTCCGGATTGGTGTCGTCCATGCGCAGGTTGCACAGGCCGTTATAGTCCTCGGCCAGGCCGAAGTTGATGCAGATGGCCTTGGCGTGGCCGATGTGGGCGAAGCCGTTCGGCTCCGGCGGGAAGCGCGTCACCACCGAGTTGCGGCGGCCCGTGGCCAGATCGTCGTCGATGATGTTGCGAATGAAGTTGCTGATTACCGGCGCGTTGGTTTCCGTGCTCATCGTCAAAAAAGGAGGCGAAAAGAGTAATCGGACGATTGTACCGCAAGCGGCCGGCCGCTGCCGAGCCGGCCGCAAGCCAGATCATGGACGCAGACGCAGACGCCGGTTGAGGCCGGCCACTGCCAAGTGCAGTACGCCACACAACAGGAAGTCCATCATTTTTATTTGCCGCTTAGCCGCTTGCCAAATGAAATTGCATAGGCGGGAGAGCGAAAAAGCAGGATCGGATCGTTCGTCGGCTCAATCCCGTCCGCCATTACGAGAGGATCGAAATTGATCCTTTCACATTCCGCACCTTTCTGCGATGTGACGGAGGCAATGGTCAATGTACCGATTTTGACCTCCTTGCGGTTGGAGGGCCAGGACAAGGTCGGATTGTTTTCGGGATCGCCGGGGGCGCCGATGGTCAGGATCATGTCCCAGCGAATAGACCCCTGCTTGACTCGGTCGATCAGCCTTTGTTCCAGGAAATTGGGGGGTGAGGACTTGAGTTCATCATCGGACAAGCGTTTCTCACCGTCTTGCGGAACAAACCGCCAACGGACCAACGTGGTCTTATTGGCCTGATTCACGAACTTGAACGTGTGAATGCCAAAGTAGCTGCTATTGGCCCAGCTAACCGGAGGGTTGTTTTTGTCCAAGTAGTCTGCCTGGGGCAAGCTGTCTGGATGGCTTGCCCTGAATGCCTTGATTTTCTCTGGATCAGGCTTGCCGGTTACCGGGTCAGGTTTTTTGGAAACAATGTCGTCGAAGAATGTTTGTGGTGTCGCCGCGCCGAACATAGGCGTATTCAACATGGTCATGTGCTGCAACTTGCCGTCAGGCAGCCGGAATTCCAAGGCCATGCCTCGAGCACTCTTTGCGGTATCCGGCACTTTGGGATTGCCGCCGGCCAAGGAAAAGCGGGCGATTACCGGCAGGGGCTTGCCCGAAAAGAGCGCTGAGCGGGTATAGTCGCGTGCAACCGGTGCGCCAATGAATTCACCAGCTGCACAGCTCCCCTTGATGTGATTGCGCCGTTCTCCCGCGTGAACGCCGAAAGTGCCCTCCAAGGCGGACACAACCTGACCTGCTGTCACCCCTGTTTCTGCCGCCGAGGCAAACAGCGTGGAGAGGGAAAGTATTGTCGCCAGTGAAAATGCCGGTAAATGACTTTTTTTGATGTACATATCCTCTTCTTCCGTTTCTAGATAGTGAAGGCGAGCGGCAAGATCAAACGCGGCGTTGTTAATTACTTTGCCGGTAGGCGGCCCCGGCCCAAATGGACTTCAGGCAAGTGCAACCGCCACCTTCAGACCCAGCCGGTTGAGCGTATTCAGAATGGCACAGCTCACCGGCATCTCGCCGCCTAACGCACAGACTGGCGAGCTGCCATTCCCCACCCCGTAATATGAAGCGCCACTAAGGATAGTCTCGATCACACTATGCCGAGGATAGCCTATCCATTTTTTCATAGCCGCCAGCCCAGATGCCTAGCTACCGCCAGGGTAGCATTGCGGGCACCCGTGAAATCGCCCCTTCCCACGACCTCCCGTTCCACCTCGGCGGCACACAGACCGCGTTTCATGATGACTTATATGGACGCCTCCCGGCTTGGCAAGCGATGTTCGATGCGGGCTTCGAGATCTGGCTGCAGACTTATATCCGGCCTTTATTGCAGACTCGGAGTCTGCTGGCCCTGATGGAATTCGCAGGGGAAGGCCTCATCTCCTTGGAGTCCTCGAAGGACTGGCCATCATTCAGGCTTACTTCCCCACGGTCCGACCTGTTCTGCCATCAAGCGCACATCAACCTGCGCAACCTTTCAGCGATCCACCTCCTAAAGGGTTCGTTAATCTTTTACGCGGCCTTGGCCACGTAGTCCGTTTGATACGTCCGGCCATGGGCCAACAGCGCCCAGATCGTTCGTGCCATCTTGTTGGCCAGCGCTACCACCGCCGCATTGAACGGTCGTCGCGCCAGCAACTGGTCCAGCCAGGGATCGCGCACCTTCTGATGCGTCGCCACTGCCCTGGCGCCATGAATCAGCAGCGTGCGCAGATACACATCACCGCGCTTGCTGATCCCCAGCAACTTCACTCGCCCGCCGGTGCCGCTCTGGCGTGGCACCAGGCCGAGGAAGGCGGCAAACTCGCGCCCAGACTTGAATGTCTTGGCATCCCCAATCATTGCTACCGCCGCTGTTGCGGTGAGCAAGCCGACACCCGGAATGGCCATCAGTCGTTTGGCTGCTTCATCTTCCTTCTTCCACACCGCCAGCTTGTGCTCAAGCTCGGCGATGTCTTGGCCCAATGTCTCAATTCGCTGTAGTTGGCTACGGATCGCTTCGATCACCATCACTGGCAACGTGTCTTCCAGCCGCGCAAGCTCATCAGGAATCCGCTCCAGCGCCTTGTGTCGCCCCTTTGGCAGCTCGGCTCCGAACTCGTACAACAGCCCGTGTAGCTGGTTAGTCTGCATCGTCCGCATCTTCACCAACTGCTCGCGCATCCGGTGCAACATCAGCACGCTTTGCTGGCCTTCGCTCTTGAGCGCGACGAACTTCATCCCTGGCCGCTGCGCCGCTTCCCAGATCGCCTGCGCATCGGCTGCGTCGGTCTTGTTGCTCTTCACGAACGGACGGACGAACTGCCCGGGAATCAGCCTGACCTCATGCCCAAGCTCCTGGAACAGCCGGCCCCAGTAGTGCGCACTGCCGCAGGCCTCCATCGCGATCACCGACGTTTCCCGGTTGGCGAAGAACTCGTTCAGTTGCGCCCGTTTCACTTGCCGGCGGCAGATTTCACCGGTAGCGGTATCCACCCAATGCAGTTGGAAAACCCGCTTTGCCAGGTCCAGACCGAATGTCGTAATCTTCATATCGAGCCCTCCTTACCGTTTGTGGTTGTTGCTACACCACCACTTTGGCACTTTAGATGCCGTCAGGTATTGCGAGGGCTCCTGTCGTTCTGCAGACCGCCGTCGTCACCTTCGGGCAGGAGGGAGGCGTCCATTACATCTCC